>JANPCB010000128.1:0-5780 GCA_031430735.1 Ferruginibacter sp. | reverse complement strand
CCGCCAAAAATCACTAAATTCCTCAAGCGAATGTTTGCACCATAGGAATTGAAACTCTCTTGAATTTGAATAGCCAGCTCACGTGTAGGTGTAAGTATAAGCGCACGTATAGGGCGTTGGCCAGCACTTTGCATGGTTTTCGGTTTTGCCAATAACTGTAGCATGGGTATGGCAAACGCTGCGGTTTTTCCAGTACCTGTTTGCGCACAACCCAGCAAATCTCTACCTGCTAAAATGTGTGGTATTGCACCTTGTTGAATGGGTGTAGGCTTTGTGTAACCTTCTGTTTCAAGCGCATCGAGGATGGGCTTAATTAAATTTAAGTCTGTAAATAACAAAATATGTTTATTTAAAATATGAGTGCGGAAATGAAGCTAAACTTCATCACTAAAAATTGGAGGAATGCTTTTGTTCGTAAAGCATCTTATTGGGGAAATGGTAAAAAATCTACAATAAATATCCGGGCTTTTAACGCCGCTTGTTAATGAACTGGCGCAAATATAGGGGTTTTGATTGACTTAGAAGCAATTAATCTTTATTGGATAAGTTAAAAAGGCTTATTGACCAGATAAGGTTATTCCCAAATATCAGAAAAATCAACCTTTGTTTTGCATCCATCTTCTAAAATAAAAGTAAAAGTTTTTGGGGAAGTTGTTTTCAAAACATATTCATTGTTTAATAGCTCGAACACTTCAATCTTTTTTGTTTCTGGGTTTAGTATCAGAAAATATTTTACCCCTTGCGATAGATAAATTTGCTTTTTTACATTTCTATCTTTTAGTGCGGTAGATGGAGATAATATTTCAGCAACTAAAATGGGTGGAAAATCAAGAAATTTCTTTTCTATCTTTTTACATACAATTAATAAATCTGGCTGTAGGACTGTTTTAGCATTTATTTTCCAATCAATAGGAATGTAAACTTTACAATCTTTGCAATTTTTTATTAAAGGTTTATCAAATCTAGCAAATAATCTTCCATTAATTCTTTGATGAGAAGGAACAGGCTGCGGCGACATTGCATAAGGAATACCTTCAATTAACTCCCATTGCCCTTCCCACTGGCAGTAGTCAGCATAGGTATAATTAGGTAAATATTTTTGTGCGATAGTCATAACATAAAATTAAATATTTTTTTCAAAATAGAAACAAGTTTATTTTAACAATTCTACCGCATTACTTTCTTTAATTTCATTTTGCTAAAACTTGGTTATGAAAATTTTTGTTCCGTTCTTAATTTTTATGCTTTCTCAAAAATTATTTGCTCAAATACCCTATACCGATTTTATACAAAACGATACAAGCATACAATGGGCTGCCGAATATGACCAAATACTAAACATTACACCGAGGGTAACAAAATATGGCATAAGAAATATTATTCACACAAAACTATTAAGAGGCGAGTGTATTGATAATTATACTTCAAATAATGAAGGTGCATTGAAAAAAAGTTTTTGTTTGAAGGATACTGGTTTTGGTAATCTTACTTTTACTAGTAACATCAATCCTTATAAATTTTACTATGATTTTAATGCTAAACACGATTATTACAAAAGTGAAATGTTCGATTCGTATGAGGAGAATTTAATGAAAAACAAATTTCATATTTATAAAGTAAAACAAATTTTATACTACAAAAACGATAAGTTGTATATCAACAATGCCTTAGTCACCAGCTTGTTTCTGAGGAATATAGTGGACAGCAATAATATTGAATTTGCCTGGACATCCTCTTTTACTTCCTGCTTTAAGAGCAGCAACGATAAACTTTCCGCTTCCATTAAAAAACATTCGGTCGATTTAGGCATAATGGAAACCAATTATAATTTATTAAATGACGAAGACCATGAAAATGGACTAAAAATATTTACAAAATATAATCCTAGCCTTTCTCATCATCTATTTGAAGCTATTTTATCAAATAAAGTGACTGTTGTAGATGAAAAAGAAAATAAAATACAGAATAAGAAAGTATTTGAAATAAATAATCCTCCAATTGATGTGCCAGTATATGATGATGAAGGCAATATTACAGTTTATAAAAAAATGTACAACGAAATAAATGTAGATAGCTTTTACAATTTCTCCATCAACCAACATTTTTATTACGACTCATCAAAAAGTATTTTATACTCAAATGTAAATTTTATCGACGTTTATAAAAGATTTATTACAAGTTCTGGAGTAGACTTAGGTATTGGATTTCACTTTCGAATCTTTTTCATTAAACCTTCCTTATACAAAAAACGCCTTGCAAAAAGATTTTTAAACTAAAAAATACAAATTACAAGCACAAAAGCTATTTATATCCAACAATTTAACAATATAACAATACAACCATTTTCCCCATTCCCTTGGTTTACGGCATTAAAGCCGTACTTTTGCGCCCTCAAAAACAACCTCACAAATAATTGTGGGGAATAAATAACAATAATGAATATTCGCAACATCGCAATTATTGCACACGTAGATCACGGAAAAACAACCCTGGTTGACAAAATTTTACACTCCACAAAAGTGTTTAGGGACAATCAAGATACTGGTGAATTGATTATGGATAGCAACGATCTTGAAAGAGAGCGTGGTATAACCATTTTTAGTAAAAACGCAGCAGTAGTATATAAAGATCATAAAATAAACGTAATAGACACCCCAGGCCATAGTGACTTTGGCGGAGAGGTAGAGCGTGTACTTAAAATGGCAGATGGAGTTGTACTTTTAGTAGATGCATTTGAAGGACCAATGCCACAAACACGTTTTGTATTACAAAAAGCATTGGCATTGGGTTTAAAGCCTATTGTAGTAATCAATAAAGTAGATAAGGAAAATTGTCGTCCGGATGAAGTGCACGATGCGGTATTCGAATTATTCTTTAACCTGGATGCTACCGAGGAGCAATTGGATTTCCCAACTTTTTATGGTTCAGGAAAAAATGGTTGGTTCAATGATTCTCTAACACAAATAGACAATATTTTTCCATTATTAGATGGTGTTATTAAATATGTACCAGAGCCAAAAGTAAACGAAGGGTATTTGCAAATGCAAATTACTTCTTTGGATTACTCTTCTTTCCTTGGTCGTATTGCTGTAGGTAAAGTAGCACGTGGTGTTATAAAAGAGAACCAACAAATAGCGTTGATGCAAGCCGATGGTAGCATCAAAAAAATGAAAATAAAAGAGCTGTATGTTTTTGAAGGCATGGGCAAAAAGAAAGTAACAGAAGTTATAGCAGGAGATATTTGTGCAGTAGTAGGATTAGATGAATTTAACATTGGCGATACCATTGCAGATGTAGAAAACCCAGAAGCATTGCCCGTTATAAGCGTTGATGAGCCTACCATGAGTATGCTATTCAGCATCAACAACTCTCCTTTCTTTGGTAAAGAAGGTAAGTTTGTAACGAGTCGTCACCTTAGAGATAGGTTGATGAAAGAAACAGAAAAAAACCTTGCCCTTAGGGTAGAAGATACCGATGGTGCAGATAGCTTCTTGGTATTCGGTCGTGGTATCCTTCACTTAGGTATCCTTATAGAAACCATGCGCAGAGAGGGCTTTGAATTGACTGTAGGGCAACCACAGGTATTGGTAAAACAAATAAATGGTGCCAAAAACGAACCTTATGAAAATTTGGTGGTAGATGTACCAGCAGAATACAGTGGTAAAGTAATAGACCTTGTAACACAACGCAAGGGCGAAATGTTGATCATGGAAACCAAAGGTGAAATGCAACATTTGGAGTTTGATATCCCATCTCGTGGATTAATCGGATTGCGTAGCACCATGCTTACAGGTACCGCAGGTGAAGCTGTAATGGCGCATCGCTTTACAGAATACAGACCATGGAAAGGCCCAATACCTGGGCGCAACAATGGTGTATTGCTTAGCAAAACAACCGAAAAAACAACTGGTTACTCTGTAGATAAATTACAAGATCGTGGACGCTTTTTTGTAGATCCAGGAGAAGATGTATACACAGGACAAATAATAGCAGAGCATATTAAGCCAGGCGATTTGGTGGTGAATGCAACCGAGCCGAAAAAATTGACCAACCACCGTGCTAGTGGAAGCGATGATGCAAGCAAAGCCGCTCCAAAAATCTTAATGAGTTTAGAAGAATGTATGGAGTACATTCAATCAGATGAGTGTATAGAAGTAACACCAAAAAGCATTCGTCTTCGCAAAACTATATTAGATGAAGATGCACGTAAGCGTGTAAGCAAAAGCATGAGTTCAGAAATGGCTTAAGTTTTTATAATAAATTTTAAAATCCCGAATGTTGTAATAGCATTCGGGATTTTTTTGTGGTAGAGATGACATCTTTATTGTGCCAGAGATGACATCTTTTAAAAAGATGTCATCTCTATGAGAAAAACCCGGATGTTGTAATGATTTTAGGAATCTTTTAGTGAAGCATCAACTGTAGAATATTAATGATCATTTGTATAGGGCTATCCGCTTCAAGCCTTTGCCGCCAAAGGCGGCTGCCGGCTTTCCGCTTCTATCCCTGCTAGGCTCAGCAGAAAATCAATTATCAGCTTTTATTTTCCAATTATATCAAACCCTATCCCATCATAAATAACCTGCAACGGCAAATTAATACCCAGTCTATCAAAATCTATTACTTCCTCCAGGGTTTCAAAAGTTTGGTATTTCCAAATTTGGGTATCGTCTATACGGGCATATACTTCTACCATGGTTTCTTTTTGCGAAACCAGCACATAAAACAGAAGACTTGGTATGCGCTTGTAATATTTTAATTTTATTTCCTTATCGTATAAAGCGGTGGAGTCGGATAGTACTTCAAATATAATACTAGGATTTTTTTTGTAAAGATTGTTTGTTTTATCATCTTCATCACAGGTAACAAACAAATCTGGATATAAATAAAAATCCTCTTCTGCTATTTCTAATCTAACCCCTTCAAGGCTTACAAAACAACCTCTTGGTTTAAATCTATTTACCAAAGGCGTATTTATATTTTGGCATATTTGGTGATGGGTAGCAGTGGCTCCCGCCATTGCAAATATTTCTCCATGATAAAAATCATGACGCTCTTCACTCGTCTCTTCCATTTTCATGTACTCGGCAAAGCTGTATTTCTTATCGCCTTTTACTGCTAAATGATTCATACAACATAAATTTATAGGCTAAAGTTACAAAATAAATTTTGATGCATGTTTCGCTACGTTCTTCACCTTGGTTCTAGTCTTTTTTCGAACCATAATATTCGTTCCTCCCATCCTTAAAGATGCCAAAAGAGATACTGCTTAATTTTGCGACCTGCCTTTGCCAGCAAGCAGGCGCCACTGAAGATGCACGTAAGTGTGTAAGCAAAAGCATGAGTTTAGAAATGGCTTACACTTTTATTATAAATTTTAAAATCCCGAAAGTTATTATCATGTTCGGGATTTTTTTATGAAGAGCATGAGCAGGTAAAGTAAAATCCCCGAAGCAACAAAGCTGTTACAAAAGTCTAGTTGAAGGCTTTCATTAATACCTTATACCAAATTTATAATAGCTATCCACTATTAGGTGCCAGCAATATAAAATTGTAGAAAATTAAATATAAACTGTATAAAAATTCATTCTTCATTTAAAGAATTTACCTCTATAAATTTACCCATATTATCTGTAATCTATTTGTGTAATAGTTAAAAGATCATATACAAAACAGCTTTTCTGTGAATCTGTGGCAATATTTTTGCCACAGATTCACAGAAAAAAAACAGAAATATCATTTTAATCTACCCCTTTAAAAATCATAAATTGTGTATTTCA
>JANPCB010000127.1:0-12798 GCA_031430735.1 Ferruginibacter sp. | reverse complement strand
GGTTTCTTATAAACTGTATCGAAGTGAAGTGTACCAAGTATTAATTAATATTCTCAAATGGATTAATCCCCAACAATTAATTAGATACAATTATTGCTAAAAAAAAACCATAATTTAGAATTACAGAAATAAATTTTGTGCAAAACGAAAAACCCATATTTATTGATAATATAGAAATAAAACAATACCCAAATTTAATACTCTCCGCAAATCCTAATTTAAAAACAAGGGCAAAAAAACTTAGGTAAGCAAGAAATTTACCAGAAGTACTTTTTTGGATTCAGGTAACCAAAGGAGGTTTTCATAAAATAGATTTTGATAGACAAAAAGTAATAGGAAACTATATTGTAGATTTTTATGTAAAAAAATTGAGGCTAATTATTGAAATAGATGGCTCAAGCCATATTGGTAAAGAAGTTTATGATGCAGAAAGAGAAAGGTTTTTAATATCACTTGGTTTGAGAATGTATAGAATTTCTGTTTTTGATATTATGCAGAACATGAACTTAGTTATTGAAGGATTAGAGAATTTTATTGTGAAGAATTATGGGGTGAGGTAGTATGTTAATATGCTGCTCGCCTTCGGCGAGTAACCAAAGAACCTAGCCCGTCTGCCTTTGGCAGCCACGCTAAAACCTACTTCGTCTGCCTTCGGCAGTCACTCAAGAACCCACCCCGTCTGCCTGCGGCAGCCGCACTAATACCCACCCCGTCTGCCTTCGGCAGCCACCCCTCCGCTGGAGGGGAATTAATGCGCATAATCCATTTCAAAATCCCCTTTAATTCTTTCTATAGACGGATTAAAATAGCCAAATTTTAAATCAGGAAATTCTTCCTGTATTAGCTCTAACATTTGCTTTACTCCCATACATTCACCCGTGTCCGTCACGCCAATTTTTCCCAAATACCAATCTGGGTCAATATTAAAATTGCGCCACTGTATCATTTTAAGGCCTGTTTCTTTTATAAGCTTCCTTAGTGCTTCGTATTCTGCCACACTATCTGTCATACCAGGAAAAACAAAATAATTTATGCTCGTCCATGCACCCATTTCATTGGCCACTTTTAAGCTTTCTATAATATCGGCAAATACATAATTATTTGGGCGATAATAGGGCGTATATATTTCTTCCCTAGCAGAATTGGTGCTCACCCGTATGCTTGTAAGGCCCGCTTCGCACAAGGCTTTTACGGCATGCGGCATGCTTCCATTCGTATTTATATTGATACTACCCTTCTGTGTATGTTTTCTTATTTCAATAATAGATGCTTTAATGGTTTCCCACATAAGCAAGGGCTCGCCTTCGCAGCCTTGGCCATAACTTATTATGGGAAAGGGTGCTGTTTCTAAATGTGGTACAGTAAACTCTACAATCTCTTCGGCAGTAGGTTTAAATGTTAGCCTATCTTGTGTACTAATAATGGTTTCTTCTACTGGTTGAAAAGAGATACAACCAATACAATTTGCATTGCAAGCAGGTGATATGGGCACAGGACATTCCCATCTGCCAAGTGCTAAGTTTCTTGCAGCTGGGCATGTGTACGTCATACAGCAATTTTCCATAAGATGTTTTACCAATCTGTTGTTGGGATAAGCTTTTAATAATTGATTGGTGCCAACTTCAATTTCATCATCGTGGTATCCTTCACTTTCTTGCCTAATGTCTTTTTCAATTCTTACTGCTGGCACATACATTTTTTCGTCTTGCCAACCTGCTGCTGTGTAACAAAAAAGGGGTAAGGTAGGTGCATCGGGCATGGTTTCGTATGCCGCTATGTACAAGCCTGTGTGTGCTGGTGGAATAAATGCCGCCACAGCCCATCCTTTTTCGCAAATGCGCATCTCCCCTGTTTCTACATCAATGCCCAAACCTCTTCTTCCCGGCAATTCATATAATTGTCCCCCTTCTGGTAAAAGTATCCATTCATCTAGCGGTACAGGCAATGCATCCCAGCCACTACGGCCTGTTACATACAAAGTTTCGTCTTCGTATATACCGCCTTTACCATCGGAATACATTAAAAAAGGAGATTGTGTGAGTGTAGCGTTCATGCTGCAAAAATACTTGTAAATGGTTAAATGGCTAAATTGTTTTATTGCCGATTGGAAAATACCACGAATGCACTAATAAAACCATTAGTGCATTCGTGCCTTATGTTTTATTGCTGATTAAAAAATGCCACGAATGCACGGATAAAACCATTAGTGTATTCGTGGCATATGTTTTATTGTAGATTGAAAATGCCACGAATGCACGGATAAAACCATTAGCGTATTCGTAGCTTATGTTTTATTATTTGCAGAAAATTGCCACGAATACACAAATAAAACCATTCGTTCATTCGTAGCATATGTTTTTGTGGTGATTGATTAATATTTTGTCATGGCGTCGTTTTCACAAGCATACAACTTGAAGTATAAAAGAACCAGCAGCAGTGAAATCCCGCCGAGACAGTATTGGGATCATACCCTTTGAATACAGCTTATACAATATGCATTAAACCCTTCCACATCAAATTTGTCGGCAAAACCCTTATCAATATTAAACTGCAACAGCTTATTGTCTTTCATATCTATAGTGAGAATATCATCTTTCCAGAGCACTTGTACAACATCTACCCAGCCATATTTTTTTACAGGAAAAGAAGGATACTCAATACCTTCTTCAGAAAAAACAATGATTGGCTTTTTATTGGCAAAAAAACCTATACTACCAAACGCTAGCAACATTACACCCATCCAATAATTACCAAAATACAACCAAACTATGGCACTAACTATAAATGTAAATTCTATTACAGGGGATTTTATATGTTTTTTATTGAGCAAGTAATATACCCAAGGCACTACATTTACCAATAACGATAATATAGCAATGTAACTACCGCTGCCACTTGTTTGTATGAAAACGTATCCAAACCCAAAAAAATTGAGCGTAAGTATAAGAAAAGTTACCACCTTGTAAATTTTCAATCGCTCATTGGGAATCTCTATTTTAAACTGGTTCACTGGTATTGCTTGCGGTAAGTAAACTACAAAGTTTGTATAAAACCCTGGCTCCAACATTTTCATCCCACTCATCGTGGCTTACGCCTACTTCGTTCAAGTCGAATGCTATTATTCTTCTACCACTTTGTATTACTTTTTTAAACAAATAAAATATTTCTTGCACTTCAAACCCTCCTTGTACGGGTGTACCTGTATGCGGGCAGAGTTTTGGGTTTAAGCCATCTATATCAAAACTAATAAACACATTTTCTGGCAAATGGTTCACTATTTCGTCTGCAATATTTTTCCATGTTTCGCCCTCGTATTGTCTTTCTTTTATGTCTTTATCAAAATAGGTAATGATACGCCCATTGGTATTGGTCATATAATCAAACTCTTCTTCACAATAATCCCTTATACCTACTTGTACTATTTTATTTAATTGAGGAATTTCCTCTATAGCATTGTACATAATGGATGCATGCGAATAATTGAATCCCTCATAGGCTTTGCGCAAATCCATATGTGCATCTATTTGTAGAATGCCAAAGGATTCAAATTTTTCTGCAATGGCTTTAAAAAACCCGAGCGGAGTGCTATGGTCGCCACCCAACAATGCCACTAGTTTACCTTTGTCTAGCAAATCTTTGGTTTGCTCATATACCCAATTATTTAAAAACAAGCCACCTTCATTTATATCTCTTAAGGTTTTGCACATAAACTTGTTATCGGCTACCGCTTCTCCCTGAGATATATAACTGATATACAACTCAGCCTCTTTGCGCAAAAAATCGCTTTTGGTAAGTATCTTTTTTTCGGTAGAGCGCATAAAAAAACCTTGTTTCCAAGCGTCTTTTATTTCGCAATCAAATAAATCTACTTGCAAGCTTGCCCTAAAAACATGATCTGCAGCCCTTGCTGTACCTGCATTGTAACTTACGGTAACTTCCCACGGTACGGGTACAATTACAAGTCTAGCTTCATCTTCTGTAGTGGGTAAGCCAAAAATATTGTAGTTAGGATTTCCTACGGAATTGGGGTCAAATTGCGACAAATCTGCCATTGGGTACGATTAAAATTTACGCAAATATAGTATAGGCAAATAGAAATAAACGTAAAGAAGCTACTTTTAAAATTGTGGAAAGGCATGCCCGCTTTTTGTATAAGAATATCAATGAGATAGGATAATGGCCAAGACTAGCATCCCAATGTGTTTTACATGGATATCTTGATGCAAATTCGAGGATTTTGTAAGTTCCGCTTCTTTTCGCTTTCATCTTTGCTTCGATAAAGGCCGAAAAAAGTATCTGCTGCCGGGCCTAGCCCGCCTAGGCAGTAGTAGCCCTGCACAACACAAAGCTAACAGTATAAAAGTACTGCTGTGCAGGCTACTACAGATAAGCGGAAACCATTGATGATTAATATTCAATTGCCCATGCTCCTCCCTCCTTCGGCGGGCAGGCTCTTAGGCGGACAAGTCCTAAAAAATAAGATTTTTACTCGCTGTTTTACAATAGAAAGTTTCTGAAAACTGTTTGTACATGTAGTAATGTAGCCGTTGTTTGCTTAAAAAAGGGTTCTATACATGTGTGGGCAAAGTGCATACTTTGTGCATTTGAACAAGGCTTTGGCACCTACTTACGCACCCCATTTTTATAATGACTATCTGTTATTGGGTACAAAAGAATTTTATGTATGAAATACACAATTTATGATTTTTAAAGGGGTAGATTAAAATGACATTTATGTTTTTTTCTGTGAATCTGTGGCAAAAATATTGCCACAGATTCACAGAAAAGCTGTTTTGTATATGAGTCTTTAACTATCACACTAATATATTACAGATAATATGGGTAAATTTGTAGAGGTAAATTCTTTAAATGAAGAATGAATTTTTATTCAGTTTATATTTAATTTTCTACAATTTTATATTCCTTGCCCCTAATAGCGGATAGCGATTATTTTTATACAATAACACACTAAAAATTAAGACAAATTAAAGGATTATTATAAACATCTCATGCGTATTTGAAGTACCTTTGCAAAAACCAACAACATGAAACGTACTCATATAGTAATACTTATTGGAATTGCTGCGTTAATAGTAGGATTGCTTACCCTTTCCGCCGACTTTTCTACCTACGATACTATAAGCTCTGCAAATGCTAAAAAAGGAAAATTTGTGCACATCATTGCCAAAATGGATAAGACAGAGCCCGTTGTATACGATGCCATTAATAACCCTAATTATTTATCCTTTTATGCGGTAGATAGCTTAGGTGGCAAAACAAAAGTAATTTTTCACAACAGCAAGCCTACCGATCTAGAAAAAAGCGAACGCTTGGTAATGAAAGGAAAAATGCAAGCAGACCATTTTGAATGCAGCGATATATTATTAAAATGCCCTAGCAAGTACAAAGACGACAAGCAGCAAATGCAAAAAAATGTGCAAGAGCAAACGACTACCATGAATTAACTTAGATAAAATTTCCGATGATAAAATTTGAAGGAGAACATTTACTACCAGGACAATTAGGACAATTTTTTATTTTTCTTTCCTTTGCTGCGGCACTCATTGCTACCATCTCTTATTTTGCTGCATCCCGCAGTGCAGACATACAGCAAAAGAACAATTGGCTCAAAACCGCCCGCATTGCTTTCTATTTGCAAGTAACAGGCGTTTTTGTTGTTTTTGCTATCATCATGTATATCTGTTCAAACCATTTGTTTGAATACATGTATGCTTACAAACACGCATCGCTGGAGCTAGAATACAAATACCTGCTTTCCTGTATTTGGGAAGGGCAAGAAGGTAGTTTCCTGTTGTGGACGATATGGCACGGCATATTGGGGATAATACTTATTAGAAAAAGCAAAGAATGGGAAGCCCCTGTAATGACTGTGATAAGTTTTGCGCAATTCTTTTTGTTGTTGATGATTATGGGCCTTTATATTGGAAACATAAAAATAGGCAACAGTCCTTTTACCCTCACCAGAAATGAAATAATAGCACCCATTTTTAACCGGCCCGATTATTTAAAATTTGTAAAAGACGGCGTTGGATTAAACTTGCTCCTAAGAAATTATTGGATGGTAATACACCCCCCTATTTTGTTTTTGGGGTTTGCCTCTACCATTGTTCCTTTTGCTTATGCATATGCAGGCATACAAACAAAACGTTACGGCGATTGGGTAAAACCAGCACTTCCTTGGGCGCTTATGTGTGCATGTGTATTGGGTGTAGGTATTATGATGGGTGGCAAGTGGGCGTACGAATCTTTAAACTTTGGTGGCTATTGGGCATGGGATCCGGTAGAAAATGCCTCATTGGTACCATGGCTTATAATGATTGCAGGTATGCACACCATGGTTATCTATAAAGCTACTGGGCATTCTTTAAGGGCTAGTTATTTATTTGCATTTCTCAGTTTTGTATTTATCCTCTACTCTACTTTTCTTACCCGCACTGGAATTTTGGGCGATACATCGGTGCACGCATTTACCGAAACCGGCGAAGTTGTTTCCTTTAGCTTGTTGAGCCATCTATTCGAGTTTAGGGCCATGAATGGTTTGATCATGTTGTATCTCTTGGCATTTACGATACCATCGTTGTTCTTACTAGCAAAGCACTACAAAAAAATACCCACCATACATACAGAAGAGAATACAAATAGCCGCGAGTTTTGGATGTTTATAGGATCGTTGGTATTTTTTCTTACTGCACTTTTTATTACCGCAAAAACATCTGTACCGGTTTACAATAAAATATTCAATACAAAAATAGCCCCGCCAGAAGATGTAGAATTTGCCTACAATAAAATTATAGTGTTGGTGGCCATTATCATTGGCTTGCTCACCGCCACCGTACAATATTTAAAGTACAAGAACACAGCCAAAGGTGACTTCTTAAAAAAGATTTGGGTACCTACCATTATAGCAGCCATCATCATGTTGTTGCTTTCTATTTTTTATCCATTTACCTATTACAAAAATGGCACAGGCTTTTTAATAGCCATTTACTTTGCAGCCTTTGCAGCCATTTATTCTTTTATTGCCAATGCCATGTATATATGGACGGTGCAAAAAGGAAAAATATTAAAAGCAGGCAGCCCCATTGCCCATGCTGGTTTTATGCTTATGATTGTGGGCATGCTTATTTCATCTGCCAACAAAGAAATTATAAGCAGCAGCAATAGCAATGGCATTGTTTTGCCGGGTGTGGGCAAAGATCCTATGACAAAAAAAGACGATAACCCTAGGGATAATTTGACATTGCTAAGGCAAGTACCTACTACACTTGGCGATTACCAGGTAACTTTTATAAAAGACTCAGCCGGCAGCGAAAAAGGACGAAAATTTTATCAATTGTCATTCGACAGAAAAGACAGTGCTAGTAAAAAAGCCAAGGAGCATTTTATGTTGCAGCCCGATGTGTATTTGATGAAGGGCAATAATATGAGTAGCAATCCAGATACAAAATCATATTTACACAAAGATATATTTACCTATGTTTCTTATGCGGTAAACAAAACATCAGATGTAGTAGATGATACCGCTAAGTTTACACAAGTATCTATGAACTTTGGCGATACAGCTTTTTACAGCAATGGCATATTTGTGTTGGATACGGTTATAAACAATCCCAATGCAGCAAAAACAGCCGATGGAGGAATACCACAATTTGCCCTTACCGCAAAAATTAGCATCACTTCCAAAGACAACAAGCATTTTCACGCAAACCCAATGCTTACGCTCATAGATAGCAATTTCATCAATCATATAGACGATACCGTGTATGCCCAAAATTTGTATGTGCGTTTTATGGGGGTAGATGATAACAAGAAAGTACTTATAGGCATAAAAGAATCCGACAAGCTGATAGATTATGTAACAGTGAAAGCCTTTATATTCCCGATGATAAATCTGGTATGGCTAGGTTTAGTAATAATGGCAGCCGGTATTATCTTAAGCATGTTGCAGCGGGGCAATTTTAGCAAAATGCAATCCCGTATTATTTTAGTAGCCGCCACAGGTTTTGTGTTTTACATGTTCTTATTGGCAAATGCATAAGCAGCTTGGGGGCTGTGATCTTATAACATAAGCAAGCATTTGTTCGGCGTACTGCGGGCTGCGTGCCTACACTCGAGTCTCATCGTAAAGACACAAATTCAATTGGGACACGGATGACACGGACCTGCCTGCCGGCAGGCAAGTTGAACGGATTTAAAAAGGATTTTTTTACTTCGTAATTTTTTTTTAACACGGATGAGAAAGGCTTTATTGATTTAAAAGGTTTTTGCAACTGTGTCCACCGAAGGAGGTTGCAAAAAATAAAATTCATATTTTCTATCCATAAAAATCCGTTCAACAAACCTACCGGCAGGCAGGTCCGTTTAATCTGTGAGCCTATAATTTTTCGAGTTCAAACCTTATCTACATATCAAACACATTTTCAAAAATCCGTTAAACCAGCCTACCGACAGGCAGGTCCGTGTCACCCACCTGCCCGTTGGCAAGTCCGTGTTCTATTTTTTATATCGTACATCCGTCCAACCCGTTTAATCGGTGTTCCATTTTTTATCGCAAATCCGTCCAATCCGTGTCACCCACCTGCCGGCGGGCAAGTCCGTGTTCTATTTTTTTATCTTAAATGTGGCCACAAGTTATGAATCTCGACTCTGTACGCATGCCGCACCTGTTCTGCAGCAGTTCATTGGTCGGCAATACATCGAAATATTTTATAGCATTCATCTCTAAGTTTATCCACAGAATGCAGTGAATTGAAGCAGCAATCTGCCCCGATAAATGGGTAACAAGCGCAAAAACACCCTTTGCGAAAACTCTTTTCCCTTCTTTCTCTGCGGTAAAAAACCAACATATCTTTTAATCATAATAAAACAAATAATTATTATATATATGGAACCAATTACTTAAGTTTATTAAGGCAATAGGGCTTTTACAATAACGCAGTTCATAATGAAAATGAAGGGAATATAAAATAAGAATCTGCTCATAAATTACACCAAAATTTTGCAAACCATTTGTTAGTATAGGGCGTAGATAATTGTTTTTAAAGAAATATCAGGATTTTTGAAATAAAGGTAACAGCGTGATTGAATGTAAAAAGCGCAATTGATAGACTTTTTAGAGGCAAATGTTGTACAGCCCTAAGCAATTTCTCCAAAATTCAAAACAATTGAAAAAGCGCCCTATCAAATTACTGATCTAATATCTTAAAAACTACGTAAATTCTCGCGTGCTTACAATACATATGTAAGCGGCCATTTATTATGACACTTGCATTCATTAATTACACTTGTACAATTTTGTTTTCTGCGTTGACAATTGTTTCTTGCGCACAGGCCAAAAATAATAACCAGATTGACACCGAAAAAACAGTTGTACTATCGGTTCTGCCAATTGACACCTCATTAATTGCTATTATTCCGTTTGACAAATCAAGAGACTGGTTATTTGACAAAACATATTCACCTTCAACTTTGACACAAAACGACATTGATAAAATTGAAAAACTTCTAACTGACTGTGTAAACAACTTTAACAAAAAACTTTCTACTAACAACAAACAATATTTTTCCATTGACTTCACAAAGGAAAAATTTAAGCGACAGTATTTAGCTGTCATAAATAAAAATGGCGACAAAGAAGTTTGGATTAATTGCCTTTGCCAGACACGTGGTAACGATTGGAAAACCTCAATCATAATGGTTGATGATGGCGGCAATTGCTACTTCAATCTTAAAATTAATTTGACAAAAAACAAATGTTACGACTTAGTTGTAAACGGTTATGCTTCACAACAAAAAACTGCTGCTTACATGGGGATTTGCTTCAGCGAGGGGCTACGAATAAATCCTCATCTTAGCGCTACTATCGGCTGCATATCCGGCTGACCTATCACAGATGAGCATAAGAACATATTTTCAACTTTGTATCTTTAATCAGCTTTAGTTCTGGGCTAAACTTTTTCCAAATACCCCGCCAAACGTAAAGCCCTAACGATAGCAGAAAATATAGCAGCCCTCAACCGTAACATTGACTTTTCTTAAAAGCACAAATATTAAAAAACAAAGGCATAGAAATTTAAACATTGGTTAATTTAAAATATTAATATAATAATAAAAAAAGGTAATAATGACAGCTCAAATTGAAAAAATTAAAAAGAATATTGAACCCTTAAGACAAGAGATTATTAATCATAAAGTTTATTCAGCAATTAAAGACATAGACGACTTGAAAGTATTTATGCAATTCCACGTTTTCGCTGTTTGGGACTTTATGTCTTTATTAAAAACGTTACAAGGCAACTTGACTTGCACATCTGTTCCTTGGTTTCCCAAAGGAAACGCAGACACAAGATATCTTATTAACGAAATTGTTGTAGGTGAAGAATCAGACGTAGACTTAAATGGCATAAGGAAAAGTCATTTTGAATTGTATTTAGATGCTATGAAACAATGTGGAGCGGATACCTCTAAAATTGAAGTTTTTACAGATGTATTAAAAAATTCTGGCGACTTTAAGGCCGCTTATTTGTCCTCAGAAACGCCAAAGGAAGCAAAAGATTTTGTTGACTTTACTTTCAAAGTTATTGAGAGTGGTAAAGATTATTTGCAATCAGCTATTTTCACTTTTGGACGTGAAGACCTAATCCCAGGTATGTTTATCTCCATAATAAATGAAATGCACAAGAACTTTCCTGACGATATTTCTATTTTTAAATACTATATCGAAAGGCATATAGAAGTTGATGGCGACCACCATAGCCATCTTGCTTTACAAATGACAGCCAATCTTTGTAAAGACAACGAACAATATTGGAAAGAAGCAGAAGAATCAGTTATACATTCATTAAAACAAAGAATTGAATTGTGGAACGGTGTATACCGACAGTTGACATTAAAAACAACTAATGCTGAGAAGGGGTTTGCTTCAAGTCTGGCTTGATGTTGTATCAATGGTCATTTTGCTATCAGCTTCAGTTTCGGCAGGAAGTTAGTAATTTAGCTTTAGTTCTTACCGTCAACTATTAAAAAAATATTGAGGTTCAGTTGTCGGCAGACGGTTTTAAAATATCCCGAAACGCCCATCCCTGTTCGTTGGCATTAATTTTAGCAGACACTTCACAATGAGAAAAAGTTTAACTTTTATATTCCTATTTTATTGTACACTTTCTTTCGGACAATTTGCACTTGTTAGAGATAAAGACAGTTTATTAAATGTAAGGGAAGATGGACAACAGACCAGTAAAATAGTTGACAAATTGCCAAACGGACAACTAATCTATTGTTTTGAAAATAAAGGTAATTGGACAAATATTGACTACACCAAACAAGGAAAAGAACTTAATGGATATATTTACAAAGACAGATACGAATTGGTTTCAAACTTTCAAGCATTGGCAGTTTCAAAGAAAACAGGCTCATCTATTACTTTCAGAAAAGATACTGTTGAAGTGACAATTACACAAAGCAACTTTGACAAAAACAAACACAAGTTTAAATATGTCAAAGACTATCCTACTCAAATAGAACTTATAGACAATAAGAAATATTGGGGAATGGACGGTGGAATGCCAACAACAGAATTTAAAAAAATTATTATTAAAGTGGGACACAAAATGGTATCGCTGCCAAAGGTTGCTATGGAAGGTCTTTACGAACCAAGCGTTTATAGTGCAGAAGTAAATTATGACAAAAAAAGCGACACCTTTTATATTCAGACAATGAACAGCGATGGTGCGGGAAGTTATTTGGTAATTTGGAAAGTTGAAAAAGGAATTTATAAAGACAGACTTGTAGCTTATGGATTTTAAAAAACTACTGCCAACAAGCGGTTTGGCTACATGGCGGCTTGACGAATATATTCTCAACTTTTTGTTTGCTATTAGACTTCAGTTCCAGCATACGAATAACGCCGAGCAATTGAACAAAGAATGAACTTTTATTTGTAAATTTAGCAGCAGTTAGGGGCTGACGATTTTCAAATACCGCCACATCGCAAGCCATAGCCGTTGCCTGCAAGCATAAAATGCTTTCATAAAAGAAACAGTCTTTAAACTATAACAATATGAAAGAGTTGATTAAAACACTTGACATGACTCCCTTAGGAATGAAGTTTACTGTTTTAAAAAACAGTGAACAAACAAATGGCAAGTCCTTAGATTTACACTGGGAGTTATTACCTGGGTGCAATATGAAAGACCCTTTAATTCATAATCATCCAAATGCTATTGAAACTTACGAAATTTTAGAGGGCGAAATGGAGTTCTTTATAAAGGACAAATGGTTAAAAGCAAAGAAAGGCGACAAACTATCTGTCCCAATTGGAGTGACACACGCTTTCAGAAATCCAACCGATAAAATAGTAACGGTTTTTAATACGCATCAACCCGCCTTAAAAATGGAAGAATATTTTGAAGATGTATGTAAAGTTTTAGATAAAGTAACTGATAATGGGACAAAGGAGTTTAAGATGAACCTAAAAGCAAAGGTATATTTAGGCGTATTGATGAACAATTACAGAAATGACATAATTGCAATAAATCCTCCGGATTTTGCTGTTAAGATATTAGGGCATTTAGGAAAACTATTGGGAATAAAATATTAGCACTGTTTAAAATGCCCTTTGTATATAAATTACCTGCCGCTAACAATTAAGGTTTAGTGTGGCATGCAATGCCCAACGCTAAACCTGTGTTGAACGAAACCCGGGCTATTTGTTATGGGGATTTGAAATAAAGGCTAAGGGGTAGAAAAAAATACAGAGCGTATTTTTTGAAAAGTAGG
>JANPCB010000126.1:0-19073 GCA_031430735.1 Ferruginibacter sp. | reverse complement strand
CTAAACGTTTGTCTCCGGTCATACCTTTATAATTTGCCATAAAACTTAATGGCGATATATTAACTTCCATTTTTTTTCAAATATCCTATTTTAAAACTACAAATAACTTATGTGTACAGGGTAGCTGACGGTAGGCAGGTGACATCACGAAGTTTCGGGAATTACCATGGTTGTTTCTTTGCTTGGACAAAAAACCTCACCTCTATTCTCTTTAAAGAAGAGAGGTGAGATTTCAATAATTTAAAAGAACCTTAAAGTATAGCGAACTAAAGTCCCCCTACGGGGGATTTAGGGGGCCTTAGGGGCCTTTACCTACTATAATTAGGCGCTTCCTTTGTGATAGCAATATCGTGTGCATGGCTTTCTTTCATTCCTGCATTGGTAATTTTTACAAACTTTCCATTTGCTTGCAATGCTTTTATATTTGCTGCACCACAGTATCCCATCCCCGCTTTTAAGCCGCCCGTAAATTGATGCACTACTTCCCTTAAGCTTCCTTTAAATGGTACCCTGCCTTCTATACCTTCTGGCACAAACTTTTTTATGTCGTCTTCTACATCTTGAAAATAACGATCGCTGCTACCTTGTGCCATGGCGCCCAGTGAGCCCATACCACGGTATTGTTTAAACTTTCTGCCTTCGTAAATGATAGTTTCACCTGGGCTTTCTTCGGTGCCTGCAAATACATTGCCCATCATTACACATGATGCGCCCGCTGCAAGTGCTTTTACCATATCCCCTGTGTAACGTATACCTCCATCACTAATAATACCAATGTTTTTATTTTTTATTGCATTGGCCGCTTCCATTACGGCTGTAATTTGAGGAACACCGGTACCAGCTACAATTCTTGTTGTGCAAATAGACCCCGGACCAATACCAACTTTAATAGCATCTGCTCCTGCATCTGCTAGTGCTTTTGCACCAGCTGCTGTGGCTATATTTCCAGCAATGACATCTATATTTTTATATGTTTTTTTAATGGCTTTCAGCATCTCTATTACTCCTTTGGTATGGCCATGTGCACTATCTAAACAAATTACATCTACCCCTTCTTTGTATAACGCTTCTACACGTTGCATGGTATCGCTTGTTATACCTACTCCAGCACCTACGAGTAATCGTCCAAATGAATCTTTCACAGCATTTGGATGACTTTTTAACTTAAGTATATCTCCAAATGTTACAAGACCAATAAGTTTGCCTTGTTTGTTTACTACAGGTAATTTTTCTATTTTATTTTTCTTAAATATAAGTTCGGCTTTTTTTAGATCTGTACCTTCTGGGGCAGTTATCAGATTATCTTTGGTCATAACCTCACTTACCTTAATTTTCTTATTTATTTCAAATCGTAAATCTCTATTGGTAAGTATGCCTACTAGTTTATGTTGCGCATCTACAATGGGTATACCGCCTATTTTATTTTCTATCATTAGCTTCAATGCCTCGCCCACCGTTGCATCTGGCGATAGGGTTATTGGGTCTAGTATCAACCCATTCTCGCTTCTTTTTACTTTGCGTACTTGCTCAGCTTGCAACTCAATGCTCATGTTTTTATGTAAAATACCCAGCCCGCCATCTCTTGCCAATGCTATAGCCAAGGTAGCTTCTGTAACCGTATCCATTGCAGCACTTAATAGTGGCACATTTAGCGTAATGTTTTTTGTGAGCATGGTTTGTATGCTCACATCACGTGGGAGTACCTGCGAGTATGCGGGCATAAGCAATACATCGTCGAAAGTGAGCCCTTCGCCAAAAAATTTATTTATAATATTGTTTGTGGGAGATTTTCTTGTTGCCATAGGCAAAGATAAGGAGGTTGTTTGAAAATTTGTTGAAAGTTGTTGAAATGTTGAAAGGGAAACCCTATCAGCGGCTCTAGCCCTGTAAGCGGTTGGCGTTTAACGTTGATGGTAAATGGAGGTGCTTGGTTTCGGGTGTATTTAAAATTGGTGCACTCAAAAGCAGATAATAGCGATAAAAAATAACCGCAGAGATAAGGCGAGCAGGAGATTACGCAGAGATTCTTTGCGAAGACTCTTTTAACTCATTTCTCTGCGGTGAATGAATAAGCAACAATTTTAAATGTACCCCTTGTTTTCTTAGCCTTTATTTACTTAAAGTAATTTATATACCTTGCCAGGCAATGAACTTACCAGCCCCTGCATTTCCAGCATCAACAAAGCCTGGGCTACTGCACTGCTGCTAAGGCCGCTTTTAAAATATAATTGATCAATTTGAATACTTTCTTGGCTACGAAGTATGTCTGTTATTATCCTTTCGTCGGCGGTAAGCTCTACAAAAAGTTCTCTCTGTTGCTTTACTTTTTTAGGAGCATCTTTCCAATTCATAATGTGCAACAAATCATCTGCACAAGTAATCAACAAAGACTTGTTGTTTTTAATAAGATAATTGCAACCTTCGCTTCGGCTATCGTTTACTCTGCCGGGTATGGCAAATACATCTTTATTATAACTATTGGCAAGTTCAGCTGTAATAAGGCTTCCTCCTTTTGCACTACTTTCTATTACAATCAATGCATCACACATGCCCGCTACAATCCTATTGCGCCTAGGGAAATTCTGCCTGTCAGGATTAGTGCCACTCATAAAATCCGTAAGCAATCCACCTTGCGATAACATCTCTTTTGCCAATGGTTTATTTTGTGCAGGATATATTTTATCTAAACCATGCGCTACTACGCCCACCGTTTTTAATTTATTTTTTAGGGAAGCTTTGTGTGCAATACTATCGATTCCAAAAGCAAGCCCGCTTATGATTAATACATTTTGCGCAGCCAACTCTTCTATTAATTTTTCGCAGATATGCTTACCATAATCAGAATTATTTCGGGTGCCTACTACAGAAATAATCTTACTACAATTTAAATCTGCATTACCCTTGTAATAAAGTATGGTGGGGCTATCATAACAATTGAGTAACCGTTGTGGGTAGTTTTCGTCTGTAATAAAAAGAGGACTAATTTTATTTTTTTCTATGAAATGTATTTCTTCTTCACATATTGTAAAGTCTGTAAAGTTTTTTATGGCATTTGCTGCTATGGTTCCAATGCCTTCAATACCTTCTAAATTTTTCTTGGCTGTTTTAAAAATGGTTTCTGCATCGCCAAAAGTTTCAATGAGGGCTTTTGCTCGTACATCGCCAATGTTGGGTACAAGTGTAAGGGCTATTTGGTAAAGTAAATCGTTATTCATGCCTACTTTCGTATGTATTTTATAAATTGTAATGATAACGACACGAAATAACAATTATTTTATCTTTATCTACGGAATATACAATTCGGTGCTCTTCATTTATCCTTCTGCTCCAATATCCTGTTAGATCCCCTTTTAATAGTTCGGGTTTTCCAATTCCCTCAAATGGATTTTTAGAAATAGCCAAAAATAATTCTGCGATTTTCTTTAATATTTTTAAGTCATTTTTTGACCAAAACTCAAAGTCTTCAATCGCATTATTTTCTAATAATATTACCCTCATTTTCCTTCATCATTTAGGATCTGTTGCAAGTCTTCATAATCTATTACCCTTAGATTGAGGTTGTTTTTTACATTTTCAATAGATTCAAATAACCTTTTTTTATTGCTATTGCTTTGCAAAAGAAATGCTGTTTCATCAATATCTTCTTCGTAAATATGTAAAGCAATTTTTTTTCCTTTAAAAGATATTTTTATAAAATCTATAAAACTTATATTAATTTCTTCTGCATTCATTTTAATTAAAGTATCCATAATCCAAAATTTTATTAAATGTATAAATTAATTACTAATTACACTCAATTCAGTCCTTCTATTTTGGGCTCTTTCAGCCTCATTTGTATTAGGTGCAATCGGTTTTGTTTCGCCAAAGCCTTTTCCAATAAGCTTATTGGGACTTATTCCTTTTTTGAGTAAATAAGCCACCACTGCTTTTGCTCTATTCAAGCTAAGCAATAAATTATCCGATGGTTTACCCACATTATCTGTATGTCCACTTATTTGTATGACTAGTGTTGGGTTTTCAGTCATAATGCTGGCAACCCTATCCAATTCAATAAAAGATGAATTTTGAAGATCTGCTTTTTTGCTTTCGAAGAAAATATTTTTTAACACAATGGAAGCTCCTTTTTCTATTGGTTGCAAGCCAATGTTTATTACGATGGCAGTATCGGAGAAATTTTTCAAGAAAGAAAAATTTTCCGAATAAAATAAATAGCCTTTTCTGTTTACATTGAAGGCGTAGTTTTTTCCTACTGGTAAAGTGGTAAGAAAATTACCTTCTTCGTCTGCTTGTAATTTTGAAATTACAAACCCCGAATCTAATGTAGTCAATTCAACCGACGAGGGTAAACCAATCTTTGTATTTTTATCGAAAATCCTTCCTTTTACCCACAGCGTTTTTAATGCGCTGATATCATCTCGCAACTCGAAACTGTATAAGTCTACCTTGTTTTTATAATCAGCTTTGTCACTTGCATAATAAGCCGTTTTTCCATCCGATGCTACAATCAGCGAGCCTTCATCATCTACAGTGTTTATTGGATAGCCAAGGTTTTCTGGTTTTTGCCATATGCCGTTTTCTTTCCTTTTTGATACAAATAAATCATTCAATCCATACCCTGCATGCCCACTGCTATTAAAATAAAGTGTTTGATTATCTGCATGAATAAATGGGCAACTTTCGTTGCTACTCGTATTTATTTCTGCACCTAGGTTTGCTGGTTTTTGCCATTTGCCATTTACACGATGCGTAACCCAAATATCAGAACCGCCATAGCCACCAGCCCTTGTGCTTGCAAAATACAAATCTCTTTTGTCAGGAGAAAGTGAGGGGGAACTTTCCCAAGCATCTGTATTAATTACATTCCCCATGTTTTCGGATTCGCTCCAATACCCAATTTTATTTTTATAAGAGATATATAAATCACAACTACCATATCCTTCGGGGTAATTACAACCTGTAAATATAAGCCATTGCCCATCTTGTGAAATATTTTGAGCACCTTCATTTAAGTTGGTATTTATTTTTCCTACAATGGGTTTTGCATTTTGCCAAATGCCATTTATTTTATCGCTTTCATAAAAATCTTCGTCGTTATTTATTCGCCTATTAAAAATCATTTTATTGCCGTCTATAGTAAGAGAAGGCAAATATTCCAATGCGGTAGAGTTGATGCTATCACCCATATTCGTCGGATTAAAAACATATCCATTGGATGAATGTTTTTTTGCATATTGTAAAGCAAATTCGTAACCAACCTTTTTGTTATTGGCCGCTTTTATATCTTGCTGTGATAGTTTTGGAGTGGCCAAAAATTCATTGACAAGTTGCAAAGCTTTTTCAAAATTGCCGTTGCCAGCCAAGGCAGATGCGTAAGTCAACAAAAACAATTTGGCATAAATAGAATCTTTACCATAAGCACTTTCATAATCTAAAACAGCCGCAGCGTATTTTTTCATACGAGCATTCATATCTGCACGTGCATACAAAGCGTCTAAAAATTTTGAATCTATTTTTAGTGCGTCATTTAAATTTGTAATGGCATTGTTGTAATTACCTTCTATTGCTTGCTGGTATGCAATTTCAAATAAAGCGGTAGCCTTTTTATTTACATTGTCGGGGTTATACCATTGTGCTTTTGTAAGCAGTGCTACTAAAATGAAAATAAAAAAAAGTGTAACCCGCCTTAGGAATAATTGTATCATCTTAAAAAATATAATGGAAGATAATATTTTAAAAAACAACAATTGCGAATACGATAGTTAAATTTTTTCCAATCTAATATTGGGGTAATGTATAAGTTAGGGTACGTTTATATATTTATGCAATTGTAACGAGAGTTCCCACTGAGGGTTTGCCTTAATATAATCAACAATCAATGGTGTTACTTCTGCGGCTTTGCTCCACTCTGGTTGCAAATATAATTTACAGGTGGGTGCTACAAGTACAGCATATTCTTCGGCCCAACTAAAATCACTTTTATTGAACACAACAATTTTTAATTCATGTGCAAAAGGGGTAACATCCGGTAAAGGAGCTTTAAATTTTTTGGGCGATAAACATATCCAATCCCAAGAGCCAGAAAGTGGCGAAGATCCTGATGTTTCTATATTGGTTTCAAGACCTCCATTTTGCAAAGCCTTTGTAAGTGCAGTAAGGTCATGCAGGAGCGGCTCACCCCCTGTAATTACTACCAGTTTTGCCGAAGTTGCTTTTACATCAGTTACCAATCTTTCTATTGTCACTAAGGGATGTTTAGCTGCATCCCAACTGTCTTTTACATCGCACCACACACAACCTACGTCGCATCCGCCCAACCTAATAAAATAAGCAGCTCGCCCCTGGTGAAAACCTTCTCCTTGAATGGTATAAAAACTTTCCATTACGGGTAAAGCTGTTTGTATTTCCGATAATATTTCCAAAGTATGGTTAAATTTTTTCTGCACCCGCAGCTAATAAAGTATTTTGTAAGAGCGCAGCTATTGTCATTAATCCAACGCCCCCAGGTACCGGTGTAATAAAGCTGCATTTTGGAGCTACGTTTTCAAAATCAACATCACCTTTTATGGCAAAGCCTGTTTTTTTTGTTTCATCTGCTACCCTTGTTATGCCAACATCTATAACCACCGCTCCTTCTTTCACCATATCGGCAGTAAGAAATCCAGGAATACCCAAAGCTGCAATTATTATATCTGCATGTTTACAAATATTTTCTAAGTTTTTTGTGCGGCTATGGCACAATGTTACTGTGCAATTTCCTGGGTTTGTATTTTGGCTTAACAAGATGCTCATGGGTCTTCCTACAATATTACTTCTGCCAATAACAACCGCATTTTTACCTTCTGTTTCTATATTGTAGTGTTTTAGCATGAGCATGATGCCGAGTGGTGTGGCTGGTACAAATGTTTCCAATCCTTGTACCAATTTACCAACGCTTATTGGATGAAACCCATCTACATCCTTACTTGGATTAATTAGGTTTATAATCTTTGATTCATCAATATGTTTTGGCAAAGGAAGTTGTACAAGTATACCATGTACATCATCGTCTTCGTTTAACTTTATTATGCTATCCGTAATTTCTTTTTCAGAAACGGTTACGTCGAATCTAATCAAGGTACTTTTAAATCCAACATCTGCACAGTTTTTTATTTTACTGGCCACATAAGTTTCGCTGGCACCATTGCTGCCAATTAATATAGCTGCTAAATGAGGTGTTATCCCAGTGTTATTTTTATGTAAAATTGTTTGCGCTTTTACACCCATTTTTACAGACTCTGCTACTATTTTTCCGTCTAAAATTTGCATAATGCAAAAGTATCAAACTATATTCAATTAATTTTTGTCTATAGCCTATAATTGTTTAGGTTATTTACTTTAACTTGGCTTTCGAATATAAATAAAAAATACTTTGAGAACAATATTACCTCGCTTTTTTATACTGGCTTTCCTGATTCTTGGTGCATTATTTACCAATGCACAATCGCTGAGGTATAGTGTGGGTATGCCTTATATAAGTCTTGGAGCCTATAGTACCAAACAATTGGATCCATTCTCTTTTACCGGAAACCAAGCAGCATTGGCACAAATAAAAACTGCCGGTGTAGGCGTGTATGGCGAGCGGAGGTTTTTATTGGCAGATAATAGTGTGTATGGCTTAGCCGCAGCTATTCCTACAAAAAAGGGCAATATTGGGGTACAAGTAAATTATGCTGGGTTCGCCAATTTTAATGAGCAGAAAGCAGGGTTGGCGTATGCAAGATCACTTGGAACCAAAGTAGATATAGGGGTGCAATTTAATTATTATGGATATAAAATACCTGCTTACAATAATGCCTCTACCATTAATTTTGAGGCTGGAGCCATTGTTCATTTTTCAGAAAAATTAAATGCAGGTATTCATGTATATAATCCGGTAAGTGGTAAGCTTGGCAAAACAGGAGATGAAAAACTGGCATCTGCTTATAAATTTGGTGTAGGGTATGATGCCTCCGATAATTTTTATGTAAGCTCAGAAATTGTGAAGGAAGAAGACCAGCCTGTAAACGTTACCAGCGGCATACAATATCATTTTAAAAAACAATTTTTTGCAAGAGGAGGTTTTAGAAGCGACAACAGTACTGGTTTTGCGGGTATTGGATTTCTATACAACAGCCTAAGGATAGATGTAGCGGCAAGTTTTCATCCTCAGTTAGGCGTTTCACCAGGGTTTTTATTGATTTATAATTTTAAAGCGCTGCAAAAATGAGGAAAATTACAACATTGTTGTGCCTCCTTTTCCTGTATGTACACTGTATAGCGCAAGTACCCGAAAAGCAACAAGAGGTTCCCACCACAACAATAGAACAGCAGTTTGAAAATATTACCGAAAATAGTGAAGATGTAGAAACGGAAGATGATGCTTATGTACAGCAAATGGCACAGTTTCAAAAAAATCCCATAAATATCAACTATGCCTCAGAAGCAGATTTAAAAGAATTGCGTTTAATTACGCCCATACAAATTCAAAACCTAATTAGCTATAGAAACTACCTAGGTATTTTGATTAATTTATACGAATTACAAGCGGTACCAGGCTGGGATATTGCAACCATACAAAAAATTAGACCTTACATAACTGTTAATAAAAATGCAGATATATTTTCGGCATTTGGAGAAAGATTGAAAGATGGTGAGCATACAATATTGCTTCGTGCAACCCAAGTCATTGAAAAATCTGATGGATATAAAATAGACCCCAATGCTGGTAAAACCTACTATCCTGGCGCTCAGCAAAGATTATTTGTTCGGTATCGCTATAATTATAAAAACTTACTACAATATGGGGTTGTAGGCGAAAAAGATGCAGGAGAGCAATTTTTTAAAGGCTCGCAAAAGCAAGGTTTCGATTTTTATTCTGCCCATTTGTTTGCAAAAAAAATCGGCATCATCAAATCACTCGCCTTGGGCGATTACACTGTAAATATGGGGCAGGGGCTAACCCAGTGGATGAGTCTTGCATTTAAAAAAGGACCAGATGTGCTTGCTACAAAAAGAGAGGCAGACGTGTTGCGGCCATATAATTCTGCAGGCGAAATATTTTTTCACCGAGGTATGGGTATTACACTTGCAAAAAAAAATTGGGAGGCTACTTTATTTGGCTCTTATAAAAAAATAGACGCAAATTTTGCTGCAGGCGATACTACACAAACCCAAGATGATTTTGTTACTTCCTTTCAAACCTCTGGTTTTCATCGCACAGCAAGCGAGGTTGCCGATAAAGCTGTTCAACGGCAATTGGCATTTGGAGGTAATTTGTCTTATAAATTTAAAAAACTGCATGTGGGTGTAAATGGTATCCAATACAGTTTAAAATTCCCATTGGTAAAATCAGCCGAACCTTATAATTTATATTCACTTTCTGGAAAAAGTTTTGGAAACTACAGTACAGATTACAGCTATACTTATAATAATTTTCATTTTTTTGGAGAAGCTGCCATTACAAATAAAAAATACCCCGCATTTGTAAATGGCTTACTTATAAGTGTAGCCAATAATATAGATATGAGTTTTGTATATAGAAACATTTCCAAAGGCTACCAATCGCTCTATACAAATGCCTTCACAGAAAGTTCTACCCCTTCCAATGAGAAAGGATTCTTTTCTGGAATAACTATACGGCCTACAAATGCATGGCGTGTAGATGCTTATGCAGATTTCTTCCGTTTCCCGTGGCTACGGTTTAGGGTAAATGCACCCGCAGCTGGTTCAGATTATTTCTTGCAAATTAATTACAAACCCAATAAAATATTTGAAATATATACAAGATTTAGATCTGAGTCTAAATCAATTAATTACAATCCCAATGAGCTTACGATAAGCCCAGTAGTACCACAGCCTAGGCAAAACTGGCGTACACAATTCTCTTACAAAATTAACCCCGAGCTTAGCTTTAGAAGTAGGGTAGAAGCTGTTTGGTTTAATAAGAAAGGCGAATCTGCAGAAACAGGGTTCCTTTTATATGCCGATGTAACCTATAAACCTAGTATGAAACCGTATTCTGCCAATATGCGACTGCAATATTTTGAAACAGAGGGATATAACAGCCGCCTCTACGCTTATGAAAATGATGTTTTGTATAGTTTTTCTATTCCTGTTTTTTATGATAAAGGTTACCGGTACTATATTAATGTAAACTACGATGTAAATAAAAAACTGACCCTATGGGCTAGGGTAGCTCAATATCTATATCCAGAGCGCACCACCATTGGATCTGGGTTAGATGAAATACAAGGAAACCACCGTACCGAAGTGAAATTGCAGGCTTTATACAAATTTTAAGTTTTTTTAACTTTTACGCAGCGGAACACATTAATATACTGTCATAATAATCAGACAGGGGATTTATTTTTATTTAACAAAATTTTTATGTTAAATATTTAATTCCTATTTTTACGATTCATTAATTATTAATATTAAACTCATGACAAGAATCTTATCACTATTTGTGGTGTTTATGCTCACAGGAGTATTGGCATTTTCACAAAGCCGGGTTGTAACCGGTAAAATTGTTAATGATAAGGGAAATGGTGTCCCTTATGCAACTGTTAAAGCTGACAATTTACCCAATGGAACTGCTACCGATGAAAACGGTAACTTTTCGTTGAAGGTAAATGATGCTTCTGTTCTTACAGTAACTTGTACTGGCTATGATAGCCAAAAGATTAAGGTAGGTACACTTACTTTTGTGGGTGCAGCCTTGGTTACCAATAATGCAAGTTTAATAGAAGTAGTTGTAAGTACTACTTTGGGTAAAGTACGTTCCAAATCATCTTTGGGTACTGCAACTGTAAGCCTTGGTAATAAAGATATTACCCAAGGGCGCTCTACAAACATTGCGCAAGGTTTAACGGGTAAAGCAGCAGGTGTAAACATTCAACTTACCAATAGTGGTGTAAAACAAGATACAAGGATTACGCTAAGAGGTATTAGATCTCTTACAGGTAATAACCAACCAATGTTAATATTAGATGGTGTTCCGTTATCACTAAACTTTTTCTCCTCAATCAATCCAAATGATATTGCTGATGTAACGATTTTAAAATCTGCTACATCTACTGCTGTTTATGGTCCTGATGGAGTAAATGGTGCTATTGTTGTAACAACAAGAAAAGGTAGTAAAGTAAAACCGCAGGTTTCTTTTAGCCAGTCTACTCAATTTGAAACGATTAACTACATGCCTAAATTCCAAAAAAGATGGGGTTCTGGGTACGATCAAGATCCTAACACAGGAGAAGGTACATACACTGCATATGAGCAACAAAGCTGGGGCGATGAGTTCGATGGTTCTATCAGAACACTTGGAGAAGCTGGACCTAATGGCCAACTTCAAAAGCATGAGTACTCTTACAAACAAAATGCAAGAAGGAAATTCTATAATACAGGCGTAACCAACCAGACAGACGTTTCTTTTTCTACAGGAGATTTCTACTTGAGTGGTCAAAACGTAAGCATCAAAGGTATTATGCCAGGAGATGAATCTACAAGACGTGGTGTAACATTTAGAGCAGAAAAAGAATACAATAAATTTAAAGCAATTGGTAACATTAGGTATACACAATCAAAATCTAATACTACTACTGCAAATTCTACTGTTTATTATGGTGTTACAAGTGCACCAGGTAATGTGGAGCTTAGTAACTATTCAGATTGGAGAAATGATTATTTCTCTAGCCCTAATGGATATTATACAACTTACCTTACCAACTTTAGTTTTACGCCGTATTTTGCAAAAGACAACAATCGTAATGTAGATAAGCAAGACGATGTATTTGGTAACTTAGAGTTTAACTACAAAGCAAACAAAAATTTAAATTTTGTTTACCGTGTTGGTTTAACCGTAACTAATTACAATGCAACAGCAACTTCTGGTGCATGGACTCCTTCTGCACATTATCTTACAAGACCATCAGGTCCTTCTAATAAGATACTATCCGCAGCTGTTCAAGAATCCAACGCTTATAGCAGTCGTTTAACTTCAGAGGCTTTTGCTAACTACAGTAATTCTTACAGGAAATTTGGATTTAACGCTACAGTTGGTCATTCATTCCGTGAGTCTAGAACTAAGAACCTTAGTCTTGGAAGTAATAACTTAGGTCAGTCAGCTTTCTTATCTGTAGCAACAGTATTAGGTGAGCCAAATGTTGGTGAAGGACAATCATTGACTAGATTACAAAGATTTTTCGGAACTGTTGGTGTTAATTACAACAGATGGATTTTCTTAGAAGCTAGTGGAAGTTATGACAGGGATAGCCGTTTGGTACCTGCTAACAAAGTTTTTGAATCTAAAGATATTTCTTTCTTTTACCCAAGTGTAAATACTTCTATTTTATTGCATGAGTTAATTCCTGCATTAAAAGACAACAAAGTGCTTAGTTTCTTCAAGGTAAGAGGAGGCATTGGTAAAACTGGTAACGTAAATATTGGTGCATACCAAAATGAAACTTCATTCAGTACGGGACTATTCTTTCCTTTCGGAACTACACCAGGTTTTCAAATTGGAAATACCGTTTATCCTGCTGCTGGTTTAAAGCCTGAGTTTGTAAATACCAAAGAAGTAGGTATTGAATTAGGCTTCCTTAAAAACAAAATAAATTTAGAAGCCAATTATTATACGCAAAACAATACAGATCAAATCTTAAACGTTCGTTTATCCAACACAACTGGTGCTACTGCCGCTTTACTTAATGCGGGTTCATTTACCAACAAAGGGTTGGAACTTGATTTGAAATTGACGCCATTGTTTACAATTGGGAAAGATATATCTGTAGATGTTAAAATAAACTACACAAACCAAAAGAATAAAATTACTAGTTTAATAGATGGTGTGAATGAATTGGGTATAGGAAACTACAACTTTGCTGTGGTAAACCAACCGGCATTTGTATTTAAACTAAGTGACTATAATAGAGACCCAAGTGGTAGAGTAATTGTAGATGCTGGTACAGGTATGCCATCAATAAATTCTCTTGAAACACAACATGGTCAAACCCTTCCTGAGCATATCTTAGGTTTGAACTTAAATGTAAACTGGAAAGACCTTTCTTTATCTGTTGTTGGTCAATATAGCACTGGTAACAACATCGTTGCTGATCAATTGGGACAATTTATGGATGACAACGGTATTTCTGAAAGAAGTGGTGCTTTCGGACGTAGAGCATTTGTATTTCCTAATTCTGTAATTCAAACAAGCCCTGGTAAATTCGAAACCAATACCAATGTTTATACAAAAACTTTTGGTAGAGAATTCTACAACGATGATTTAAATACAGGAGCTATCACTAACTATTTAGCAAGTGGTGCGTTCTTTAAATTACGTGAAGTATCTTTAACCTATACTTTCCCTGCAAGTTTATTTACAGGAAAAGCATTGAGAGGTGTAACTGCTGGTTTTTCTGGTCGTAACTTGTTAATGTGGGTGCCAAAATCTAACCAATGGACAGACCCTGAATTTACATCTAACGGTAACAGTGCGTTCACTGGTAATGCAGTTGGTAGAAGTACAGCGTTTAACCAACCACCAACAAGGTTCATGGGTGTGAATGTTACATTCCAATTTTAATTAATTATAAAAATTACAGGAAATGAAAATATTAAAAATAAAAAATGCACTCGTTGTTACCGCCTTACTAGCTGCTACAGTAGTAAGTTGTAAAAAAGACGACTTTGCAATCAACACTCAACCTTCTTTAGTTACTGCCTCTACGGTAGATTATAAGTCGGTATTGCCTGCAGCATTGTCTAGTACTGCCAATATTCAAGCAACCAATTGGACCGTTCTACAAAAATGGTTGGGTTTTTGGGCTCGCTCTGGTAGTTACCAATCTATAGGCGAAGAAGAGACTTACAGCTTCACCAACGATTTTGGACAAGGATTAACCCCTTGGAACAATTTGTACTACAATGCAACCAATTACAACTTTGTAATTACAAATGCAAAGGCGAATGGTGCTGGCATGTACGAAGCTATTGCTCGTATTATGAAAGCATTGGATTTTCAAATGCTGGTAGATATTTTCGGTAACGTACCTTATTCTCAAGCTTTTGATGGTGGTAATATTAGAACCCCAAAGTATGATGATGACAAAGATATTTATGCTAGTTTGTTTAGAGAATTAGACGTTGCAATAGCATTGTTAAACAACGCTGGTTTGACATCTACTAACAACAACCCAGGTATTGCTACAAACGATTTAGTGTACAAAGGCAATAAAACCAATTGGAAAAAATTTGCCAATACCCTTAAGTTGAGAATGTTGATGCACATGGCTAACACTACTTTTGCTGCTGGTGTAGAAACAAATACTTTTGTAGCTAGTGCAAACCAAGTAGCAGAAATGGCTATCATTACTGCAGAAGGTTCTGGTTTCATAGGAGTTGGTCAGTCTGCAATGATAAACCCTGGTTACAACGATACCAAACCAAACCCTTACTACCGTTTGTATATAACGAACGAAACGGGTAGCCCAACTGGAACTGGTGACCAAACAAAAGCAAATGCTTATGCGGTTGGTCCTCCAAGTGGTGGTTATTATGGTTGGAATGGTGATCCACGTGTAGACAAGTTTTATACTTTCCCTACTGGTGCAACTGCTCATAGGGGTATTCCTTATGGCGAAGTAGCTGGTTTCAATCCTAATAACACGGGTAATAGACTATCTTTTATCACACCTTCTGGTTTATTGCCAAAAGGAGCTGCTTCTGATGCTTGGATTCTAACTGCAACTGAAAGTTTATTTTTACAGGCTGAAGCAATGAGAAGAGGTATATTAACTGGTAGTGCAGCCACTACACTTACTGCAGCTATTAGAGAGTCATTTACTTCTTTAGGCTTAACAGCTCTTCAAGCTGATACTTACATAGCTAACAATGCTGGTTATGTAGATGTAGACTATAATTCTGGTCCTGCAAATTCTCCAGGTGGTTACTCTGGAGGCATGTACACGATTATTTCTCAAAAATGGTTTGCTTTAAACTGTATTGCAACATTAGAAGTATGGTCAGATTATAGAAGGACCAATATGAGATATGGCGTAGAAAGTGGCTTTGCAAGAGGACCAGCAATTTCTACCAACCCAGCTAATACAAAAACACAAATTCCAATTAGAATGTTCTACCCACAAAATGAATACAGTTTTAACCCAACCAACGTTGCTGCAGAAGGTGTAATAGATGTATTTACTGGTGGTGGTAATACTGGAAGAAACAGAATTTTCTGGGATCAAAACTAATTTACAACAATAATTAAAATATTAATTTATGAAAAAAATTCTCTTATCATCGGCAGTTGCTTTGGTTTTGCTAGCTACTAGTTGTGTAAAAGACAAGAATTTTGACGATCAAAATCTAGGCATTGCAAACATTGATGTAAAAGGTGTATCCTTTCCACAGTCTAAAGACTTGTTAAGTGCCACAACCTCTCAAGATTCTGTTTCTGTAGGAACAGATGTAAACCAAACAGCTTCTGCACAAACCAATACACTTATTGTAATTGGGTTAGAATCTGAGTTTACTTCTCCTGTAGATGTAACTGTAGGGGTGGCTTTAAAACCATCTTTAATACCTTCTACTTTTGTAGGGTTACCTGCGGGTACTTATAGCATACCTGCTACAGTAAAAATACCAGCTGGTCAAAAAACAGCTAAACTTGTTATTACATTTTCTAATACAAGCGCTTATAGCTTATCAGCTAATTATGCTATTGGATTAACAATAACTAGTGCAGATGGAGGATATCAAGTAGCAAAAAATAGTAGAGATATAGTAGCGGCTTTTGCTGTAAAAAACCAATATGACGGCACTTACGATTACAAAGGTTATGCTTTAAGAGCTGGAGATCCACTTTTGACAGGTAATTTTTGTTGCCTTGAAAGGGATTTATTAACTACTGGTGCTAACAGCGTAACTATGGATGATTTGTTGGCGTGGGGTAATGGTGCTGGAATTGGAATTGGACTTCAGAACTTTGCTGTAGATCCAATTACAAATTTAGTTATTTGGGGTGGAGCAGGTGGAAGTTCTCTATTACCAGGTTATACCTCTAGATGGGTACCTGCAACTAAAACTTTTTACATAGGTATTACATGGGGTGCTGGACCAAGTTCTAGGCAAGCCATAGATACATTTACATATCTTCGTCCTAGGTAAATATAATAAAGTAATACAATAATATATTTAAAATAGCTGCCCGTTTTGGCAGCTATTTTATTGTTTAAAATTTAAAAAAATAATTTGCTATGGCAGACAATACAAATATCCCCAATCAAATAAACATCGAAATTTCTGAAGAAACGTCGGAAGGTACTTATATAAACCTTGCAATTATTACACATAGCCATGCAGAATTTGTGTTCGATTTTGTAAATGTAATGCCTGGTACACCCAAGAGTAAAGTAAAAAGCAGGATCATTATGACACCCTTTCATGCCAAGCGTTTTATGAAAGCAATGGTAGAGAATGTACAAAAATTTGAAGCGGTAAATGGTACGATACAAGATTTAGAAGCCGTGGAAATTCCATTTAATTTTGGTGGGCCGGCGGGGCAAGCGTAGTTTTATTAGTTGATAGATGATAGATGTTAGTTGGGAGTGAATGGGAGTTTGTTGGTTCTTAGTTTTTAGATGGGGTGGTTTGTTGGTTTTTAGTTTTTAGTTGGAACTTTGATGTTTGTGGTAATTTTTTTGTCATCCCTGGCTTTAAATTTTTGACCCCTGTATTCTGATTTATCAAGATAGGTGATTAAAGAATTTATTTTTTTCTTTATTTCCTCTACTATGGATATTAGCTCTTCCATTTTTCTTTACTAATATAATTTCTATCAAAAGCCCTATAAATTTGCGATTTACATTCAGTAGCTGAGCCGTTGAATAAGTTAGAAAGTTCACAAATTCTCTATTACCCATTCTTCCAAAGCCATCAGCAATATTTTCCATTATAGAACCAGATGAGCTATTAATTTGATCTATCAATGCATAATCATAATCCTTCCCAAATTTTCCGCTTGTTATCAACGTAAAAATTTCTTGACACAGCACCTTCGATTTTTTTGCCAAACTTTTAAATATTCAAAACGTTGATTATTAAAACCAAAAAGCAAAAAGCAAACACCAAACAACAAACACCAAACAACAAACATCTAACACCAAACACCAAACAACAAACAGCAAAAAGCAAAAAGCAAACACCAAACACCAAACACCTAACAACAAACATCTAACAACTACATCTCCCCCGCATCCGCAAAACTATAATGCCCTTCATCGCTTACAATAATATGGTCTAGCACTTTAATATCGAAATAGGAAGCAGCCATTTTTATTTTTTGGGTAAGTTCTTTATCTGCATTGCTTGGGTTAAGGTTTCCAGAGGGGTGGTTGTGACTTAAAACGATGGACGTAGCGCCTTCATCCAATGCTTGCTTGAGTATTATTCTTGGGTCTGCAACTGTACCCGTAATACCGCCTCTGCTTATTATTTTAAAGCTTTTTATTTTATTGGCTTGGTTGAGGAATAAAACGGCAAACACTTCATGTTGGTAATCCTTTAAAATGGACCGTAAATAAATGGCTATTTCTTTACTAGATCTTACTTGCACACGGGTAAGCACATCGCCTGCAGTGCGTCTTCTCCCTATTTCTAAGGCGGCGGCTATAGAAATGGCTTTGGCTATTCCTATGCCTTTTATTTTTTGAAGGTCTTTTAAGGACAGTTTACCAAGCTCGTCTAAATTATTGTGTCCTAGTTGCAGAATTTCTTTTGCAAGTTCTACAGCAGATTTAGATTTACCGCCATTGTTTATGATAATGGCCAGAAGCTCCGAATTGCTAAGCATTTCAGCCCCGTGCTTCGCCATTTTTTCCCTTGGCCTATCATCTTCTGCCCAATTTTTTATCGATGTTTTATTATTCTCAATATTTTCCAAGTATATAAAGTTTATTAATGCAAACTAACTGTATTTTTGCACAAAATTCATCACTTTTTAATCTACTTCATGCAACCAAACGTAAAAATATTTTCGGGAACAGGCTCTCAATACTTAGCAGAAAAGATAGCAGTAAAATTTGGAGAGCCGTTGGGTAAAGTAAATATTCAACGCTTCAGTGATGGAGAAATTGGTGTTGAGTTTCAAGAAAGTATTCGTGGCCGTTCTGTTTTTTTAATACAGAGTACCTATTCGCCTACCGATAATTTGATGGAATTATTATTGATGATAGATGCAGCAAAAAGAGCTTCTGCCTATAAAGTAATAGCTGTAATGCCATATTACGGTTATGCCAGGCAAGATAGAAAAGATAGGCCCCGTGTGGCTATTGGCTCTAAACTAGTAGCCAATATGCTTACTGCAGCAGGTGCAGATAGGGTTGTTACGATGGATTTGCATGCGCCACAAATACAAGGGTATTTTGATATACCGGTAGATCATTTAGATTCTTCTGCCATCTTCATCCCTTATATTGAGAATTTAAATTTAGCCAACCTCACTTTTGCAGCGCCAGATGTAGGTAGTGCAAATAGAATAAGGGAGATAGCTACTTTCTTTGAATGTGAAATGGTTATTTGTGATAAGCACCGCAAGCGTGCAAATGAAATAGCCAGTATGGTATTGATAGGTGATGTAACTGATAGAGATGTAGTATTGATAGATGACATTTGTGATACAGGTGGTACGCTGGTAAAAAGTGCTGCACTAATGAAAGAAAAAGGGGCTAGAAGCGTACGTGCTTTGTGTACACACCCAGTGCTTAGTGGCAAAGCTTATGAGAATATAGCAAACAGTGTTTTGGAAGAATTGGTGGTTTGTGATACCATTCCTGTAAAAGATATTTGCGATAAAATTAAAGTACTTTCTGTAGATGAGCTTTTTGCGGTAGCATTAAGAAATGCGTATGAAAACAAGAGTATCAATAGTTTATTTATACGAGGAAGGTTAAAAGGAGTGAAATAAATATTAGACACAAGATATTAGACATGAGATATTAGACATGAGATATTAGACATGAGATATTAGACACAAGATATTAGACACAAGATATTAGACA
>JANPCB010000125.1:0-24588 GCA_031430735.1 Ferruginibacter sp. | reverse complement strand
TTCGCCAAATACTGTCCCTGCCCAAGCTAAAGCCAGTGTATTCAACGGCAACACCTTTTTTTACCCGAAAAAACTCATAAAGTGTATTGCTTTGAATCCAAGAGCCTCCTCCTCCAGATATGCCATTAGAACTAAAACTCTGGGTTTTATTGAGAATGTAAGTGACAATTAAATAAATCCCGTCTTGTTCGTAATTTTTAAAATCCACCTCCTGCATCATCAGGTGGTGGTACTGGTTTAAAAAACTGTCGTTAATTATCGAGCTGTAAACACTGTCATTTTTATTGCTGCCCTGGTAAGACACTTTAAATGCCCCTGAACTTTCAATCTTGTTAATATACCGCACCACCCGGTTGAACGTAGTATCTTTAAAAAGGCTGGTTACACGTACTTTAGGAATCCAAGCATTTCCGCCTCCTCCATAATGGTACCTGTCAACTGTGCTGATGCTTCTTACTTCTAGCAAGCTTTCTTTTGCAAAATTTACTGGTGGCAAGTTATTAATCGAGGGTATTTTTTTACCCTGTTGAATGTGAAAAACCGGAAACTTCGTGAAGTTTTTATTACAGCCACAAATCAATTGCAGTATTGTAAAGATGGTCATATAAATACACAACATTCTCATAACTCAAATATTTATAAATAAAAAACCAGTGTAATCATTATCAAATATTTAGTTTGTCGTAGGAAGCCTTTAAAAATTTCCCAGGCTGCCAATCGTATAACCTAGGTCATAAATACCAGTTTTTAACCATACTTAAACAAAGTTTTCTCCGCCTTGGTTCGTGTCTCACCACAACTGTTCGGAACGTTTTCCACAAATATATTAAGATGTCAATATTGTTATTTTATGAGTTGCATTTTTAAGCGTTGCTTCGAACTCCAAAAAGTGTATGCACACTGTAGACAAACTTTTATCGTTCATTAGCAAGAAAGATTTCTCTCAATTTGCGTCCGAGACAAATGTCGATAAGCATGCAAAGAAATTACATGGAGCGTTACTTTTTAAGTTGTTGCTTTACTGCCTTGTTACTGAAAAGGATAATAGCCTTCGGGGAATGCAGTCGGCTCTGGAATCTAGTGTTTTCAGGGCTTTAGCAAGTATTTCAGGAGATTCAACCATTGCACATAGTTCAATTAGTGATAGGTTAAATACGATCAATCCCCTATTCTTCGAAAGAATATTTAAAAGCTGTGTAGGAAAATATGGTGCCGAGTTGAAGACTTTATCGCATCCACTTGTTCGTTTTGATTCTACCATTGTTTCATTGAGTACGAGTCTTATAAAAATCGGTTATAATTTAAAAGGGGGTGATGCCAAAAATCACCGCCTATTAAAGTTTACAGTAGGGTACTCTAATAAGCCAGAATGTATCTGTTTTTATACTGATCAGACGTACAATAGCGAAAACGTAGCTCTTGCCGAAACTATTCTGGAAAATCAAAATTTTAAAAACCAAATCAATGTTTTTGACAGGGGTATTACAGCGAGGCATAACTATGATAAATTAACCACTAATAATTTGCTATTCGTTTCTAGGATAAATGTGACTGCTAAGCAAGAAACAATCAAGAAGTCAAAAACAAGCGGCTCCCTTGAAACTAAAACACTCAAAATTATAAGTGATACCTGGGTATATCTCTTCAGTGAAGGCGGGAAAAAATCTATTCATCCGGTACGTATAATAAAAGCTACAACCAAGGCTGATGGCTCATTGATAGCGTTTACTACAAATATAAAAGAAATGAATGCAGAAGAAATTACCGAGATTTATAAGTCAAGATGGGATATAGAAATATTTTTTAAATTTATAAAACAACATTTAAACTTTTCGCATTTATTAAATAGAACTGAAAATGGAATTAAAGTAGTGATGTATGTTACAATGACATTGGCCATCCTGCTAACCGAATACAAAAAACTAAAAACACTTCAGGGATATAAAATACCCAAAAGAAAATTTGCTCAGGAATTGGAAAACGATCTGATCTATGCCTTAGTCATATTATGCGATGGAGATAAAGAAAAAGCAAAAAAACTTATTTATAGAAATACTTCCTAAACGTTCCGAACAGTTGTGGTGTCTCACGAACCATATTAGTCAGTCCCCATCAAATATCGTAAATATATTTCTCAAAAAGCCAAATTCATCAACGCCCGTTTCATAAAATCTTGCTGATGAATAATGAAACCCTAAATCATCTTTTGCTAATAACCATTTACCGCTTACAGGATTGAAGTGTATATAATCTAATTTTTGCTTTGCAACTTCTCTACTGTAAATTTCAATCCCCAAGGAATCTCTTTGCCATATTTCATGCTTTTTATTTGATTCATTTACTTCGTAATATTTTGATTGACCATTTTCCTTTAGTTGCTTTAAAAATAGATGTGCGGTATGTTTTAACAAACTTCCTTTAGGTGTTTCTTTACCATTTAAACCATTTTGTTGCCAAATTAAATGAATGTGGTTTGGCATTATTACGAAAGCATAAACAGATATTAATTCTTTATCTGAAAGGTATTTTAAAGAGTCAATAATTACCTGTTTGTTAAAATCATTTTCTAAAAGTGGTAACCATTTATGAACTGTTGCTGTCCAAAAATATATTTTATTTATTGATGTATGTGATTTTCTTTGATGTGTTTCCATCACTGAAATTACGTATTTTGGTTCATAAATTAATAGGATGATTCTATTATTGGCTTTTGGTTCGTGATACACGAACCAAGGCGGAGGATGATTCTATTATTGGCTTTTGGTTCGTGAGACACGAACCAAGGCGGAGAATATTTGAAACTAAGCAAATAGCCAACAAGAACCCATTCCAAGCCATTTCGCCTGGGCAGGTTCTTGTTGGTTAAACTAAAATGGTTATTTACTTACTAATTGGTACAATCTTTACAGCAAAAATTCTATTACTAGCCAAAGAATAATGAGCCGCTTTTGCCCCAAATACATTGGTTAAATAAGATTGTATGCCACCATGCAAGTAACCTACTGAACCACCGCTTGGATTTTTCTTTATAAAATTGTCGTAATCTACTACGCCATTTTTCATCATCATTGCTGGGTCCAAAGTCCACATCAGTTCTGCTTCTGAGCCATTGTACGTTACCGAGCCAATAGGTAAAGGCATTGCAGCTATGCTGTCTTTCGCAACCGCTGGCAACATTAACATACGCTTGGTGGTAGGAAAAGAATCGGGCAAAAGATACTGTGAATAGGCATGCTTCGTATTTACAACAACGGTGCTAAATTGGTTGGAAAATGGAATATGATCAAAAGGATTTTTGCTATCAGTTGGAATGATGGGTGCATTGGTTGCTGTAAGTTCAACGGGTAGCTTAAACGCAGCACCATTATAGCTGGCATTTTTCATACCGCCCAACAATGTTGCATAAGATTCCTTTCGGCTAGCACTGTAAGCAGGCACCACCATACAAGTGTACACATTGGAGCGCATTACAAAAGGTTGCTCTGCTGCATCGTTTTTCCCTATCCAAACGGGCGAATCAAAATTGGTATTTCCTCCTTTAAATACGCCAGAATAATAAACCAGACCCTGGCTTCCGTCAGCAGGATCTATCATGGCACTTAGGCTACCATCTCTCCTGCGAAAATTGCCAGCGGTAGATGAATCTGGTTCTTTATCCCAACAAGTATTGCAAACTGTAATAGGACTTATCGTTAAATTTTTTCCATCATCTGTATAACTAAATGTTCTTATTTGGTGCGAATACAAATCCTGCGGTGTAGAGAAATAAAAGTTCCATCCAAAAACCAAATAAACAGTATTGTCCATTATACTCAACTCGCCCCCTGTAATAGCAAGTGAATCATTTTTTACCTGACGAATAGAGCCACTCGGAATGGCTTTTTTGTTTACAACTGAATTTATTAAATCAGGTAAATTTATTGCAGTAATATAAGGCAATGTTTTTGGACCGATTGCGGCTGTGCCATCGGCAGCTTTTAAACCCGGCACCAGCATCAACCCTTTGCTAGGATCGTTGGGAACTTTTAATTGCGTGGCCACCGTGCCACCAAGCATTCCACCTACAATATAGAGAACGCTATCTTCGGTAAAAAATTCGGCATTATTAGCCATCAATTGGTCTGTATTTATACCAGCAACTGTTACTTTATTGGCAGGTATATTAAATACGTTCCATTGTGTTGGATCGGCCCAATTTTTTGTATCCAATACATAAATATTTTTATTAGAATTGGCTCTATTAAAATTATAAGTGCCCCCATGAAGCCCATTGGTACGCCCACCAATCATTATTATCTTATCCTTATAAGTTGCATGTGTGTAAGAGTGTAAATCAGGCAGGGCTTCATTTACGAACTCTTCTAGTTGAATGGTGTATGGAGGTCCAGAATAGGTTCCAACCGCTTCATCTGCTTTTGCATCAGCATTATTGTTGCTTTTAGTTTTACTATCTGTGCAACCTATTGCAAGTAAAATAATCAATAAAAAGAAAATGGCATTTGTAGGTTTTTTCATGATGTTTATTTTGGTTTAAATATTAAATACAATTTATATACAAACCTACAAAATCACTATTAACAAACTATGCGTATAAATACCTGTTTTAAATTTCAGTTAGTTGTACTTAAATCTAAACACGTAATCAAAAAATGGTAATAAATAAGAACGTATAATCAGTTTTGTATATCAGCATCAAATTACCAAAATATATTTTTCAAAAAGCCAAATTCGTCAATTGCTGTTTCGCCCCGCCAAGGTTCGTGTCTCACGAACCTAGACAGAGAATGTTACACGAGTTGTTGGTACGCTTGGCTTCCGCCGCCGTGGTTCGTGTCTCACGAACCTATACGGAGAACTTAACTAGAGTTGTTGGTACGCTTGGCTTCTTTGCTTGAGCTGCATACCAACAACGGCTGCTCTACGATTATCGAACGGCGGAATAGGAAGCTTTTTATTTATACCAACAGTGACAATAATAATTCATGCTCATTTACCGAAGCGAACGGTTCGAGAAGACTCGAACCGAGGCAGAACAAAATATTTTAACGTTTGGACGCTAGTGATAATATAATTAAATTTACTGTACGTATATTTTATTCAAAATAGTATGAAAGTATTATCCCTTATCTTTTTCTCTCTTTTTTCCTTATGTATACATGCACAAGAAGTAGATTGGAACGATAGAAAACTCAACACTGCGAAGTTGGCCAACTACATGCAGCCGGAAGAAAGGGGAATGGTATATGAGATCAATCGACTTCGATCTGATCCGGCACGGTATGCAAAATCATTTATCAGCATACGATTAAACAATGCATTAAAAGACCTTAAAGAGTATGGGAGAGGAGATTCTAATTATTCGCTTACTACAACATACATTAACAATAAACCAAACAGAGTAGATACAACCTGGCATTATGTAAATGAAGAAAATGTAAAAGCGCTGCAAACACTGTATGATACTTTGCTAAAACTGAAACCGCTTTCAATATTAAAACCGGATGAAGGTATTTATAAGGCTTGTATCAAACATGCAAAAGATCAAGGGCCAACGAATAACGTAAACCACCAGGGAAGAGATGGCTCCTGGCCAAATGAACGAATTATGAAATTTTCTCCTAATATGGAAGATGGTAATGAAAATTTAGCATACAATGGCAATGCACCTGTACGGATAATTGTATTGCAATTGTTAGTCGATGAAGGTATTCCAGGTTATGGGCATAGGTATAATATGTTGAATGCAAAATGGACTCATGTAGCATGCCATGCTACAAGGCCACCTATAATGAATTCGAAATGGTGGATACAGAATTACGGAAGAATAAAGAAGCAATAAAGTTCCCCAGCCATAGTTCGTGTCTCACGTATCTATACGGAGATTACTACACGAGTTGTTGGTACACTTGGCTTCTTTGCTTGCGCTGCATACCAACAACGGCTGCTCTACGGTTATCGAATGGCGTAATAGGAAGCTTCTTGTATACACCCAACAGCGGAAGGAACCACAACTTTGGAACACTACCCTAATTACAATAATCTCAAAAAATAACCATAACTTCGAAAAATTGCTTGAGCAACACAGTGAAAGATTTAATTTCTTTTAGATAAACAATGCCTACTAAAACAGCTATTATATTAATTGCAGATTTGATATTAGCTTTACTACTGATAAAGTTGATATTTAAAACCTTAAAAAACTTCTGGCGTAGTATATATTATTATCTATACCCAAACATAATTTCAATATTAAAAAAAGATTATGATAATGACTTTAATTACACACACAAACTATTATTATTTATAGCAAGCCTTATTCTCATTATCCTGCTTGAAGTCAGCATTTTTTATTAAACTTATTTTACTCCAAGTAAATTTCCTTTATCATTTTTACTTGATAAAACCCGGTAGTATATTTTTAGCCCTTGTTGGCATTCCGAATATAATTAAATTCTTTTAAGTAATTGGTTGCTCTATTTTAGCGACGCCGTTGTTGGTATGCAGCATAGATTGTGCAGACGTGTGTACCAACAACACTTGCTCAGGCTACAATTTAAAACCAACAACACTTCACCCATCATAATGTGTAAGCACATTAAATTCATCAATACCAGTTGTATAAAACTTTGCCGATGAATAATAGTAATCTTCGGGGTGTAAGCACAACCCTGCTTTTACAGGGTTTAAATGCACATACTCTATTTTTTGATGAAATATTTTTGGTGAAAACAAATCAACTGTAAGTGGGTTTCTTTCCCATATTTGATTTATTCTTTCTCCGACATGATTCGTATCTCACGAACCTAGACGGAGAACTTTACACGAGTTGTTGGTACGCTTGGCTTCTTTGCTTGCGCTGCATACCTACAACGGCTGCTCTACGATTATCGAACGGCGGAATAGGAAGCTTCTTATATACAGCAACAGAGGCAGCAAATGTTGTTAATGAACTAAAACTTATAACCAAATGATATACCAGCCCAATAAGGAATAAAAAATCCATTTCCAAATACTGGTGTTAAGCCAGCTCTAAATAAGAAGCCGCCATCTTTTGGTTGTAATCGGTAACCAAAATATAAGTGACCAAATGTTGATTTAAATTTATCATTATCACTAACACCATTCGTTTTATCCTTAAGAGAAATGATAGTTGCACCCACTCCCATTTCAAGATAATTTTTTTGATCTTTACCTACCAAATAATTTAATTCCAAAGGAATAGTAGTTAAAGTGGTTTTATCGTCAAAGCCATTAATATTTGAGCTTACAGAAAAACCACCAATACCAACTCTAAATCCTAATCCATCATTCTTTTTCTGTAACCTCATATCAAAATTGGCAGATGCTAATCCAGCGCCACCTAACTCCACGTAAGCAGCAATAGCATTCTTTTGGGCATAAGCGTTATTTAATAATAAAGAGATAATAATTGATAATAATAAAATCTTTTTCATAAAGTTAGTTTTGTATGAATGTTTATTAAAGTTAATGTATTAAAGGTATATTATTAATAAAACATTTGAATTGACAAAAGTCAATAAATTTCGTTACAATAAATATTACCCATTTCTTATAAACGAAGCCCCTCCGCAGTGGTTCATGTCTCAGGAACCTAGACGGGGAACGTTACACGAGTTGTTGGTACGATTGGCTTCTTTGCTTGCGGTGCATACCAACAGCGGGAGCATGGCTTAATTTAGCACTGAATAGTTACAATTATAAAAATAAACGAAATCCCAAACTTAAATTACTTAATAATTGATTACTCAATCCGGTGTTTAAGGAGAAATTATTGGTAGTATTTATCTTCTTTGATGTAGCAGTTTCGATATCATTTGATTTTGAGTAATATGCTCCCACTACATTTGGCAAGCTGACTTCCAATTGCATTTTCTTAAAAACTTGATAGGAAATGCCGGGTGTTATTGATAAATCGGTGCTGAATGCCTTTCGATGATATTCATTATAAAAGTTGTTTCGCAGATTATATTGTTTGTTCACCCCAAAACCTACATTTGTTTCTCCAAAAAAATAAAAATCTTTTGCAAGTTTTTTGTATTTTCTGTAAAACACACCTGCATTAAAAGAATTAGATTTAGAAGAACTGGAATCTATCCCAACCCTACGAAATGTATAATTAGTAAATCCGGCGCCAACATTAATACCAATAATATTATTCTCTTTTATGGCTTTACCAATGGAAGTGCCAAAAACAAAGGATTTTATTTTTACAGTTTCTTCCGTAAATTGATTAGCTTGTTTGTTGTTTCCAGATGCGCCGGCAATTTGTCCACCCAATAGAATTGTTCCTTTTGTAATTTGTGCAGTTGCATTTATTGCTAATGAAAGCAAAAAAGCAAATGGTAGCATTTTTATCATATTTTTTTAGTTTATCATCAGACAAGCAAAAAATGAATTCTGCTGTTAATGATAAGCCAAAGAAAAGTATAATTTTCGCTACTCCCCCATCCCATCTTCTCCATCCGTTTTGCTGCTATTTTTCAACAGCTCGTTGAGTGTATTTATTTCTATGGCGGAAAAATAGCGCCATTTACCTGGCTCAATTCCTTTTAATGTAAAATTCATGATGCGCACTCTTTTGAGTGAAGTAACTTTAAATCCTAAGGCCTCACACATGCGGCGTATTTGCCTATTAAGCCCTTGCGTGAGTATGATACGAAAGCGAGCATCTCCTTCTTGTTTTACAAAACAGGGTTTTGTAGTTGTATTCAAAATTCGCACACCATTTCGCATGGCAGAAATAAATTCATGGTCTATTTTTTTATCGGTAGTTACCATGTATTCTTTTTCGTGGCCATTGCCGGCACGCAAAATTTTGTTTACAATATCACCATCGTTTGTAAGAAATATCAATCCTTCGGAAAGCTTATCTAGCCTACCTATGGGAAAAATGCGGGTTTTGAAATTTACAAAATCAATGATATTGGTTTTATCTTTTATATCTGTTGTGCAGGTTACCCCTTTGGGCTTATTCAACATTAGATACACAGCGGCAGACTTCTTTTTTAATGGTTCGCCATCTACTTTTACTGTATCACCAGGTTTTACCCTATTGCCTTTATCTGCATCTTTTCCATTGATGGTTACACGACACTCTTCTATATATTTGTCTGCTTCTCTCCTGCTACAAAAACCTGAATCGCTGATGTATTTATTTAAACTAATGTCCATGTAAATTTACTTTTCTTCTATATTTTTATTTCGATTCTTTATCAAAAGTAAATTTTTGAACTGAGTCCATCGTTTATTTTTTTATAACCATAGCTGTTAGTTTCTTTTCGTTTGTAGTTGCAGATACAAAATACAAGCCAGCAGGTAGTTTAGCCAAATCAACTGCAATTGTATTTACACCCTTTTTTAGTGTTACTATTTGTGTGCTTATTTGTGCACCATCGCTTCTATAAACAACGAATTGTGTTTGCAAATTGGCGTTGCTTTGCAAAATGGCATTTGCATTTGAATTGGTTATGTTTGGTAAAATGCTGATAGACTCCCCAATCAATTTTTTAGGATTCAACGTAACAATATTCGAATAATCAAATCTGCCATTTTTACCCACTGCTTTTATTCGATAGTAAATGGTATTATTAAAAGACAATATTGGAGTATTGTATGTATAAAATTGCTTATTCACACTATTGCCTTTACTCCACGCTTTTCCAGTTGAAGAAAAAATAATTCCGTCCATACTTTGTTCCACAATAAAATAATCATTGTCTATTTCTTGTTCTGTAATCCAACTCAGTACTCCAAGCTCTCCTACTTGGTTTGCCTTGAGTATAATACTTTTAATAGCTACAACGCCTGAACAACCCGTTCTTACATAAATGCTATACACATTGGAAGTATCCATACATCCATTTGGAGAAGTAACAATTACCGATAAATTATGGTTGCCAGGTATGGGAGTTAACGCATTTAACGGAAAAGAAATACCCGTACCAACGGGTGTCCAAGGTGGTGCATTATCGTACCAATTTATGGTATACCCTGTTAAGTTTCCATTGAAAGATTGAAGTGGCAAAAATATTTTAGCTGTGTCGCAAATAGAATCACAACCAATAGGAAATAAATTTAATTCAGGGCTAGGCAAAATAGTTTGTATAGCAGTATTGGTACAACCAGTAATACCATCTGTTACTTTTACGGTGTAATTTCCTGCGGCTGATACCAAAAGAGAATTGGTTGTAGATAAAACAAAGCCGATATTGTTTAATTGCCAAGCCCACGATGGAGTAGCAGCATTGGTTGTAGCATTTAAAGTGTATATATTATTTGAGCAATATGGCGTAGGCCCTACCACACTAATAGAAACAGTAGGTAAAGCAAAGAAAGTTACATTTATTGAGCTGGTATCTGTACATCCAAAACTATTTACCACTTGCACAAAAATATTATGTGTGCCTACGGTAAATGGCGTAGTGCCTACTGTTGCAGAAAATTGATTGCCATTTCCAACAGGATTACCATCTACCAACCATTGATAGAAACAACCAGCACAGCTTGGTACAGTTACTGTATAAGTACTACCAAAGCATACACTACCCGAACTGATTATTGCAACATTGGGTGCTTGGTTTACTATTACTGCAACTGTATCTGAGATAACTTTGCAACCGTTGATATCAAATGCAATAAAGGAATAATTACCCGTTTGCTTTACTGTGTCGGTAGCAAAATTTGCTCCGGCTATGGGCACTCCATTATTGTACCATTGATAATTTATTAACCCTGTACAGGATGATCCCAAAATAACAGAATCTCCAAAGCAGAAAGTTAATGGACCAGAAAATGTAACTGTACAGATGGGTGCAGGTGCAATGCCTATGCCAGCAAAAGCTGTGTCCCTGCAACCATTGGCAAGGGTAACAATATGTGTAACTAAAAATAAACCTGGTGATGCATAAGCATGGAATGTAGGACTTGTATAAGAGGTAGCAGCATCACCAAAATCCCAAAAATTTGTAGGAGCAGGAAACAAATTATTAAAAGTAACCGTAGTGCCTACACAGGAATTGTTAACGTTGAAAGATGCATTTGGAATGGTCATATTTACAGTATCCCTATGTATTACTGTACAAGTGCCCGAAGTTATTGTTTGAGTAATAATATAAGATCCACTTTGGGTAATGGTTAAAATAGGATTGGCTATGGCAGGGTTATTATAGCTTGCAATAATTGGTGGTACAGCTACATTGCCAGGATTGGTTCCAACTGTCCAGTTATAGCTATTTATTACAGCAGGGAAAACGACTGTAGATGCATCAAATAAATTTACCGTTCTACAATTGACCACTTTGGTAAAATTTGCTGCAACCGTTACATTCACTGTAGTGTCTTTACAAATCCGACAAATACTATTATCAAGCATTTTTACATCAATACAAATCCTTACCTGTTTATTGCCAATGGAAGTATAGGTTCTGGTGGTAAAACCACTTACAGTAAAGTTATCCTCTAAATGAGTGATTGTTGGATTACCTGTTCCATTTATTACTGCGCCAGTTGGTGTAAGTACTGCTACTGCCAAAGTAAATGGATTACAACCAGTAATGCTGGTAATTCCAATTGTTGCATTACAACCGGGAGCTGGTGGGCAGTTTGAAATAGTAATAACGATGGTATTAGAGGTAACAACACAAGTGCCTAAAGTAACCACACAATAATAGGTATAGGTACCCACCACCAATAAATTATTGACCAGTAACGTTGCATTGGTAGCACCTAAAATTATTCCGGCAGAATTAAACCATTGAAAAGTATAACCTGGCCCATTTACTGCAACCAAATTCATATTTGGTAAGTTGGGCAAACAATAATTTACAATATTAGAAGCCGATATACTAGCGATTGGTCGGCCGATATCTGGGATATTATAATTTGTAGTTACCGTACAACCTGTGCCGTTAAAATTTTGTATTTGAACTGTATAATTTCCCGGAATATTGATGTTGGAAATGCTGGGGGTATTTCCTCCAACAGGTCCACTTGGGCCTGTCCAAGCAAAAGTACCAGTAGCGCCAGTGCTCAATGTTATACCTGTGGGACCGCATAAAGTACCAGAGGCTGTAATGGTAGGTATTGGAGGTTCATTGATGGTGATAGCAATAGAATCGTTGTTGCAAACACCAAAATGTAAATAAACAACATTGCTAGAACCCGGGCTATTATTACCGTGCCATTTAATTAATATAGAATTTGTTCCCTGTCCACTTAATATAGTGCCAAAAGACGAAGGCGTAACATACCATAAAAAATTTCCATTCAAAATATTGGTAACATTATAAGTAACATTTTGATCTGCACATACAGATATTGGACCTGTTATAGTAGGTGTTGGATAACGAAAAACATTTTTCACCAATGTATTGCTAAGGCAATTGTTGGGAAATGAAGTTTGATTTACGGTGATGCTATATGGTCCTGTAGGCCCCCAAGTTATTTGTATAGAATCGTTGTTTACACCCAACAATGTGGAAGATGCCGCATTGCTTAAAACCCAATTAAACAGTCCTACCGCATTTGAAGTAGCAGAATACACATAGGTATTTCCCGGGCAAATAGAATCTTTACCAATAACAGCGCTAATTACGGGTCTGGGAAGTACAGTAACCAAATAACTGGCATTGCTACATACAATATTAGGTACAAGCGCAGTGGCTGTTACTGTGTAAACTATAGGAACAGCCGTGTTGTTAACCCATGTTACATTTATAGAGCTAGTTCCATTACCACTGTTAATGGTAGAACCAGCAGGCGTAATTACCCAATTGCTAGCTACTGGGATATTGGTAGGCCTTACTGAAATTAGATTACTTGTTTGGTTTGCACAAATAGAACTTGGGCCTGTAATAGCCAATGCTGGTCTTACAAAAACATTATAAGTAGCAGAACCTCCACAATTAAGTGCACTATCGTAGTAATTACAAGTTATTATATGAGTTCCAATGGTTGTCCAATTGATTCCAATAAGATTGGTATTTGTATTGAATGGGGTTATGGTACCACCAGACGATAAAGTCCAACTATAAGTAGTGCCTGGCCATGCAGGCAGTGTATATGTTTCGTATGTATTTACGCACACAAGCGTGGCACCACTTATCACTCCCACTGTAGGAATGATGGGTATGGTTACTGTAGTACCTTGTGGGCAATAGGTGATGGTACATCCTGTAGCCACAAGCGTTAAACTACCTTGTGGAGTGCCAGATCCCCAAAGAATGGTAACACATGAAGTACCTTGCCCGCTTTGAATGGTACCACCTACTACTGACCATACTAAAGAACTACATCCAGTTGCCGATGTACAATATTGCTTTGTAGCACCAGCGCATACAGTAGCAATACAAGTAATATCTGGACCAGGTAAATTATTAATAGTTACATTGTGTTGCACGGAGTCTATACAAGTGGGGCAAGAAGGTTGTCCATTGATGGGAGGAGGCGAATTGGAGACTATTAAAGTAACCGTATAAGTTCCAGGAAGTGTATATGCATGGGTTGGATTAGCGAGTGTAGATGTAAACCCATCTCCAAAATTCCAAAAATAATTGGTTGCATTTAGTGTGCCTGCCGAATTAAAACCAATGGTTGTAGGATTATTGAAACATGCTGGTTGTGGGGTTGCCACAAAAACCGCAACAGGTTTATTGAGTAAATTAAAAGTTAGGTTTAAAGTATCTCTACAAACAGATAAACCTGCTCCACCAGGTGTTATAAATTCTATAGAAACATTTCCAACATTGGAAGCGCCCCATTGGACGGTAAACATATTATTTACAAAATTTATAAGCGTTCCACCAGAAATACTTATCAACGAATATGTTGTACCAGAAAAGCAAGTAGGATCAACTGCTATTGTGTATTTCATCCTCGTATTCTTGCAGGATCTTATGGGGGAAATCGAATTAGTATACCCGCTACTTGGCGGAAATCTTCTAGCTTCCACATTATTACAACCTATGCTATCCGAAATGGTAAATAAAGGAGGACACGGAACGCTACATTGAGCCACTATTTTGTTGTTTAAACCTACAATTACAATAGCGAGTAAAATGATTTTTAATATTTTTTCCATAATAATTACTTGCTTTTTTAAGGATTAACAATAAAAATATTTTAAGTAGGGTTTAAAATAATTGACTAAAATGTTACATTTAAAATAGGATATGAGAAATAAAGAAATAAAATACATAGTACTATTTATAATATTTTCTGATATGAATATAAAAGATAAATGGCATAAATGGAAATAATTTATTCTTATCAGAAAAAGATGAATAGAAAAATTGGGGAAAGTATGGTAAATATAATTTTTTAAAAAAAATATAAAGGCATATCAAAAATGGTTAGACCTTCAAAGTTGGCTTGCCATTAGTCGCAAGGTTAGTCAAAAAATTCGTTGCAAGGGTTGTCAACCTTCAGTTGGTAATTTTAAATAAATGTACAGCATAAAGGTTACCAAAATATTCATAGCAAGGGTTGTCAACCCTATTTGCAAACTACTAAATTTTCATATGCACAAAAAAAAGGTTGCCAGAATAGTTGGCAACCTTTTTGATATTTTAAAACAGATTATTCTGCTGTTGGTGTTTGTTCTGCAGGAGCTACTACAACTTCTTCTACTGGTTTTTCTCTATGCAATTTGCCCAGATCATTCCCAGATTTTTTCTTAATAATTCTTGGAGCAAACATTACTTGCATTCGCTTACCTTCTAGTTTTGGTAGGCCTTCCAACGCACTTACATCTTTCAATCTATCGGCAAATTTTAGCAATAAAAGTTCGCCTCTTTCTTTGAACATGATGGCACGTCCTTTAAATTGTACGTGTGCTTTTACTTTATTACCATCTTCTAAAAATTTTTCGGCATGTTTCACCTTAAATTCAAAATCATGGTCATCTGTATTGGGCGTAAAACGAATTTCTTTTACTTCACTCGTTTTGGCCTTAGCCTTCATTTCTTTTTTCTTTTTCTTTTCTTCGTAGAGGAATTTATTGTAGTCAATAATTCTACAAACCGGAGGTGTAGCACCAGGAGAAATCTCTACTAAATCTAAACCTTGTTCTTTTGCAAAGCCATTGGCTTCGAAAAGAGAATAGATGCCGGGTTCAATGTTTTCTCCAACCAAGCGCACATCTGTGGCTTTTATCATGTGGTTGGTACGGTGTTCTTGTTGTTGCTCTTTTTTAAAGCGAGGATTAAACGCTCCCCGGGGCGGTCTTGGAGGAAATGCCATTTTATTTATTTTACAATCGGCTTTTGGCAGGAAAAAAGCTTCTTGTAAATGTTTGTTTGTTTAATGATTAATCTGCCTAATATGATAAAAATACAAAATTATTCTCCTTTTCGCTCTTTTATTTCTAAAGAAATTTCTAGAATAAATTCTTCAAGGTTCTTTACCCCTTGATCGCCTTTACCTTGCTTACGCACTGCTACTGCATTATTTTCTATTTCTTTTTCGCCAAAAACGAGCATGTACGGCACTTTCGCCAATTCGGTGTCTCTAATTTTCTTGCCTATTTTTTCGTTTCTATCGTCTATTTCTGCACGAATACCAGCAGCTTTCAATTTTTTCAAAACTACTTCCCCGTAATCCATAAATTTATCGCTTATGGGCAATATTTTTACCTGCAAAGGAGCCAACCATGTTGGCAATTTGCCTGCATAATGCTCTAACAAGAAACCGATGAATCGCTCATGTGTACCCAATGGCGCACGGTGAATGATTAATGGAATTTCGGGTTCGTTGTTTTTATTGGTAAATGATAATTTAAAACTTCTGCTTTGTGCAAAATCTACTTGGTTTGTGGCCAACGTAAATTCTCTACCAATTACACTCCAAATTTGTACATCAATTTTGGGACCATAAAATGCCCCTTCGCCTTTTACTTCTACAAAAGGAATATTATTTTCTATCAATACACTTCTTACCAATTCTTCTGTTTCCAACCAAAGTTCTGGTTCGTTTACATATTTTTCGCCCAATTTTGCTGGGTCGTGCAAACTCAAACGCATCACATATTTTTCTATCCCAAATATTTTAAAATATTTAAGATACATGTCGTTTACTGCTTTAAATTCTTGTGCAAATTGTTCTTTGCTGCAATAAATATGTGCATCGTTCATGTGCAAGCAACGTACACGCATCAACCCAAATAATTCGCCACTTTGCTCATACCTGTAACAAGTGCCGTACTCTGCAAGCCTGTATGGTAGGTCTTTGTAACTCTTTGGCTCTGCATCATATATTTTATGATGATGCGGACAGTTCATGGCTTTTAGATAATATTTTGTACCGTCTAATTCCATTGGCGGATACATACTATCTGCATAGTAAGGCAAATGACCACTCGTTAAATACAGATTTTCTTTAGCTATATGTGGTGTAACTACACGTTTGTAACCAGCGGCTTCTTCGGTTTCTTTTGCTAATCTTTCCAGCTCTTCTATAATAATTGTACCATTGGGCATCCACAAAACCAGCCCTTGGCCTATATCATCATCCATGGTATAAATGCTCAACTCTTTTCCTAGTTTACGATGGTCTCTTTTCTTTGCCTCTTCCAACATTAACAAATGCTCATCCAATTCTTTTTGATTGGGGAAAGAAATACCATATACACGGGTAAGTTGTTTGTTTTTTTCATCACCTTTCCAAAAAGCACCCGATACACTGGTTAGTTTTATAGCTTTTATGAAAGAAGTATTTGGTATATGCGGCCCTCTGCATAAATCGGTAAAATCGCCTTGGGTGTATAAAGTGATACCCCCATCTTCTAAATTGGATAATAAATCCAGCTTATACTCATCCCCTTTTTCGGCAAAATAACTTATTGCATCAGTTTTACTTATTTCTTTTCTTTCGAAAGCGCTGTTCTTTTTAGCCAATTCGCCCATTTTCTTTTCTACCACTAGCAAGCCTTCTTCTGTAAGGACATTATCACCTAAATCCATATCATAATAAAAACCAGCTTCCACTGCCGGACCTACCCAAAATTTAACTTCAGGGTAAATTGATTGTACTGCTTCTGCCATTAAATGGGCAGTAGAGTGCCTAAAAGTAGATTTAGCTTCTGCATCATCCCAGGTTAGTAATTTTAAAGAAGCATCATCGTTTATAGCTCGAGATGCATCCCATACTTCGCCGTTTATACTAGCTGCTAACACTTTTCTGGCTAGCCCTTCGCTTATGGATTTTGCAATTTCTATTGCATTTGTGCCTTTTTCGTATTCTCTAATAGAACCATCTGGCAAGGTTATCTTTATCATTTTCTTTCTCCAAAACTTTTATGAAATGCAAATTTAACGAACTCTTTGCTAATACCTAACTTCAAATAGATTGTTCTATGAATTAAAAATATAATTTTGTTGCAACATTTTTATAATTATGAATAGAACTTTAATTATTGCGGTACTTACTTTATCAACAATTTTAGGAAAAGCGCAAAATTTTAATGGACAATGGAAAGGCGGTTTTATCGATAAAAGTACTTCCATGTATTCTTGGGGTGGAGATAGATGCGATTATGTATTGGATTTAGATGTAAATGGAGATAATGTAACTGGCTATTCCTATACTTATTTTACAGATGCTGGTACAAAATATTACACCATTTGCAGACTAGAAGGTTTTATTGATAAAAAAAATAAATATATTGAAGTAAGCGAAACGGCAAGAACCAAAACCAATGTGCCAAGAAATGTTTCCAATAGTTTTCAAACACACAAACTTACTTGGCGTAAAGAGGGTGAAAAAGAAATATTAGAAGGTAAATGGGTTCCAGCGCCTGGTCAGGAAAGAACCAACACAGGGTACGGAACAACCATACTATCCAAAAGGCAACTTTCAGAAATAGCTCCTTTGGCTAAAAAACTGAACACAAATAAGGACAAAACAATTTCGCCAGAAAGACCTTTTGCAGCTTCAACAAAACCAACAGTAAACAATAAAGCAATTCCTACCAAACCAATTACAGCAACTACAAAAACACCGATAAATAAAATAAAACCGGTAGAGAAAAAAACAGTTGCAAAGCCTTTGACAAAGTTGCCTCCTATTGTAGTAAAAAAAGATACTGTCGTAAATCCTGTTTTTACTAAAGCTACAAAACCAGTAGAAACAGCTGTTCCTGTTGGATTTGAAAAAAGGAACAACAACGTTTTGCAAACGGTAAATGTAGAAAATGCTATTGTAAAATTGGAATTATATGACAATGGTGATGTAGATGGAGATAGTGTAAGTTTATTTTACAACGGCAAAGTGCTGCTTGCCCATAAAAAACTAACCGAACAACCCATCACGCTAGACTTATCTGTGAACAATGATGAAGTAAATGAATTGGTGATGTATGCCGACAATCTTGGTATTATTCCTCCAAATACAGCTTTGCTTGTTGTAACCGATGGTAATAAAAGGTATGAAGTACGTATAACTTCTGACCTTAAAAAAAGTGGAACGATACGATTTGTACATAAGAAAAAGGGCTAGCATTTATTTTTTTTCTATTTAATTTTTCACATATTTTCGCAAAACAAACGGGTGGTAGCGTAGCCTGGTAGCGCACTAGGCTGGGGGTCTAGGGGTCGCAAGTTCGAATCTTGTCCACCCGACAAAACAATGACTATTTCTTTTATTGAAATGGTCTTTTTTTATTAAAAACTTAGTTTTTTATTTACCCTAAAATTGAAAAGTGAAAAAAGTAAAAAGCATTAAGTAAGTTAAACCACTGATGTTGTAACAAGAATTATAGAGTAATTATTGCAAGTAGTGAACAAAATGCATAAGGATTGTTATAAAGAATATTTAAACCACTTTATCTAACCCCCACTGCGTTATCTGTGGGTTGGTAAATATTTTCATAGCATCTGGCTTTAGCAGTTTATTTCTAGCCGCTATCCATGCTGTTGCATCTTTACCATACATTTTATTCATTTTTTCAGGGTTAATATCGCTCATTTTACCCCAATGAAATGTATATGGTATTTTTTCGTCATCAAGTCTTTTCCAAACTGCTTGGTAAAATTTATCGGTTTCAGAAGAGAATATACCATCCAATTCAAGCACGCAACTGAAATCGCCAAAATGCGTAAACCCTATTGTGGCATTTGTTTTTTTTACGTACCTAAATGCAAATATGCCTGTAAATGGCCCATCGGTTTTATTGATTTCCAACAAAAGTTCTGCAACTCGATTTACTTTGTCAAGCGGTAATCCCAAAGCGGTGCTAGACAACTTTCCTCGAAGGCTGGTGTTATCAAATATTTCTCCCAAAGTACCGAACTGCTTGCTGTATGGCTTTAAAGCACCACCTATTAACTTGTTTACGATTGTAGGTACAAGTTTTGGAACTACTTTTGTAAGTTTCCCAATAAAAGCAGGCGCATCATCACCAGGTCCTATACCGGCATCGTTTTTCACTGGTTTTACATAATCCTTCTTGTAGGGCCTTTTATAATGGGTATATAAAAATGCCCCATTTTCAAGATCATAGGGATTGATGGAAACGGAAAAATGAAATGGTCTATCAGTACCAGCTGGCAAAACCAAGTTGCTAAAATCAAGCGTTTCCATGGCCTTCTTAAGATTGCTTCCATAAGGAACCCGATGCATATTTGTTTCTAACAAAAACAATGGTTCCGTTTCTAATAAAACGCCATGTATAAAACCAAAACAACCAAAACTTACAAGAGCTGCATTAAACATATCATCGTCCTGTACCAATTCTGTTTCCAGTAATTCGATGAATGAAGCGGTTACAATAGGCGCTGATTTTCTTTCGAGCCATATGCTGCGATCTGGTCCCACAATAATGTGCATACCCACCACATAATCTTGCACGCCCCCTACATCTATGGTAGCTCCATGTGCACCAGTAGACATTGCCCCAACAATAGTTTGCCCATTGCTGGCACCACAGGTTTTTAAGGAAAGTTTTGGTACAGCATTGCGCAGCTCATCATTTAATTCCCAAATGCCATTTCCACATTGGGCAAAATATAATTTTTTTAAATCGCCCGTATAGCTAGGTAAAACACTCTTAGGTGTAAGTGTAAGGGTTGTGTTCAGCTGTTTTGTATCTACCATGATCCCATTTTCTGCCGTAGCAATTTTTGTCCATGACCAGCCTGCACCCAAAAAACGAAGCGGCGTGTTGGTAGCGATGGCCTCTCCTATTATTTTTTTGATACCAGCCGTAGTATCATTATACCCTTCCAATGCATCAAGGCTCTGGTCATTGGCTACTATATACAAATCCTTTATATTGATCTTAAAAGTTTGGAGCATGTTTTGCCATTGTTTGCCCCCTGTTTTTACTAGTTTCATACTTTTTATTTTATAATGAACCTGTCTTTTTGCAAGGCTTGCTGCATCTCCATTGCAGCTTTACAGGGCTCCATATGCCCAATGAGATTACCGTTATCAACGAATAGCCAAAATTTGATTTAACAGTTACTTCCGACATACCATTTACATTCAGCGAATCGCATATAGGTGTATGAATCTGTGCAGGCTTTTGTATCAATCCCCAAAAAAAAGCATGTGCTGTTACTGGTTTGGACAGCTCTGTGCCCGCTTGCGCATGTGTGGCTACCCTATATGAATAGCAACTACTAAATAAAACAGCAACAGCTAAAAGCCCAACAAGGGACATCGTTCTAAACTTTGTAAATTGCAGCATCATAATTTTATTTTATTTTAATAAATTAAATTGCAAAGCGTTTTATTGCAATAAATCGATATGCTTTGAGCAAATTGCAACACATCAAAAAATGGCAAGTTTGTATTTACGTATCATATAAACCTCTGGTCACTTAATTTGATAACACATTTTTGCTGCAAAAAATTAATCCAGCTTTTTTCTAAAACCGAATAATAATGTTACAGTTAAATTGGCAGTACAAGATAAACAAATATATTAAATACTTAATATAATTTTTGTAGATACTACATCAATAGATTTTGCTTTTAAAAGATTTTGAAATCCGAGAATGTCGTCAAAAACAGATTGGCAATTTACAGGGTGTAAAAAAAGTTGGGAATTTTTAATGTCAGTGCGACTAAAAATTCATAGATAAAATTAAACTACATCCCATCACTATTCATAATTCCACTAGTCAACCTAGTATATAGGGTCTTAAGCTTTGGGTGATTGTTTAGTATGCGTAAATGTTTTTCAATGGTGGCTATATCGTTGCGTTTTCCTGGGCCGGTTTGTACATCCTGTGGTGAAGTATCTTGTATACGTAGGGCGGTTTCTAAAATTAATGGCTTCAGTAAGTTAAAGTCAGCGTTTTCGGTTTTGCAAAAAGTTTCTGCAACACAGTACATATAATTGGTAAAATTATTTACAATAACCGCTGCAACATGCATCTTAAAACGCTTGTCTTCTTCTACATATAATACTGTATCGCTAAGGGTATTTGCAAATTGTTCTATAAAATCATATGTTTTTTCGTTATTAGCTTCTATTAAAAAAGGAATGTTTGGAAAAGTTTTCATTTCTTTTCTTAAACTTTGGAGCGGATATAATACTCCATAATTAGTTGAACTATTTTGCAACACATTCATTGAAATAGAACCGGCGGTATGTACGATAGGTATATTTTCAACAGTAAGAAAATTGATGGCTTCTGGCAATGAATTATCGGATAAGCATACAATTATTAAATCGATATCGAGATTTATTTTTCCGGAAAAGGTTATAACAGAAGCATTTACTGTATCTGCCAACACTTTTCCTTCGGTTTCATTTCTAGCAATTATTTGAACAATATGGTGATTATTTTGCGAAATTAATTTTGCAAGTACAGTAGCAATATTACCACTTCCGATAATAGAAATCTTCATAAAGTCTTAGTTTATACGGTGCGATTTTCAAAAATAGTATTAATATTTTTCAATAAATAAAACTTTATCAACATATTGAAAACAATTTTTTTAATAAGATTTGAGAAGGAAAAACGCATTAATTCATTTTTAAATTAATATTGCAGAAATCTTTTGGTAACTGGTTTAAGTTATTTTGGAGAAATTGATTATTTATCATACGAGGAAAACGGCTCGTTTAAAGCAAATTATGGCAAAGAATTTATTGATTGTAGAGTCACCGGCAAAAGCAAAAACGATAGAAGGGATATTGGGAAAAGACTTTGAAGTGAGAAGTTGTTTTGGACATATTCGTGATTTAGAGAAGAATGATATGGGTATAGATGTGAACAATAATTTTACTCCCAAATACATCATCCCCGCAGAAAAAGATAAAGTGGTAAAAGATTTAATTAGTGCTGCTAAAAAATCGGATGAGGTTTGGTTAGCATCGGATGAGGACCGCGAGGGAGAAGCAATTAGCTGGCATTTAGCAGAAGTTTTAAAACTAGACCCTAAAACAACGAAGCGAATTGTTTTTCATGAAATTACCAAACCTGCTATCCAAAAAGCAGTAGCGAATCCTCGTTTAATAAATATGGATCTGGTAAACGCACAACAAGCTCGTCGTGTAGTTGATAGAATTGTTGGTTTTGAATTGAGTCCTGTTTTATGGAAAAAAATAGGCATGCAAGGCGGCTTAAGTGCAGGGCGTGTGCAAAGTGTAGCCGTGAAATTGATTGCAGAAAAAGAAAGGGAAATAAACAACTTTACAGCAATTAGCAGTTTTAAAATTGAAGCCTCACTAGGTGCAACAGACTTAAACAATAGAACGGTTTATTTTAAAGCAGAAGGTGCAAAATTTGATGCACAACAAAATGCCGAACAATTTTTGCAAGGCTGCATAGGTGCTAATTATACCGTAAAAGATATTCAAGTAAAACCTGGCAAACGCACTCCTGCAGCACCTTTTACTACATCTACCCTACAACAAGAAGCCAGTAGAAAATTGGGTTATGGCGTAAGCAAAACAATGTTGCTTGCCCAAAAGTTGTACGAAAGTGGAAAGATAACTTATATGCGTACCGATAGTGTGAATCTTGGAGAAACCGCCATGGATGCAATTAAAAGCGAAATCAATAGCAGTTTTGGTGATAACTATTTACAAGTAAGAAAATATAAAAATAAAAACGAAAGTGCGCAGGAAGCACATGAAGCTATTCGCCCTACCTATATGGATGCAAGAGTAGTAGCAGATCCTGATTTAAATAGGTTGTACGAGCTTATTTGGAAACGTACCATTGCCTCTCAAATGAGCGATGCCATTTTTGAAAAAACCACGGCTAAAATTGAAATAAGTACCAACAAACAAGAATTAACGGCAAGTGGCGAAGTACTTAAGTTTGACGGGTTTCTAAAAGTGTATATGGAAAGTACCGATGAAGAAGAAGAGAATGAAAACGAAGGAGAAAGCAGGTTGCCCAATCTTACTGTAGGGCAAGTATTGGGCTTTAGGGAAATGACAGCATCTGAAAGATTTACCAGACCTGGGGCTCGTTACACAGAAGCATCCCTAGTAAAAAAATTGGAAGAACTAGGTATTGGAAGACCAAGTACCTACGCCCCTACTATCTCTACCATTGTAAAAAGAAACTATGTTGTAAAGAAAGATAAAGACCCCATAAAAAGAACGGTACGATTGGTTACTTTAAAAAATGATACCATTACAAAAACACAAAGCGAAGAAAATACGGGGGCTGAAAAAGGGAAATTATTTCCAACGGACTTGGGGCTTGTTGTTACCGATTTTTTGAGTGAGCATTTTAAAAGAGTGATGGATTATTCTTTCACTGCCAATATAGAACAAGAATTTGATAACATTGCCGAAGGAAAAACACAATGGGCCAAAATGGTAGGCGATTGGTATACTCCTTTTCACGAGGGCGTTTCGCATACGTTGGAAACAGCAGAAAGAGCAAAAGGAGAAAGGATTTTAGGTATAGAAGAAGCTACAGGTAAACCAATAAGTGCACGTATGGGGCGTTTTGGCCCTATGGTACAAATAGGTGCACAAACAGATGAGGAAAAACCAAGGTTCGCAAAACTTACTTCTTCGCAAAGTATAGAAACAATAACACTAGAAGAAGCCTTGGATTTGTTTAAACTAGGCGCTCCCTTGGGTGAATATGAAGGGCAGGACGTTACGGTGGGAATTGGTAGATTTGGCCCCTATGTAAAATTTGGCGATGCATTTATTTCAATGCCCAGAGGCGAACAACCTGCTAGTGTTGATATAAACAGGGCAATAGAAATTATAAATGCAAAAAGAGTAGAAGATGCACCTATTGCAGTTTATGAAGAAAAACCCGTTACAAAAGGCAAAGGTCGTTTTGGGCCATTTATAAAGTGGAACGATATGTACATAAACATACCACGTGCTTATGACTTTGATATACTTACACAGCAAGATTGTAATGAACTAATAGAAAAAAAATTAGAGAAAGAATCGAATCGTATTATTCAAAATTGGCCAGAAGATAAAATTACATTAGAGAATGGCCAATGGGGGCCTATCATAAAATTTAATAAAAAGAAACTTAAAGTAATTGGTGGTGGTGCCAATGGAAAATATTCAGCAGAAGAATTGGCGGTTTTGGATTTGGATACCATAAAGAAAATGATACTAACCCAAGATCCAAA
>JANPCB010000124.1:0-105391 GCA_031430735.1 Ferruginibacter sp. | reverse complement strand
ACCATATTTAGTAGATTAAATACAGTATAAATATATAACAATCAATTATATATAACAAATTTATACCCCTCTTTTTATACACACAAAAAAATGTTTTGTGTATAAAAAGAGGCTGCCCTTTTGAGACAGCCTCATTTTTATAACTAAGAAAATTTTATAAAGTAGCTAGATCTATTACAAATCTATAACGCACATCACCCTTAATCATACGTTCGTAAGATGCAGTAATATCTTTTATGTCAATAATTTCTATATCAGATACAATATTATGCTCGGCACAATAATCCAACATTTCTTGTGTTTCTGGTATGCCACCAATGCCCGAGCCTGCTACACTTTTTCTGCCACCAATAAGCGAAAAGGCAGAAATCATGTGTGGCTCTGAAGGTGCGCCTACACATATATGTACTCCATTTGTTCGTAACATGGCCATATACATATTCATATCATGCTTGGCCGAAACGGTATCCAAAATAAAATCAAATGAACTTTTTACTGCTTTCACTTGGTCTGCATCCGATGTTACAACAAAATGGTGCGCTCCCAACGCTTTTGCAGCTTCTTCTTTGGAGGCTGATGTACTTAAAACCGTTACTTCTGCACCAAACGCTACTCCAAATTTTACAGCCATATGGCCAAGTCCACCCAAACCAAGTACGGCCAGCTTATGCCCTTTGCCCACTTTCCAATGGCGAAGCGGTGAGTAAGTAGTTATACCGGCACATAACAATGGTGCAACGGCCGCCAATGATAATTTGTCAGAAATATGCAATGCAAAGTCTTCATGTACTACAATACTATTTGAATAACCACCATAAGTAGGCAATCCATCTTTTCCCCTACCATTATAAGTCCCTATATTTCCATTGAAGCAATATTGTTCCAATCCATCTTTACAATTATCACAGGTTCTGCAAGAATCTACCATGCAACCCACACCTGCTAGGTCACCTTCAGCAAATTTCTTTACATCTGATCCTATTTTGATAATAGTACCTACAATTTCATGACCTGGTACCATGGGGAATATGCCAGGAAACCAATCATTTTTTATTTGATGTAAATCGGAGTGGCACACACCACAATACGCAATGTTTATTTGTACATCGTTTGGGCCTACTTCCCTTCTTTCAAATTCCCATGGGGCAAGATCTGTTTCCGGTGTTTGTGCTGCGTATCCTTTTGATTGTATCATTTTATGTAAGTTTTGTTATGAATAATATTTGGTAAACGTATTTTAAATTTTATTAACGCAAAGTTATTACAAAGAGATTCAAAGTAGATGGAGATAATATTATATAATAATGAAAAAGTCTTACATAACTTATCATCCCACTGTATCAATCCGGCTCAGCGGGGATTTTACAAGCAAAAGCTTTTAATAAAAATGCCTCGAATTTTTTGTTCGAGGCATTTTAAATTAAAGGTATTTTTTGTTATTTTTTATCCGCACCGTTGTCCAATTTACTATGGTATCTACTGTAGCCAAAGTAAATTACAAAACCTATTGCAAGCCATCCTAGAAGACGCAACCAGTTTGTCCAACCCAAGCCATATATCATTGCTCCACATACTATGATACCTAATATAGGAACCAATGGTACAAAAGGTGTTTTAAATTGACGAGGAAGATCTGGATCAGTTTTGCGTAGAATAATAACCGCAACGCATACCAACATAAATGCAAATAAAGTACCAATACTAGTCATATCACCTACAATATCGCCAGGTACCAAGGCAGCAAAAAGACCTACAATAATCATAATGAAAAGATTTGCTTTGTAAGGCGTTTTAAATTTAGGGTGTACATCGCTAAATACTTTTGGCAACAAGCCGTCTTTACTCATACTATAAAATACACGACTTTGACCAAGTAACATTACCAATATTACTGAGGAGAAACCTGCAAGAATAGCTACCGTAACTAGATTAGCCAACCAACCATAACCTGGCATAAACTTATTGATAGCTGCAACTACAGAAGCCTCACCACCTTCGTTTCTAAAGAAATCTACTGGTGCTATACCTGTAAGTACATGAGCAAATAAAATATACAAAACAGTACAAACTGCCAAAGATCCAAGTATACCTATAGGCATAGCCACTTTTGGATTTTTGGTTTCTTGTGCCGCAGTACTTACTGCATCAAAACCAATGAAGGCAAAAAATACCGTACCTGCAGCACCTAAAATTCCTAGCAATCCACCATAGCTATGTACAACACCTGCATTGTCAGTAAAAGTTGATGGTTCAGGAATATATGGAGTATGATTGGCGCCATTTACAAAGCCCCACCCAAGTACAATTATCATTATTACTATAGCCACTTTTGTTATTACAATAATGCTATTTACAAAAGCAGATTCTTGTGTTCCTTTTATAAGCAATAAACTAAGTAACGATACAATAAATAATGCGGGTAAGTTGAGAATGCCACTATGAACAACCCCAGCTGCATCAGGGATAGAATGCTGAAAAGGTGAGTGACACCATTCGTAAGCAATGGCTTTCCAATGGAAAACATTTACCAATAAATTATTTAAATACTCACTCCACGCAATTCCAACCGTAGCAGCTCCCACTGCATATTCTAATACCAGATCCCAACCGATTATCCATGCCATAAGCTCTCCCATAGTTGCATATGTATATGTATAGGCACTACCAGAAATTGGAATTGAAGAGGAAAGTTCGGCATAACATAGACCTGCTAATGCACAACCAATTGCTGCCACAATAAAACCTAATGTAACCGATGGACCTGCACTTTGCGCAGCAGCAGCAGCAGTTCTTACAAATAATCCAGCACCAATAATGGCACCAATACCCAATGCTACAAGCGAACCAGCACTCAGGGTTTTCTTTAAACCTTTTTCTGTGTCAGCGGCTTCTGCCAATAACTCGTTCATTGGTTTTTTTACAAATAAACTCATATAATTTTTTAGTTTGGTTGAAAATGATTGCGGAAAATTAAGCAATAATTAATTAAAAACTGAACTGCGCTTGCTTTTTTGTTTATTGGTAGGTGTAATAAGCTTATTATACTATATTGCGAATCATAAACTTTTAAGCATGCAGGATCATAGCGCAAAACGCAGCAAACTAACTTTATATATAGGTATTGGCTTGGTACTAGGTATAATTGCCGGCTTTTTATTGAATGTTTATTATGTAGGCAACGAAAATAAAAGCATAGCAAATGCGGAAGCGCAACAAATATACCTGCATAATAGCATGAAAATCTTTGAAAAAGCGTCGGATACACTTACCTATCAAAGCCTAATTTCCCAAAGAAAAAATATTGAGATCCAAAAAAAATCTGCTGAAAAAGAAGTATTGCTAGATGCAAACGGAGAAACTGCTTTTAAAAAAGTGGGGTTTCTTTCAGATTCTATTAAAAATATGGATATAAGAATTGCAGCTTTAGTAGATACGAATAATGTACGTTACAAATCTTTATCAAAACAAGTAGTGCTGCTATCTGCACAAAAAGCCGAAGTAACAAATGCCCGAGACAAAAAACTAGACTGGTTTACCATTTTAGCAGATATATTTTTACGTTTAATAAAAATGATTGTTGCTCCATTGGTTTTTACAACTTTAGTAGTTGGTGTTGCTAAGCTTGGAGATATAAGTGCTGTGGGTAGAATTGGTGGTAAAACCTTGCTATGGTTTTTAAGCGCTTCCTTAATGAGTTTGTTGCTGGGGCTTATCTTGGTAAATATTTTTCAACCAGGCCATGCCATGCATCTTCCATTACCCGATGTTGGTTCATCTTCTGGTATTGATAAAGCAGCATTATCAATTAAAGATTTTTTTGCGCACGTATTTCCTACAAGTGTAATAGATGCTATGGCCAAAAACGAAATTTTACAAATCGTTGTTTTTGCATTGTTCTTTGGTGTAGCTGCTGCTGCCTTGGGTGATATTGCCGCACCAGTTGTGCGAGCTTTGGATGCAATGGCTCATATTATTTTAAAAGTAACTGGCTATGTAATGAAGTTTGCGCCCTTTGCTGTTTTTGGTGCCATGGCTGCCATCATAGCCAAACAAGGCTTGGGCATTCTTAAAACCTATTCTATTTTTATTGGAGAATTTTATCTTGGGCTAGGCATACTTTGGATGGTGCTTATCTTAGCCGGTTTTCTTTTTATAGGCAAGCGGGTTTTTAATCTTATAAAAAGAATAAAGGAACCTGCACTTATTGCTTTTAGTACGGCAAGTAGTGAAGCAGCTTTTCCTAAAACATTGCTAGAGCTAGAGCGCTTTGGTTGCAAAGATAAAATTGTAAGTTTTGTATTGCCATTGGGTTATTCTTTTAACTTAGATGGTAGCATGATGTATATGACATTTGCGTCTCTATTTATTGCTCAGAGTTATGGCATACACTTAGATATTGGTACACAAATAAGCATGCTACTCGTGCTAATGCTCACTAGCAAAGGAATTGCGGGTGTGCCTCGTGCATCGTTGGTGGTTATTGCAGGAACTTTAGCAACTTTTAACATTCCCGAAGCAGGTCTTGCATTACTTTTAGGCATAGATCCACTTTTAGATATGGGACGCAGTGCTACCAATGTGGTAGGCAATAGTATAGCAACTGCAGTAGTAAGTAAAATGGAAGGAGAACTAAAAGAAGAAGCTTAATTTATTTAAAAAATGAATTGTATAATGAGGAAAATTGTATTAGTATTAAGTACGTTTTTATTTTTTCTAGCTGCCCAAGGCCAAGATAGTACAGTAATAAAATGTAAAAACCAATATAAAGCCGATGCTAAAAATATTGAAATTACTTACAAAGGAATTGTTTATAAACTTAGCTCAAAAGATAGTATTAAATTATTGTTGAACGATAATGATTCTTTTTTGGTACAAGGAACTGATTATAAACCTGCCTTTTTTTCTAAAAAAGACATTTCAAGTGAGCAAACTATTTTTCTTAAAAAGAAATTTACATGGAAGGATTTACTTACCCCCATGTTTTACATTGTTTTTGGTGGGCTATGGTTTGTAGTATTTGTAATATTTGCAGAAACAGGTTTGTTTGCGGGGTTCTTTTTGCCGGGAGATTCATTGCTTTTTGTGGCAGGTATTTATAGTTTCGATTTGGTAAATAGTGGCATTGGCGTAAATGCCGGTCCTTTTGTAAACCTATTAATTTTAGGTGTTATCATTTCAATTGCCGGTATTATAGGAAACTTTGTGGGCTATTGGTTTGGTCGTAAAAGTGGCCCGTTTTTATTTGAAAGAAAAGATACTTTCTTCTTTAGGAAAAAATACCTTTTTCAAGCAAAAGACTTTTATGAAAAGCACGGTGGTGGTGCCATCGTAATGGCTAGGTTTTTACCCATTGTAAGAACGTTTGCTCCCATTGTAGCTGGTATTGTAGGTATGGAAAAAAAGAAATTTACTTTTTATAATTTAGTTGGTTGTGTGGCTTGGGTTTTTACGATGCTTTTTGCTGGTCATTACCTGCAAGAATTGTTTATGAATAAATTTAAATTTGATTTAAGAGAGCACTTAGAAGTAATAGTAGTAGGAATCGTGTTGGTTACTACTGCACCTGTTATCCTTAAAATAATATTTGGAAAATCTTCACATAAAAAAGAAACTACTTAATTTTCTTTATGCAAAAAACATCTACTAGTTCCATATTTAACATTGCTGTATTGGTAGCGGCCCTTGGTTATTTTGTAGACATTTATGATTTATTACTTTTTCAAATTGTACGGGTAGATAGTTTGACAAGCTTAGGATTAAATGCCGCACAAGTAGAATCAGAGGGGAAATTTATTATCAGTATTCAAATGATTGGCCTACTTATTGGCGGTATTATTTGGGGAATGATGGGCGACAAAAAAGGTAGGCTAAGTGTACTTTTTGGTTCCATCATTTTATACAGTATTGCTAATATTGTAAATGGCTTTGTGCAAACACCTAACCAATATGCATTGGTACGTTTTTTTGCAGGCGTGGGGCTAGCAGGCGAATTAGGTGCAGGTATTACACTCGTAAGCGAATTGATTACTAAAGAAAAAAGGGGGCTTGGTACCTCGCTGGTTGCGGGTATTGGACTTACCGGAGCTGTACTAGCTTACTTTATTTCCTTAGAATATGATTGGCGTACTTGTTATTTTATTGGTGGTGGCTTGGGCTTGTGTTTGTTGCTATTGCGAATTACTGTTTTTGAAAGTGGCATGTTTAGTAAACTTAAAGAAACCACCATTGTAAGAGGAAATTTTCTCATGTTTTTTACCAATAAAGAAAGGTTTAAAAAGTACATGTTAGCCATTTTAATTGGTTTGCCCACTTGGTATGTAATTGGAATTCTCATTGCGTTTTCCAATAATTTTGGAGAACAGTTTGGCATTACAGAAGCGGTATTGCCCAAAAAAGCAACCATGTATGCCTATGTAGCCATTTCTGTGGCCGATGTACTGATAGGCTTTATTAGCCATTGGCTAAGAAGCAGAAAAAAGGCATTGTACATTTTCTATTTTATAACGGCTGTTTCCATTGCTTTGTATTTTATGCAAGATGGAGGTAGTGCTGCAAGGATGTACATTATCTGTGCCGCTATGGGTTTTGGTACGGGCTTTTGGGCAATATTTGTAACCATGGCTGCCGAGCAATTTGGTACTAACCTCAGAGCCACTGCGGCAACAACGGTTCCCAACATGGTACGTGGTTCGTTGCCTTTGATGTTGCTGATGTTTCAAGGATTTCAAAATTTTAATTCTTATATAAATGCAGCCATTTGGGTGGGTGTGATTGTAATGGCAGTAAGTATAACAGCAGCATATTTTACCAAAGAAACTTTTGGGAAAGATTTGAATTTTGTGGAAGAATAATGAATGCCTATTTTTAAATAACGATATTTTTTATTAATTTCTTAGTGTAACTTTTTTACTTTTTTACTTCTTTTCTTCGTGGTTCAAAATACAAAAATACTCATCATACGTTTTTCCTCCATCGGAGATATTGTGCTTGCAAGCCCTGTACTCCGTTGTGTAAAAAAGCAAATACCCAATGCCGAAGTACATTTTCTTACTAAATTATCTTTTAGAATTGTAACCGCAGCTAACCCCTATGTAGATAAATTCTTTTACTACGATGATAATATGCAGGAGTTGATTGTAAAACTGAAAGCAGAAAATTATGACCATGTAATAGACCTCCATAATAATTTTAGAAGCAACAAAATAAAACGCTCTTTAAAAAAAGATACCCATACGATTGATAAATTAACTGTTGAGAAGTTCCTTTTGACACAACTCAATATTGACATTATGCCGAATAGGCATATCACACAACGTAGTCTAGATGCCGTTTTGTCGCTTGGTGTAAAAAACGACGGAGCTGGTTTAGATTATTTTATTGATAAAAAAGATGAAGTATCATCAGATGATATTCCTACTGCGCATTTGGCTGGATATATAGTAATAGTAATAGGTGCAACGTATTTTACCAAAAGGTTTCCTATACATAAAACCATAGCACTTTGCAATAAAATAAATCACCCCATAATTTTACTTGGTGGCAAAGAAGATGCAGAAAATGGTTCGATTATTGCCAATGAAGATTCGGTGAAGATTTACAATGCCTGCGGCAAGTTTAACATAAGTGAGTCGGCAGATATTGTGAGAAAAGCAAAGTTGGTAATAAGCAACGATACAGGGATGCAGTACATTGCTTGTGCTTTCAATAGGCCACTGATAGCACTATGGGGCGGTACAACTCCTTGTTTAGATGTAGCGCCTTATTACGGGAATAAATTCATGAGCCAGCAACAAAAACCGATTTTCGAAAATGTGGTGCTTAACCTCCGTTGCCAACCTTGCAGCAAGTACGGACTAAAAAATTGTCCCAAAGAGCATTTTAATTGTATGGAAAAAATAGACATTGATGGTTTGGTAACACTTACAAAGCAATGGATATAGTTTTTTAGTTTACATAATCTTCCCATAATAAAAGTTGCCGGCAGGATTCCTTTGGAGAAAAATGTTTATCTGCTGGGCGGCTGCGGGATAGAAGTGTAAATGGTTTTGTGAGGAACGAACAAAAGCATTGTAACGTATAAACCCCGCAATAAGTGTGGGGCAGTCCGAACAAAAGACGAACATGGTTCCCTAGTTCACAGCCCCAAAAAGCCCGTTCTATCTCTCAGCTAAAGGCGGATGGAAATCTCGAAGATTAAGTAGTAGATGGCTTTTAAATAAAAAGTTGATTAAGAACAAAAAAGTATTTTATAACACCAAACCCCAATGGGATTTATTTTGAGTAACCATGGGTGCAACCCTTGGAGATAAACTATGAGTACAAATAATTTTACGATAAAAGCAACAGAAGCGCTGCAACAAGCCCAACAGATTGCTTTTATAAATAAGAACCCAAATATTGAAGCAGAGCACCTTCTAAAAGCACTGATAGATTCGGATGATTCTTCTGTAGATTATTTATTGAAGAAAAATAATGTTACAGTAAATCTGGTGACTACCAAATTAGAAGAGCTTATAAAAAAATTACCTACTGTAAGCGGCGAGCCAGCGCAAACCATGGGCAGAGATGCCAACAATGTTTTGCTGCGGGCAAATGCTGTACTAAAAACTTTTGGTGATGAATTTATAACACCTGAGCATTTATTGCTTGCATTGTTGCAAGGCAGCGATGCGGCTGCCAAATTATTAAAAGATGCCGGACTTACAGAGAAAGGGTTAATAGCATCTATTAAAGATTTGCGGAAGGGAGAAACTGTAAATTCTCAAACACAGGAAACACAGTTTAATGCATTGAATAAATATGCAAAAAACTTAAACGAAATGGCAAGAGCTGGTAAGCTAGATCCTGTAATAGGAAGAGATGAGGAGATACGTAGAACCTTGCACATACTAAGTCGTAGAACAAAAAATAATCCAATACTAGTAGGCGAGCCAGGTGTAGGTAAAACAGCTATTGCAGAAGGATTGGCAATACGTATTGTAAATGGGGATGTGCCAGAAAACATAAAAAGCAAAGTTATTTATGCGTTGGATATGGGGCAATTGATTGCTGGTGCAAAATACAAAGGCGAGTTTGAAGAGCGCCTAAAATCGGTTGTGAAAGAAGTTACATCTGCCGAGGGAGAAATCATTCTTTTTATAGATGAGATACACACGCTTGTAGGCGCTGGTGGTGGTGATGGAGCTATGGATGCAGCCAATATATTGAAGCCAGCTTTGGCACGTGGGGAACTGAGAGCAGTAGGCGCTACAACATTAAGCGAATACCAAAAATATTTCGAAAAAGACAAGGCACTGGAAAGGCGTTTTCAAAAAGTGATGATTGATGAGCCTACGGTGGAAGATGCCATTTCTATTTTGCGTGGCTTAAAAGAACGTTACGAAACATATCACCATATTCGAATAAAAGATGAAGCAATTATTGCAGCAGTGGAATTGAGTAATCGTTATATGACGGATAGATTTTTGCCAGACAAAGCCATTGATTTAATGGACGAGAGCGCTGCCAAACTTAGGATGCAAATGAATTCTATGCCCGAAGAATTGGATAAATTGGAAAGGCAAATTCGTCAACTGGAAATAGAACGAGAGGCGATAAAAAGGGAAAAAGATGAAGCCAAATTAAAAGTGCTTAATACAGATATTGCAAACCTATCGGTAGAAAGGGATACATACAGGGCTAAGTGGAAAGAGGAAAAAGAACTGGTAGATAAAATACAGAATGGCAAAGCGACCATTGAAGATTTGAAAGTACAAGCTGAACAAGCCGAGCGCAATGGTGATTATGGTAAAGTGGCGGAAATACGCTATGGTAAAATGAAAGAGCAAGAGGAACTGATTGTAGCACTTACAGAAAAATTAGGCGCTCTATCTGAAAGAAGATTGCTAAAGGAAGAAGTGGATGCAGAAGATATTGCAGAAAGTGTAGCCAAAGCAACCGGCATACCTGTAACAAAAATGCTGCAAAGCGAAAAAGAAAAATTATTGAACCTCGAAGATGAATTGCACAAAAGGGTAGTGGGGCAAGATGAAGCAATAGAAGCGGTAAGTGATGCCATCCGTAGAAGCCGTGCAGGCTTACAGGATGCTCGCAAACCCATTGGCTCATTCATATTTTTGGGTACAACAGGTGTGGGTAAAACAGAATTGGCAAAGGCCTTGGCAGAATATCTTTTTGACGATGACAGCATGATGACTAGGATAGATATGAGTGAATACCAAGAAAAACATTCTGTAAGTAGATTGGTAGGTGCGCCTCCTGGTTATGTTGGATATGATGAAGGCGGGCAACTAACAGAAGCTGTACGAAGAAAACCTTACTCAGTTGTATTGTTAGACGAAATTGAAAAAGCCCACCCAGATGTTTACAATGTTTTATTGCAAGTATTGGATGATGGCAGACTTACGGATAACAAGGGTAGGGTAGTGAATTTTAAAAATACCATTATCATTATGACGAGTAATATGGGCAGCCAGATTATCCAAGATAATTTTGAAGGAATCAATGAAAAGAATAAAGAAGAAGTGGTAGATAGAACAAAAGATGAAGTGATTGATTTGTTGCGAAAAACAATTCGCCCCGAATTTTTGAATAGAATAGATGAAGTAATTATGTTCCAGCCTTTAATGAAAAAAGAAATTAAAGGGATTATTAATATTCAACTTGATGGATTAAGAAAATTGGTTGAGAGAAATGGTATTGACCTGCAGTTTAGTGAATATACATTGGATTATTTGGTAGAAAATGGATACGATGCCCAATTTGGTGCAAGGCCATTGAAAAGATTGATTCAAAAGCAAATTGTGAACCAATTGAGTAAGAAAATACTAGCAGGAGATATTGATACAAGTTATCCGGTGATGGTAGATGTTTTTGATGGAACAGTAGTTTTTAGGAACGAAAGCCAGGTAGCCAAGGTATAATGTGCATTATTAGGTGAATAAATTATATTCATTTGATTATTAACATTTTACAAAGGTAAAATCTGCAATTTACATGAACGGCAAACTTTATATCGAAAAAAAGCGTATCTTCATGGCTATTCAGAAAAAAAAAGCAACGATTCATTTTTCATAAACAGTTGTAATTCAATAAATAACGCTGTTCTGATAAAGTATACGGCAAAAATCAAAAGACAATGGCATTTAAAAAAGAAGTGGTTGAAATTATAGAACCAAGAGACATTTTTGTAGGAAATGCAAAAGCAGAAATTACCTTAGAAGAGTTTGGAGAGTATGAGAGTGAAGTTTGCGCAAATGCAAACGAATATGTGAAAAAATTATTAGTAGAATACGATGGCATTATTCGTTTCAACTTTAGGCATTTTCCGCTTACAAACATACACCAACGCAGTTTAAAAGCTGGCGAAGCAGCTGTGGCTACTGGGCAAGATGGTAAGTTTTGGGAAATGCACAACATCTTATTTGCAAATAGAAAGAACTTGGGTACAACCAGTTTAAAACTATACAGTAAGGAAGCTGGAGTAAACAACAAGCGTTTCTTGGATGATTTGGTAAATGCTACCTACGGATGGCAAGTACAAGGAGATTTGAGAGAAGGTATTGACCGAGGTGTAACAACCGTGCCTACTTTTTTTATCAATGGAGAGCGCATGGTAGCAAAAGCTACCTACGAAGATCTAAAGAGGGGTATTGAAGATGCAATTAAGAATTTGAAAAATAAGGGTAAAGGTAAGGCACCTGTAAAAGCCGCTCCTAAGTATGTACCCGAAATAGTAGAAAGAGCCGCTCCAAAATATCCGGATAGAATTCCAGGAAAACCAATTCCAGCAAGAAAATCTAGCAAGTCTTTTGGACAAAAAACAGTTACAAGGGCTCCTGAAAAAGTTGTTGTAAAAGAACCAACAAAAGCAGCTAAAGCTAAGCAAAGAGCATAATTCTATTTAAGTTATAATAAGATAGCCACCTTTTTGGGTGGCTTTTTTAGTGTGTTTTAGATATCTTTAAATTAGTTTTGATTATCTCAAATCCATTTATAAAAAAATGTTAGATTTAAAGAATTAATTATGATAAGCTTTACAACAATACTTCAAAAATTTGGTATGCAGGGCGAAAAAACGGGATGGATTTACATAGACGTGCCTGCAAATATTGCTACACAGATAAAGCCAAACTACAAAAAATCGTTTAGGGTAAAAGGAACAATAGATAAAGTAGCTATTAGTGGAGGAGCTTTATTGCCTATGGGCGAGGGCAATTTTATTTTTGCAGTAAATGCCCCATTAAGAAAGCAACTTGGAAAAATACAAGGAGCTGCCGTTAATGTAGCTTTTGAAGAGGATGATGATATAGTAAAATTATCTTCCGAATTATTAGAATGTTTGGCAGATGATCCAATTGCCTCAGCTTATTTCAACAAACTTCCACCATCGCATAAAAATTATTATTCCAATTGGGTAAAATCTGCAAAGTCTGAAATAGTGATTGCAAAAAGGATTGCAGTGGTTATAAAAGCTTGTGCAATGAAAATGAGTTATGGTGAAATGATGCGAGCGTATAAAGATGATAAAAATCTTACTCCGTAACTTCTACCATATAAGTCATTACCTCTTTTCCATCGGCTATTATTTTTATGGGAAAAGTGTCTTCTTTTTTAAAAGTATAACTGAATTTTATATCGCCACTGTTGTTATCAAAATTCATTGGCTCTTCTTTCATTTGTTTCTTTTCATCTCCAATGATGATGGATATTTTGGTGATGGTATTGTCGTTGTTTATTGCAAAACTGAACTCGGTAGCTTTATTGAGTTTTGTTTTAATAAAACCGGTAAGTGGCAAGGGGTTTCTCATTTCCAAAGCTATTGCCTGACTACCAAAAACGGGCAAAGCATAATAGCCTTTCAAACTTTTTACCCCAGGGCCAAGCTGCCATGCCGAATTATCGGGGAAATATACGAGATTGAACATTTTTCTATCTGTAAAAAAATACTGGCTGGTAAATTGTTTTGTAAAGGTTGCTAGTTTTTTATCTAAAAATCCACTGGCTCGGCAAGCATCTACATAGTACCAAGTTTCGGGGCTTTGCCCAAGTTGTATCACATTCCAAGAGTAATTCTTTTCATCTGCTGTTTCATTTATTTCTGCTGCAAAGTTTTTTACATAGCCATCTACGCTAAGGCAACGAATTTTTGCATAGCTGCACATTTCTTGCACGAGCAATGAAAAGCCTAGCGCTGTTGCTTTTCTAGAAGCAATTACTTTTTCTGGCTCTTTGTTCCGATCGTCATGCATTTTGGTAGCTTTGGGGTCTATAGAAATGTTGTTCGCTATCCAATAAAAAATGGCTCTTGCCTTTTGTTCATTGTCGGAAAAATTTCTGGTAATCGTATCAGCAATGGTGGCTACATTAAAATCTATAAGGGCACCTAGCTTTTGTACATCATCATCTATGTACTTGTATTTGGGTATGCTTATTTGAGCAAAACTAAAATTAAAAAGAATAGAGGCAATAAAAAAAAGCAATGGTTTTTTCATAGCATAAAAATAAGCATGCTTTCGTTAATGAATAGGTAAAATGTGGTGAAATTATTTTCTTAGGATATCTTGTATAATTTTTAAGTGATGTTTTAAATGTATCTCTAAAAACTTTATAGTAGGTTTTACATTCAATTTTCCAAAATAAGGGTGCTCAAAATAACTATTTGGCTCTAAGCCTTCTATATCTTTTATTTTTTGTTTTGAAATTTCAAGCATTTCTTTTATTCTTTCAATATTTATTTCTCCAGCAGGTAAGGAGGCTTTAGGCGCTTTGCCTTTTCCTCTTGGAATTTTATTTATTAGAAATACGAGTGCCCTTGTTTTATTGAAATTCCATTTGTATTGAGATGGATCTGAGGCTACCGTATTTTCAATTACACGATTTGTTGCCAATAGTACATGTTCTATATGCCAACCTACAGGGCTTGAAGATACTTTTTTATTTAGCTCATGGCTTAAATCTATCAGGTTCTCTAATTCGGAAAGATGATGGCTTAATTTATTCATACAGCTTACATGTATTTTATAAAGAGAAAATTACAAAAAATATAATGAAAAGTTCAATTTATTAATACCTGGGGTGCATTTAAAATTGTCGCTTATTCATTCACCTCAGAGAAATGAGTTAAAATAGACATCGTAGAGAATCTCTGCGTAATCTTTCTGCTCTCCTTTTCTCTGCGGTTATTTTTTATTGCTATTATCTACTTTTGAGTGCTACAATTTTAAATACAGCCAATACGTAAATAATTTCCTTTACCATGAGATGGCGTTTTATAAAAGAAATTCGCTCTTACATGTTGAGTAAGGAACCAAAGCTCAGGATAGCCCAGATTGAAGCGGCTATCCTTTTTGTGTTATCCGCCCCTTGGCGGAATACAAAAAGATAGAAGCGAAAAGCTGGAAACCAACGCTGAAAAAAGTATAAATGATGCTGCTGCAGCAATAAATTGATTGGTCCTTACCTTAATAAACTCACCTACATTAAATGGTAGGCTTGCCTATTGGTTGATAGTTTCGTTGCTTAACTTAAAAGAAAAGCCATTAGTTCAACTTACTCGTTAAAAAACTTTCTATCATACTACATGGTACCATAAAAGGTTTGTCAATGATATCTATATTTAAAACTTGATCTACTACGGTATATGTGCCTACAATGGTATTTCCAAATACGCTTACATCAAAACGGCCAGCTGTATCATCGCCAGTAAATGTTCCCTGCTGCGACTCTACTGTTTTTTTTGCTTTTTCTAAAATTTCGCCTACGGGTTTTGTAAAGTTTACACTAAAATTACATGCTGACATGCTGAATGGGTTTTATTTGTTTTTAATATAATGCAAAGAAAGGATATTATAAGCAAATCTTAATGTAAAAAATAACCGCCATTTATAAACTAGTCGTACGCACAATGGACAATATAATTATTATGAGTGTTGTATATTTAATATTATTATTTACCAGTAAAAATGAAGGCAATGAGAATCAGGTAAGTGAAATACCAAAAGAATACGCATGTATGATTTTTTGCTTAAGCTAACAACATAGCAAGTGAGCCCATAATTGGCTTGTTATGTACAAACATACCTGAGATAAAAAAAATAGCTTTCAATATTATGTAATAAAAATATTAAATAAAGAAATAAGAACGTATTTTTCCTTTTGGGAGCGTTATTTTGAAAGATGGTGGAAACTGTTTGGAGTATCTTAAAGCGTATGCCCACTTTTTAGAGGGTAATAAAAAGAAATAAAATTAATACATGAAGACAGCGTCTTTAAAAGAAATAAAAGCCGAATTAGAGAATACAACACCTGCGGCATTGCTAGAGCTTTGCTTGCGGCTAACAAAATTTAAGAAAGAAAACAAGGAATTGCTTACCTATTTAATGTTTGAGGCCAGCGATGAGCGCTCTTATGTAGCAAGTGTAAATGCTTTGCTCGATGAACTTTTTGAAACGGTAAATAAATCGCAATTGTATTTTGCAAAAAAAACGATTCGCAAAATTGTACGCATTGCAAACCGTTACATAAAATACAGCGATAGCAAAACCACTGAGCCCGATATACTCATACATGTGTGCGAAAAAATAAATGAACTTGGGTTAGATCTCAAGAGAAATACAGCCTTGCACAATATTTACTTATCCCAGTTGAAAAAGATAAAGAAAGCAGTAGCAGCCATGCACGAAGATGAGCAGTACGATTATTTGAAGATGCTGGAGGAGTTGGAGTAGGGGGGAGGGCAGTTGATAGTTGATAGTTTGTAGTTGGCAGTTGGCAGAGGACAGTGGGCAAAGGCAGTTGATAGTTGGCAGAGGGCAGGGTCGGTTTTCACTTCTATTCCTGCTATGCAGAGCGGTGGTAATTCTGTTTAGATTTAATTATGGAGTAGATTCGGCGTAAAAAGTGCTTGAAGTACACAACTAGTCTAAAGAACATAAAAAAGAGACATAGAATAAAAAAGTAGACTTTTATACTTTTTTATTTTATGTCTCTAAATGTGAAATATTTATTTGTGAAAAACCAACTAGTTTTTAAACGGCCCCTTAAAATTTTTCCTAAACTCCAAATACTCTGGTATAGAAACCCCTTGCACATATCCTTGTGTGGGATTATGAAATACATATTCTTGGTGATAATCCTCGGCAGGATAAAATTTGGTAAAAGGCAGCACTTCCGTTACAACTTTTGATTTGTATTTTTTAGAGTCGTTTATCCTTTTTATTTCGGCAAGTAGGATGTTTTTTTCGGACTCGTTTCTGTAAAATGCAGCAGAACGATATTCTGTACCGGCATCATTTCCTTGCCTGTTTAATTGCGTAGGATCCATGCTAGCAAATAAAGCTGCCACCAAGCTGGCATAAGATATTTTAGTAGGATCGTAATATACATTTACCGTTTCTGTATGCCCTGTTTTACCAGACGAAACGCTCTCATAAGTTGGATTTGTAGTAGTGCCGCCGGCATAACCAGAAACGGCATCTCTTACACCTGCCAAGCTTTGAAAAATGATTTCGGCATGCCAAAAGCACCCCTCGGCAAATGTGGCAACAGCCTCGCCTGGCATAGGTTTGGTAGATGTGGCCGTAGGTATTTTGAGGCCCTTATTTTGTGTATAGCCACAAGATGTAAATAGTGTAATTGCAAGAAATGTGCTTAATAAGATTTTCATTATGTTGTAAATTTTAATTATTAACGCAAAAGGATAATCAAAAGTTTTTTTGAATTTGTTAAAAAACATTTTACAATTACCACTATCATCACTCAATATACATGTAAATTAGCATTTCAATAAAGGATTAAAAAAATTGGAACAAATAAAATCATTGGCTAATATTAATCATTTCTTTTTTATTGGTGTAGCGGGTGTAGGCATGAGTGCGCTGGCCCAGTTTCTGGTGGGTACAGGTAAGCAGGTGAGTGGGAGCGATCGTTATTTTGTTGCAGATGCTTATAACGAAACAAAAGAAAAATTAGAAGCGGAGGGAATACAGTGTTTCCCGCAAAATGGAGAAGGAATATCTAAAGCCGTAGAATTGATTATTGTTTCTACTGCCATAGAAGATACCGTACCAGAAGTGCAAAAGGCAAAAGAACTGGGTATTCCTATTATAAAGAGAAGCGATTTGCTTGCCCTTATTGCTGCGAGTAAAAGAACGATAGCAGTAGGAGGTACCTCCGGCAAAAGTACAACGGGCGGTATGTTGTTTCAAATATTAGAAACGGCTGGTTATGGGCCTGGCATCATTAGTGGAGCAGGCTTGGTAAGCATTATAAAACAGGGAAAAATAGGAAATGCCAAAGTAGGAAAAGGAGATTGGCTGGTGATAGAAGCAGATGAAAGTGATGGCTCCATTGTAAAATACCATCCCGAAATTGGGTTGTTATTGAATATAGATAAAGATCACCAGGAGATAGATGAATTGCTGGATATTTTTACAACTTTTAGAAAAAATACAACAGGAGCTTTTGTTGTAAATCGTTCCAATAAGTTATCGGCTACACTTTCCAATAATAGTGAAAATGATTTTTCTTCTGATGAAAATGCTGCAGGTTTTGTTGCGGATAATTTTATTCAAAATGGCATGAATATAAGTTTTACCATAAACGATACGCCTTTTCATCTAAAAACAATTGGCAAACACAATATGGAAAATGCGTTGGCTGCGGCTGCCGTTGCAAGTATTATTGGAATATCTTTGGAGCAATCTGCCAAAGGATTGGCAGCGTATGAAGGAATTTATAGGAGGCATCAATTATTGGGAGAAAAGCATGGCATAAAAGTAATAGATGATTACGCACACAATCCTGCTAAATGTGCTGCTTCCATAAGTGCATGCCAACCCATTGCTCCCAAAGTAATTGCTTGGTTTCAGCCCCATGGCTATGGTCCTACTCGGTTTTTAAAAAATGATTTTGTAAAAGAAATTGCTCATGCATTGCGCCCACAAGATGAAATATGGATGAGCGAAATATTTTATGCAGGAGGTACTGCAGTGAAAGATATTTCGGCAAATGATTTGATAACAGAAATAAGCGCATTGGGTAAAAATGCTTTTTTTGTAGAAGATAGAAAAGATTTATTGCAAGCCATACGCCCCCACTTTACAGATGATTGTGTGTTGTTGTTGATGGGTGCTCGTGACCCTGAATTGGAAACTTTTAGTAAAAATTTGTACGAACAATTGTAAATATGCACAACGCAATACTTTTTATACATATTGCCCAGCTTGTAAATGTGCGGGATAGAAATGAGCTGCTGAGAGGTACAGCATTGGCCAATCTGCCCATTATTGAAGATGCATTTTTATTAATGGAAGATGGTCTGATAGCGGACTTTGGTGCCATGTTTGAATTGGAAATAAAAGTGCCGCAGTTTCCTAAAAATGTAATGGATGTAAGTGGACAAATTGTTATGCCTACTTGGTGCGATAGCCATACCCACCTTGTATTTGCTGGCAGTAGGGAAAACGAATTCGTAGATAAGATAAATGGATTAACCTATGCAGAAATAGCTGCAAAAGGGGGAGGAATTTTAAACTCAGCTAAAAAACTACAAGAAACAGCTGAAGAAGATTTGTACGAAGCTGCAAGAATAAGATTGAATGAATTGGCAGCATTGGGAACGGGTGCAATAGAGATTAAGAGTGGCTATGGATTAAATATAGCTGGAGAATTAAAAATGCTCCGTGTTATAAAAAAATTGAAGGAGAATTCAAACCTAATTATTAAAGCTACTTTTCTTGCAGCGCATACGTATCCGCTGGAGTACAAAGAAAATCACAGAGGCTATATTGACTCGATAAAAAATGAAATGCTACCCATTATTGCCAAAGAGCAATTGGCAGATTACATAGATGTTTTTTGCGAAACAGGTTTTTTCTCGCCTGAAGAGACAGATGAAATTTGCAAAGCGGGCATAGCATATGGATTAAAACCAAAATTACACGTAAACCAATTAAACAGTATTGGAGGTATAGAAGTAGGAATTGCCAATAATGCCGTTTCATTAGACCATTTAGAAACATTAACGGAAAACGAAATAGAACTACTTGGGAAATTTGAAGGTTGCAGTAGTTTATTACCTACGGCTCCCTTTTTTTTACGTATGCATTACCAACCTGCACGTGCACTCTTAAACGCTGGTGCGGCTGTAGTGCTAGCGTCCGATTATAATCCAGGCTCATCACCATCAGGCAATATGAATTTTGTAGCTGCATTGAGTTGTATACAAATGAAAATGCTGCCCGAAGAGGTTATCAATGCGGCAACCATCAATGGCGCTTATGCGATAGAATCTGAAAAAGAAACAGGTTCTATTATGATAGGTAAAAGGGCTGATTTGATTTTTACAAAAAAAATACCATCCATTAGCTATTTGTTTTATAGCTTTAGTATGAATAATATTGATAAGGTAATGCTGAAAGGAGAGTGGGTTTAATGAAAATTTTTTAACTAACAGTGTATCTCGTAGCAATTGTTGTATAAACTACGCAATAGCTCGGTCCTAAAAACTTAAACATGAAACATTTTAAATTTTACACAAAGAAGGAATTAATCTCACTTACAAAACCCCGACGCTTTGAGACAAAACTTGGCGAACGTATGCAATGCTTGCAAAAAGGAGAATGGCCAAATGTATTGCATGAATCTTCGGCAAAGTATATTATCATTGGTATTCCTGAAGATTTAGGCGTGCGTGCAAATAGCGGAATAGGAGGTGCGGATACAAATTGGTATCCTTTTGTGAATGCTTTTTTAAATATTCAAAGCAATGATTTTTGTAGCGGGGAAGATATTTTGTTATTGGGTGATTTTGATTTTGGTGATATCAAATACCTAATTGAAAACAATGCATTGAGTGAAGAAGAGAAGATAAACGCATATAGACATGCTGTAAACACAATAGATGAAGAAGTAGAGCGATTGATAAAAACTGTTGTGGAAGCGGGTAAATTTCCCATTGTTATTGGTGGTGGACATAATAATGCATATCCATTAATCAAAGGGGTTTCCAAAGGATTATTAAAGAATGGAAAAATTCCATTGGCACAAATAAATGTTATCAATTTAGATGCCCATACGGATTATAGAACCATGGAGGGACGCCACAGTGGCAATGCTTTTCGTTATGCAGAATCCAACGGCTTCCTAGGTAAATACAGTATGGTTGGTATTCAAGAAAATTATATTCCGCAAAATGTATTGGTAGATGTACAGTCAAATCCTTTTTTGCAATTTACCTCGTATGAAGATATTTTTTTAAGGGAAAGAAAGAGTTTTATTCAGGCAGTAGGGCAGGCGGTAGATTTTACATCGGATAATTATACCGGCATAGAGCTAGATATTGATTGCGTGAGAAATGCCCTAAGCAGTGCCCACAGCCCAGCTGGCATAAGTGTGTTACTTGCTAGGCAATATATGACCTATGCTGCACGTCATTCCAAAGCTGTATACTTACATATTTGCGAAGCTGCTTCTCAACTTACCGATGGACGCAAAGATGAAACCACTGGAAAATTATTGAGCTATTTGGTTAGTGATTTCGTAAAAGGAATGAATGAGCGCTAACGTTATTTTTGTTAAATAAATGCACCGGTATTTTCAAAAGATTCCTTATAGCCCAGTCTTTGATGTTACGGAAGTAAGTGCAATTTGTGTCTAATAGTTTCCAATATTAATTATGAAATATTACTTTTTACTGCGAGTAAAATTATTGGAAAGGCAATTAATGGATTTTGGTGTAAATCCTATTGTAGCTTGTGCTGCAATTTTGATAGGGTTTATTCTTTTTTCATTTTATATTTTTGCAAAAGCACCTTATCCTTCCTATATGTATGCAGGTATAACTGCAGCTGTTGTAGGTACGCTCGGTACAAAAAACAGAAATAATTTTCTAAAAATTATTTTCAGCTCACAGGAGTTTAGTTTTATTAGGATATTGGAAAACGCATTGCTGGTTTTACCTTTTATAATTTTCTTGTTTTATAAAACTGAATTTATTCTTGCAGGGTTATTGTTTGTTGTTACAAGTATTATGGCATTACTTAGTTTTAACAGTAATTTCAACTTTGTAATACCAACCCCTTTTTATAAAACCCCCTTCGAGTTTTTGATAGGGTTTAGGAAATCTATTATTGTAATAATGGCTTTATATTATCTAATATTCATGGCTATACATTATGATAATTTTGGGCTAGCTGTGTTTTCATTAATTATGGTGTTTTTTACCTTTATGGGATTTTACTTTAGTCCAGAAGCTATTTTTTATGTGTGGATATTCTCCTGTAGCCCAAAACAATTTATATTGGGTAAGATAAAAACAGCCGTTCTTCATACTTTGCTATTGACTTTACCAATTGTGTTGTGTTTAATTTTCTTTTTTGAAGAACACAACCTTATTATTTTGCTGATAGAATTGGCGGGTATTATTTTAGTAATTACATGTTTGTTGAGTAAGTACGCACAATTTCCATCTTCTATATCTTCAACAAAACTGATGGCGTTGGTTTTTTCCGCATGGTTTCCTCCTTTAATAATTGGATTTGCAATAGTTTTTTATATACAATCCAATAAGCGTTTAAAATCTATTTTAGCATGATTCAAATAGAGCATTTATGCAAGTCTTATGGTAATACTGTTATACTCACAGATATAAATCTACAATTTTCTAAGGGCAATGTGTATGGTATCGTTGGGGAAAATGGTGCAGGAAAAACCACCTTATTTAAATGCTTGGCAGGTATTGAAAATTATGATGGGCATATAAAATACGGTGAAGGAATTTTGAAGAATGTAATGGGCTTTTTACCTACAGATTTATTTTTCTTTCCAAAAATTACCGGTGGCGAATATTTGCAATTACTTTGCAATGCCCGAAAAATAGTATTGAAAGATACCATTGGGAAAAATATTTTTGACCTGCCGCTTGGAAAATACGCAGAAACATACTCAACTGGTATGAAGAAAAAGCTTGCTCTTACGGGTATTTTATTGCAACAAAACAATGTGTTTGTTTTAGACGAGCCTTTTAATGGGGTAGATATTCAAAGCAATTTATTGATAAAAGAATTGATAAATCGATTAAAAGCTTTGAATAAGATTGTAATCATTTCATCGCATATTTTTTCTACGCTAAAAGAAACCTGCGACGAATTGCATTTGCTAAAAAATGGGCGTATAACAAAAAGTGTGTTTAAACAAGATTTTGAACAGATAGAAGAAGAGTTGAAAGATGTAAACTTTTTAAATAAGATTGAGAAATTTGGTTTGATTTAATAAAAAAATGGGCTGAAAAATCAGCCCATTTTTAGTTTTTCTATTTTAGAAAAGATTACATTTTTACAAATTTTGATGAAAGCATTTTACCTCCATTTTCTACTTGAATAATATAAACACCTTTAGCTAATCTTGAAATATCAACTTGTTGTATGCTGTTGTTTATTTGTTGTTGCTTTACAACAGTTCCATTTTCATTTACAATTTTAATAAAAGCTCCTTTACCATATATTTCTCCCAAAACACTTACGTTTAAAATATCGGTTGCGGGGCTAGGAAATACTTTTAAAATTGCTTTGTTACAAGCAATTTCATTTTCGTTTTCTACTCTGGCAGCTGTTCCTAATTGTACCCTTAAAGTATAACAATTTGTTGCACTGTTTGCACCACTATAGCCATATACCCTAATGTAATATGTGCCGGCAGTGTACGTACGGGTAATTGTTTCGCTGGTTGTTCCACCATTTTGAGATATAGCCAATTGTGTCGTACCATCACTGCTGTATAAACGAACATCAAAGTCAGCAGGTAAAGTAGATAATGTAATAGTTGCAGTTCCACCAGTTGTTACTACAAATTTATAATAGTCGTTATCAGTAGTTGTGTTTATTAAGCCTTTAACATCGGTATTAAAAGGAATGGTAGCCGCTCCTGCAGCTGTACCATTTGTACTTACATCTAATGGGCCTGGGCAAGTAATAGCAGCAGTAGTTGTAAACTGTGCAGCTGCAAATCCGCTTGTTCCATTTACACCACAATTTGTACGTACTCTATAATCGTACAAAGAACTTGCTGCTAAACCACTAATGGCAACGGATGTAGCGGTAGTTGCAGTAGCAGCACTAATCCATACAGAAGATGAATTTAATTTATAATCTACTGCATAACTAGCTGCACCACTTACAGCTACCCAGCTTATTGTAGCGCTCGATGTTGTGATTGCCGATGCCGCTAAACCAGAAGGTGCATTACACACAAAAGGAGTAGTTGTTGTAAACTGTGCTGTTACAAAGTTTCCTGAACCAGCTGTACAAGTTGCTTTTACTCTCCAGTTATACAATGACCCTTGTGTAAGTCCAGTTAAATTGGCAGTTGTAGCTGTTTGTGCAGTTGCAAAACTTATCCATGTAGCGGAAGAACCTAATTTATAATCTACAGCATAGCTTACTGCATTTGCAACCGCTGTCCAGCTAACAGTTGCTGTATTATTTCCAATGGCTGATGAAGTTAAACCAGTTGCATCTCCACAAGCAATAGCACCTCCAATAGTAAAGTTTGTATTGCTTATATCAAAGAAAATATTTCCAACTGCTTCTACTTTAATCCTGGCTGTTGTAGTTGGAATGGTAGGAATTACCAATGCTTCAGTACCATCATTGGGCGTATTCGCAACCAATACAGTAGGGAAAGTCAATCCACCATCTGTACTTAAAGATATTTTTACATTGGCGCAACTTACTGGCGCTGCAGTTGTATTATTTACACTCCATGTAATTGATTGAGTAGAACCACCAGCCCATGTTACTGCTGTATTAGGTGCAGTAACAGCAAATGGACCAGAAGTGTTGCTTACAGTTACAACCACGTTTGTAAATTGGGTTTGTCCAACACTAACAGGAGCTGTAGAGCTGTAAGGAGCATTGTCTCTCACGGTTAATCTAAAGTTCAGCGTTCTAGAAACAGAACTCAGCGCTTCTGTATTTGCACCGGCATCTCCACCTGGCAGAGGACCACTTACAAGCGCACCAGCAAGAATGGTTGATAACTTAGGAAAGTATCTTGTAGCAGAAAGGGTAGGAGCATATGAAATCCAGTTTGGACCTGTTGCTTTTGTAGCACTTGCTACGCTGCTTGTACCCGATACGGTGGAATTATCATTTTGTTCCCAACTGTATGTCAATACATCAGCAGCATTGGCATCTGTAGCAGAACCTGTAAGTTCAAAAGGAGTACTAATAGGAATTGTACGGTTGCTTACTGCAGCTACAACAGGAGTTGCATTTGATAATGCTGTAGTAATAGGGCAGGTCTTGGTGGCAAGGTTTGCTTGTATTTGTGCAATAGAAGCTTGATGAAAATAAGCGATTGAATTCGGTGCTACATCTTGAGCAGTAATACCTGCATAACCCATTACGGTAATACCTGAACCTACTTCTTTGTTTACTCCAGTACCTTCCAAAGACATAGAAAAAGTATGATTGCCTCCCAATTGATGTCCTACTTCGTGAGCCACGTAATCAATATCAAATTTATCTCCTTGTGGAATACCATCGTTTGGAGAAGTAATGCCACTACCTTTAGATCCATTGGTACAAACACATCCAATACAGCCAGCATTGCCACCGCCGCCAGATGCACCAAACATATGGCCAATATCATAGTTTGCCTCACCAATTACTGAAGTAAGGGTAGATTGCAATTGTGCATTCCATTGACTCAATGTGGTAGAATAAGGATCTGTTGCAGGGTTGTAATAAATAACGGATGTAGAATTTGCAACCAAATTAAGGTGTAATGCCAAATCTTTTTCATAAACACCATTACAACGTGTAAGCGTGGCATTAAATGCTGCCAATACCAAACTAACTTGAGCAGCGCTTGTTGCACCAAAATAGTTTGAATATTCAGCATTGCAAGATTGTGCAAGGCGCATGGTTTTTAAATCACCACCTGATCTTGCAGTATAACCTGCATTATTAACTTGTGTGTTTAAACCAATTGCCAAATCAGCATCTGGTGTAGAGCATCTCCATGGCAATTGGCCAGTTATTCTTTGAGATTTAAAAACAGCATAAACGGTATGGTTTTGAGAATAGCTTTCGATAAATTCATTTGCTTTCTCTGTTCTAAAAACCATCGTTTGTATTCCTTGTGGCGAAATACTCAATTTTAATGTAGCCGATAAGTCGGTAATTCCTTTACCCGAATATGCCCTTATTTGAGGAAATCTAGCTTGCAAGGCAGGCTCAAAATTAGATGCTTCAAAAACTTCAAACTCCTCCAACTGCCCATCGGTATTTGGTAGTGTAATAATAGTAGAATGATTAGAAGTACGGTTATCAACAACTGAAAATAATTGCTGCCTCAATGGTTCAATGTTTACATCAAACAATTTAAACTCTTTTGGAAAAGATAGTCTTGCAACTGCTTTATCAGTAATAATTTTATCGCTGATTTCATTGTGCAAAGACCAAAATCTGTCTGCCTGCGAAAAACCCATTACAGTGGACAAAACTGAAACGAGTGTTAAAAATAAAAACTTTTTCATGTAGTTGGTTTATGTTAAAAAAATGTTATCACAATATATTGTTTATATGTTGATTACCCAATAGTAAAAGCACAGCGTGTTTTTACTATTGGGTAAGATTTAAGTACAATAACCCAATTTTGAAGGTATTGGTTATAGGAAATGTGGAAAAGAAGTGGATTTTATTTACTAAAAGGGGGTAGATATTTTAGTTTTGATTGTCCAAGGCATTACGATTAATAACATAATAAATAATACTGCAATCATTTTTTTATAATTGTTGTGTTCATTAGGTTTAATTGTTGGTTTGCTTGTTTAATTTTTAAATAATTCAACATATAGCCCAATTTGTAGAAAATCTCTACCTGTTTCATCATTTATTTTATAATCAAATTGATGTAAATATCCTATTTGCACGGAAGTATTTGTAGATAATTTATGGCCAAATGAAAACAATATCCTGTTTCTTTCAAAATAAGCTGCTTTATTGGTAAGGAAAAGTTCATTACTTATACCTATCAGATAAGGTTTATAACCTGCAGGTTTAGATCTTCCAAGTGGTTGTGAAATACCAAGTCTATACCTGTACCTATTTTTATATCCATTACTAGTAAATCTAAATTCTGCTCTGTACCTTTGTTCTATAACAAAACTTCCAATAGAATTTCTCAAAGCTATTTGCGGCCATAATCTAAATTCATCGTTGTTTTTTGGTGTTTTAAAATTTCCCCCTTCTTTATAAGTATCATAATTACCTGCTGCAATAGTTAATGTTAGGTTTTTATGCGCTTTAAAATTTATACCCCCTTTATATTCGTAATAATGAAAATCATCATAAAATTTAAGTGACCTTATTTGTGCTTCACCAAAAAAGCTCCATTTTTCATCTACGTTGTATTTTACGTTAATGATGTTCCAACTGCCAAGGTCAAAAGTCTGTGCAGATAAGGTATTCATTGAAAAAAACAAGGAAATTGTTGTTAGAAATAATATTCTCATTTAATAGATTCTTTGGGTTTTACTTTGTTTTCAGTAACTGAAAATGATTTCTCAAAAAAATGAGAATTGGGTATTGTAATTATTTCGCTATCGTTTGTTTTAATGTGAACAAAAAAGTAGTTCATTTCAGTTACTTCTCCTTCATAATGATAGTCTTTGTGTAATACCTTTATATAGTCTCCTAATTTTACCGGATGATTAAAGAATATCAAAATGCTCGAAGTTATATTTGAGAGTAATGACCATTGAGCAAAAAAAGCTATACCTAAAGCTGTCAAAATCGTACTTGCAAATAATGCAATTTCTCTTTGTTTGAACCCCCAAACACCCGTTAGTAGAATAATTACAGTCAAAGTAGTAAATAGCTGAACAGCTCTAATGGCCATTTTTCTCCTACTCCTTTCCAATCGAGTTTTTTTGAGAAAATTATTGATAACTGTTTTAAATATAAAATACAAAATAATATAGCAAGCTAATATTATTATTGTTTCTATAATTTGAATGTTGGATGCTTTCATTGACTATTTATTGATTAGTTTATTTTCTCTATCTTTTTTTGCTTTATTTTAATAATTTCTAATGGTATTAATTCCATCTTACTTGTGTTTTATCGTTTTCATTTGTATTACATCCACTAAAAAAGCAAATGCCATAGAAAAATAAATATATCCCTTCGGAATTTCAAAGTGAAAGCCTTCAGCAAGAAGCGAAACCCCAATCATCATTAAAAAACACAATGCTAATACTTTAAAAGATGGATGTTTTCTAATAAATTCACTAATAGGTTTTGATGCAAAAAGCATAATAACAACTGTTACAATAACTGCTGTGTACATAACCCATAGTTCTTGAACCATTCCAACTGCTGTAATAATAGAGTCTATGGAGAAAACCAAATCTAATATGACTACTTCAGATAGTAATCTTTTAAAGCTACTGTTCTTTCGAACTTCTGGTTTGTCTTCATTAGCAATTTCAGTTTTATGATAAATTTCTTTTGTGCTTTTATATATTAAAAAAAGTCCTCCGAAAATTAAAATTAAACCTTTGCCTGAAAAGTCTATATCAAAAAGGTTAAACAGTGTTTGGTCTAGTTTTAAAATCCAAGCTATAAAAGCTAATAAACATAACCTCATTACCATAGCCAATCCTATCCCCCAAAAGCGAAGTTTACTTCTTTGGTTATCTGGTAATTTGTCTGCCAAAATAGAAATAAAAATAATATTATCAATACCAAGAATAACTTCAAGAGCTATTAAGGAGAGTAAGGGAATTATTGCTTCTGTCATATTCGATTTTTGTCTGTTTGTAAATTAGTATATTGTTAGATATGCTTTCATCAAAGATTTTGATTTACAAAAAGTGGTTTTTTTAGCAAAAATTTTCAATAGAAGTACTTAACAAACCATTGAGTAAAAGGTTTGTTATTGGCAGTTTTATTTCTTTGGTTGCTTGGTGAAGTCAAAATTAAAATTTGCGTTTAAGATTAGTCCACTATTAGTTTGAAATACATTTTGTCCGCTTATTTGTCTTCCAAACTGCAAAATTTGATTTATATATCCTCCCTCAATTCTTACATTCCTGTTGAACCTGTATCCTAAAAGTATTCCCATTCTATTTTGGTCAAAAATATTAGTATTTACATTCTTTCCAAAACCAATAAAAATTTCGTCATAAAAAGCAATGTAAGCTGTCTTGTCTTTTATTTCTTTTCCTTTTAAGGGTGCTTGAACTCTAAACATATATCTCATTCTATTTAATAATGGAAATTCATCTTCTTTTTTCATACTTGTCGAACTGTATCGTCCCACAAATCGTTGCTCCAACATAAAACGGTGAGAGAAATCAATAATACCTTCTTTATGGGATAGTTGCAGCATTTCATAAATTCTATGTTCTGTAAAATCTCTGCCCAATCCATTTAATGGATATTCACCGTAAGGAAAAGTTTCTATCAAAGCATAGCCTACCCTCAATAATACTTTCGGGTTTAAATTATAATTTATACCAACTCTTAAAAGACTTTGTTGCCAATTTGTAATTACATTGTCTCTACGCCACTGATATTCTGTGTGAAGTCCGAGTTTTTTTGATAATTTAAATGTACCAAAATAGTTGTACCAACCTATATTGCTAGTAGTATTTAAACGACTGTTTTGCGCAAATGAGATTTGTGAATACCCTAGAAGAAAGGCTATAATTATTTTGATTTTCATAATTAATGCTTCTTAAATTAAAATTTAATTTTAAGCCCGAAACCTGGTTCAGGATTATTTTGATTTGGAATCTTCAAATTATTATCATGTAAATTCAAGAATTTTAAGTTTTTTAATACCATTATTTCTAACGGTACTTGTTTAAATTGGTTGTTATTAAGGTATAACGATTCCAAATTATTTAATTGAACAATATTTTTAGGTAACTTTTTTAACCCGTCATTTTCTAAATGAAGTGATCTTAGATTAGTTAATTCACTTAAAATAGGAATGTTTTTATCTAGTTGAAAATATTTATCATCATTCAAATACAACTCATTTAGGTTTAATAATCCCCTAAAACTTGTAGGTAATACTTTAAAATCATTTCCACTTAAATCAAGTACTTTAAGATTTTTAAGACTACCTATGCCAACTGGAATCTTTTTTAAATGGTCGTTTTTTAAACTCAAGTATTGCAGGTTTGGAAAATTTGACCAAATAGAATCAGGGAAATTGATATTTTGATTGCTTAGGTTTAGCCTAAAAACATTTTTAGGATCTTTTAAGGCTTCAGCTATACTGATATATTCCTTGTTTACTAACGTAGAATCTGTGGGGGTTTGTGCTTGTGAACTTATAAATAAAGTTGTGAGAAGCAAAATAAGTAAACCTTTTTCCTTTTTCATTTTATATTATTTTATACCAAAAAATTTTAAAAATAAGGCTACAAAATAATTTTGTAGCCTTATTTTTTATTTTGTTGCTGGTGCAAATGGAAGTGCCGATTTGTGAACTATTATTTTTAGTTTACCATCTTTTCCTTTTTTAAAGACCCAGGTTTTATCAACCATAACTTCTTTACCCGTTTTGTCTGTAACCCACACATTACCCATTGTAATAGCTACTGACCCATAAATTTGTATGCCCTCATTTTTTTCACCTGCATTATCGTAACGTGCCTTTACCCAAGGGGTCAATGCAAAGCCTTTGTCATTGGGGTATTCTGGGTCGCCTCCAATAAAATAGGCCAATGCTCCTTTTTTAGTGTTTCTAAAAGTTTGGTCGCCATAAGCCAATGTAGGTTTAAAAAATACTTTGCCATTATCATAATTATAAGCCTCGGAAAGTACTTGCTCTGCAAAAGCTTTATAATCTCCACCCGTTTCTTTTAGAGTACCAATTTTTACCAGTGCATCGCACCATGCTTGCTGTGCAGCATTTACTTCATCATAAGTAATAATGTCTTGAGCGCCTTCCTCTACATAAACAAGTTTTAGATCGTCTATTACTTTTTGAACCTTTTCATTGGTTTGCGAAACAATTTTATCTGTTTGACTTTTTGCTTCTTGTGCCATTTTATCTTTTGCATCTTGTGCCACTTGGTTACACGAAATTAATACAATAGCTACCATAAGCACTCCTAAAGTTATTTTTTTCATCTTTTTTATTTTTGTTGCTTACTTCTTAATGCGGTGTTCAGCTTGTCCGTTTTTGATACAACTTTTTTAAAATCCTACAAGCTCAAATTTGCTTTTGGTTACAACTTTTACAAGATTTTTCAGAATGTTATTTTTTTACTGGTTCGTCTGAATTTATTAAGAAGGGCGTTTTGCCGTCTGTAATAACCATTTTTGTATTGGGCGATTTAGACAATTGTATAAAGGCTTCAATGCTTCTTATTTTTATTATTTCTGGTGTTAGACCTTCTGCAATTATTTTTTGTGCATCCCTAGTTCCTTTTGCTTCAATAATTATTCTTTCTGCTTCTAATCGTTGTTCCTGCAACACAAATACCATTCTCATCGCATCTTGCTCTGCTTGTAATTTTCTTTCAATAGAGCCTGCTAATCCTTCTGGCAATTGTATACTTTTCATTAAAACAGATTCTATAAGTATACCCTGTTCTATAAGCGTTTCATCCATTTTCTTTTTTATGGCCATTTCTATATCTGCCCGCATACCAGAGTGCATGTCTTTTGCAAAAAATTTAGAACAAACATCAGCAGATGCAGATCTGAAGACATTGGAAATAATTGATTGATAATTTAACCCCAGCACCCTAATTACGGACGGTACTTTTGCTTGATCTAGTCTATATAAAATAGATATTTGAGATGTGATACTTAATCCCTCTTTGCTGGGTAAACTCAACGATAATTCCAAATTATTGGTTTGTATAGATGTTTTTATTACCCTACTAGTAAAGGGATTGAAAAATACTGTTCCCTGCGTTGTTATATTATCAGACAGCTTTCCCAATTTTTGTTTTATCCCTACCTCTCCTGGCCTTATTACAGCGCAGCTAGTAAATAAGATAATTGCTAAAAAAGGTATGATCAAAAAAATATTTTTCGTTTTTCGATGATAGCTAAATTTTGTTGTTTTTCTTATATTGTTTGCAAAAAAGGGTAAAAATAGTTTTGCAAAAAATAATATTATTTTATTTTTCATTTGTTAAGTTTTATATGAGGGATAATATTTGTTACTAAAAATTTTTAGTATTATGCCGTTCGTGGACTACAATTCAAAAACTAAGTTGTTTAGGTAAGCTTATATAATTGTAGTCCATTCTCGCTCGAACAAGGTTGTTGAATTGCTTTAGTTTAATATTTTTAAGATTCTTAGTATCCATGGTAGATATATTTAGAAAGCAAAGATAGTAATACTATTACAATAAAGTATAAAACTATGTCATAAAATTGCAATACTTTTTTTGTTTGCATTTCGCATTCCTTTCATAAAATTATTATGGATAAATAATTATTGTTAAATCATTACCAATTCTAATACCGTTAATATTACTTGTAAGTATTTTTTCTTTCTTTTGAACTATAATTATTTTATGAAGTATCCAGTTTTCTTTCTTTTTCTAAAAATGCTTAGCCCAGTTTTTGCAAGTGCACAAATAACAACCAAAATTACTTGGACAGAAAAAACGACTATGAATTCAACGGAAGTTATTTATTACAATGCTAGCAAAAAGCTTGGCTGGGCAGATTTTAAAGGAGTACCTGGCCCTGCTGGGCCTGTGGCAGCTATCACCTCTTCTGGCTTTGGTTATAGGGCATCTATGAATTCCACTAATGATAAAGGAAATATAGAAGTGTTTATTTATTGTTATTTCAGTAAAACAAATTCGTGGGTGAAGCCAGCCAAAAAATCAGAATATATTTTAACGCACGAGCAGCATCATTTTGATGCGAGTTATTTAGCTGCAAAATTGTTTTTCGATAAAGTAAAAGCTTCGAGACTTTCATTTGCTAAATCCGATGCTTTGTTGGCAAAACTTTACAAGGATTGTTGTAACTATATGAATCAAATACAAAATGAGTACGATGGGGAAACGATGAATGGGCAATTAAAAGATAAACAAGTAAAATGGAATGCTTTTTTTAATGATAAGTTATTGAATGGTTCAACAAATGATTTAGTCGGAAAAATAATTTATTAGTTGTAAAAACATGTAAGGCCAACAAAAAATTACCATACAATTTCATAAGCAACTCTCAAAACTGCCATATTGTATTGTTCATTGTTTTTGCCCAACCATATTTCTTGCCTACCAGATATATCTATGTATTTTCTGCCAATTTTTATTTTGTCGCCCAGCCCAGCACTAAAAACTGCTTTGGTTGTATTGCTAAAGTTTGTCATTACAATTACACCGGCTTCGCCCAAAAGATAAAAATTACCGATATAGTATCTTCCTCCTGCTTTTAATGGTATTGCTATTATAGGCGTGTATTTTTTTGGTATTGGTGATGTAAAATCTTCAAATTGCCTTTTGCCAGCAAAGTATGTAAGCCCTGTATTAAAAGTAGCACTAGCATGTTTACCGAAAGTATATTCAGCCTTTACACTAAGGCCTCCACCTACTCTATGTGTTTCTCTGAAGTTCTCTGGAGCAAAAAATTCTGGCCCAAAATTGATGGATGTTGTATGCTTTTGGTTTGCTTGAGCTACCATAATTGTAGGCAGCATTCCTAAACAAATTATCAGGATAGAGTTATGTAACAACTTTTTCATTGTTTCCTTTTTATAAAGTGAAAGAATGAAGTAAAGATAGTAATACTATTACAAATAAGCAAAAAACATTTTATTTTACCGTAAAGCTATTTTTATATGTTTTAATAGATTGCAAACCAATATTAAAGTCAGTAAGCTCATTTATAAATTAATGATTAAAACGGGTATTTTTAATTCATGCCTCACTGCATTTACTGTTTCACCATATAGGATATCCTTTACCCCTTTGTGCCCATGCGCACCCATTACCAGCATATCCGCCTTGTTTTCAGTTGCAATTCTCACAATCTCATTTACCCTGTTTTTAAAGCCTAGCACAGGTATTACATTTAATCCTTTTTCTAAAAGCTGATTGGCATAAGATTGTAGTTGTGCTTTGTCATTTTTTGTTTCATGATCATCACTATCTGCTCCATGCAGTTTTGCAGATACACTTTCTACCACATGTATAAGTATGTAATGGGCACCTTTATTTCCTTGTCCCAATGCATATGATATTATTTTGTAATCATCTGCACTAAAATCCAATGCCACTGCAATGTTATTGTATATTGGTATGTTAAGTTCTGGCAGTAAGGCTTCTGCAGTATGCATTTTTATAGAACCATCCATTTTTTTCTTTTGTATGAAAGGAAAAATAGAAATGTATAAAAGGATTCCACCAAAGAAAGCACCGGCAAGACTAATAAATATTTTTGGCCACAAATCTTCTGCTACAAAAAATGGAAGTACTTCGTTAATCAACATTTTGATATTTAAATACACAAGTACTGCGGCTACGGCTATTGCTGCAATTTGTACCAATGGCTTTATGGCAAATTTTCCCATGGTTTTTTTATCACTTACAAAGTAAATAAGCGGTATAATGGCAAACCCTAATTGTAAACTTAAAACGACTTGGCTCATTACCAATAAAGTGTCTATTTTGCTTTCACCATAAATAAGTATTACAATAAGTGCAGGTACTATGGCCACTAACCGGGTAATAAGCCTTCTTAGCATCGGGTTTATGCGTAAGCTAAGATAACCCTCCATTATTATTTGACCAGCAAGTGTACCTGTTACTGTACTGCTTTGTCCTGCTGCTATTAAAGCAACAGCAAATAAAATAGGCGCAAAACTTCCAAGAAAGTCGGGAAGCAATTTGTGGGCTTCTTTTATTTCTGCTACATGTGAGTTGCCGGAGTTAAAAAAAACGGTACCTGCTAATATAAGGATACCAGCATTTACCAAAAATGCAAGATTAAGTGCTATGGTTGTGTCTACTCTATTGAATTTAATGGCTTGCCTTATTCCAAAATCTGTTCGGTCAATTTTACGTGATTGTACCAGCGCAGAATGTAAGTACAAATTGTGAGGCATTACAGTAGCACCTATAATACCAATAGCAATATACAAGGCGTCGCTATCGGGAAATGAAGGAATGAAGCCCTTTACAACTTCACCTATAGCAGGTTTGGCTAAGAATATTTGAATAAAAAATGCTATAAAAATGATGGCAACAAGGGCAAGAATAAATGCTTCCATTTTGCGCATGCCTAATTTTTGAAGGTAAAGTAACAAGAAGGTATCCAAAACGGTAAAGCCCACTCCCCAGGCCAATGGTAACCCTGTTAATAGTTGTAAGCCCAATGCCATTCCCAATACTTCTGCTAAGTCGCAAGCTGCAATAGCTATTTCTGCTAGTAGATATAAAATAAAATTGATTCCTCTTGGGTATGTTTCTCTATTTGCTTGCGCTAAGTCCCTTCCTCTTACAATGCCCAATCTGGCTGATAAGCCTTGTAACAACAATGCCATTAAATTACTCATAAGCAACACCCAAATAAGCGCATATCCATACTTACTACCACCTGCAAGGTCTGTTGCCCAATTTCCTGGATCCATATAACCCACACTTACTAGGTAGGCTGGTCCAAGAAAGGAAAATATTTTACGCCATTTGTTCTTTGGTAATGTAGTATCAATACTATTGTGTACTTCACTCAACGATTTGTCAATACTATGATTTATCATGGGTTATAAGTAAAATTCCAGGTGCTTGAAGTTAATTGTTAGACAAATCTAACAAAATTTTTCCTGTTTTTACTAACATTATTATAAAAAATGTTAGTTTAAATATCATTTTCAAACCAATTCTTTGTCAATTACTTTTTATATTGCAGTTCATTAAATAGCGAAGGATGAATTTTTCTCAATACCAAGTACCCTACCAAGTAGACAATAGCTATGCTAAAAGGGTAGCATATTTTTCAATGGAATTTGCAGTACATCAACCACTTAAGATATACAGCGGTGGACTAGGATATTTAAGTGGATCACACTTAAGAAGTGCATATGAACTCAGGCAAAACTTAGTAGGAATAGGAATTTTATGGAAATATGGTTATTATGACCAAGCACGTAATCCCGATCAGACCCTACAAGTACAATGGAATGAAAAAATTTACAATTACCTGGAAGATACCGGTATTAAGTTTCAAATTGATATTCATGGGCATCCAGTTTGGGTAAAAGCAATGTATTTAAATCCAGAAACATTTAAAAGTGCGCCCTTATTTCTGTTAAGTACCGATTTACCAGAGAATGATCATGTATCGCAAACAATTTCGCACCGCTTATATGATGCCAATGTAGCAACCAAAGTGGCACAATTTATTTTGCTTGGGGTAGGGGGTGCTAAGTTAATGGACTACCTAAATTTTAATCCAGACGTATATCACTTAAATGAAGCACATGCAGTAAGTGCAGCGTTTTACTTGTACCAAAAATATAATAAGAGTAAAGAAGAAGTAAGAAAGCGTTTGGTTTTTACAACACATACACCTGAGGAAGCAGGAAATGAAAAGCATGACATTCATTTGTGCGAAAAAATGAGTTACTTCTGCGGTTTAAAATTGGATGAAGTTAGAGCATTAACTGGTATTACCGATGATCAATTTAATCATTCGCTTGCCGCATTGCGTTTTGCAAGGTTGGCAAATGGTGTTAGTCAATTGCATGGAGAAGTGAGCCGGGAAATGTGGAAAAAGTACGATAATATTTGTGAAATAAAAGCCATTACCAATGCGCAGAATTGGCATTATTGGGCAGACAAACAATTGTATCGTTTTGCAGATGACCACAACGAAGATAACTTCATTGATAGAAAAAGATATTTAAAAAAGCGTGCATTCGAAATTGTAGCAGATCAATCGGGTAAAGTTTTTAATCCAGATGTTTTTACCATTGTATGGGCAAGAAGATTTGCAGGGTATAAACGAGCCGAACTTATTACCAGAAATGAGGAAAAGTTTAAGGAGTTAATGTCCAATACAAAATATCCTGTTCAAATTATTTGGGCTGGAAAGCCTTATCCAGTAGACTATCCAGCTATTTGCGATTTTAACTTTTTGGTAAATTTGAGCAAAGAATTTCCGAATGTGGCAGTATGTATAGGTTATGAATTGGCCCTGAGTAAAAGATTAAAACAAGCTTCGGATGTATGGCTCAATAATCCAAGAGTGCCAAGAGAAGCCAGTGGTACTAGCGGTATGACAGCAGCAATGAATGGAGCTGTAAATTTTAGCACAAACGATGGTTGGATATGCGAATTTATTAACCATGGCAACAATGGGTTTTTAATACCTCCGGTAGATTATGAAAAAATGACTACACATGAGCAAGATGAATACGATTTAGAAAAAATGTATGAAATTTTAGAAAATCAAATTTTACCCATGTATTACGAAAACCAACATGTGTGGAGACAAATAGTAAAAAATGGTATGCGTGATGTGCGTTGGCAGTTTGATAGCAACCGTATGGCAAAAGAATATTATGACGTGATGTATAATTAATTTTATAATCTAATTTTGTAAATCCTTTTCGCTTATGTGGAAAGGATTTTTTTTATCATTAACCACTTTGCTGTAAAAGCTAGAGTAAGTTTTCGCCTTCCAATACTTTGTGAAACTTGTCATCTTTGTGACTTGGTGGTTCAAAATATTTGTATGAACAAATTTGAAAAAAACATTGAAATACGTTGGGCAGATCTTGACCCTAATTTTCACGTATTACACTCCAAGTATTATGACTTTGGTGCCTATTGCCGTATGGCTTTTATGGTAGAACATGGTCTTACTCCAGCCGTATTTATGAAGCATCATTTTGGGCCTATCATTTTTAGGGAAGAATGTGTTTTTAAAAAAGAAATAACTTTTGGAGATAAAGTGACAGTAAGTTTTAAAGTAGATAAAATTACAACTGATTTTGGGAGGTGGACATTGATTTGTGAAATATTTAAAAATGAGGAAACCCTTGCTGCTACTGTAACAGTAGATGGGGCTTGGATGGATACGGTAGCAAGGAAACTAACAATACCTCCTACAGAATGGGTTCATTTATTTGATAAAGCACCTAAGTCTGATACCTTTTCATTAAACGAGCGCATAGAAAAAAAATGATTGCACGTACCATAGATTTGTATAAAAATGCATACAACGGCCTCACTAGAAAAATGTGGTTGCTCAGCATTGTTATGCTTATAAATAGGTGTGGTACGATGGTGTTGGCTTTTATGACTTTATACTGCAACCATTTAGGATTTACTGTAAAGCAAGGTGGTTTTGTTGTTGCTATTTATGGAGTGGGATCTTTAATAGGCGCTTTATTGGGTGGAAAAATTAGCGACAAATTCGGATTTTATTATACGCAGTTTTGTGCATTGTTTTTTGGGGGTATTATGTTTATTGTACTTGGGCAAATGCGTAGTTATACATCCATTTGCGTAGTTACTTTTTTCTTATCCATGATAAATGAAAGTTTTCGTCCAGCAAATGCTACTGCTATTGCACATTATAGTACAGCCGAAAATAGAACCCAATCTTTTTCGTTGGTTAGGTTATCAATCAATTTAGGATTTACCATTGGAAGTGCTTTGGGAGGATTGCTGGCCTCTATTAATTATCATTTACTTTTTTGGGTAGATGGCTTTACAAATATTGCAGGGGCTTTTATGCTCATTGGTATTTTACCAATGGTTACAAGAGCACAACAGCACAAACCAGTAGAAAAAAATACCAGTGTTGCAAAAGAACGCTCTCCATATGCAGATAAGAAGTTTCTTTATTTTATTCTATTTCAAGTAATTTTTGCCGCCTGTTTTTTTCAGCTATTTACCAATATTCCTTTGTTTTTTAAAAAAGAATTGCATTTATCAGAGTTTAATATTGGCGTAATAATGGCTGGCAGTGGGCTAATGATAGCCTTATTTGAAATGGTACTCGTATTTAAATTAGAAGGTAAAAGACCGTACCTAGTTTTGATGACGTATGGTTGTATTTTAATGGCTATTTCTTTTTTAATATTAAACATCCCTATAGCCAATGGTTTTTTAATAGCTGCTACTGCAATGGTAATAATAACGTTGGGCGAAATGATGTCTATGCCCTTTATGAATAGCTTTTACATAGCTCGCAGTACACAACGCACACGTGGGCAATATGCAGGTATGTATACCATGGCGTGGAGTGCGGCCCAAATTATTGGAAGTAGCACTGGCGCAGCATTTGCAGATAAATTTGGTTTTACTAATTTGTGGTTTGTAGTAGCGTGCTTTAGTTTGCTTGCAGGGCTAGGATATTATTGGTTGCAATCTAAAAAAGATTGATAACTTGATTACTTAAAATAAATATCTCTTTGTTTTTCCCATTTATTTTTTGTGTAAAACCACGAAGAAATACCGATAGCTGTTATGGTAAAAGGAACAAAGGTCTCCAGTAGTTTTTGGTGCGTTTTTTTTGCTTTGTATTCAGTTACTTTATTTTGAATCGTTATATGAGGCCATAATATTTCTCTATCTTTTAAATGAAGGAACTTGGAAAAAGCTATTTGTAAAGTTGAGTGAATATCTACCAGATAGGGCGATGAAATTTCGTAAGCTATAAAATTGTGGTTGTTTTGTATGTTTACAACTTGCATGTCAAATTTGTCAATGGTAAAAATTTGTTCAAATATTTCTTGAACCTGTATTTCATTGGCTGGTAATTTATGAAACAAAGTAAGGTGTGCGTTCGTGAAATTTGCATAAGCAGGAAAATAAAGTTTTCGTTGTTTATCGAAAAACAATTGAGACGCTTCATCCAATAACAAAGTGATGATGAGAGACCTTCGTTTTTCCATTGGCATAATACATTTCTATTTACTACTATAATAACTCAAATTAAACCAAAAATTTCGATACATTCAAAATGGTTTGTACATTGTATCAAATTTTTTTATGCGTAATCTAGTGCTATTATTATTTTTTGCTTCGCTATTTTCTTGCAATCAAAAAAAATACGATAATCCTCATATCCTTATCATTACCAATTATGGGGATATAGAGGCCGAATTATATCCAAAAAATGCGCCTAAAACGGTAGCGTCTTTTCTTTCTTATGTAGATGCTGGGTATTACAAGAATACCACTTTTTATAGAGTATTAAAAAACGAAGACCTTACACCAGAAACGAATTATGGAATGATACAAGGAGGATTGTGGCCACATCCTAAAAATTTGCCTGGCATCGAACACGAATCTACCAAGCAAACAGGGCTTTCGCATACCAATGGTACTTTATCGCTTGCTAGAATAATTGCTGGAACAGCAACAACAGAATTTTTTATTTGTATAGGTGAGGAAACTGCTTTTGATGCTGCTGGTAGTGCTTCAAAAGATGGTCTTGGTTTTGCTGCCTTTGGAAAAGTGGTAGATGGGATGGAAGTGGTTCGAAAAATTCAACATCAAAAAAGTACGGGCGATCTTTTCAACAAAAAAATAATCATCAGTAACATAAAAAAATTATAATTGTCGATGTTTAAAACAATATTGCTTTTAATAGCATCCAACATCTTTATGACTTTTGCTTGGTATGGAAATCTAAAAAGCACCCAAATGTCTATCTGAAAAGCAATACCCATAAGCTGGGGTATTGCTTCATTGAATATTTTTTATGGTTCCTGTTCATAAGCTGGGTTGCTGAAAAGATTTTACTGGCTTTTAACCAAAATTATCCCCAAAAATAATAACACTCATTGTATTCGTATTATCTGCTTTCTTTTTAATTGAAAGGGCCTTTCATAGGAAATATTTTGGTAGGTTTTGCTTTATTGTTAGTGGCAGTATACATTCTAACTGAAAGTAGTAATTATTCTACATTTTATTCCATTTTTTTTATTTAATGATTGCGCAATATAAATATTACTTTTTCGTTAGTGAAAATAATAAACACAATAGCTAAAATTTTGATAAACAACGTTACATGAAACAATTTCTCTTATTATTTATTTTCAATGTTTCTCTTTCGATTTTCGTCAATGCACAATCTGGAGAAGGGAAAGCAAATCGAAATCAAAATCAAGAATCAAGCCCACATGCATTGGATCCCTTGTCATTTGCAAGAAGCAGAGGAACCAGCGGTACTGGGGCAAATATTGATGTGATCTACCATAAAATATTCTGGAGATTAAATCCAGATACTGCCATCGGTAAATATATTAGAGGTTCTGTACAGTTTAATTTTAAAACAACTCAAGCGAGTGTAAATACAATTAGCTTTGATATTAATAGCATACTTACCATCGATTCAGTAACTTTTAGAGCTGCAAAGCTGATACCAGCTAGTATTGTAAGGGCAGGTAATATTGCTACTATAACTTTAACTGCCACACTGGCAAATGATTTTATTGATTCTTTTACGGTTTTTTATAGAGGAGTTCCGCCGGCAGTCTCTGGAGCAGCACAGGGTTTTCAACTGTATGCTGATGCCAATGCGGGAAATGTTATAAATACTTTATCCGAATCTTATGAAGATAGAGACTGGTGGCCTTGTAAGCATGATATGCAAGATAAAATAGACTCCATGGACATTACTGTAAGTGTTCCTTGGGCATCACCAGCAGCAGCGGATACTTTTTGGGTAGCAACCAATGGTAAAATGATTGATTCTAGTATTGTAGGAAACAGTAGAATTTTTAAGTTTAAAACCAAATATGCCATACCATCCTATTTGGTATCTGTACACGTAGCAAGGTTTGAAAGATATCATCGTACTGTTGTTATTAATGGAACTACAAATGTTCCCGTAGTATACAATTTATTAAAAGGCAATACTACCAGAAATGCAAATGCGGTGATTGCTATGGATAGGGTAAATGACGTATTGCAAGAATTTAGTAAAAGATTTGGACCTTATCCTTTTAGTTTGGACAAACATGGTTTTGCTGATGGCTTACAGGGGGCTGCTGGTATGGAGCACCAAACAATGTCATCAATGGCTTCTGGCTCACTTTCCAACGTGGGTGTTCTTACACATGAGCTCATGCACCAGTGGTTTGGAGATAACGTAACTTTTGCCCATTGGAACGACTTATGGCTTGCAGAAGGATTTGCAGAATATTCAGATGCTTTAGCAAAGGAACTTGTGCCAACAATTGGAACTGCTGCAACAGCAAATACTGCAAGGAGTGCCAATAAAACAAGTGCACGTGGTTTAACCACCGAAAGTGCTTGGATACCCAATAGCAATTCAACCACATCAAATTTAATTTGGAATACAAATTATGGTTCTACAGTTTACGAAAGGGGAGCAGTAATCGTTTCCATGTTGCGTACCATGTGTGGAGATTCTATTTTTTTTAGTGCACTTACTAAATACCAAACAGAATTAGCTGGTAAATCTGTAACAACAGACACACTTAGAAACTACTTTAATAGAGAACTTGGTAGAGACATTTCGGTTTTTTTTGATGATTATGTAGGAGGCTCTGATACAATTTCTACAATAAAAGGTGGAATTGGTGCGCCAACAAATACCGTTAATTGGAATAATGTAGTGAATGAATCTGGCGCTGCAAGGAGATTGGTTATTTCTGTAACCTCACAAACCAGAACAGCCGGTAGCAATGTAGCTTATTTTAGAGGACCTATTCAATTGCATATCAGAGGTGCATTGGCAGCAAATGATACAGTTATTACAATCTTTGATTGGGGTAGTGGCAATTTATCTTATGCAGGAAAAGGAATAAGCTTACCTGTTGCCGGCAATAGACTTACTTTTGATTTGTCTTTTATACCTACATCAATACTTTACGACGATAGCTCAAGAACGCTTTCAAATGGGGTTATTCCGGCTAAACTTACTACCTTGAGTGGTTATGTATGGTTGGGTACTACCAATACTGCTTGGAATACTGCTACCAATTGGCAATCTAACCCTGGAATACCACCAAGTGGTGCAGATATTACTATCTCAACAACTGGAGGTACCAATCAACCTGTTCTATCTTCAAATACCACAGTAGGGCCATTAACAATTAATGGAACAAATAGACTTGTATTAAACGGCTTCACCCTTACACTTAATAATGCTGTAAAAAGTACGGGTACATTTACAGGTTCACCTACCTCTAGCATTATAGTGAGTGATCAAGCCGCTACATTAAACTTTAATCAAACATCTGCTTCAACCCGATCTTTGAATACACTCACATTAGGTGTAGGTACCAGTGCAACTATAGGTACAGGCTTGTTGGAAATTTATGGGGGATTAAACCTACCTTCTAAAAGTAATTTAACTGTAAGATCAACGAATTTATTGATTCGATAATACAACCTATTTTATATACAAAGGATAGCAATTTAATTGCTATCCTTTTTTATTTCCAAAATACATCATAGCCAAAACGAAGCAGGGTTCCTATAACAATTACCAGAAAGAAAACCCTGATAAACTTGTTTCCTTTATTAATGGCTAATTTAGCACCCAACGCTCCGCCTATTGCGTTGCACACTGCCATGGGAATAGCTATACCCCATAAAATTTTTCCTTTTAGCAAGAACAACATGATAGAACCAAAGTTTGTTGCAAGGTTTACCATTTTTGCATTGGCAGATGCATGTAAAAAATCGAACCCCAATATGGTAATAAATGCCAGTACCAAAAAACTACCAGCTCCGGGTCCTATAAAGCCATCGTAAAATCCAATGGTAATGCTTATGCAAATACCAAAAATGATTTGTTGTGTGTGGGAATGTGTTTTGTGGGTATGTTGTCCAAAATCTTTTTTAATAAATGTATATACCGCTACCAACGAAAGCACAAAGAATAAAACTGGTTTCATAAAATCATTCTGCACCAGCGTTAACAATTCGGAACCTGCAAATGCAGCAGATACGGCAAATAGCATCATGATAGAAAGAAGCTTCCAATTCAACGCCACTTTTTTGAGGTATTGAAAAGCTGCAAAACTTGTTCCGCTAAAAGCGGGTATTTTCAATGAACCTATAACAGTGGATACTGGAAATTGTGGCAATAAAATAAGTGCAATGGGAGCTTGTATCAATCCGCCTCCTCCTACAATAGCATCTACAAAGCCAGCAGCAAAAGCAGCTATGCAAAGTAGAATAATAGTAGTTGTAGCCAAATTGTAAAATGTGTTTGATAAATTTTTAATAGAATGTATTATCCAATCTTATCAAAACTAGCAGCTATGCCTTTTATGATAGATGAACTAAATCCTTGGTGCTCCATTTCATTTAGACCGGTTATCGTACAACCTTTTGGGGTAGTTACTTTGTCTATCTCTTGCTCGGGATGCGTATTTGTTGTAAGCAGTAATTCGGCAGCACCCTTTACGGTTTGTGCAGCTATAAGGCTCGCTGTTTTTGCATCAAAACCTATTTCTATTCCACCTTGTATGTTGGCACGTATATAGCGCATCGCATACGCAGTACCGCATGCACCTAGTACGGTTGCAGCGTTCATCAGCTTCTCATCTATATTGGCAGTTTTGCCAAGTTTGCCAAACAACTCTTCTACATATTTTATTTCAGCTTCTGTTGCATTAGATGAACTTAGGCAAGTAATGCTTTCTTGTATGGCAATAGCTGTGTTGGGCATGGCCCTAAATACCGTAATGTTGTTATCAATAATTCCTTTTATTTCATACATACTTATGCCCGTAACCACGGAAATTAAAATATGTTTATCAGTTAAATTTTCATTTATTTCCTCTAAAATTTCTTTTACTTGAAAAGGCTTTATGGCTAAAATAATTACCTCATTATCGGTAACTGCTTTTTTATTATTGCTGTGTACATTAATTCCTTTTTCCTTTAATGCAGTAAGGGTAGTGATATTTCTTTTGGTAATGGTTAAGTTTTCGGGCTTGCAAAAATTACTTTTCAAAAGTCCTTCGGCTATGGCTGTGCCTAAGTTTCCTCCACCAATGATTGCTATTTTTTTCATAAAAACAGTTTTGAGTATTTAGTGTTGAGTATTAAGACTAGTTCCTAAAATGGGAAGTTTCGTTGTGAATTTGTGACTACCTTATTAACTTAAAACTTATTACTTATAACTAATCAGCCTATAACTATTCAACCAATAACTTACAACTAGTAACTTATAACCAATCAACCAATACTTAAGCATCCATCTCCATCATTTTTTCAAAAACCACTTCATACTCTTTGTTTGCAGCATCTAATTCAGCCTTCGTATTTTTATATGCGGTTTCTACCTGTACAAACTTTACTTTGTCGCTGTATATTTCTGAGGCACCTAACTCTGCCTCCAAAGCTATTTTCTTTTTATTTAATTCTGCAATTTTACCTTCTAATGAATTGAATTGTTTTTTTATTTTATCCACTTCCTTATCTATTGGAGCTTTTACAACATTCACAACTTTTTCTACCTTATTTACTTTTTCTACCTTTTCTACCTTGTTTTCCTTCTCCGCCGCTGCCTTATCTTTTGCCCTACGTTCTTTCCAATCTTCCCACTCGGCATAAGAGCCTTTAAACTCTAGGATTTTATGGTCTTCTATTTCCCATATTTTATTGGCTATACGGCTTATAAAATAACGATCGTGACTTACCAAAATAATCGTCCCTTCATATTTGTTTAAAGCTTCCACCAACAAATCTACTGAATGTATATCCAAGTGATTGGTAGGCTCATCCAGCATCAAAAAATTGGCTTTACTTGCAATGGTTTTTGCAAGCGCCACACGTGCTTTGTCTACTCCACTCAATACTTTAATTTTTTTCTATACCGCATCGCCACTAAATAAAAATGAACCAAGCAAACTACGAAGTTCCAAATCATTCTTGCCACTTCTAGCTTCTTGCAATTCTTCTATCAAGTCGTTTTCAGGATTCAATACCTCTAGCTGGTGCTGGGCATAGAATGACTCCTCTACATTGTGCCCCCACTCACGGCTACCTTCAAATTGCTCTGTGCCTACTACAATACGCAATAGGGTAGACTTCCCTTTACCGTTTGCGCCTATCAATGCAATCTTATCGCCTCTATCTATTTCTGCACCTGTGTTTTCCAATATTTTTAAATCGCCAAAACTTTTGCTCACATGTTTAAGCGCTGTTACCACCTTGCCCGGCGTTTTGTTTAGTATGAAGTTGATTTTCATATTCGGACGCTCAATGTTTACGTCTTCTATTCTTTCTATTTTATCTAAACGTTTTACAATACTCTGCGCTGCTGCAGCTTTACTAGCCTTTGCTTTAAAACGTTCTACGAATCTTTCCTGTTGGCGAATGTAATCCTGCTGGTTGTCAAAAGCCTTTTTCTGCATATCTATACGAATCTCTTTTTCCTCCATATAGTAGGAGTAGTTGCCAGTATAAAAATGCAATTCACGCTGGTATAACTCTACTATTTTATTCACCATCCTGTCTAAGAAAAAACGATCGTGGCTCACAATTACAACAGCACCTGGGTAGTTGGATAAATATTTCTCCAACCATTCTATACTCGGTAAATCCAAATGGTTTGTAGGTTCATCCAGTAACAACACATCGGGGTTCATCAAAATCATTTTAGACAAAAGCACCCGCATGCGCCATCCTCCACTAAACATTTTATATTGCTTGTGCAAGTCTTCATTTGCAAAACCAAGTCCCTGCAATATCGATTCTGTTCTGTGGTGAATGCTATATCCATCAAGCACTTCCATTTCGTGCAAAAGATCTGAATATTTTTCTGCTAATTTCTCATCGCCGGTTTTTTCCAATTCTGCACCCACGAGTTCCATTTCTTTTTCAATGGCTTTCACCCTTTCAAAAGCACCCATGGCTACTTCCAAAATTGATTCATCTGTTTCAAAGCCCAACAGATCCTGGTTTAAAAACCCAATAGTGGTTTCCCTACCTTTTTCTACGGTTCCTTTGGCAGGAGAGTATTGCCCAGTTAGCACTTTTAGTAAAGTAGATTTACCCGTACCGTTATAACCAATAAGCCCAATACGTTCGCCCGGCTGTATATGCCAAGTAGCATCTTCTACTATAGTTCTTGCACCAAATTCGAACGTAAGATTCTGTAACCCTAATAACATCTTTTGAAATTTTGTGCAAAAGTAACATTTAATAGCTAGAAACGGACTTTGTAATACTCGATTTGATATTGAATGGGCAATAATAAATTGTTAATTAAGCCTTTTACAAACTGAATGTACCCCATTTTACGTACTTCTCTTTGTGTAAAACAACCTGATAGTGTACATTTGCACAAAATATTTAAATATGAAAAAACTATTCCTTTTATTGGTAGTTCTAATAGCTTCTTTTGCCACTTATTGGTTTGTTTTTAGGGCCAAAGAAGATGTGCCAGAAGCACCAAAGCAAGCACCACTTACGCTAAAAAAGCATAGTGAGGGCTTTAATAAATCGGTAGACAGTGTGGTAAATGCTTACCTGGCCATGAAAGATGCTTTTGTAGAAGGCGATACCGGATTAGCAAAAGCTGCAACCAAAAATTTTATAGGGATACTAAATAATTTTCCAATAGACGAAATGAAAAAAGATACTGCATTAGTTTTAGCATCTGTACAATCGACTTTAGAAAATATAAATGCCAACGCCAAGTCAATTTTAGATCAACCAAATATAACAGAAATGCGTCACGATTTTAATATGGTTACAGAAACAATGTATCCTTCTTTTTTTACATCAATAAATTATGAAGGGCCAAAATTGTATGTAGAAAATTGTCCGATGGCTTTTGCTGATTCTATTTCTGCCATTTGGATAAGCAATAGTGCAGAAATTGTAAATCCATACTTGGGAAAAAACCATCCTACGTACAAAGCGGGTATGTTGCATTGTGGTGATGTGAAGGATTCCGTGGTGGCGAAGTAAGGTTCAAGAGGTTTAAAAGGTTTAAAAGGTTTAAGAGGTTTAAAAGGTTTAAGAGGTTTAAAAGGTTAAATGGATTGGTTTTAGAATAATAAAAGTTAACAGAAGATGTGGTTAAAGAGAATGTTGTTTCTTGTTGTGTTTTTTTGTTTGACGGCAAGTAGTTTTGCGCAAAAAAAATATACCATTAGCGGTTATGTAAAAGATGCAGAGAGTGGCGAGACAGTGATAGCGGCTAATATAGCCATTAAAGGAAAAACTGGCATGGTGAGCAACCAGTACGGTTTTTGGTCTGTAACACTCGCAGAAGGGGATTACCAAATTTTTGCATCGCACGTAGGTTACAAGCCTTCTGTTATCGCTATCAGTCTTACAAAAGATACTTCCGTAAATATTTCGTTGCAAAATGGAACAGCACTTTCCGAAGCAGTGGTGGTTACTTCTACTAAAAGAGAGAACAACATTCGTGCGGCACAAATGGGGAAAATATCTTTGCCTATAGAACAAATTAAAAGTGTGCCAGCATTCTTGGGCGAAGTAGATATATTAAAAGTGGTACAATTGTTACCAGGCGTTCGCAATGCGGGCGAAGGTAGCTCAGGTATTTATGTACGAGGCGGCGGGCCAGATCAAAATTTGATTATGTTGGATGATGCGGTGGTGTATAATACCGGTCACTTGTTTGGGTTCTTCTCTATATTTAATGCAGATGCAATAAAAAATGTAACACTAATAAAAGGGGGGATGCCGGCACAATATGGGGGAAGATTATCGAGCGTGTTGGATGTGAGCATGAAGGAAGGCAACAATCAAAAATACCAAATGGAAGGTGGTATTGGGTTAATAGCTTCTCGTTTTTCTGTACAAGGCCCAATAGTAAAAGATAAATCCTCGTTTATCGTATCTGCCAGACGCACCTATGTAGATGCAATAGCAAAAGGATTTGTAAAACCAGGCAGCCAGTTCTATGGTTCTGGCTATTATTTTTATGATTTAAATACCAAAATAAATTATAAATTTAATGAGAAAGACAGGATTTACTTGAGTGGTTATTTTGGTAGGGATGTGTTTGATTTTAGCAATGGTAAGCAAAGTTTAAAAATAAATATTCCTTGGGGAAATGCAACAGGTACGTTACGGTGGAACCACGTATTCAATAGGAAATTATTTGCCAACACCACAGCGGTGTACAACAATTATAATTTTACTTTTAATGGTGCGCAAGATAATTTCGATTTGAAATTGGCATCTGGTATTAGAGACGTAACACTTAAACAAGATTTTGATTATTACCCAGCTTCTAACCATAAACTAAAATTTGGTTGGTTATTTACCTACCACCGTTTTACACCTTCTGTGGTGAGTGGTAGGCAAGATTCTATCATATTTAATCCACAAAGCGCACAAGTAAAATTTGCAAACGAAACGGCTATTTATTTGCAAGATGATTGGGATATTTCTAAAAAGTTTAAAATAAATGCTGGACTTAGGTACAGTAATTTTGCACAAATAGGGGCTTACAAAATTTATAAAACGGATGAGTTTCAAAATAGGATTGACAGCAGTGTTTTTAAAAAAGGGCAAACTGTGAAATCTTATGGCGGGTTAGAACCTAGGCTCACCATGAGGTACGAGCTTAATACAACTACATCCATTAAAGCTTCTGCAACCCGAAATTTGCAATACATACATTTGGTAAGCAATTCTGGTACCACATTACCTACTGATATATGGGTGCCTAGTACATACAAAGTAAAACCTCAAATAAGTTGGTTGTATGCGGGTGGCTTGTTCAAAAATTTTGAGAACAATACTTTCGAAACTTCGGTAGAAGTATATTACAAAAGCATGCAAAACCAAATTGAGTACAGAGAGGGTTATACCAATAATTCTTTAAAAGATACAGAAGATGATTTTGTATTTGGTAAAGGTTGGAGCTACGGCACAGAGCTTTTTGTAAATAAAGTAAAAGGAAGATTTACCGGCTGGGTAGGCTACACACTAAGTTGGACATACAGAAAATTTGATAAACTAAATGGGGGGGATAAATTTCCTGCAAAATACGATCGCAGGAATGATATGAGTATTGTAGCCATGTATGAGCTTAATAAAAAATGGAAATTCTCTGGAGCCTTCGTGTATGGAACCGGAAGTGCTTCTACTCTGCCGCAAAGTTTTTATTTGATAGGTGGGGTAATTTCGCAACAGTATAGTAACATAAACCAATACCGTTTACCCTCATACCATCGCATAGATTTTTCGGCTACACTAACCCCAAAGCGTAATGAAAAACGCAAATGGAAAACCGAATGGGTATTTAGTGTGTACAATGCTTACAGCCGTCAAAATCCTTATTTTATTTATTACGACCAAACAGGTAGTCCTTATGATGGTACATTGAAAATACAAGGAAAACAAGTTTCTATATTTCCTATCATACCTGCTGTTACTTGGAATTTTAAGTTTTAAGTTTGTTTTACCACAATAGCACAAGGTCACAAGATCTATTATGCTTTTTCAGTGCCTTTGTGGTTATTTTTTTATGCTTCCACCACAATAGCACAAGGTCACAAGATCTATTATGCTTTCTCTGTGCTCTTGTGGTTATTTTTTGTGCTTGTACCACAGTAATAATGATCGCACAAGATCTATTATGCTTTCTCTGTGCCCTTGTGCTCTTGTGCTTTTGTGGTAATTTTTTTATACTTGTACCACAATAACAGGGATGGCACAAGATTTATTATGCTTTCTCTGTGCCCTTGTGCTCTTGTGGTTATTTTTTGTGCTTGTACCACATCAACAAGGATGGCACAAGATTTATTATATTTTCTCAGTGCACTTGTGCCCTTGCGGTTATTTTTTTTAATTCTAATTGATTAATCTGTAATTTGCAATATGATCGTATTAACCGATAAACATTTTAGAGAAAATCTTTTTCCATTTACACATACTCGCCATGTGGCAGACATACGTGTAGGTATACTTACCATAAAAGAAAAATGGGAATTGCTCTTACAAGATGAAGTTAGTTTAGATGATAGCCTTGATGTAATTCATGTGCCTGCAAATATTATCCCTACCAAAGAAAATTATAAAAGCATACTTGAAGCTGCAGCAAAAAATGTTTTTTTAATTGAAACCGATACCGTGAAAGTGATTTCTTTTCCCTGGCATATTTTTCAATTAAATGATTATGCCATAAGAGAAGATTTTAATTTGCTTACCAAAAGAACCACACAAATTTTAAACGAAACAAACAAATCTATAGATGATAAACATATTTTTATAGAGAAGGGGGCACAAATAAACCATTGCATTTTAAATGCAAGTACTGGACCAATTTATATTGATAAAGATGCGCAAATAATGGAAGGTAGTATGATAAGGGGGCCATTTTATTTAGGGAAAAATAGTATTGTAAAAATGGGTACCAAAATTTATGGTGCTACAACCGTAGGTCCTAATTGTGTAGTGGGGGGCGAAATAAAAAACAGTGTATTATTTGGCAATAGCAATAAAGCGCATGATGGTTATTTGGGCGATAGTGTGATAGGTGAGTGGTGCAATTTAGGTGCAGGTACCAGCAATAGCAATGTGAAAAATACCGGGTCAAGTATTGGGTATACGCTGGAAAAAGATACACAGTCTATATATGCTGGTAGTAAAGGGGGATTGCTTATGGGTGATTACAGCCGTTCTGCCATAAATACTTCTTTTAATACTGGTACCACAGTGGGTGTATGTTGTAATATTTTTGAAAGGCAACTTACATCCCAGTATGTTGATCATTTTTCTTGGGGCAACGAAATATATCATTTGGAAAAAGTTTTTCTAGATATTGATAATTGGAAAAAAATGAAGCACCAAAACATTACTAAAAAAGAAATAGAAATGCTTAGGCAGTTATATTTGCAAACATTGGAATCTTTAAATAATACAAATATATAAATATGAGAAAACAAATAGCTGCTGCCAATTGGAAAATGAATCTTACACTTGCGCAAGGAGAACAATTGATGAATGATATTGTTGCCAGTGAAATTAATTTGAATGAAAACCAGTCTGCAGTATTTGCCGTGCCATTTCCATATTTACTTCCTATAAAAAGTATAACCGATAAAAAAATAAATTTTTATACATCAGCACAAAATTGTGCTGCAGAAAAAGCAGGCGCTTACACGGGAGAAGTAAGCTGCGAAATGATAAATAGCATTGGAATTCAATACGTGGTTATTGGGCACAGTGAACGAAGAGAATACTACAACGAAACAAACGAAATACTCACTAAAAAAGTAAACCTCGCTTTAGAAAATAATTTGAAACCAATTTTTTGTTGTGGCGAGCCATTGGAAATTAGAGAAGCAGAAGCACAAAATTCGCATATAGAAATACAGTTGAAAGAAAGTTTGTTTCACTTAACCGATGCCCAAATAAATGGATTTGTAATAGCGTATGAGCCAATATGGGCAATAGGTACAGGTAGAACCGCCACTAGTGCACAGGCGCAAGAAATGCACGCACACATAAGAAACGTTTTGGCAGAGAAATACGGAAAAGTAATAGCAGATACCATTTCGATATTATATGGTGGAAGTGTAAAAGCTGCCAATGCGGAAGAAATATTTTCTCAACCAGATGTAGATGGTGGACTAGTAGGTGGGGCTAGTTTAAATGCAACAGAATTTACAACAATCATTAATAGTTTGAAAAAATAGTATCCTTTTTTGTCTAAAGATGCATAAGTTATTCATCTTTAGACAAAACATTGCTATTTGTAATTGGCATATCTACTTTTACACATTCATTTAGTTTTTCTAAATGAATAACAGTAAATTGGCCCGTGTTATCTCTGTTATACATAGGCACAAATTTGCGGCCATATTTCAACTCATCAAATGTATAAGATGTGCGAGCAATAACAGAATTACTAAAAGTATCGTCAAAAGCTTTTAAGTAAATTAGTATTTCGCCTTTGGCATTGGCAAAGTCTACTTCTGTAAAGTTATAGAGGGGACTATCTTCATTTATCGGATGTACCAAGGTCCAACTAAGTGCAAGCGCATTTATTTTTGTTGTTTCCAATTCCAAATTAAAAAACTGATTGGATGCTTTTCCATTTTCTTCTATAATAAGTGCCAATGTGATTTTGGCTTCTACATCGGTAAGTGCCGATGTGTTTTTAAAAGGTGTAAGCCTTATCATTAACCCTGTAATACTTTCATAAGGAGAAATGAGTGCTACTTTACTAAATTTTAAATACGCTCTTGGCAGGCTAAATCTTCCATACATTAAACCGGTAGCCACAGCAAAGCTCAATAAGCCAATTAATGCTTGAAAGGAGGATACAGCGTTCATTGCAAAACCAAGAGGACTAATACGCCCATAACCAACAGTGGTAAAGGTTTGTGTACTAAAAAAGAAGGCTTCCATTAATTTATCTTTTATCGAAATAGCTTGGATGCCTATTAAGTTTTCTACACCAATAAGAAAATAAATAAATGTAAATAGCAAGTTTACTACAACGTAAAAGGTAAAAACAATCAAAAAGAAATGTGGGCTAGGCATTGTAAGCATGCTATGAAACCAACTATATTTTTCAAAGAAACCAACACCTGTTCTTTTTATATTCGGGGAGCCGTCTTTGTTTAGCAGTCTTCCTCCATAGCTTGAAGCATTGGTTCCAAAACCGGTGTTTTTATCAGCGGATGCTGTATTTCTAATATTTTTAAGGAATGCCATGACTAAAGGTTATTACACAAAATTAGTTTCATTTTGTTTACAAATTAGATTTATTGATTTCTTTTAAAATACATAACTTCAATGTTGCTTAAAAAATTCCTTTGAATATATGTTCTTAAAAAAATTATATTATTTCAATAAAGTTTTCTGCATTATACTTATCATTTTTATTGCTGGCTTTTACTTTATTAATTATAAGCGTGGTCTTGTGGTGGCGCCCATTTTTAAATATGGAATGTATAGCGGCGTTTTTCATACATCTGATACGCAGGAAGTAGTTCATTTATATGTAAATGATAAAAAGATTGATCTTACAAAATTTAATTTTGCTAGTAGAGATAACCTGTTAGTAAGTGTTTTAAATTATAAAATGTCTACACAGGCTAACATTGATTTGTATGAAAAGATTGAGCCCATTTTTAGTAAAATTGGTTTAAGTTATTTTATGCAACATGATAAGTATACCAACAAAATCACAGATGAACAATTTATGGAATGGTACAAAGGATATGTAGGTCATATTGTAGGCTATCCTGTAAATAAAATAGTTGTTTATTCGCAATTATATACTTGGCAATCGGATGTTTTCATGCCTGTATCTTCACAGATAAAAATATTTTCACTTGGTATTAACTGATAAGCATATTAAACAATTTGCCGTTTTTTATTTATGTTGCTTTTTGATAGGCTATTTATGGCAAAGCTGGTATGGTCTCTTGTTCACATCTATTTCTCCCATTTATTTTTTGAACAGGGCAGATGTAGTTTTAAATTTATTGTTTCTTACCGATTTTCAACATTATATAATTGAAAACAGGTGGCTGCAAATATTGTTGGATAGTATTTATTTTGTATTGCCAATTTTATTGGTTTATAGTGTTGTAAAATCTAAAAATGTAAAAGCAAAGCTTTCCCTGCTCACAGCTATCTTTTCTTTTATATACAACTTGTTTTTCTCTACCATGTCATTTGTAAGCATAGAAGTATTTTTGCCATGGATGCTGGTTCCCCTAATATTTTATCCCAAAAGCATAAGGGGCTTTTACCTTGTCATGCACGCTATTAGGATAGTAGTTATTATAACATTTTCTGCGGCAGCCATCTGGAAATTTGTATCTGGTGCTATTTTTAATGTAGAGCAAATGTCAGGGGTTATATTGGTACAACATGGTTCTTATTTGGCTGCTGGGAGTAATAATATGTTTAGCAAGACTTTGCTGTTTTTAGTTAAACATACAGCTTTGTCTTATCTTTTATATTTAGCAGCATTTTTTATTGAAGGCGTATTTTTAATAGGGCTCTATACCCGAAAGTTTGATAAATATCTAGTCATCTTGTTTTGCTTGTTTTTGGTATTTGATTATACACTCATGGGTATTAACTATTTCTCTTGGCTTGTTTTTATGGGCTGTTTTTATTTTTCTATGCACAAGTTGGAAAATTAGTGGTTAATATTATTTTTTATTTTTTTGTAATTGTACAGGAGAAATAGTACTATCAGTATGGAGGCACAAATAAAACCGAAGAGAATATTGTAAGGCTGTACTATTTTTTTAGACACCCAGAAAAATATACCAATTGTAAATAAAGAAATGAGCATCGTTGTAATCAAATTTCTAAATGGAATAAAATAACTAATTTTTTCCTTCACCAATTTGCTTGTATGCCACAAATAATAAGCTGCTTGTATGTAAGTAGATACCACACAAGCAAGCGCTAATCCTTTTAAACCTAAGATTGGATACAAAGCCAACATTAAAAGTAGGGCTATCACTAAATCTAGGATTGCACCCTTCAATATCAAATTGCTTTTATTAAGTACTTGTAAAACGGTCGTAAAGTTTGTAATTCGTAATGGTATTAAGAAAATAGTAATTAAGAATACAGGAATGCCCGTTTCAAACTTTCCACCAAAGACCAATCTAAACACATCATCGTAGAAAAAGAGTAGAAAACAAAAAGATGGAAATACAATGTATGAAAGGAACTTAGTAGAATTCTCAAAAATAGCTTTCGTTTTTTTATTTAAATCAGCTTTGCTTTTTGAATATTCTACTAGCATGATATTGCCCACAGCACTTATCATAAGCCCATAAAGTGGGATTTCGTATGAGCCGTTAAAATAAATGGCAAATTGAGATAGAGAAATAAACAATAGGATAAACCATTTATCTACCCATTTAAAAATTACGCCTACTATGTCATTTATTCCCAAATAAAACCATTGTTTTCCTATCTGTTCATCATTTTCAATAGTAGCATAACTCGTTGCTTGTTTGCTAAATTTCCATTGGTGGAATATTTTAATAATAGTAAGAAAAATTATTCCAACAATAATAGTATCTATTGAGTATGTAGTATCCAAAACAACCAAATGGCAAACGAAATACCCAACGATAAAAATAAGATTTGTTATAAATAATAACCGCTCCTTTTCTCTTTTAATTATTAATGTCTCCATAATAATGGCAACATTTTGAACTACAATTAAACAGACCAATAAGCATTTAGTTGAAATATTAAAATCATTGGCAGCAAAAAAAACATATAAAATGGGAAGGAAATTTAAAATAGCCGCAATGCTTGCAAAAAATGCAACATGTTGTTTTATCCAAAATAAAACATTTTTTGGTGAATTTGATAGCAATAGGGACGGAAGCCCGAATAGGGAAATAAGGCTAAAAATATTTACATACATCCAAACAGATTGGTATAAACCATAATCTGTAATGCTTAGTTTTTTTGAGTATAAAATTATTATTGCTAGTTGTACCAGCATTCTCAAGAAGCTACTGCCCATTAAAAGGAACGATCTCTTCGCAAATGTGATGGCTTGCAAGTCAGTTATTATATTTTGAATTTCTAAATTTATTACAAGCTTCTTTATCTAAGTATTTTATGTGCGTTGCCGGATTTCCGCCTATTACACAATATCCTTCTGCAAAGCTTTTTGTTACAACCGCACCAGCACCTACAATGGTAAAATCTCCTAAAACCACCGAAGGTAAAATAACTGCATTCATGCCAATCCAGCAAAATTTACCAATTTGAATAGCTTCGGCTTTGTCATGTAAAGAATTATCTATAAGATTATGATTTGCTGATAATATGCCCACATTGGGCCCCAGATTGCTGTAGTCACCAATAGAAATACCATTGTATGCTTCAATATAATTTCCCGGGGAATCTCCAGGATAAACATTTATTCCTCGTTTAATATTTTTTGGAAAAATGACTGTGCTTGTATGGTGTATCGCCCAATTTGTATCTACATTTTGCCTCAACATTTTTCGATGGAAAAAATCTGCCACATAAAAATTTATGCCCACATCTTTTCTTAAACCAAATATTTTTTGAATTAGTTTCTTCATAACAAAACAACTTGCATTATTGAAAAGTATTCTATTTTATTGAATGTAACAAGATTGAATTTATTTTATAATCATATTTACCCAAGGTTTTTTCTTTGTAAAATAAATATAGCTGTTGCGTGGCATGGTATCGTTTGGTATCAAGAAAATGATAGAAGTAACAGTAAAGAAGATGGCATATGCTATAATAAACCCAAGCCAATTGCCTTCAAAGCTGTTTATACGTGATATGCTTGGCCGCCCCGTAAGGTATTTTATTTCAATAGTACTTTGTGCTATTGGTATTCCATTTCTTGTTGCGTAATCTTCATATTTTTTACCACCCACTTCATATCTATAGAACAAGGTGCCTGATTCCTCCAGTCTATCTATTCTTCCATATACATAACATTCGGCTATGGTTGTTTTACCAAAATACCAACACAGTTGATAACATAAAACCAGTCCAATAAAAATACTTTGGAATAATAAATAAAATTTGAATTTAGAAAATTCGATAAAAGAAGTTTGCTTTTTTCTTTTCAATTTTTTGTTTGAAGTTATAAAAAAATCTATTAGTTATCAACATATTTAGAAATGTTTTTTATAATAAGAAAGGATAAATTTATCTGCTTACTAATTGAAAATACGCTTTTTATAAATATATAAATTAGCAGCGAAATAATTTCGATTGCTGTTTTAATACTTTAACAAAACCTTTGTTGGCATAGTAATTGGCTAGACATTAAAAATATTTCTTTCATTCTACTATCAAAAGAACTATTGGTAAATTTTCCGGTGGGTATTACCATCAAACAAAAATAAAATATAAACATATGAAAAAGATTATTCTACTGTGCTTAGTGGCATCTACATTTTTAACAGCAGGTGCTCAAACAAAAAAAAGTAAAAAAAGCAAAAAGGCTCCAAATAAAGAAGCCGTAGCTAAGGCAAGATTTAATAAGCAAGAAATAGAGAAAAAGTTACTACGAGATTCGTTGGTGGTAGCTATGCGCACAGAGGATTCAGTTCGTGTTGTTACCGATAGTATTTCTGATCTACAAAAGGAAAGTGAAAGCCTAGCCTACAGAGAAAACGGATTGAAAGCCATTGATAGCATGAACAAAGAAAAGTATGTTACTATGGCTGCAGAAAGAATGGAATCGGATAAAGCAGAAAAAGTACAATCTGACATTTCGCAAACAGTAAAGTTGAGTGAAACTACAAAGAAGCAGGTGAAAATTGTAAATACTTCATATACTGAAAAGGCAAAATTATTGTTGAACGATAATGGGGGGCAACAAAAAGTAACTGAATTAATAGCACTAAATGCAGAAAGGAGAGATAAGCTAAAAGCAATTGTGGGTAAATCAAAAGAAAGAAAGCTAGAAAAAGAGCGTAAAGAATATATTGCTAAAAATGGTATTGATAAAGAAACTGCGTGGATGGATATTGGGCAGCCGGTAGCAAAAAAATAGTGATGGTTAATGTCGGAAAAAAAAGTCGATGTGTTTGTAAAACAACATCGACTTTTTGCGTAAATGAAAACGCCCCAATAAAACTGGAGCGCTTTCAATTTTAACAACCATCAATCTACTAAAACCAATTTTTCAATTATTGAATATTGATATCTTTTACACCTGCATTAGCAGATTCTTTTTTGGGTAAATCAATTTTGAGAATACCATTTTCATAACGAGCAAGAATTTTTTCTGTTTCTATTTTTTCGTTTAAAGTAAAACTTCTTTTAAAAGATTTTGAACTAAATTCTTTGCGGATCTTTTTTTCATTTTCTACAGTATTTTCCTCTTTTAATTCAGCACTTACTGTAAGAATGTTGTTGTCCAATTTGATGTTGAAATCTGCTTTTTCATATCCTGGTGCCGATAATTCCACCAGATACAATTCTTTTTTGTCTGTAATATTTACTGGTGGATAATTAAGTACATCTTCCCTTACTGCTTTGCTAACTGCTGATGGAAATTCATTGAAAATTTCTTTCATTAGTCCATCTAAAGAGCGATAATTGTTGTTTACATTTACGTATGACATAATTTTTTGTTTTTTATTTTTTTAGAAAATAATTTAATTTTATAGTTCAAATCTTATTCCAATGGACGAATTAAGACATTATGGCACTTATTAGATTTTAAATATGTCTTAATGGCGTATTAGTTTGTGTTCGCCTGTAAAATTTGCATATGGAGGTTTAATAATTTGAATGTAATTTTGCAGTCTAAATTAATAAATATGTATCCAGAAGAGATTGTAATTCCAATGAAGGAAGAATTGACAGAAAATGGTTTTAGTGAAATGCTGAATGCGCAAGAGGTAGAAAATACGTTGGCTGCAAAAGGCACCACACTTGTTATGATAAACTCGGTTTGTGGTTGCAGTGCGGGTACAGCAAGGCCAGGTGTTCTTATGGCTGTAAATACTGCTGAAAATAAACCAGACCAAATTAAAACAAGTTTTGCTGGATTTGATGTAGAGGCTGTAAATGAAATAAGAAAACATTTAATGCCTTATCCTCCATCATCGCCTGCTATAGCTTTGTTCAAAGATGGTCAACTTGTGCACATGATAGAACGTCATATGATAGAAGGGCGTAGTGCACAAATGATTGCAGATAACCTAAAAGGGGCTTTTGCTCAATACTGTAATTAGATTTTAATAAACTGATTTTTGAAAAGTCATCGAACATAGGTTTGATATTGTTGTGAGATATTCAATAGTACTACAAACCTTGGTCGATGACTTTTTATTATATTGCATTTCCTTCAAAAAACTTATACTCCCCATGTATCCAAATTTATATTACGTTTTTAAAGATTGGTTTGGTGTCCAATGGAACTGGCTCAAAATATTAAATACGTTTGGGCTTTTTGTAGCCATAGCGTTTTTTGTTGCTATTCTTATATTAGGGTTAGAACTAAAACGCAGGGAAAAACTAGGTTTGCTCCATCCCTCCGAAGAAACAATTGTAGTAGGGAAACCAGCATCTATGCTCGAGCTTTTGTTAAATGGAATAGTGGGCTTTATTTTCGGAGCAAAGCTGTTTGGTTTAATCTTTAGCATTCCTGAAGGCATGAATACACAGGATTACATTTTTTCTAAAGAAGGAAATATAGCAGGTGGTTTGCTTTTTGCAGCACTACTAGTAGGGCTAAAATTGTATGATAGAAATAAACAGAAATTAAAAATACCAGAGAAAAGAAGCGTACGTATTTGGCCACACGATAGAGTAGGAGATATATTTATTCTTGGTTTGATTTTTGGAATATTAGGCGCCAAACTTTTTGATAATTTCGAGCATTGGGATGATTTTATAAAAGATCCAGTTGGTAGATTATTTTCGCAAAGTGGTCTTACTTTTTATGGCGGATTAATTCTTGCTACTATTGCAATTTGCTGGTATGCTTATAAAAAAGGAATTAAAATATCTCATTTATGTGATTCAGCGGCTGCATGTCTTATGCTGGCTTATGCAATTGGTCGTATTGGTTGCCAAGTTTCTGGTGATGGAGATTGGGGTATCTACAATAGTGCCTATGTAAGCGATGCTAATGGCAATATTTCCTTAGCGGCTCCTGGTGATTTTGAAAAAGCACTACAAAAAAACGCAACCTATTTTTTAGAGGGTAAAGTTGTAGATAGTACGGGAAAGAAAAATTTTGTTACAGATAGGGTATATGCTTCTTTAGATGCGGTGCCTCAAAAAAACATTAAAGGAGTTTCTTTTTTACCTAATTGGTTTTTTGCCTACAGCTATCCACAAAATGTAAACAATGATGGTATACCAATGCCAGGAATTAAAGATGACCACTATAATGTACTACCTAGCCCGGTTTTCCCCACACCTTTTTACGAGACTGTTATTTGTACCATGTTATTTTTTTTCCTATGGTCTATTCGAAAAAAAATAAAAACGCCATGGGTAATGTTTGGCTTATACCTGATTCTCAACGGTACTGAAAGATTCTTTATTGAAATAGTAAGGGTGAATATTTCCTATAAGATTTCTGGCTTTGCACTCTCGCAAGCACAAGAAATTGCCATCATGCTTGTTATAGCAGGCATTGCTACCATTTTATATGGTAAATGGAATGCCAATAGAACAAATTAACACAACATTTTTTATACTTTAAAGGATGATTGGTAGCATAAAACTACCAATCATCCTTTTTTATTACCGTTCATTACTAAACATTGTACTATGTAATACATAGTATATACTTTTGTTCAGTAGTAAAATATTAACAGTACTAAATAAATAAAAAATATGAAAAAGATAATGATTGTGTTAATAGCTGTTTTAGTAAGCTTTACAAGTTTTTCTCAAGTAAAAGGAAGCATTTCTGGGAAAATATGCAATGCCGCTAACTCAAAAATTGGCTTGGCTGCCACCGTCTCATTGTTAAAAGCAACAGACTCTTCTTTGGTAAAAATGGCTATTTCAGACAATATGGGCAATTTTTCTTTCGATAATGTGAAGCAAGGAAGTTACATGCTACTTGCAACAAATATCGGTTTTGAGAAGGCGTATAGTAAAACAATTACAATAGATGAAGCTATGCTATCTGTAAAAGTAGAAAGTTTGCAAATTGCCGAACTAAGCAAAGACTTATTAGCTGTTACCGTTGTTTCAAAAAAGCCATTTATTGAAAGAAAGGCAGACAGAACAATTATTAACGTAGATGCCTCTTTAACCAATGCTGGTAATACAGCCATGGAAGTGTTAGAAAAATCGCCTGGAGTTTCGGTAGATAAGGATGGCAACATTAGCCTAAAAGGTAAGCAAGGAGTAATTGTTACCATTGATGGTAAACAAACCTATATGGGACCGCAAGATTTGGCAAACTATCTACAATCTATGCCTGCTTCTAATCTAGAATTGATAGAATTGATGCCTAATCCTTCTTCTAAATATGATGCTTCTGGTAATTCCGGTTTGATTAATATTAAAACAAAGAAAAATAAACAAATAGGATTTAATGGCAATGTAAATAGTACATATGGAAGAGGGAAATATGGCAGAACTTTTAATACGGTAAACTTAAATTATAAGAATGGTAAATTCAATGTATTCTCAACCGTAGGTGCCAATCATAGAAAACAATTTCAAGTTATAGATATTAACAGGAAATACCTTAATGCCGCTGGTAAATTGGATGCTGTTTTTGACCAACAAGCCACGTTCATTAAAAGCAGAAACAATGTAAATTTTAAAATCGGGGCAGATTATTATGCAAATAAAAAAACGACGCTTGGGGTAGTTGTTAACGGAACTTCAGCGCCGGGTTCACAAGATGGAGGCAATACCAGTTATTTAAAAAATGCTTTTGGTAATACAAATTCAATCATACGATCTTCCAGTTTTGATAAGGACACTTGGAAAAATATAGGAGCTAATTTTAATTTGCGCCATACTTTTGATAGCACTGCGAGAGAATTTACAGTAGATGTGGACGTAATTCAATATAAAAGCAAGCAAAGGCAAAACTTTATTTCTGAGAGTTTATCGTCTCAATGGGTTTTAGATTCTTTGGAAGAATTACAATCAGAACTTCCATCTAATATAAAAGTGTTTTCCGCAAAAGCAGATTATGTTCATCCTTTTAAAAGCGGTTTGAAAATAGAAACCGGTGTAAAAGCAAGTATAGTAAACACAGATAATTTTGCAGGATATTTCAATGTAATATCCGGTACTAAAGTGGTAGACAATGAAAAAACAAATCATTTTATATACAATGAAAATATAAATGCTGCCTATATAAATGCTAGCAAAGAATTTAAGAAATGGAGTTTGCAAGCTGGACTTCGGTTTGAGAATACCAACTACGATGGCAAACAGTTTGATAATCCAATAAAAAAAGATTCTACCTTTAAAAGAAGTTATTCGGGCCTTTTCCCAACCATGTTTGCAGGTTATAAACCAAACAATAAAAATGAGTTCAGTTTTTCTTATGGAAGAAGAATTTCTAGGCCCGATTATGAAAGCTTAAATCCATTTGTTTTCTTTATAGATAAATACACTTACGAAGCAGGTAATCCTTTTTTGCGCCCTATGTTTACCAATGTATTTGAGTTATCGCACACATACAATAAATTTTTGACTACCACGCTAAATTATACGCATAGTAAAGATATGTTTAACGAGTATTTTGAGCAAGCAGGATATGCTACCATCGTAAAACAAAATAATTATGGAAGCATAGATGATGTGTCGCTTGCTGTAAATGCAGAATTGCAGCCAACAAAATGGTGGACATTGTTACCTTATGCGGAGTTTAATTACAATGCGGTAAATTCTACTTTATACAACTTTACCCTAAAAACAAGCAATGTTGGTTTTAATACAAATGTGAACAACCAATTTAAATTTAACAAAGGCTGGGGTGCAGAGTTATCGGCCTTTTACAGGTCAAGGATGAAAACGGGTCAATTTGATATAGCGGACATGGGGCAAGTGAGCATGGGGGTGTCTAAACAAATATTAAAGAAAAAAGGAAGTTTAAAATTGAATTTTTCCGATATGTTTAACTCTGGACAACAATCGGGTACAGTTTTTATACAAAATACCATCGCCTCTTTTTTACAGGTAAGAGATAGTAGAAATGTTCGTTTAACGTTTAATTATCGTTTTGGAAAGCCATTTAAAGCAAAACAAAGAAAATCGGGTGGGGCAGGCGAAGAGCAAAATAGGGTAAAATCAGCTGGCTAATAAAACAGAATGAATAATTGTAAAAAATGCAGCTCCCATGGGAGCTGTTTTTTTATTATTTAACTAGTGTAAGTTTTTTATCTTTACAAAAACAAACCATTATGCCATCATTTGATATAGCTAGTAAAGTAGATTTACAAACACTGGATAACGCCATTAATGTGGTAAGCAAAGAAATTAAAAATCGATTTGATTTTAAAGGGGCTCATGTAGTAATAGAGCTAAACAAAAAAGATTTTAAACTCAGTTTGGAAGCGGACAGTGAAATGAAATTGGACCAGATAAAAGATGTACTTATTAGCCGCAGTATAAAGCAAGGTTTAGCTGCAGAAGTGTATGATTTTAGCAAAGAGCCCTTTCCCAGTGGAAAAGTGACCAAGCAAGAAGTGCTTGTACGCAATGGCATAAAGCAAGAAGATGCAAAGAAAATTGTAAAACTGATAAAAGACAGAGGGTTAAAGGTACAGGCCGCTATTATGGATGATATAATACGTGTTACTGGAAAAAAGATAGATGATTTGCAAGAAGTTATACAGGATAGTAAGAGCTGGAATATAGGATTGGCTATGCAGTTTGTGAACATGAAAGACAAATAGTATAATTAGTAATTGCTTATAAATCAGATTATAATGTATTTTCTGTGAACAAAAATAATCTATGACTTTTGGGGTGTATTTAAAAATGGAGCAGTTTTTAAATAGGGTTGTAAACCTTTGTATAGTACATTTATTTTGAGATTACCAATTGAGGTTGACTATCCTTGTAACATTTATAAATGCACCCTACTTTGGTTTCTAATCAAAATAGCCCTACATTTGCACTCTTAAAATAACAAGCATGGCAAAATCCATGCAACAAAAACATACAAATGAAAAAAGAACTTCACCCAAAGAACTACAGAATGGTAGTGTTTAAGGACATGAGTAATGGTACTACCTTCCTTAGCAAATCTACAGCTTCAACAAACGAAACGATTGTTTTTGAAGAAGATGGTCAAGAATACCCAGTTATTAAATTGGAGATTTCTAATACATCGCACCCTTTTTACACAGGTAAAAATGTATTGGTAGATACTGCTGGTCGTATTGATAAATTTAATAAGCGTTTTGGTAAGAAAACTCCTGTTACTGCTGCTCCAGTAGTTGAAGAAGCCACTGAAACTGCAGAATAATATCGCAATAAATTTAATAAAATGGGTCTGTCTCTTCTAATGAGGCAGACCCATTTTGGTTTATTGCATTTCGCAATTGGATTAAATTTTTCTTGCATATTATAGGAATAATCCTAATTCACTTTCTGCACTGAAGCCATTTGTTTCTTTAGATACGATTGACTTTATTCTTCGTTCTGCAATTTGTAACTCTGGCGCAATTTTCTCGGCAAATTGTTGAGCTATATTTTCAAATGTACTAGGCTCGCTATCAGGCATTGATTCTACTTCTACCAAGGAATCATTGTTGTTTTTAATTGATAGTGCAATTGCGCCACCAATAGCAGCTCCTACAACTATAGCTAGTATTATTTTTGATTTGTTCATTCGTTACTATTTCTTTTTGCTTTTCAAAAATGATGCCATGCTCAAATACCCTTAGTTTAATTGTTTCAAAGCCACAGCTATTTTTTCAAATAATTCATCATCCGATATTTCTTTTGCAACAAATGCTTGCCCTGTAATCTGTTCATACAATTCTATGTATCTATTGCTAATGGTTTGTATCTTTTCATCAGTCATTTCGGGAATAGTTTGGCCTTCTTTGCCCATAAAATTATTTTCAATCAGCCATTCTCTTACAAATTCTTTACTCAGTTGTTTTTGTTTTTCGTTATTAGCTAAACGATCTTTAAATCCATCTGCATAAAAATACCTGGAACTATCTGGAGTATGAATTTCATCCATTAAATAAATTTCATTTCCAATTTTTCCAAATTCATATTTTGTATCTGCTAAAATGAGTCCTTGGTTTGTGGCCAATTCTTTTCCTCTTTCAAATAAAGCCAATGCATATTTTTCCAAAATAGCCCATTCATCCTCTGTACACAATCCTTTTGCAACGATGTCTTCTTTACTAATATCTTCGTCGTGACCTTCGGTAGCTTTGGTAGATGGTGTAATTATTGGTGTAGGAAAAAAGTCGTTTTCTTTCATACCATTTGGCATTTTTACACCGCATAATATTCTTCCACCATCTTTGTATGTTCGCCATGCATGGCCGGTAATATTGCCCCTTACAACCATTTCTATTGCAAATGGATGGCATCTTTTTCCAATACTGGCATTAGGAGCAGGTGTTTCTATTAACCAGTTTGGACAAATATCCCTACATTTCTCAAGCATAAATGCAGCGATTTCATTTAAAACTTGCCCTTTATAAGGTATAGGGCGAGGAAGAATTACATCGAAAGCAGAAAGACGATTACTAGCTATCATTACTAAAATATCGTTTCCAATGCTGTATACATCTCTTACTTTTCCTTTATAGAAATTCGTTTGATTTTCAAATTTATAGATTGCCATGCTGCTAAATTAGACTGTAGTTTTTTAAAAATAGAGCTTCCTTGGATATAAATACTAACATTAAGTTAAAAAATAAAATTTTATTAAAGCATAACTATGCTTATTTTGCCGTCAAATTCTAAACGAAAACAATGCATATGAGAAAGTTCACAAGCTATTTGGTTACTATGGTTCTAGCTAATATCTTAACGATAGCAGCTTTTGCACAAAATGTAACCATTAGCGGTACAGTAAATAACAGCGTATCTGGCGAGCAGTCTCCAGCCGTTTCAGTAACAATAAAAGGCTCCAGCCTAGGAACTTTTACCAATGATAAAGGTAATTTTAGCATTATTACAAAATCTTTGCCTATCACTTTGGTATTTTCTTCTGTAGGCTATAATAACCAGGAAGTAACCGTAACAAGTGCAACCCAAAAAGTTTTGGTACGTTTTGTTCCTAATAATGCCTTAGGTCAAGAAATTGTAGTTTCTGCAACTCGTGTTTCACAAAAGATATTGGAATCTCCTGTATCTATAGAAAGAGTAAATGCTGCAGCAATACGTAATGCACCAGCAGCAAACTTTTATGATGTGATATTGGCATTAAAAGGAGTAGATGTTACTACCTCTTCATTAACTTTTAAAACGCCTACTACTCGTGGTTTTAATAGCAGTGGTAATGCTCGTTTCAATCAATTGGTAGATGGTATGGATAATGTGGCACCAGGTCTGAATTTCTCTGTGGGAGCTATTATTGGCATAAGCGAATTAGATGTAGATAATATTGAATTATTAGCAGGTGCATCTTCTGCTTTGTATGGCCCCGGTGGTATGAATGGTACCTTGTTGATGACAAGTAAAAACCCTTTTAAATACCAAGGTTTATCCTTTTTGGTAAAAACGGGTATCATGCATACAGATGGTAGACAAAGAAATCCTTCGCCATATTACAACTGGAATGTGAGATGGGCTAAAAAAGTTTCTGAGAAATTTGCTTTTAAAGCAAACGTAGAATTTATACAGGCCAAGGATTGGCAAGGCACCGATGATAGAAATTATAGAAGAGTAGGTACTACAGGTGGTGTAATAGCTGGCAATAGACTTACTGATCCTAATTATGATGGTGTAAATGTGTATGGTGATGAAACCACTGTAGATGTTTCTAAGAATATTTTTGCAGCAGTTGCTCAAAGTTTACCAGGTGCAGCAAATTTCATTGCAGCAAATGGTTTAAATGACCCAAACAACCCAATTAATGTTTCTCGTACAGGATATACAGAAAAAGAAGTTGTAAATCCAAACACGGTAAACTTTAAAATGTCTGGCTCTATGCATTATAAAGTTTCTGCCAATACAGAAGCTGTGATTGCTGGTTATTGGGGTACAGGTAATACCATTTACACAGGTAGTGATAGATACTCTATTGTGAATTTTAAAATGGGACAGTATAAAGTTGAATTGAACAATAAAAACTGGTCATTGCGTGCGTATACAACACAAGAAAATTCTGGAGAAACGTACAATACAACTGCAACTAGTAGATTGTTCAATGAAACATGGAAAGCTTCACCTACTTGGTATGCACAATATGCTTACAAATATTTAAGCGATAGAATGAATGGTTTAAACAATTATGATGCACACATTGCAGCCAGAAAAGTAGCAGACGTGGGTAGACCTGCAGCAGGAAGCGATGCATTTAGAACCGCTTACGATGCTATACGTAAAAGACCTATTTCTCAAGCTGGTGGACGCTTAGTAGATGCGACAGATTTATATAACTATGAAGGAAATTATAATTTAACCAGTGTTACCAAAGACTTTGCTGATATTTTGGTGGGAGTTAACTACAAAAAGTTTGTATTAAACTCTGCTGGAACATTATTTGCTGATTCTACAGGTTCAATTAGTGTGGATGAATATGGAGGATACATACAAGCTACAAGAGCCATTACAAATAGTTTGAAATTAACTGCTTCTGGTAGATATGATAAAAATCAAAACTTTAAAGGTCGATTTACACCAAGGGTTACAGCTTTAATTAAATTGAAAGAAAACAACAACGTTCGTTTATCATTCCAATCTGCTTATCGTTTTCCTACAAACCAGCAGCAATGGATAAACTTGCAAGTAGGTAGTACCCTATTGGTAGGAGGAAATCCAAATTTTGCTACATATTTAAAAACAGCTACCAATCCATTATACCTTGCAGAAGATTTGGTGCCAGCAGCTGGTGGAACACCTAAAACAACCGTATTTATAGCACCGGAACTTAAGCCAGAATCTGTAAATTCTTTTGAAGTTGGATATAAGGGATTATTATCTCAAAGTAAATTATTGATAGATGTTTACGGTTATTTTGGTCAATATCAAAATTTCTTAGGAAGGATAAATACTTTCCAAACTACAACAGGCATAGCTGCAGATATTACAAATGCTTCTAAAAGAAGGGGAATTTCTGTACCAAACAACTCTACAGATAAAGTAAAAACCTACGGCTTTGGTTTTAGCTTGGATTATAGGCTACCTCTTAATTTTACAGTTGGGGGAAATATAGCTTCAGATATACTTAAAGATGTGCCTACAGGTTTTGTTGCTTATTTTAATGCTCCAAAATACAAGACCAATTTGAGTTTTGGCAATAGTGGTTTTGGACCTAATAAGCGTATGGCTGCAAATGTTGCTTACAGGTGGCAACAATCATACTTCTATCAAGGTGATTTCGCAAATGGTCAGTTACCAGATGTACATACATTGGATGCACAAATTAGTTTAAAACTTCCAACTACAAAATCGGTGATAAAACTAGGAGCTAATAATTTGCTAAACCAATATTATTACAATGCAATTGGTAACTCACAAATTGGAGGGTTATATTATTTGAGTTTTGGTTACAATATTTATTAATCCAATTTACCAAATTGATTTTTTATATAAAATTTTTAAAAATGAAAACAATACATAATAAAATAAAAATTGCTTGCCTAGCTGCCTTGTCGAGCATATTTTTTCTTAGTTCTTGCAACAAAGATTTACCAGGATTTGATCCGATAGCAATACCAGCTTATAATGCAAGCGCAGGGAATATAGCTGCAAGTATAGCAGCTAATCCTAATGATAGCTTGTTTAACAGGATGCTAATACGCTCTGGTCTAGCCAGTACATTAGCTGATTCTACTAAAACTTTTACGTTGTTTGCAGTAGACAATGCAGGTATGAGGTTATTTGTGAACCAGGCGTCGGGTGGTGCAGTACCCCCAGGAGCTCCAGATGCAATTTATTCCTCTTTTATTGCCAATAGCTTACCAGCAGCAAGTGCAGCGGGTATTATCCAATACAATACAATTGGTCAAAGGTATTTATGGAGTGCTATTCCAACAATTTTGCCTAATTATCCTTTGCCAAGTTTAATTCAGTTAGACCCAGTTAATTCTCCATTTGTGAGGATGACAATAAATCCTGCAAGAACTGCTGGTGGGGCATCATTTGTAAATACTATGCCAGTTACAACTACTGACCAAATTGCGAGCAATGGAGTTATACATCGTACATTTTCTGTTGTGGCACCACCAACTGCCCTTTTAAAATCATTAATAGCATCAGAACCAACTTTATCTTACTTTAGGGCAGCAGTAACTAGGGCAGATAGTGGTTCTGTGGGTACAGCGAGATTCGATTCCTTAATGAATTTTGGGGTATTGAATATGACAGTTTTAGCACCAAATGATGCCGCTTTTCAAACACTGGTTTTTGGTTTGGTATATGGCCAAACATTGGCTGCTACTGGGTCTATACCAATTGCAACAGCTACCGCAAATGGAGCTGTAGCTGCTGGCCCTGCTTTTTTAGGTACAAACAACGTAAGTACAGCTCTAATAAGAGGTATTATAGCTTACCATATTTTAGCTACAAATTCTACCGGAAGCTTTGCTCCAAACATTAGGGTTTTTAATGCAAATGTACCCTCTACATCTACTTTTTTTAGGACTTTGGTAAATGGATCTTTTGCTACACATCCTGGTGTAAGAGCTACTTCTACTTTTTCTGGTCCTTTTGCTGCTAGTCTTGTATTTTCGGGAGCAGGTACTTTTCCTCCAGGAGGTACTGCATTTAGCCAATCAGCAAATGCTATTAAAAGAGATCAAAATGGTGTAAACGGTGTTTATCATATAATTGATGCTGTAATGTTACCTCAGTAAAATTTTCATTAATTAATAAAAAAACGGCTTCCAGAAATGGAAGCCGTTTTTTAATGTCTTTTCTTTTATAGTTTCATTATTTATTTTTTACCTTTTGCACTTGTAAAATAGTGAAATGTCATTCTTTGCGCCCTCGCTCCTTTGCGAGCCTTGCGTGAAAATAGTTGGACTAAATAATAGGTAAGTTTGGTATTATGTGAAAATGTTAGTTAAATTTTAATTAGTAGGTTTTAAAAATATTCTTCTAATCCCAATAAATATAAAAAGTAATAAACTGTACAAGATAAGAAATGGAACAATGTATTCAATCAAATTCAATGGCAGCATTACTGCTATTATCAACAATTGAAAACCCAACCCATACATAGATACTAAACTCATAAACCAGTTGGGGAATGTTTTTACTTTATAAGCTTCTTTATCTAAAAGGTGGATTGTTTTATCGAAAATGCTGTAAAAAATAGCAAAGGCAGCATATAAAATATCTACCCAAATTTGTTTTTCTTGTGGGAATGCTTTTGGAGATTTATATTCAAATACTTTGCTTGTTGTATCGGCTCCTACAGATTTATTTCTTAAGATTACATAATAATAATTATACAAAGTGCCTTGCAATTGAATGCAGATAAATGCAACAAGTGTGAGACTATAGGTAGCTGTAGAAACATAACAAATAGCCATTAAAATAAAAAAATTCAATAAAATATCAAATACACTGTCTAAATATCTACCTGTATAAGAAGGTGTATTTTTTAATCTAGCCAATTCACCATCGGCAGCATCTAATATTGATTTTAGTATTATAAAGAATGCCGCCAAATAAAAGTGATTATATAAAATACATAGAATACCCATTAGGCCCGAAAACCCAAATAATAAGGTAACATGAATGGGGGTAATAGACGTATGCGACCATTTCTTAGCAATATATGTTGCTATCGGTCTTCCATAATCTGATAAGTCAATAAATTTATCTTTTACAGCAAGTTTTGCCATGTAATCTTTTGCAGAATGATAAGTAGACAAAATAGTCAGCCTGCAAAGGTACTTTGATAAATTGATTTTGTTGCCATGATTTTATTTTTACGATGTTTGGTCGAAATAATAAAATGCATATTTTTCGATTTGCAAATGATACACTTTTTATATTTTTTAAGAGCAAATAAGGTTACAATCCTCTTTATGCCTTAATATAAATTATTTGGGCAGCCCAGTCTACTGGCTCTATGGGAGATTCGGCTTGCTTTATCATTTAATCTTTTGCTTAGCCTTATACCTGAAAAATAATACCAGTCTTTGTATTTTGGACTACCTCTTTGTGCACCATCAGCAGGGTAGTTGCTATTACCAGAAATTTCATTTCCTCTATATGCCAATTCCACAGCCTTTGGGCCTTTTGCATTTAATAGCGTAGTACGATCCACGTAATTATAACTTACATCATCTAGGTAATCTGTAAATAATTTGCGCAGACCAACTTCTATACCTAACTGTAGATTATCGGAGAATTGTATTTTTATACCGCCTCCAAAGGGTATAGCAAACTGTGTTAGACTATATTCTTTTCTATTTGGATATGAAGCTAAACTCTGACCTTCTGTACTGAGTGGTTTGAGAAAAACTTTATTGCCTTCTGTATCTGTTGTGTAGGGATTAAAATGATATATTGCTACTCCTGCAAAAACATAAGGTGTAATACTTTTGCCATCTAGTTCAAAAAAATTATATTCTACCGCTCCATGTATTTCGGTTATAGCGGACTTGAATCTTAAATTTCTGGATTCTATTCCTTTTGCAGTAGTGTTTTTTTTATCATCGCCAGCTACCACTCCATAAGTAAAGCCTGTTCTTAGTATGAACTTGCTACTTATATCGTAAGAAGCCCCAAGACCGATAGCTGGGTGCGACTGGTCTAAGGTTACCCGTTTTCCTTGTAAGTCTCCTTGGTAAGTGGCAATACCTCCAAAAATGTCTACGTGAAGATTTTGGCAATTTGCAACATGCGGTAGCAATGCCAACAAAAGAAGGCTAGTGTATTTCATACAATAAATGTTTTAAGTAGAATATTGCCAAGAATGGTTTCCAAAAACCATTCCATTTATTGCCTTAAAATGTTAATGTATGAATCCTTTGCCAGGGATTACGAAGCTATAGGGTTATTTTTACTGGATTTTAATTTTAATGTAGCAATTAAACATTCATATCAAATAATTCATTTTTTATAGCATATAAAACAAGGCCTGCAGTATTGCGACAGCCTGTTTTTAGTAATAAATTATTACGATGTCCATCAACCGTACGTTCGCTTATAAAAAGTTTTTCTGCAATTTCTGAAGTTGTAAACTCCTTACAAATTAATTGTATAATTTCTTTTTCTCTTGATGTAATGCCATCTATTGGTAGAAGAGAGAATTTTTTTTGCCTGTTTTGTACATGGCTATGCATTGCCCTAATAGTCTTCTCATTAAAATAATAGTCGTGCGTAACAACTGTATTGATTGCTTTTTCTACTTCATCTGGTTGAGAATTTTTTGCTAAGTATGCGTTGGCTCCTTCTTCTATAAGTTTGTTTATAAATTTATCCTCTTCATGTACAGTAAGGATTATGTTTTTGATATGAGGATATTTTGTTCGTACTACTTTCATGGTTTCTATTCCATTTAGTATGGGCATATTGATGTCTAAAAATATGACCTGAATTGATTCAGTACTTGCTTCCAATTTTTGAAGTAAATCCGCTCCGTTTTCTGCATCAATTACTACCTGAATATTTTCAAAACTATTGAGCAAAGCGATAATTCCTTTTCTAAATAAAACTTGATCTTCGGCAATGGCTATGTTAATCATGTAATATATTTTTTAAGTTTGGAATATTGATATTACATTTAAATCCTGCACCTAGGCTAGAAACAAACTGTACTTTTCCATCTAAAATCAATACCCTGCTTTCAATATTTTTTAATCCTATTCCTTTTTTCTTGCTATTTGGTAACAAATCTGAACCAGCACCATCGTCAGAATAGGAAATAAAGAGGGTGTCTTCCTTTTTTTCAAAAGAAATGCTTACATTTTTTGCTCTAGCATATTTGATACAGTTAGAAGTCAACTCCTGCATAATCCTATATATTGCTAATTCAGCCGTAGGTTTTAAACGCACTAAATCTTCTGAACAATTAAAATTTATTACCAGGTCTGAGAGCTTTGTTATTGTTTCGAAATGGCTTTCCAATGCTTGTTGTAGGCCCAATAATTCCAGCTCAAAAGGCGCCAATGATCTGGCAATTCTTCTTACACTGCTTATGCCCATTTCAATCAGTTTATTGCTGGTATTAAAAACCTCAGGCTCAAGAATTGTTCCGGGTTTCAACTGGTTTATTGAAAGGGAAAGTGTAGAAAAAATGCTGCCAATTTCATCATGAATATCTTTTGCAATACTAATCTTTTCGGCCTCTGCAGATTCTATGTTTATAGCTAATAATTCTTGCTTGTGCAAAAAATCTTGCCTAAAAAGTTGTTGTTGTTTTAGTAATAACCCTTTTCTATATCGTACAAATACAACTACAAACCCTACTGCAATAATACTAAATGCAAGTATGGCTACTATAATGCCAAAATAAAATTTCGCTTTTTCCTTTGCTTCCATAATCCAATGGCTATTAATATATACAGCAATATAGTTAAAATTGTATGTATGAACCATACATTCATTCTGAAACCAAAGTTTAGTTTTTCAATGTATTCATTAAAAGAAGAGAGTAATATTGAACCAGTAAAATAAATAAGAATACCAGCATTTATGAAGCGAACAGAAATTTGTCTTTGCTGAAAATTTTCTACATTAGAAACATCCATTATGAAAGAGCTAATAGAAAGAAAAATAATTATTAATGCCTCAATCGATCTTGCGTAAGTATTGTATGTATAAATATTCTCTACCCAAATGGAATTGCATATAGAAAGAATTGTAAAGACCACTGCCAATATTTTATAAAGTTTGCTTGGCCAAAACCCTTTTTGTTGTGTATAGTAGAATGCTACAAGTAAAAGGAATTCCAAAATAGTATAAATATGAAGAATTGGATAGTTATTAATTCGGTTTAGCCATAAAATAAATGATATTACCTGCACAATGACAGATAATATCAAATAAAAAGTTACAATTTTAAATTCTTTTGAATATTTTTTATAATTTATTAAACCTATTACAGTTGGTGCAAATATTATCCAAGGACCATACTTAAAAATAAAATCTCTTATTTCATCTACCATACAATAGGATTCGTTTAAAAACTTGTTAAAATAACTTTATGGTATAATTCCTGTTACCAAAGGACTATCAATAGGGCAAGTAACTGGGCAAGGATAACTAAAATCAAAACAACCTGATGTATCTTCATCATCCATGTCGGCAGATTTTACCGTTTTAGTAATTTCATAAATATCAGTACCAGGGTTGGTTACATTACCATTTTCGTCTCTAGTAAATCCTGAAACTACAACAATAACCATGGCTGGTTTGGTTTGAAATTCTGTGCCTTTTGGCGTAACAACCTCTACTTGTTTATAACCCATATAAAATCTATAAGCAATCTCAGTTGGGTCAGTACCTGGAGGCAATACTTCGTTTATCATATCTATTACTTCTTGGTGGGTAATTGTAAATGCCATTGGTATACCACTATCCGATTGATGAACTGTTCTCCATGTTGTAGTGTATTCTACAGCCTCTGTTACTGAAATTTTAAAATTTTTTGCTGACATAATAATTATCTTTTAGATTAAGTATAAAGTTATGTAAAGTTAAGATGGCTAACAACATAGCCTATAGGTATTTATACCTGTATTTAATTTCAGGTAAAAAGACGCTAATCTAATAAGTTTTTTGCGTTCATATTTGCATAGTAAATGTAGTTTTTTAAATAGGTTATTTGGTTTTTGGTTTACCAAAACGTAAAACACTAAGTCGAATCTAAAAATATATGGCTGGGGGGTAATTTATTTTTTTGTAAGACCTACTAATAAAAAGCTACAAAAGCATTAAATGTTCTTTAGGCAAGCAAGCCGAGCAGGGGGCTCGTAGGATTTGCAGCTTAAAGGCATTGTATAACGAATGAGGCTATTCAATCATTAAAAATTGGATGGCTTTTTTTTACCCTAGAAATAATTAATATTGGCCCATTGTGCTAGATTCAATAAAGATGCAATCGGCTATTATTATTGCACAGAAATCATGTTTAAGTTTATTACAATTCTCTTTACCCAGCCCATCATTTTTCCTTCTTTTTTATACCTATTACAAACTTTCATCATTTCATCGTAACAAAGTGCATACAGTGCTTTTTGCATAAGAGTATTATTTTTTACACAACCGCTAATAATATTTGATAAGTTTTGCTCCAAATTTTTCATTTAATAGGTTCTATAATATGAAACGAGTATTGTTATGCAAACTGTTGGGAAAAATGAAAGTATTTTTAAATTGTTAAAAGTAATTTTCTCTAAAATAAAAAACTCCAAAATATCTTGGAGTTTTTTATTTATTCTTTTCTTTATGCTTCGCTTAGTTCTTCGAGATGTCCTCCCCCTTCGGGGGAGATAGAGGGGGCGTCACCGCCTCTATCCCTGGCAATACCTTTCCTTCAAAATATTCCAACAATGCACCGCCACCAGTACTCACATAGCTCACTTTATCGGCCAACTCAAATTTGTTTATCGCTGCCACACTATCACCGCCACCTATTAAAGAAAATGCGCCATGGCTGGTAGCTTCTGCTATTGCCAATGCTATTTGCTTGGTACCATTCTGAAATTTTTCCATTTCAAAAACACCCATAGGACCATTCCATAAAATGGTTTTCGATTTTCTGATTACTTCACTAAAAATACCAATGGCTTTACCACCAATGTCCAAGCCCATCCATCCGTCCGGTATCTGGTCGCTTGGGCAATCCTTGCTGTTGGCATCTGCTGCAAATTTATCAGCTATGATAGATGTTTCTGGTAAGTGTATGCTTACGTTTTTTTGCTTCGCTTTTTCCAAAATATCCAAAGCGGTTTGTAGGCGATCATCTTCGCAGAGCGAGCTGCCAATATTGCCACCCCTTGCTTTTAAGAAAGTGTATGCCATGCCTCCACCAATAATGATATCAGTAGCCCTTTCCAATAAATTTTCTATGATCAATATTTTATCAGAAACTTTTGCACCACCAATAATAGCTGTGAAAGGTTTTTCGTTGTTGTGTATTACCCTTTCTGCACTGTTTACTTCTGCTTCCATAAGCAGACCAAACATTTTATTATCGGTTGTATAATTTTTTGCAATTACTGCAGTAGATGCATGCGCCCTATGTGCAGTACCAAAAGCATCGTTCACATACACATCGCCCAACATACTTAGTTTTTTTGCAAAAGCTTCGTCGCCTGCTTCTTCTTCTTTATAAAAACGCAAGTTCTCGAGCAACAGCACTTCCCCCGCACGCATCATACCCGCTGTCATGCCCGCTTGTGTACCTATACAATCATCGGCAAAGAAAACCTTTGTTTCGCCTCCCAATAATTCATTTAAATGTTTTACCAGATGCTTTAGGGAATATTTATCTGTAGGGCCATCTTTTGGTCTGCCCAAGTGACTCATTAAAATTGCACTGCCGCCATCTTCCAATATTTTTTTTATGGTAGGAATAGTTGCGGTCATCCTTGTATCGTCGGTAATGTTAAATTTATCGTCGAGGGGTACATTAAAATCTACACGTACCAAGGCTTTGTGGCCTTTGAAATTGAAGTTGGAAAATTTGCTCATTCGTTTATTTATTTAGTAATTTCTATTAATACCGTTGATGTATCCAATAACTCCTTCTTTGCAGGAGCTAACGTATTTTTGAGAATAAGTTTTATCTGGCTATTCGGACAATTACCCATACGAAGCCAAATTAATTTGGGAGGAGGCAATAGTCTATCTTATAAATCTGCAAAATCATTGTCTTTAGTTAGAATAATTACATTGGCTTTATTTTTTGCATTTAAAAGAATTATTTCATCTTTTTCATTGTTAATAAACATGTCATATGATGAAATTGCTTTTATACCAAACTCATTTACTATCCACTTAGCCAAAGCGGGAGATAATTGCATATCAAGCCATAATTCAATCTCATTAAGCTGCATGTAAAATGGTTGTATTACCTACTTTTTGTGCAGCATATAATAAGGCCGCTTTAATATCATCTTCTTCTAAGGCGGGATGTTCCTCTAAAATCTGATCATTACTCATGCCACACGAAAGTAATTCTAAAATATCTTTTACAGGAAAACGCATGCCTCTGATAGTTGGCTTCCCTCCCATCAACCCCGGTATAATCGTTATCCTTTTTAATAATTCCTTTTCCATAAAATTATCGTTTGTGTAAAGTTACAAATTACCCATTACAACATAAAACTAATTATAACCATTAATTATTAGGTGTAGGATGGTAAATTTTAAACGTTTTCTTTATAATAGACACAATCGTAGTGGCCAATATAGAACCCAAAGTTGCTAAAAATATATCTTTCTGTGCATCCCAAATATCGCCTTGTGTGCCTAGGTATGCATCGCCTTGTGCAGGAAAAAACACATCAGCCACCGCCCACTCTATCAGCTCATAAAATGCACTGATAGATAAAGTGATTTCTATCGGCAAAGCCCAACCCACCCAACTAGGAAACTTAAAATAATTTAAAAACAACTCACGCATGGGGTAGGCTAGTAAAAAGCCAAATGAGAAATGTACGATTCTATCATAATGATTTCTTTGCCAGTGTAGCGCATCTTTTAACCAATAGCCAAAAGGATTTTCGGCATACGTATACTTTGCACCATAAATATGCAAGCACAAATAAATGGTAATAAGCAAATAACTCAGATCACTAAATTGGTGTTTTTTAAAACTAAAAAACAAGTAAATGAGAAATCCAAAAACCAAGGCGTTTTCCATAAACCAATTCTTTATATCTGTAGTGCCTATAAATGTGCTTACCCAAATAGAAAAGAAAATAACGCAAAAAGCAATCAGCCATTTGTTTTTAAAAAAGGGGGTTCTGTAAGTAGAAATTGCATTGGAGAATGCCATAAGTAAAAGTTTAGTCTTGGTTAGATTGCGAATCTCGAATATTTTTTTGTACCGCAATAGCCCCAAATATAGCCAATACAAATGCAAACGCATAAAACCCTTTTTCACTTGGTAGCAAGGTTGCATTAAACAATCCTACCGCAAGTAATACCATGCACAATATAGTGGCAAACCAACTCAGGCCATAATATATATCAGTTACTGCAATACCCTCCAATCGATCCCTTACCGATTTTTGTACAGACACTGCTGAGAATAATCCAAACATAACTACGGTAAAATAATAGCCCTTTTCATTGAGCGACATAGCAGACCGCCACAACCCTATAAAATATCCGATAATCCCGATTCCCATTGCCGCCCACGATGCAGCAACAAATGCATTAGATGGTTTTTGTAACATGTTATTTGTTTTGGTTAAAAATAATTGAAAACCAAAAGTAGGAGTGGGGGTTGTAGTAAAATCTTAATGGAATGGTAAATAACATTTTGTTTGTTGAACTGTATTAATTGTGTAAGCATTATAATTGTTATGACAAAAATAGTTTTAGTGTGAGCCTGAGTTTGTAGAAGGCGATGCCATTTATAATGAGGCTTTGTAAACAGTAAACCCACCTTCGAGATGCTCAGGCTGGTATTCTTTGTTTCGTGGTCTTTTAGCGCTTGATGTGGACTATAATCCTTAGCGTTAAGTCGAAGCTGTCTCTAAGGATTTGAAAATAAAAAAGAGTACTTACCCATCTATCCTTAGAGTTAAGGCGATGCCACCTCTAAGGATTTTAAAATAGAAATGAGTGTTTACTCATTTAATGCAAAATATACTAAGCCTGTTTCTCATTAGAAATCCGAAGAGCGCAGCGCTAATTCTAGGTATAGTATGGTTTTTCAATTTGTAATTTTAAATTAGGAAGAAAGTTCGTTGCGAAACCCCGAACTATTTTACTCGTTCGAATTTTAGGATCCGACAAACTGAACTTTTGTTTAGCAACACTGTTTCATAGTTATAATTTTTTTGCTCGTAAGTATATCTTTGCGTAAATTCGACCGTGTTAAGTATGTATTACAATAAGATGCTATTTAAAAAGTAACAGCTATCTTGCACTTTATTACAATTTATGGTAGGGTGCTTTTTATAACAGATTAAACTAAATCCTTAAAAGTTAAAACCATATTAAACAAATATCTATGAAACGTTTTTTTTACGTAATACTGTGTCTTTTTTTGTCAAGTGCAGTAACAGCCCAATCGAAAAACCAAGCTAGTGATTCAATAAATTATTATCAGAAGCAATTAGGAAAGTTATTCAAGGCAAGCAGAGACTCTTTATACAACAACACAGAATTCAAGGAACTGTCTGAAAGAATTAGGAGTTTAAAGAATAAAACCGATGATTATTCAGCATTCATATTATACACATCCGTTTATGGTATTGATTTCAAAAAGTTCAACTCCGATATTTCTAGAAGCGGATTTAATGCATTTTCAGGAAGTATGTATTCGATTGGATTTGGTTTTAGTGGCAAAAAAAAGCGTCAAATTTTTGATTTTGAACTCGCAAGTTTTGGTATTAGAAAAAAAGAGAAAAAAGAAATGGAATCAATTAGTATTAACTCTTCTTCCTTTTTTTTTACGACGTGGGGATATGATATTGTTAAAAGTGGCAAAATAAACATCTACCCTTATGTTGGAATTGGAGTAGCAGGTATAGACCTAAAATACGAATCTCCTGCGGCATTAAATGATACTTTCTCGAATATCACTACTATAATAAAAAATGATCGTTCACTTATTGCCAGCCATTTGCCGCTTTCATATAAAGTAGGCTTAGGCATTGAATATGTTTTATCTGACAAATTAAATTCTGGGGGGACCATATTTTTTTGTAAAGCTGGAACAACACGACCATTTAGAAAGAGAGGATTTGATATAGAGGGAATAGACTATGATCCTACATTTAATTTTGGAGCACTAAACCTTTCTGTTGGATTCAAATTTTTCGGTAGGTAAACCATCAAAGTTTTATTGGACATCTGTTTTATCCCTTAATGCCTTCCGGGGTCGTGTATATATCCTTGGTATTAGGGCAGATTCGCCCCAAGGATTTGAAAATAAGAGTGAGTGTTTACTCATTTAATGCAAATCATTTAATTCTGTCTCTTATTAAAAATCCGTAGAGCGATGTGCGAACTCTACGGATATTTCAGATAGGCTTCTGGTTTGTGTCGGGGTTTTGCGGGTGGTACTTTTATGCCAGCAAGTATATGTCTATAAAAACAACGCCCTTAGGCTGTAGAGCAGATTGTATAATTTCCTAAATAGTTTTCTTTTAACACGAACCGATAGGATATGCTATCAATTTCCCCAAATGCATTTTTTTTAATGCATAAAAAACCTGCATACAGCATTTTTGTAAATGCCATATGCAGGTAAAAAAATAATAACTATTGTTTTAAACAAACCGTAACAGAATTATAAAAAGGATAACCAGGTGTTACGCTATTTATAATTGTTTTTACATTGCCTGAAAGCGATATACCTCCACATGGTGAAGCACTGGCGCTGGTATCAAAATCAAAAGGAGTAATACCAATACTGGTAGTGCCAGAGTAAGTGTTTGGTGCAAATCCGCTGTTCAAAATATAATTAACCAACCATGGTTCGGTTACAGAAAAAGTTCCCTTTATGTGATCGCCTTTTGCATAACCTCCACATGCAGCTTTCTCCACAACCAAAGTAGTTTGTATACCTGTGCTATCCATTTGTATTGTTTTGCTCACACTACCACCACCCAATAACTCAAGCGTTATTTGTAATTTATCATTAGTGCCTGGTGTAAAATTGGCCAATATCATATTTAAGTTTCCATAAATACTTTGGTAGGTGTAATAATTAGATGCATCAGGATCTAAGTGTGGATGGGTAATGGTATTTGTTGCAATATCATAACCCAATAAATATAACCTGTTGTTTAAATAATAGGAAGTGCCATCATTTAAGTTGGTCACTTTTACACGATATTTCATTCCTTGGTATGGATCGGTAAGCCCTTGCATTACAATGATACCACCAAAAGGACTGTTAGGATAAGTAGCAGTATGATTTATCTCAATAAATGCACCTGGCTTTGTAAGTCCAGTAGCATCATTTATATTATCGATAGATACGCCACCAAGGGTAATCATTACTGGCTTGCTTGTATCTACCACTGCACCAGGAGCCACTTGTATGTAGGAATCTACTATGTTTCCCCAATATGGAACTTTTGCAGGATTGGATGTAGATGGTGCAACATTCCAAGATAATACGCCTCTTACTTTCAAAATTACGGGCGCTTCACAATTGCGTTGGTATTTTGTAAGATCTATTGGCAATACAACGGAGTAAGAAAGTCCATCGGCACTCATGGCTACATCAAATGCATTTACATAAGCAGTACCCACATATTCCCATTTGCAACTAGGTTCAGATTGTATCCAAAAACCAACATATTCTTTGCTGCCCTTGCTACACAAATCGCCGCTATAACCCGATGATTTTTTTACTTTTAAAGTAGCCACCAATGCTTGTTGTTTGTAATCTGCACCTACGCAATGCAACTCCTCAAAGGATGTATTTCCATTGAGCGCCTGAAATTTTATAATGCTCTTATCCCAATTTAAACCTACGCTACTAAACAAATTTTTATTTGCAGCCACAATACTGGGATTTTTTGTAACAAGTGTTTCTGCTAAAATTTTTGCACCTATACGCTCTGGCTCTACTACAATTTTTTGTGCAGCATACAATTTTATTAAATCGCCGATTTCTACTTTTGGTGCTACGAGCGATGTTTGCAATTCTTTTAATTGCTCTAATCCATTGGGCAAGGTAGATGCAATACCAGCAATACTGGCTTGAGGATTTTGGATGGCTTTATTTATAAGCAAACCAAATTTTTCTATCGGGAATGATGGAAGAAAAAGGGTTAATGGGCTTATCTGAATATTTACCTCTTTACTATCTCCCCAAATAATACTTGGATTTGGATTGCCTGCAGGAGGCATCGTATTCCAAGATAGAATGGCTTTTACTTTTGGCAAGTTTGCCACCTTACAATTTAAATGCTTTGGGTTTATTTTTAACCTTACAGTGTAAGAAATTGGCTTTTCAATAGCACCTGAGCAATCTTTGCTATCGGGCAGGTCATGCACATTCACACTACTCACACCCATATCTTGCCAACCGCTACCATAGTCTACAAAAAAACGAACATACTCTATAGAACCACGTGAACATAAACCGCCGCTATAGCCACTTGAGCGTTTTATTTTGATGGTGGCTGTAAGTTCAGATAAAACAGGATGATGACCTACACATCCTAATTCTTCAAAATTGGAATCGTACTTCAACGGAAATACAACGGGCAATTTTAGTGCTGGATTTGTTCCAAAAAAATTTTGATTTACGGCAATTAATTTGAAAAAATTGTTTCTGTGATCAATGTGCTGCAATAAATCTTTGTCTGATAAAACTGGTTTAACTGGCATAATTTTAAATTTGTTGCCTACTCTATATCCCCTTTTCGGCATACGGGGTTGCTTACTTTTATTAAGGAAGTACTGCTTTTCCTAGCTTGCATAAGGATGCGATTTATATTACTTCATTTGCAGTTAATAAGCTTCGACCTTGAATCTAAAAGGTAGGGGAATCCGAAATAATATATCAGTACAAATATATATATGTTTATAATTTCATGCAATACCACAAATGGGTTATGGTACTTTTTAGAGAAAATCTCCTTTACTTCTGGCGATAGGACAAAGACTTCTCTAAGGATTTTAAAATTCAAAAAGAGATTTTACACATTTACTGCAAAAAAGGCTAAGGCTATTTCTTAAAAAAATTCTGTAAGTTGCTTCGTTAATTCTACGGAAATTAAAGGCCCTTATTAAAAATAAAACCAAACCCAATCATGAACAACTATGAAGAAACACAGCAAACATGGAATAAAGTTGCTTCCCTCTACCAAGAAAAGTTTATGAATCTGGATTTGTACAACGAAACCTATGACCTTATTTGTAATTCAATCAAAAACCCCCATGCAAAGATTTTAGAAATTGGTTGTGGCCCGGGGAATATTACAAAATATTTGTTGAGCAAGCGGCCAGACTTTGATGTATTTGGAATAGATGTTGCACCCAATATGATTGTATTAGCAAAAGAGAATAATCCTACGTCAACATTTTCTGTAATGGATTGCAGGCAAATAAATGAATTGGAAACGAAGTATGATGGAATTGTTTGTGGCTTTTGTTTGCCTTATTTATCCCCAGCAGATTGTACAAAATTTATAAATGACTGTTACCATTTATTAGATGAAAATGGATTGATTTATATTAGTTTTGTAGAAGGTGAGACAAGTGAGTCGGGTTTTAAAGTAGCCAGCACGGGTGATAGGAGTTATTTTTATTTTTACAATGTAGAAGAGATTACAAGACAATTGAAGGAAAATAAATTTGATGATATACAATTATTCAAAGTAGTGTACAATAGATCTGCCACAGAAAAAGAAATACACATCATTGTAATTGCTAGAGCAAAAGTATTTTGAACCAAATTTTCTTTTTTAAATATTTATGATGGATATTCAACAAAATGACGATGGCAAAAAAGGAATGTTTTATGTAGAACAAGATAATAAGACAGTGGCCGAAATGACTTATACGTGGATAGGATCAGTTGGTATTATCATTGGCCATACCGAAATAGATGATACATTGGCGGGTAAAGGAATTGGCGAAGAAATGGTTTCTAAAGCAGTTTACTTTGCTAGGAAAAAAGGAATAAAGATAATTCCTTACTGTAAATTTGCAAAAGCTGTTTTCGATAAAGTAAAAGAATTTAATGACGTACTTTAAAACAAAAATGATGGATAAGAACAATCTTAAAAAAGAATATTCAAACGGAGAAATAACGGTTATCTGGCAATCGGGTAAATGTATTCATTCGGGCAATTGTGTAAAAAATCTTTCATCCGTTTTTAAACCCAATGCACAGCCTTGGATACAATTGGAACATGCAACCACTGCCGAAATAATAGCCGCAGTGGCTAAATGCCCATCGGGTGCATTGAGTATTAAAACACTGGGCGCATAGTAATGGGTATTTTAGGTAAAACTATTCACACAAGAAATTAATGCCATGCAACATCAAGCAAAATCTATCAGGGCATTTATTGGCACTAAAGATTTTGAAATATCCAGAAACTTTTACAGGGATTTGGGGTTTCAAGAATCTGTCCTTTCAACAAATATGTCTTATTTTAATGTACAAGATAATATGGGTTTTTACCTGCAAGATGCTTATGTAAAAGATTGGGTAGATAATACGATGATTTTTTTAGAAGTAGCGGATGTAGATCAATATTGGAATGATTTAAATAATCTTGGATTACATCATAAATATGAAAACGTAAGGCTTATCCCGATAAGAAAGGAGGATTGGGGAAAAGAATTTTTTTTGCACGACCCTGCCGGGGTGTTGTGGCATTTTGGGGCGTTTAATAAGTAAGCCCTGTATAAAATATTGAATCTAAAATTTTATATAAGATATAGCAGCAGTAATGTATGTGCTTAACATTGAGCCTTACTTGTGTGGTTAAACGGAAAGTAATATATTTATTCTTTTATTGAATATGATTTTTTGAAAAATCTAAATATGCCAAGTATCATAATAAACGGAAAATGGAAGGGGAAAGTTACCTATAACGATACCTATCCCAAGGAGTATAGAAATGAAGTTCTTTCGTTTGAGCTCAATTTGTCATCGGAAGACGGCTTTATTACAGGCACTTGCGAAGATGATATTACAAAAGAACTTTTGCTAAAAGCAGCAACGATAGAAGGAACTTATGGTTTTGATACTATACATTTTATAAAAAGATATCCCTGCGAAATTATCCTTGACGAAGCAAATAAATTAGCAACTAATCCGCTAGAACCTTCTGCGGGGATTCAGTACGAAGGTAAACTTTGCCAAAGATGGTTTTCCGGCAAACAATATTTTAAAGGGGAATGGGATATATCTGGGTCTTTCATTGATGAATATGGGAATGCTCAATATTATACTTGTGGAGGCAACTGGAAAATGGAAAAAATAATTTAGACTTTTTATTAATTTCCGAATTTGGACATAATAAATGTTGAACGGTTTCCCTCATTTAAATAGCCTGTTTATCTTTAGCACAAAAAACCACATGAAATATTTTATTGTTCTAATAGGAATGCTATTTTTTACCGTTCATTCAAATGCACAAACTACCAACAACCCCACTTGCTTAGATTTTCACCAAGGTAAATTTTATTACCTCGATTCATTACAAAACAAAGTATTAGTAACACGAAAAAAACGAAAGCAAATAGAATACAACGAAAAAACAACGGTAAAATCAGTTTTTAAAATTAAATGGAAAAGTGATTGTGAATATGAGTTAAAACAAATATGGACAGACAGTAAATCGCATAGAAAATTCAATGGAGGTATTTCTACTACCATTCTTTCTAAAGTAATAGATAGTAACAGCTACGAATATACTTGCGGTTGCAAAGATGAAAAATTAAGGATAGTACAAGGCACCATGAGAAGGGTGCTTTAAATTTAGTCCATTAAAAATATCTTAAACCGCTCGAAACAATACTTCATTAAATTGTCCCTGTCATCTGGGTGAGCAATATCTATTAATAATTTTGCTCGTTGCCTCAAATTTTTTCCAAACAAAAAAGCTACTCCATATTCGGTTACTACATAATGTACATGCCCCCTTGTGGTTACCACACCAGCACCTTCTTTTAAGTGTGGTACTATTCTGGCCACTCCTTTATTTGTTCTACTATTCAACGCTATAATGGGTTTGCCGCCATTGCTAAGTGCAGCACCACGCATAAAATCCATTTGGCCGCCTATGCCACTAAACTGCAATTCGCCAATACTATCTGCACAAACCTGTCCGGTAAGGTCTACTTCTATCGCACTGTTTATGGCAATCACTTTTGGGTTGCGTCTTATTACATGCGGGTCGTTTACATAGTCAATATCCAAAAAAGCAAACGCAGGATTGTCATTCAAATAATCGTATAATTTTTTACTTCCTATTGCAAAAGAGGTAACACTCTTGTTTGGGTGTATGGCTTTGCATTTATTGTTTATTACATCGCTTTCTACTAAATTAATTATTCCATCACTCAGCATTTCTGTGTGTATGCCTAAATTTTTATGTCCTGTTAAAAAACTAAGTGCGGCATCGGGTATGGTACCAATGCCCATTTGCAACGTACTTCCATCTTCTATAAGGTTGGCAATATTTTTGCCAATAATCATTTCTGTTTTGCCTATTTTATCTGCATAACTTTCTTCAATTATGGGCGAATCATGTAATACCATTTTTGTAAAACGATCTGTATGTATCATCCCATCTCCATGTGTGCGAGGCATGCTAGGGTTTATCATTGCTATGATGTGTTTGCTACTATCTACCGCAGCCCGAGCAATATCTACCGATAGCCCTAAGGAGCAATAGCCATGTTTGTCTGGCGGCGAAACCTGTACTATGGCAACATCGAGTGGTAGTATTTTGTTTTTAAAAAGATCTGGAATATCGCTTAAAAATACTGGAACAAAATCGGCCCTGCCTTCTGCCACTGCCGCTCTTATGGGAGCAGATACGAACAAGGAATTGATGTGAAAGGATTGTTGGTATTCGGGTTTTTCTACTTCTATTTCTCCTTTTAGTGTAATAGAAACGAGTTCTACATCTTTTAAGCGTGGGCTTTCTTTTGCAAGCTCATGTAGCATGTAAGTAGGTGTGCACACGCTTCCATGCACAAAAACCCGCATGCCACTTTGTATAATTGAAAATGCCTCTTCTGGAGATACATAGTTGAAAGGATGAATCATATACTGTTTGTTTGAATTGCAAATTAAATACTATATAGATTATTCTACTAAAAAAAGAATCATAACCTAATATGATTTTAGTTAGTGTATAGTTTATGAAAATAGCCATTATCTTTTTCATAACGATACAAAAATGTACAAGAGGAGCATCGGCGATGGTACATGGCCAAACAGTTGTATCCGCCTTCCTGCCTGCCGGCAAAGGCAGGTCCGCAGTACCTGCTCCCGTGTAATGCAAAACTACGGCTCTTTCCTCGCCTTGTTTGCTAACACGGGATTCGGTGTCGCTCCTATGCGGACTATGATCAGCAGTAGAATTTTTTTCAGTTTTTATAGAAGCGGGTAGGGGCTAGTTTTTTTTTGAAAGTTGGGTATGCATTTGTGTAAGACTTTTGCATAAATACGATAAAGCTTGCTACGAGAATATAGTAAAAGGTTGATTTGAAAATGTTATTTCAATAGCCTCATACGATAGGCATTCATTGCGGTAATGCCTAATTTTTGTATCAAGCGATAATTAACTATTACTCCAACTGGTGCGCCAATAATTGGTACGAGTTGAGCCATCTTTGCCAGGTCAATATAATCCCTGTATTCTTGTTGAAAATTTCGCCACTCAAACTGGTCAATGTCATCGGGAAGCGTTTTACTATACTCATCCCAATCCTGCATTTTTAGATAAATTTCTTTCCTATGTGAGTGGCTCGAAAATGCTAATTCAAATACATGCAGTATGTAAACTCGCTCTTTATAATCTTTTACATCATAACCGTACATTGAAGCAATGTCAAACAATAGTTTTATTTTAATACCAATTAAAATAGGAAAATCTGCCAAACCAAGTAGCAGACCACCAGCACCAGTAATTCCACCTTCTATGGCTGCAGTATTTTTATATCCCTTTATGCTTTTTAAAACTGCCGTTTCCCTTACTTCCAACGATTGGGCTAGCATGGGTGTAGCTGTAGTATATTTGGCACCAAATAAAACGCCCCGAATCATCTGCTTAATGGTGCTTGTTATTGCTTTATGTATTTTCTCTGGTATCCAGTTATTAATCTTTGTTTGTAGTTTTTTAGCCAATTTATTTAATACAGATGGGCGGCGAGTCATCTCTTTTTGCCAAGCTAATAATTGTGCAAATGCATCTTCTTGATATTTTTCCATACAAAATATTTAACGAAAAAACAAAGGTACACAACGAGGGGTAACAACTTGGTACTAACATTTTCCAACTATCATTTTTGTCTCGGCGGGCAATTTCATTAAGTTAAGGGTATTTCAAATTATAAAATACCCAATCCCAGTTCCCTCTCCTTTGGAGAGGGGTTGGGGTGAGGTCATTTTTGTCTCGGAGGGGTTTTCGCAAGTAGTCTCTAAAAATTATTACAAAATTTCGCAGCTAAACCCTTCCTGCCGTCAGGCAAGCCCGACGTATGAATAAGTTTAAAAGTTTTCCAAACCCTAAGCTTTCGTTCTTAAAATAAAATGTAAATAGTGTGCTTAATTTTAAATTGAAGGTTTGGTTTGTAAGTATTACTGGTTCTTTTGGGCATCGGGCTTGCCTGACGGCAGGCAGGTTTTCACCAATTGTATTTTTTGATTTTTGAGGATTTAGCCGGTGAAAACCCTGCTGAGACAACATAGGCAGATTTTTTTTGCTATGTAAGTCAAAAAATTACATTATATTACAAAGTAAGTTTTGTTATATGGATACAATCAGAATTTTTATCGCCTCTTCCTCCGAACTGGAGCATGACAGAAAGGAGTTCCGTGAATTCCTGGGTATAGAAAATGACCGGCTGCATACTAAAGGCGTTTACCTGAAATTGATACAATGGGAAAATTTCCTTGATACGGTATCACAAACCAGCCTACAGGATGAATATAATAAAGAACTGAAAAGGTCTTCCATTGTCATCTGCCTGTTTTACACAAAAGCAGGAAAATATACACAGGAAGAATTTGATACGGCATTGCAGCAATTTAAAGAAACCGGCAGCCCGCTCATTTACACGTATTTTAAATCAGGGGCACCTGCCGCTGATGAAACCGATCCGTTGGTACAGGATTTAACAAAGTTTAAAAAACGCCTGGCCGATATCGGGCATTTTTATACCGTTTATAATAGTATTGATGATTTAAAATACCAGTTTCGTAAACAGCTTGACAGGCTGGAGGATAAAGGGTTTATTGTAATGAGGGATGAATTGAAGAATGAAACGAAGGAGGCCGTAAATAACTATTTCAATATTACAAACACAGCCATTACACAGGGAAACAATAACATTATTATACAGGGCGTAACCGACAGTTCTATCACGGTAAATGTAAACGGCCAGTCGCAGGAGATAGAAAAAAAATTAGATGCACTGCAGGCGCTGATGGAACAGATGGCCGTAAAATCTGTAGAATCGGCCAATAATATTTACAATATTGGTACCATCACCAATGCCAATTTTGGCTATTTGGTTGGGCAGGCCGGGCACGATAAATCATTGCCATCCGAACTGGCCGAAAACCTTGTGGGCGAAGGCAATGGCTGGATACAAAGTCTGCGGCAAGAACTGCAGGACAAACAAAAAATTTCGGTAGGCAACCAGCCCTGGAATATTTTTCAGAATTATGGCTGGCTGGTAGAAACCTTTTTGCAAAAAATGGGTACTGCTGCGGGGCAGGAAAAAAATCTGCGGCGGCTATCCTTTATGGCAGAGGCATACCAGGGCTCACTCCGTTACTTGTGTTACATACAAATGGCGCAAATACTTCAACTTGAAAATAAATCAAAGTTGGGCATTGTTTCGGATTTTATCCAAATGGAAGCAAACAAATTTCTTGAGTTTGATTATACCAGTCTCTTGCTTACCAGTACAGATGCGCTTGGGCAAAATGCTTTTATGAAAGAGATAAATAAATTTGTGGAAGAACTTACCGACACAGAATCTTCCTTATACGGCACTGCCCTTTACTTAGATGATCAACGCCGTAAATTAATGGCAAACAGCATTGCCGAAGATGATAAACTTACCAGCCTGCTTGATGAATATTTAACGGCGCTGGTTTATTGGCTGCGTAAGATTTCTTTTGTTGCTAAATACAGGCTGGTTTCCATTAAAGAAATAAACCTCAATTACAGGTTGGGTACCGCAAAGAATTTTGTACACCTGTACGGAGAACTGCATGGTTTATACAGTGAAGGCGGATCATCAGATGAAGATTACAATACCAAATCCATTGAAGGTTCATTTACTTTCAATAAAAGTATATTATTGTTCAGGGGCAATGATGTATCCTCCGGAATGGAAAAGATACAGGATGAAAAGGCTTATCTCTCGCTTTCGCCGCTGGTGATAGACCAGAGTGTGTATGCAGGCAAGCCCACGCAAACTCCTGAAATTTTTTATTATACCGGTTACGAAAAAGCAAGACGGCAATACAATTATGCCCAATATAAAAACGAACTGGCTTATGGCGGCAAGGGCGATATTGTTTCTAACAAATCATTGAAGGTGCTGGCACAAAATAATAACCAGCCGCGGCTTGATGAATTGTTTGAACAATTAGAAGATGTTTTTAAACCACTTAAAAACAAACAATCATGAGCCAGGCCATTTCACCATTTAAATTTCTTGATTCATATCAACAGGCCGATGCCGATGTTTTCTTTGGCCGTGAAAAAGAAACACAGGCATTGTATAACGCATTAAGCGGGGTAAAACACCTGATGGTTTACGGGCCCTCGGGCGCCGGTAAAACCAGCCTGATTGAATGTGGCCTGCGCAACCAGTTTTCGGATGCCGATTGGTATGCCCTCACGATACGCAAAGGCGCCGATATCAATGCTTCTGTTTTTGCTGGCATTAACGAAGCGCTTAAAGAGAAAATAGAAATTGATCCTGTTACAAAAATGCCTAGTGACCCTGAAATAGAATTTGGACAGGCCATTGAACAATTATTTGCAGAGCGTTACCAGCCGGTGTATTTGTTGTTCGACCAGTTTGAAGAACTGCTTATCTCAGGTGAAGAAACAGAAAAGAGAAAATACTTTACGCTGCTCAACAAACTCATCCGCAATAAAGTGCCCTGCCGCATTATGCTCATTATGCGGGAAGAATTCATTGGTCATCTTTCAGAATTTGAACCGCTTTGTCCCAGTATTTTCCAGCACCGTTTCCGTGTAGAAAAGATGGGAAGGAAAAATGTAGAAGAAGTTATTTACCATATACTGGAAGCGCCCAGGTACCGCAGCTTTTTTAATGTAGATGAAAGCCACAAACTTGCAGAAAGTATCTTATTAAAATTGCCCGATAAAAAAAAGGAAATAGAACTGGCGCATGTGCAGGTGTTTTTAGGAGAGTTATGGGACCGTGCACAAAGCGCAATAAATAAAAATGAATTGCCAGTGCTGAGTTCGGCGCTGATAAAGGATGATGATAACCTGGAAGGCATACTGGAAAGTTTTTTGAAAAAGCAAATAACAGAACTTGAAGAAAGTTATGGCGAAAGAGTACCGCTGGAACTGCTGGCTGCTATGATCTCCGAAAGATTTACCAAACTCCAGTTAAGCGAAGCAGCAATTAAGGAAGACCTTGAACAAAAAAAAGTGTTTTCCAAAAAACCAATTGGCGCCCTGCTGAAAGAACTGGAGCAGCGCCGCATTATTCGCACCATTAAAATTGGTGATGAAACCCAGTACGAAATAAGCCACGATGTACTTGCCCTGGTGGTAGGGCAAAACCTTACCGAGGAAATGAAGATGCGGGAGAAGGCCGGTGATATTTATAAAGTGTACCTAGAGCGGCAGGGTTTATTTACACAGGATGATATTGATTACCTGCGGCCTTTTGAACAGAGCCTTTCTTACCCGCTGGATCTGCAGAGCAGGATAGATCAAAGTATTGCTGAAATAAAAAAGCAGCGGGATATGGAGAAGATGCGGACAAGGAAACGGCTGCGTACATTGTATAGTCTTTTGGGTGGAGCTATGATTGCACTGGTTGTTGCTGTCGTATTCTATTTTAATTCAAGAAAATCGGAAAAACTGGCAACTTACAGATTAGATCAATTTAAATTAGAACAGGCAGCCAAACAAGAACTTGAATTTAAAAGTTTGTTGAGCAGGGCAAATATTATTTTGAGTGCAAATGGTTGCCCCAAAGCGATAACTTATTTAATGGATTCTATTGCTAAAATCAATCCGGATAGTATTAACATGAAATTGAAAATAAAAGCCATTGAAGACACAGCACAATTAAAAGAGTATTGTAAATAATGAAGCGAATTCTATTTTTCCTTTTTTGTATTATCTTCTTTGTTTCTGCAAAGGGGCAGAGAAGTTATGACGATGCTATTCGACAAGGAGACTCTGTCCGTGATATAGGAAAATTTAGTTTTGCCATTAATAAATATTTTGCTGCTGAAGCATTTGACCCTGATAGAAAAAAGGAAGTAAAATTAAAAATAGACACGGTATTTAATTTGATAAGTGAGTTAAAGAAAAAAGCCGATGATGCAAAAACCATTGCGGAAAAAGCTGAAAAGAAAATAAAAATACGGAATGATGCCTTTACCCTAAATACAAAGATAAGTGAAGAAGTTTTATTCGAAAACCCTACGCTGGCATTGAGACTCGAGGAAGAAATAATTAAGAGGTATAAGATTCCTTATTTTGAGCAAATTGCTGAAAATATTTACAGTGAAAACTGTTTTTACAAAATAATTAAAAGGGAATCGATAACTGGTGTTGCCTTTTCCCCTGATGGAAAAACGATCCTTTTGGGATCAGTAGATGGTACAGCATGTTTGATTGACCTAAATGGAAATACCATCCGGAAATTTACAGGTGTTCATACAAGTCGTGTCTTTTCAGTTGCATTTTCGCCTGATGGAAAAAAAATACTCACTGGATCGGCAGATGGTACGGCCTGTTTGTGGAACTTAAATGGAGATACCATTGCAAAATTTATAGGCCATAGTGGTATGATTTCTTCCGTTGCATTTTCACCTGGTGGAGATTCAATTCTTACCGCATCACTTGATATTACAACCCGTTTGTGGGACTTAGAAGGACATGTGTTAGATACATTCAAATTCGAAGATGATTTACATGTTTTTTGTGCTAGGTTTTCCCCTGATGGAAAAACGATACTTACGGGAGTAGGAAATCTTAAGGCCCGTTTGCTGGACTTAGAAGGAAATGTTATTCAGGAATTTAATGGCCATGCTGGTTATGTCATATATGTCGCTTTCTCCCCTGATGGGAAAAAAATAATTACGGGATGTTTTGATGGTACGGCCCGTTTATGGGACTTAGAAGGACATGTAATCAAGGAATTTGTTGGGCATTCTGGTAAAATATATAAGGTTGCCTTTTCTCCTGATGGAAAAAAAATACTTACGGGCTCTGCTGATAAAACGGCCCGCCTGTGGGATTTAAATGGAAATACAATACAGATACTTAGGGGTCATACTGATGTAATTGGTTCGATTGCCTTTTCATCTGGTGGAGATACAGTTGTTACAGCGTCTAATACAGATGGAACCGTCCGATTATGGGACTTAAAGACCTATTCCAGCTCTGAATTTAACGGATATACCGGAAAGGTCACTTCAGTTTCCATTTCCCCGGATAGTGAAAAAATAGTTACTGGATTAGAAGATAGTATTGCTATTTTATGGGACTTAAACGGAAATATAATAACGAAATTTAAAGGCCACGAGGGCATTGTTTGTGCTGTTGCATTCTCTCCCGATGGGAAAAGAATTCTTACGGGTTCTTTAGATAGTGCGGCCCGTTTGTGGGATTTAAATGGAAATTCGATAGTTGAATTTAAAGGACATACAGGCAGAGTCGCTTCTCTTGCCTTCTCCCCCGATGGAAAAACAGTACTTACGGGATCATATGATGGTACGGCCCGTTTGTGGGACTTAGATGGTACGGCCCGTATGCGGATCCAAGATGGAGATTCCGTTTTATTAGAATTGAAATTTATAGCTGACGGCACAGAAGATAATGCTTCCGGCAAAATGATTGTGGTTGCCTTTTCCCCCGATGGAGAAAAAATATTCACAGCATCTGATAATAACGAGGCTGGATTGTGGGACTTAGATGGAAATTCACTCGCTGATTTTGATAAAAACACAAGCTATGTTAGTGCTGTTGCTTTTTCTCCCGGTGGAGATTCAATTCTTACCGGCTCTTTTGATGGCACATGCCAGTTGTGGGACTCAAATGGAAATACCATCCCGAAACAGAAATTTATAGGTCATAACGGTAGAGTCCAATCAGTTGCTTTTTCTCCAGATGGAAAAACTATACTCACAGGGTCTAATGATAGAACTGTTCGATTGTGGGACTTAAAAAGACATACCTACCGGGTTTTTAAAGGCTATACCGATAATGTCATTTCCGTTGCATTTTCAGCCGATGGGAAAAGAATTATTACAGGGTCTTTAGATGGTACCGTCCGTCTGTGGGATATTCCAATGCCATTAGATGATTTTCTTAAGAGTAATAAAATTGAGCCATTGACTAAAAAGCAGAAAGAAAAATACGGGATAACAGATCCTGTGCCTCAAAAACAAAAGGGAGTCAAAAAAAATGTTCCATCGCTGGAGTAATATAGAATGTATTATGGAACAAAAGAAAAACTAAAGACTAAAACCAATCAATCATTCATGAACCGCCTTTTATTTTTCTTTTTTTGCATGATCTTTTTTGCTGCTGCAAAGGGGCAAAGTAGCTATACCCAAGCCATACAGCAGGGCGATGCTGCATTTAATAAGCAGGAATACAAAACCGCTATCAATAAATATTTTGCCGCCGAAGCTTTTGACCCCACTAAAAAAGATGTGGTAAAAGAAAAAGTGAACAGGGCATTTGACAGGATCGAATCGTTAAGGACAGCAGCAATTAAATCAAAAAACGAAGCGGAAAAACAAAAGGCAATAGCAGTAGAAGCTTTAAAAGCAGCCAATAAATCGGCAATGGTAGCAGACTCTGCAAAAAACAAAGCGCTTAAAAGTGATAGTGCAACAAAATCTGCCCTGGCCAAATCTCAAAAACTTATCAATGCTTTTTATTTTTATGCCGACAGGTTTGCACTGGCATTTAAAAATGACCGGTTCTATTTTATAGACAAGAATGGTAATGATGTGTCTAAGCTGGGCAGATGGATAAAAGCAGCGCAGTTTAATGATAATGGATTCGCAAGGATAAAAGAATATGATGGGTCGGATGGCCTTATAGATACTTCAGGTAAAAAGTATAAGGTTGCTTACGACGTTATGGGGATTGACAGCAGTACTAGGGCGATTGATTTTTCAGGAAAATATCTTGACAGGGTACCTGTAGCTGTGTTTGAAAACAAACAATTAGAGGTGTTGATTTTATCTTCAAATAATATAAGCAATCTTCCCCCGGAGATCGGGGAGTTGAAAAATTTAACATCGCTTGATTTGTCCTCAAACTTATTAACAGGCCTGCCACCGGAATTGGGTGAGTTGAAAAATCTGGCATCACTGTATTTGTCACGCAATCAATTACACATTTTTCCAAAAGCAATTGGGGAGTTAAGAAATTTAACAACACTGAATTTAACCCAAATAAAATTAGACAGTTTACCAAAAGATATCGGGGCGTTGAAAAATTTGGTATCGCTTAATTTGTCCTCAAACAATTTAAGAAGCCTGCCCGCGGAAATTGGGGAATTGAAAGACTTGGCATCGCTGTCTTTGTACTATAATCAATTAATCAGTTTATCAAAAGAGATCGTGCAGTTGAAAAATTTGACATATCTTTTATTGACAGGAAATAATAATATCACCGAAAGTGAAATTAAAAAAATAAAAGAGCTTTTACCATATTGTAAAATCGTAAAGGAAGCAAAATAAGGCTCCCCTTAGTGATAAATCCTGAGCTAAAAAAAGTTGTGTTCCAAATTTTTCTATTCATAAATAACAAATGTTGTATATTCATAATTGCAATTATATGTCTTAACCAAAAAAAAAACAACTTGCATGTTAACACTTAACAAAAACAAACTGCTCACCGGCTACACCAGCCGCTTTGGCCCCTTAACCAACGACCTGGCAGAGGCCTTTGCATTCCTGTTTTCTAAAATAGAAACCGATAACAGGTTTAATGATACTGACACCGACCGCCGCAAACTGGCTTATTGCCTGGCTACTTTTAAATGGGAAACGGCCCATACGATGAGGCCCATTGATGAACGTGGAGGAGATGCCTATTTTAATAAACGTTACAATCCGGCAAACAGTGTTGGCAAAATGCTGGGTAATACAAAGCCCGGTGATGGCGCATTATATCATGGCCGTGGCTATGTACAGTTAACGGGGCGAAATAATTATGCCAGGGCAAAAAAATTGACAGGCGTTGATCTTATTAACGAACCCGACCGTGCAAAGGAACCGGATCTTGCCTATCACATTGCTATACAGGGCATGACGGATGGATGGTTTACCGGCCGGAAACTTGCCAATTACTTCGTTGCAGATACGGCTGATTATTTTAATGCAAGAAAAATAATAAACGGAATTGACCAGGCCGATAAAATTGCCGAAATAGCAAGAGGCTACAGTGAAATACTGAGGGAGGGAAAAGGATAATCTTTTCTATGATTTATTTACATGTTAACTTATAAAATTATGGAGCCAACAAAGTTTAAAGTGAATACCACAAAAGGTGACCTTCGAGTAAGAAAACTGCCTGCCAGTGATGGAGAACTAACAGGGATTATTAAAAAAAAGGGTACAATAATAGTTGTAACTGATCAGCAAAACGGGTGGAGTAAGATTGCTGAAGGATGGGTTTATTCTAATTTCCTTTTAAAGGTCGAAGAAACTGTTTCGGCTGACAAAACGGTGACTGCTAATAACACTCCGCCTTCAGTGGTAAAAATGAAAACATTGATCATAGGTGCAGGACACGGTGGTGGTGACCCGGGAGCATCCGGAAATAGGTACATAGAGCGTGACCTGGCAATTGAATTCAGAGATCTGCTGGTAGCAGAGCTTCAAAAACGCTCTGTTAGATGTATTATTGACGATAATGCAAATGCGTTAAAAGCATCATTGGTATATTTTAAAAAATATTTTAAACCTGATTCTATAAATATCGATATTCATTGGAATGCGGGTCCGCCGGCAGCTACAGGAACAGAAGTACTGATAAGCACCGATGCAAGTCAATTTGAAAAACAGTTAGGAGGAAAAATTGCAACTACTATTGCAACAATTTTAGGGATTAAAAACAGGGGATTAAAAACAGAGCGGGATAGCGCAAGAGGTACTTTGGCTTGGCTACGCCAGGCAGGATATGATTTCATTATAGAAATGTGTTTTATATCTAACAAAACAGATATGGACAAATACCAGTCAAAAAAAATTGAATTATCAAAAGAAATTGCAAAAATATTATTTGATGCTGTAAAATCATAGTGTGAAGAGACCATAATTGGCGTCTCAGCGGGGTTTGCGTCTCGGCGGGGTTTTCACAAGCATAATAATTGAAGTAAATCAGAACTATCCGTGAAACCCCGACGAACAAAAGAACTTAAAACTATTATTGAGTCATCCAACGAAGCTTTAGAATGTTTTTTTAGTCTCAAAAAGTGATATCAATTAATAGAGTTATAGATTACAAAGTAAGTTTTAAATTTTCGGAGTATTGATATTTAACTGGCATCTTTTACTTGGGTCGGCTTTGGCACCTAAAAATTTATAGTCTATCACAGGTCGGGCTTGCCTGACGGCAGGCAGGGTTTCGCAACAAGTATTCTTTCTAATTTATAATTTATGTGTGCGAAAACCCCGCCAAGACAGAAAAAAGTGGACTATTGGCGTGCAGTTAAACAATCACCGCGGTCTGCTAGGGTATAAGTAAAATTGGTTTGCACAGTGCCGTTTTGTAAACAAAGCATTAGCCTTTGGCCAAATGGCAAAGCCACATTTTGAACAACATTGTTACAGTCTGTGTAGGTAACTATGTATTCCACTTGGCCTACTGTTGTTTCAATATTACTAAGCAGGTAACAATGATTGGGAGTGTCGGTTGTGCTTATAATATTCACAGGCTGGGGAGTTTCAGTTACATCGGCTTTTTTACAGCTAACTATAAATAAGCAAGATGCTACGGCGATAATTAATAACTTTTTCATAATAATTTTTTTTAATTTTTTTTCCTACTCTGTTTCAGCTTTTCGGATTCCGCTGTTGTATTTTATTAATTTAATTTTATAGAGACTTTATATCCTTTAGGTGCTGGCAGCATTACCTGCATGCAAGTATGCCGTAGGCAAAATTGGCTGTAACTGTTCCGTATCGAAGACAGTCAGATAGATATTGTCCTGCTGGTAACGGTACGTTTTTTACAATTCCGTAACAGTCAGTATACCTTACCCTGTATTCTTCCACTCCCGCATCTGTTTCCAAATTGGTAATGGTAAAACAATGAGTGCCTCCTTCGGATTGAACAATTTGTGATTGACCAATTTGTGATGGCTGTTTCACCTGCGAAACATTTGTAAGCTGTGAGTCTGGTGTTGGTTCAATTTTTGAACAACTGGTGAAAGTAAAGAAAGATGCAACGGTGATGATGATTAACTTTTTCATAATTTTTATGCCCGTTTGTTTTCGGTGAGCAACCGTATTGGTTAATCTTTTTATTTGTTTTAAAAAAGAAAAGAGTGTGTTTATTTTTGTTTGATAACACAAATCTAGCTTGCTGCCGAAGCGCTTACAACAACTCATTGACAACTGCAATGGAACCGTTGATATGTGAAGGGTACGTGGAATAACTGATTCAGTGAAGGCGATAAAAAATAATTGTAGAACCTGTTGACCGGTTTATCAAACAGGAAAAAAGTTTATTTCAATTTGATAAAAAACATTACGTCCACTTTTAGAAAGGATGACAAACAGCAGCACTAGCTAAATCATAACGAAATTAAAAATTAGATGTATATTTAGAATCGAATACCTCACCCTGCCAACAATATCACTTATCCGTTACAGGCTGCAGTTATTCACCAAAGGGTATCGGTTACCAAAAGAATGCCCCCATTAGTCCCCCCATTAATTAATTTAGAGGAAAATAAATCTATGCTCAAACGGTTTATACGATATGCTATCCTGCTTTGTTGCCTTTGCCCTGTCGGTTTAAAAGCCCAATACCCCAACCTGGTATTTAACAAACTGACCATACAGGAAGGATTGCCGGAAGAAACTATTTTATCCCTGCTGCAAGACAAACAGGGTTATATATGGATGGGTACACAGGCGGGTGTTGTTCGCTACGATGGTTACAAAACGAGGGTTTATAATTTTGGATTTGAGGTTGCCACTAGGGCTTTTACAGCTATATTATACGAAGATAATTCGGGCAGGATCTGGGCCGGAACCAATACGGGTGTTTTCTATTATGACAGGGCCATTGATGATTTTAAACCTTATGGGGCTGCAAAAGGAAATAAGTTCAGCATGCCGTTTATTTATAAAATTCTTAAAGTTGACGAACAAGAACTTTGGGTGATTTCCGGCGATCAGACCAACACTGTTAATTTTATAGACAGGGTTAACCTTTCTTCCGGAAAGATCTTCCATTACAGTTCTTATGAAAAGGGAAGCCACTATATCAATGCTACTTTTTTCCCTGATATGATCGCTGCAAAAAATGGAAAACTATGGGTGGGGTCTAACAATGGCATTTATGAATATGATCCTGTTAAAGATAAATTTACCGGCCATCTTACTGCAGATGACCCGGCAAAAAAACGGGGATATTTGTCATTGCTGGAAGACCCCCTGCAACCCGGCCTGCTTTGGATGTGCAGACAGGATGACATTGCAGTCAATGATGCATCATCTAAATATTATGGTAATGAAGGGGTACTTCAATATAACAGCAAAACGGGTATAGCAATACAATATACGCATACCGGAAACAGCAGCTCCATCGGTAATGATACTTTGTTTTCTATAAAAAAGGACCGGCAAAATAATATATGGTTTGCATCACCCGTCGGATTATCTGTTTTCGATCGCTACAAAAGGCATTTGTCAATTATAATCTTCAAAGCAGGTTTTATTCTGACAGTTATGCAATGGATTTTCAACCCGATGATAAAGGAAATGTTTGGTATGCCGGTGGTAAGGGATTACAATATTTTGATGCCAGCACGAAAAGCTTCACAGTCTTTGGTAATAGTAATAATTTCCCATCTAGTCTAAATTCGAACAGAGGCTTCTCAAAAATATTAATTGATAGAAATAGCACGGTATGGTTGGGTACTTACTATGGCGGATTGTATTGGATAAACAAAAAAGCCAGCCAGTTTAATTTATTAAAAAAAGATATAGCCAGTCCTGCGGGGTATCCCGGTGGCGTAACCTGGGCGTTTTCTGATAATAAGGATGGTTCTTGCTGGATGGCGAATACAAACGGCTTCTATCATTGGTTTCCGAAAAACGATTCCTTTGTATCATTACCGATAGATCCATCAACTGATAAAATCGAAGGGCGTTCAATATTACTTGACAGTAAGGGCAGGCTGTGGTGTGGATCAGCAAGAAATGGTTTGTACCGGTATAACCCCGCAACAAAAAAAACAGTTCATTATGTTTTTGATGGTAAAGACAGCTCTTCTCTTAGTCATAATAATGTTCGAAAGATCTTTGAGGACAGCAGGGGCCGGATCTGGATGGGCACATATGGTGGTGGCCTTTGTCTGTGGCGGCCCGAAACAAATGATTTCAAACGATATCCTTATATTATAAGCGATGGCATTACAATTCCAAATAACGGGGTGCTTGATGACGACCAGGTATTCTTGATCTATGAGGATAAAAAAGGAACCATCTGGATAGGCACAAACAATGGAGGCTTAAACAGCCTTGATGAAATCACCGGCCGGTTTACTTCTTATCTTAACCAGCCACCCGGCTTTCAATCTGTTTTGTCTGCTGTGTCCACCGATTCCGGCAATTATTATTTAGGCACTTTTATGGACGGGCTTTATTTATTTGATACCAAAACAAAGAAAGCGAAAAAGATAACGGAAAAGGACGGCCTCTTATACAATGGCCCCTGGCAATTGCTGGAAGACAGTGATCACAATGTATGGGTTTCTTCCAGGCGAGGGTTTAGCATTATTGATGCAACAACCAAAAAATTCAGGAATATCAGCCGGCTTAATGGTTTGCCCGAGACAGATATTTTTTATAATGGAATAAAAAACAGGGAAGGCAAATTTATGATTGGCTGTGATAATGGTATTTTAGTTTTTGACCCTGCCGATTTTAAACCCGATAGCATTACACCGTTGCTGCATATTGAACAACTTTCTTTTTCCAATCCGCAGGATAAAAAGAAAAGTATAGATTCTGTAGTGATCCTATACGGCAAAAAAGAAGTACACTTAAGTTATGATGAGAACAAGCTGAGTTTTTATTATACGGCATTGAGTTACCAGGATGCCGCTTTAAACCAATACAGCGTTTGGCTGGATGGGTTTGAAAAAAATTGGGTAGATATGGGAACACAAAGGGTGGCCACCTACAATAACCTTACCCCCGGCACATATACCTTTCATGTAAAAGCTTCCAACAGTGATGGGGTATGGACATCAACCGATGAAACCATTATAGTAATTATTTCACCGCCCTGGTGGCGCACCTGGTGGGCTTATCTATTATATATCGTTGTTTTTGTACTTGCCATCTGGGCATACAATCGCTACAGGATGGCCGGTATAAAAAGAGAAAAAGAAGTGCTTGAAAATAAGGTAACAGACCGCACCATCCGGCTAAAGCAATCCAATGAAGAACTAAAATCCATCCAGGCCCACCTGGAAATGCAAAGTCTGCGGGCACAACTGAATCCGCATTTTATGTTCAACTCGTTGAATGCAATACAGGAACTGATACTGATGGAAGAAAATGATAAGTCACATTCCTACCTTGCCAGGTTTTCCAAATTGCTGCGCCTGTTGTTGGAAAACACCGAGAAGCCATTTATTCCTTTGCAAAGAGAAATTGATTTTATACAACTCTATCTTTCTTTGGAGAACCTGCGCATCCCCGAATTACAATTTTCAGTAACTGTTGACCCGGCTATTGATACGGAGCAAATATCAATACCCAACATGATTCTGCAGCCCTATATTGAAAATGCTATCTGGCATGGGCTGTCTCATAAACCAACCGATAAAAAACTGCAGATACGAATTACAAAAACAAACGGGGCTATACAATATGAGATAGAAGACAATGGTGTGGGAAGAAAAAGATCGGCTGAGCTGAAAAGCCTTTTTAGAAAAGAACATAAATCAAAAGGGATGGAACTGTTGTCAAAACGGTTCAAATTATTATCAAAAGAGTTAGGAGCTGATATTATAACTAACTATGAAGATGTGATGAACAACGGTGAAGTGGCGGGAACATTAGTTACTATTAAAGTGCCAAATAATTTTTCGGAAGAAATTAAAAAATCAATAGTATGATACGCACCATCATTGTAGACGACGAACCATCAGCCGTAAATGTATTGTCCATACTGCTGAAGAAAAAATGTAAGGAGGATGTGGAGATCATTGCAACCTCCACTTCACCTGTAGAAGGCAAGGCTTTAATAGAGCAACATAAACCCGACCTTGTTTTTTTAGATATTGAAATGCCCGGCATGACAGGTGTTGACCTGTTGCGGTCATTTACCAATCCAAAGTTCAGGGTAATATTTGTCACCGCTTTCGATGCCTATGCAGTGGAGGCCTTTCGCCTGAGTGCATTAGATTATTTATTGAAGCCCGTGGAAGGAGATGATATAGTAAGGGCCGTTAATAAAATAAAAACGGACATCAACCGGAATGAAAATACCATCAGTTCCCAACTGCAGCAATTAGAAAAGATACTGATGCACAATACCAGCGCCGCAGAAACCAAGATCGGCATCGGCATGGCCGAAAAAATTGTTTTTGTAAATATCTCAGACATCATGTACTGCGAAGCCAATGGTGCTTATACCACTGTTTTTTTACAGGACGGAACAAAGCTGGTAGCATCTAAATCCCTCGGTGATTTTGAATTGCAGTTGCAGGGACATAAATTCTTTCGCATCCACCATCACTACCTGATATGCCTTAACCGGGTAAAAGAGTTTCAACGCTATGACGGCGGTTATGTGATCATGGAGAATGCGAAGCAATTGGAAGTATCGCAACGGAAAAGGAAAGATTTTTTGGATGCGATACAGGGGATTGTGGTTTAAAGGCAAACTAACAGATTGTCTACTAATAATCTTTATTTCCTTTATCCCCCACAAACCACTGCTCTTTATTTTTAAACAGCACATTGAAAGTGGTAAGTGATCCATAGTAAGGGGTAATGTATTGCGGTTTGTTTACTTTTTCTTTTTGTCTCGGCGGGGCTTTCGCAACTAGTCAATAAAAATTTTTATAAAATTTTGCTGCGAAACCCTGCCTGCCGTCAGGCAAGCCCGACGTATGAATAAGTTTAAAAGTTTGCCAAACCCTGAGCTTTCGTTCTTGAATTAAAATATAAATAGCGTGCTTATTTTATATGGAAGATTTGGCTTGTAAATATTAGTGGTACTTTTCTGCATTGGGCTTGCCTGACGGCAGGGTTTTACCAATTGTAGTTTTTAATTTTTAGGATTTAGATGTTTAAAACCCCGCTGAGACAGCATGGTTTTTAAATAAATGGATAGTTTATATAATTGCGCCAGTATGAAATTAAAAAATTATTAAAATATTACTTTATATTAGTACAAATTTTAACTTATGCAAAAAAATCAATGGCTACTTTTAGTAACATTATGTTTATTACTTTCTTGTACAAATCAAACCAACACTACAACAATGGCATACAAATGGGCCGATAGCATTGCAGCTCCAGTTGCAGAAAAAAAAGCCAAGGAATTAATTGCCCATGGCGATACCCGTATTGATAATTATTACTGGATGAATGATTATTTTAAAAAAGGTCCCGACAGTACAAAAGTGGTTGATTACCTGAAAGCAGAAAATGCATACTATGATACCATGATGAGCGGCACAAAAACGTTGCAGGAAAATCTGTATACCGAAATGAAGGCGAGAATAAAAGAGAAGGATGAAAGTGTGCCCACATTTAAGAATGGATATTTTTATTACAGCCGTGTGGTGGAGGGTAAAGACTATTTTGTGTATTGCAGAAAAAAAGGAACCCTACAAGCTACAGAGGAAGTATTACTTGATGTAAATGCGATGGCCGAAGGGCATAATTATTTTTCGGCCACAGGGTTTGCCATAAGTATAGATAATAAGTTGCTGGCTTATGGAGTTGATATGTTGAGCAGGAGGCAGTATGACATCTACATAAAAAACCTAGAGACAGGCGAAATTTACAAAGACAAAATTCCAAATACTGAAGGCGATCCGGTTTGGGCCAATGACAATCTTACTTTATTCTATACGGCTAAAAACCCGGTAACACTTTTATCTGAAAAAATAAAAAGGCATAAACTGGGAACAGATGCTGCAACAGATAAAACAGTGTACGAAGAAAAAGACCCTACCAATTATATTGGTGTAAGTAAAACCAAGTCGGATAAATTTATTTTCATTGGCTCTAGTGCCACACTTTCTTCTGAGTACAGGTATATAGATGCTAATAAGCCGGAGGATGCGTTTAAAGTTTTTCAACCCAGGATGAAGGAAGTGTTGTACGATGTAGATCATGCCAACGATAAATTTTACATACGCACCAACCTGCGGGCAAAGAATTTTAAAATAGCAACATGCGCCGAAACCAAAACTGATACTGCTGCCTGGACAGACTTGGTAGCACATGATGATAAAATTTTGATTCAGGGATTTGACCTGTTTAAAAACTATATGGCAATTTCGGAACGTAAAGATGGTTTAACACAAATACATATTTTAAATACTGCAAACAACAACTCTCATTATCTTCCTTTTGATGAAGCAGCTTATGCAGCCAATCTATCTAACATACCCGATTACAATACCGATGTAATGCGTTTCAATTATACATCGCTTACCACGCCAAACTCGGTATATGATTACAACATGGCTACCAAAGAAAAGAAACTGATGAAGCAACAGGAAGTGATCGGCAGCTTTAAGGCTGCAGATTACGCAACGGAAAGGGTAATGGCAACAGCAAAAGATGGAACAAAAATTCCCATCTCTATTGTTTATAAAAAAGGATTTAAAAAAGATGGCAATGCGCCACTGATGTTATATGGTTATGGCTCTTACGGAGCCAGTATGGAGGCATCTTTTAGCAGTGTGCGACTAAGTTTGCTCGATCGTGGCTTTGCCTTTGCCATAGCACATATTCGTGGCGGACAGGAGATGGGCAGGTATTGGTACGAAGATGGCAAGATGAATAAGAAGATAAATACCTTCACCGATTTTATTGATTGTGCCGAATTTTTATTGGCAGGAAAATATACCAGCAAAGAACATTTGTATACCAGCGGCGGTAGTGCTGGCGGTTTATTAATGGGCGCTGTTGTAAACATGCGGCCCGATCTGTGGCATGGTGTTATTGCTGGCGTGCCCTTTGTAGATGTTTTAACAACCATGAGTGACGCAAGTATTCCATTAACTAGTAACGAATACGATGAGTGGGGCAACCCGGCCAATAAGGAAAATTATATGTACATGAAATCGTACTCGCCTTACGATAATGTAACCAAACAAGCATACCCCAATATGCTGGTAACAACTGGCCTACACGACAGCCAGGTGCAATATTTTGAACCAGCTAAATGGGTTGCTAAACTCCGAGAAATGAAAACAGATAAAAACAAACTGTTATTGCATACCGACTTGGAGGCTGGCCACGGGGGTGCAAGCGGCAGGTTTAAATCGTTAAAAGATAGGGCA
>JANPCB010000123.1:0-78674 GCA_031430735.1 Ferruginibacter sp. | reverse complement strand
TGAAAGCAAATCACAACAATTTTCATTTTCTCCCCAGGCCCACAAAAAGATGTGAAAGAACTAAGTTAGTAAAAGTTTGAAAGCAAATCACAACTCTATTGAAGAATTACCCATATTACCAATTGATGTGAAAGAACTAAGTTAGTAAAAGTTTGAAAGCAAATCACAACTCCGAAACACCACAAGAAGCTAATTCAAGGATGTGAAAGAACTAAGTTAGTAAAAGTTTGAAAGCAAATCACAACACAAACGAAGTTGCTGCGGTTATTAATAAGATGTGAAAGAACTAAGTTAGTAAAAGTTTGAAAGCAAATCACAACAGGAAAATATGCCTATGATTGTTGGCGGTAGATGTGAAAGAACTAAGTTAGTAAAAGTTTGAAAGCAAATCACAACTTCGGTAATAAACGAATACATTTCTTCGAAGATGTGAAAGAACTAAGTTAGTAAAAGTTTGAAAGCAAATCACAACAACGGCAATCTTTACGCTCCGGTTTATGATGATGTGAAAGAACTAAGTTAGTAAAAGTTTGAAAGCAAATCACAACATAGACAAAGCAAATGATTTGAAAATGAAGGATGTGAAAGAACTAAGTTAGTAAAAGTTTGAAAGCAAATCACAACCTAACCCTTCGCACCGTGTTGCACTTTGCGATGTGAAAGAACTAAGTTAGTAAAAGTTTGAAAGCAAATCACAACTGTATGTGATGTTATTCTTCATAAAATTAAGATGTGAAAGAACTAAGTTAGTAAAAGTTTGAAAGCAAATCACAACTTCACACAAGCAGTATCGCTATCCAACCTAGATGTGAAAGAACTAAGTTAGTAAAAGTTTGAAAGCAAATCACAACACAAGAATAAACTTGTTCTTTTAATGCAGCGATGTGAAAGAACTAAGTTAGTAAAAGTTTGAAAGCAAATCACAACAAAGAAATACTTAAGAAATTCTGGTACATAGATGTGAAAGAACTAAGTTAGTAAAAGTTTGAAAGCAAATCACAACTAGGATTATGAATTATATTACTATTTATCGGATGTGAAAGAACTAAGTTAGTAAAAGTTTGAAAGCAAATCACAACTCAAACTGGAAAAATAGAACCTGAAGATTTGATGTGAAAGAACTAAGTTAGTAAAAGTTTGAAAGCAAATCACAACAAATTGTAAATTACTTGTGAAGTAGAAAGGGATGTGAAAGAACTAAGTTAGTAAAAGTTTGAAAGCAAATCACAACTAATAACAACAATAACAATAATATTAATAAGATGTGAAAGAACTAAGTTAGTAAAAGTTTGAAAGCAAATCATCCCTACAACTTTTGTAGGGATGAAAGAACTAAGTTAGTAAAAGTTATATCTGGGGTACACAAGGATACACGCTAAAATGTAGAAGTACAACCCTTAAAACCACGCCGAAAAGGAAGTAGTAAAATTCTATTTCATTCCACCAATATAGGCTGGGTAATTAGGAGAATGATTGTTGGTGATAAAACTAATTAAATATACATCATCTTCTACGTCGAAAATAATGTACCAGCTTGTATTAATATTTGCTTTGTATGTGCAATAATACTTTCCAAATTTATTTCGTTTAGTAAGTTTTGCTTTTAAGTTAGGTATGGTATTAATGAAATCATACATTTTATGGATGTATTCCTCCGCAGATTCTAAAAAACCAACATATTCTTTATCGTATAATTTTTGTATTAATTCATCTAATTCATCATATAACCTAGTCTCAATAATTATTTTTTCCATATGGACCGGATATGCTTTATTGAGTGATTGCGTGCTTCTTCGACAGTTACCCCCTGCTCGCATCTTTTTTGAAAATCTGTTTTAGGAATAAGCCCAAGATCGCTAAACATTTGTATTACTTCTTTGTGTTTGCGCACATCTACCGTTACATGTGTGAGCTGGCCACGTGTATTTTTTTTTGTTTTTATACCTGCTATTGCTGCCATTTTAATTCATTTTTGGTATTACAAATATACAAATGTTTCGTTCTTAAAACTACTAAGACTGGTGCATTTATAATTCTCGCTTATTCATTCACCGCAAAGAAATTAGTTAAAAGAGTCTTCGCAGAGAATCTTTGCGTAATCTCTCTGCTCTTCTTTTCACTGCGGTTATTTATTATCGCTATTATCTACTACTGAGGGCAACAATTATAAATACACCCATTAAGTTAATAAAATTTTGAAAGCAAACTAGCTAGCTCATCTACCCCTACTATCCACACTGATGATTATCATACTTACACCTGACTTTTATCAACACATCTTAATCGCCCTTGCAACAATTTTGTGACCAATAGTAAGCTAGGAAGATTCCAAAAACCGAGCGTATCACTTCATTTAAAATATTTTATTATTAAAACAACCACTGCCACAAAAACAATATGCTACCACTGCGGCGAAAACTGCGATGAGGAAGATATTGCAATGGAAGAAAAACATTTTTGCTGCGAGGGCTGCAAGCAAGTGTACTTACTATTAAATGAAAACGACCTTTGTGTATATTATAAATTTGATGAAAATCCAGGCATAAAAGCCAAGGGCAAATTTGTGAGTGAACGATTTGGGTACCTCGATGATGAAGATATTATAAAAAAATTGGTGCAATTTAGTAGCCCTACACAAACCAATGTTACTTTTTCGCTGCCACAAATGCATTGCTCCTCCTGTGTGTTTCTATTGGAAAACCTACACCGTATTAATGAACATATTATAAAATCGCAAACCAATTTTCAAAGAAAAGAGGTATTTATTGCCTTTGATCCCCAAAAAATTTCGTTAAGGAAAGTGGTGGAATTATTGGCCTTTATTGGCTATGAGCCATCTATAAGCTTACAAGATACTGTTATAAAAAAGAAAACATCTTTCAATAAAAAAAGGATTTACAAGATTGGTATTGCGGGGTTTTGCTTTTCCAATATTATGATGCTCAGTTTTCCCGAATATTTTTCGGCAGGCAATTTAGATCAAATAGGATTGAAGGAAACCTTTACCTGGCTCATATTCTTTTTATCGCTCCCCGTGTTGTTTTATAGTGCATCCGATTTTTTTATAGCTGCATATAAAGGCATACAACAACGCTACATCAATATAGATACACCCATTGCATTGGCCATTTTGGTTACCTATGCCAGAAGCTATTTTGAAATTATTAGTGGCTACGGTGTGGGATATTTGGATTCTGGTACCGGCATTGTTTTTTTTATGCTTATTGGCAGGTGGTTTCAAGATAAAACCTACGATTCCTTTTCATTTGACAGGGATTATTTATCCTATTTCCCATTGGGCGTTACGGTAATAAAAAACGGGATTGAAAAAAACATACCCGTTACACAATTACAAAAAGGCAACCAAATTATTATTAGAAACGAAGAAATGATTCCTGCAGATGCCTTGCTCGTAAAGGGTTTGGCCAATGTAGATTATAGTTTTGTAAGTGGTGAAAATGCGCCCGTACAAAAAAACAAAGGCGATTTAATTTATGCAGGCGGCAAACAAATAGGCAGCGCTATACAATTGGAAGTAATGGGCGAAGCATCCCAGAGCTATATTACCCAACTCTGGAACAACAATAAATTTGAACAAAAGAAGAATGGAGAAAAATCTTTCATTCACCCTTGGAGTAGGTATTTTACCCTTGCACTTTTTGCCATTGCTATTGTTACAGCCATTTTTTGGTGGGTAAATGATGTTACCAAAATTTTACCGGCAGTATCATCCGTGCTTATAGTTGCTTGCCCCTGCTCCCTCCTACTTGCTGCTACATTTACCTATGGCAATATGCTCCGTATTTTTGGCAAAAATAAATTGTTCCTAAAAAATGCCACTGTAATAGAATCCATGGCAAAAGTGGATAGCATTGTTTTTGATAAAACGGGCACCATTACACAAAACCACCAATCTTCCGTTATCTATCATGGTACGCCATTAACAAATAAAGAACTGTTGGCAGTAAAAGCAATTTGTAGACAATCTTCCCATCCATTGAGCAAAATAATTGAAGCATCTATTCCTGCAGCCTATTCTGCACTCCCTACTGTACAAAATTTTAGGGAATATACTAGCAACGGGTTGGAAGCAAGTGTAGAAGGGTTGCAAATAAAAATCGGATCAGAGCGTTTCATTAGTTCATTTAACGATGATTATTTATCCATCCATGCTGGAACAAATGTTTTGGTATTGATAAACAATATTTTTATGGGCCGATTTGAGGTAAGCAACCATTACAGGAATGGGATTCCTCAATTGATACACAACCTTGAAAAAAATAAATTAAAACTGCAGCTTTTATCTGGAGACAATGATGCAGAAAGGGAAAACCTTGAAAAAGTTTTTTCAAAAAATACGGTACTCAAATTTGAACAATCGCCTCAACAAAAACTCGATTTCATAAAAAACCTTCAATATTATCAAAAGAGTGTTTTAATGCTAGGCGATGGGTTGAATGACGCTGGTGCATTGTTGCAAAGCAATGTTGGAATAGCAGTGAGTGATAATACTGCACAGTTTTCGCCGGCATGTGATGCCATTTTGGATGGCGAGAATGTACAGCTGCTAGATAGGTTTATTGCCTTTGCAAAATCTGGGAAAAAAGTAGTGACAACAATATTTGTTATCTCCATTTTGTATAATATAATAGGTTTATCCTTTGCTGTGCAGGGTAAACTTTCGCCTATGGTTGCAGCTATCTTAATGCCGGCAAGCAGTATCAGCATTGTATTGCTGGCTACCTTATTATCATCTGTAAGTGCACGCAAAAATGGTTTGTAACTTAAACCTGACAAAAGTCATATTTCCCTTTGATACTCATCACCAAAAAAAAATGGGCACTCAGTTACTTTTGAAACTTACAAAATAACAACTAAGTGGGTGCATTTTTTATCCTAATAGGTATAAGCATATTGGTAGCAGGCAGTTTTTTAGTTGCCTTTTTATGGAGTGTAAAATCAGGTCAATATGATGACGATTACACACCTTCCATCAGAATGTTATTTGATGATAAAATACCAACTCCTCCTTCAACAACAAAGCAAAACTCAACTAAAAAATAAATTATGCAGGTAGAAAAATTTTATTACGATAACAAGATTGTTAGAAACTTTGCTTTTGCAACCGCAATCTGGGGTGCAGTAGGCATGCTTGTAGGATTGTGGGTGGCACTGCAATTGGTATTTCCTTCATTAAACATTACGCAATATTTTTCCTTTGGAAGGCTACGTCCCTTACACACCAATGCAGTTATTTTTGCATTTGTTGGTAATGGAATTTTTATGGGAGTGTATTATTCTTTGCAGCGCTTATGCAAGGCAAGGATGTATAGCGATAAATTAAGCTACATACATTTTTGGGGTTGGCAATTAATCATTGTTGCTGCTGCTATCTCTTTACCCATTGGGCTAACCAATGGGGCAGAATATGCAGAGCTTATTTGGCCAATCGATATTGCCATTGCAATTATTTGGGTTGTATTTGGTTGGAACATGTTTGGCACAATAATAAAAAGAAGAGAGCGGCATTTGTATGTAGCCATTTGGTTTTATATAGCCACTTTTGTAACGGTAGCCGTTTTGCATATTGTTCGATCTTTCGAATTACCTTATTCCTGGTTGCATAGTTATAGTGTATTTGCAGGTGTGCAAGATGCGCTGGTGCAATGGTGGTATGGTCATAATGCAGTTGCCTTCTTTTTAACCACGCCCTACCTAGGTTTAATGTATTACTTTATGCCAAAGGCAGCCAATCGCCCGGTATATTCTTACCGCCTTTCTATCATTCACTTTTGGTCGTTGATATTTTTATACATCTGGGCCGGGCCTCATCATTTACTTTATACTGCGTTGCCTAACTGGGCACAATCAATTGGCATCGTATTTTCTTTTATGCTTATTTTCCCAAGTTGGGGCGGTATGATAAATGGTTTGCTTACCCTCCGTGGTGCTTGGGATAGGGTGAGAGATGATGTTATTTTAAAATTTATGGTCGTAGCTGTTACCGCTTATGGTATGGCAACTTTTGAAGGACCCATGCTTTCGTTAAAAAGTGTAAGTGCAGTAGCGCATTATACCGATTGGATAGTTGCTCACGTACACGTAGGTGCATTGGGCTGGAACGGGATGCTCACTTTTGGTGTATTGTATTGGTTGATTCCTCGAATTTATAAAACAACATTATTTTCTAAAAAAATAGCTAACCTGCATTTTTGGTTGGGCACATTGGGTATTTTGTTTTGGGCTATACCTATGTATTGGGCCGGTTTTACACAGAGCTCCATGTGGAAACAATTTACAGAAGCAGGCCAATTGAAATACACATTCCTAGAAACTGTTACCTACATGAAACCCTTTTACGCCATGCGTTCATTGGGTGGTACATTGTATTTGGTGGGTGTGCTGTTTATGATTTGGAATTTATACAAAACAGTAAGGTCTGGCGTATTGGTAGCCAATGAAGCAGCAGAAGCTGCACCCTTAGAAAAAGAATTTGTTGCACACAAAGGAGAACATTGGCACAGGTTAATAGAAAGAAAACCCATTCAATTTTTGATTTTAAGTTTGGTGGTAATATTAATAGGTGGAGCCATAGAAATGATACCTACTTTCTTAATAAAGGAAAATGTACCCAGCATTAGCAGTGTAAAACCATATACGCCACTAGAATTACAAGGCAGGGATTTATATGTAAGAGAAGGTTGTTATGTATGTCACTCACAAATGATACGCCCTTTCCGTACAGAAACAGAGCGCTATGGCGAATATTCCAAAGCCGGAGAATTTGTGTACGACCATCCATTCCAATGGGGCAGCAAGCGTACGGGTCCCGATTTGGCTAGAGAAGGATCTTCTGCCAATGGAGGAAGGTTAAAGAAAACAAACGGTTGGCATTTTCGCCATTTTAGGGAACCATCCTCTATGAGTGAAGGTTCTGTAATGCCTGCTTATCCTTTTATGCTAGAAAATGATTTAGATATTTCGACAACGGCAGCTAAAATAAATGCTATGCGTACCCTAGGTGTTCCTTATGAAAAAGGGTATGAAAAAATAGCGAATGAGGATTTAGCAGACCAAGCTAAACTAATTGCAGATGATTTAAGATCTGATAGCATAAGGGTATCGCCTAAAAAAGAAGTGATTGCTTTGATTGCCTATATGCAACGTTTGGGAAGAGATATTAGTAAAAATAAAACAGCCACCTTTAATAGATAAGCCATGTTTAAATTCATAAAACAATATGCCGAAACCATAGATAACGTAAGCATTTACCCAATCATTTCATTGTTCATCTTCTTGATATTTTTTATAGTGCTGTTGATTTATGTAAAAAAAATGGGCAAAGAAAGAATTACGACCCTATCCAACCTCCCATTGGAAGATGAAGAAAAAAATAACTCAACCTTATAAAACATATTGTATGCATTTCATTCACTTAATAAAGAAAAAATTTATTCTATTACTTGCTATACTAATAACAACGGGTAGCATTATAGCCCAAAGCCCTGCGGCGGCTACAGAAAAAACCGTTACTTCCGGTAGCAATTTACTCGCAATCTTATTGGTAATTATGACCATTGTGTTGGCATTTGTAATTTGGGGCTTGGGCCAAGTGCTTATAGTAATGAGCAAGCAGGTATTAGAAAAAAGTAAAGAAGCAAAAAAAATAACCAGCTTATTGTTAATTGGAATATTGTTGTCTACACAAAATATTTTTGCGCAAACCACCGCATCTACTGTAGCAGTAAAAGTAATTCCTAATTATGGTGGACTCACAGCTACTACGTTTTATATGTTTGTAGCCGTAATATTAATGGAAATATTTGCCATCTTTTTTATTGCATTCTCCATACAAAGGATGCAACAAGAGTTGACGCCGGAAAAAGCGGAAGCGCCAGAAAAAGAATCTTCCATGCGAAAAATATGGAGCAAGCTAGACCAGAAATTATTTACCAAAGCCATACCAGTAGAAAAAGAAGCAGATATTATGCTAGACCATGATTATGATGGTATAAAAGAACTAGACAATGCATTGCCACCATGGTGGAAATACGGGTTCTACATTACGATTGCAGTAGCGTTTATTTACATTTTTAATTTTCATGTATTTGGCAATGGGCAAAATCCTACACAAGAATACAATGCCGAAGTAGTACAGGCACAAAAAGAAAAAGAAATATTTGAAGCAAATAATAAGGATAAAATAGATGAAAAAAAAGTGCCCTTAGCAGATGCAACTGGCTTGGCATTTGGCAAAAATGTTTTTGAAACCAAATGTTGGTCATGCCACGGAAAGTTGGGCGAGGGCATGGCAGGGCTAGGACCAAACCTTACAGATGACTATTGGATACACAAAGGTTCTATTAACGATGTATATAGTACGCTAAAAACAGGGTATCCAGATAAGGGAATGCAAGCGTGGGTAACAGACTTTAGCCCAAAAGAGCTTAGCTATATTGCCAGTTATGTAAAAAAGTTACGTGGTACCAATCCTCCAAACCAAAAAGCTGCACAAGGCGATTTATATACAGAAGAAGGCGCTACAACTCTACCCGCTGACTCTACCAAAAAAGCAAAAGTAGATACAGCCGTCTCAAAGGCATCAAAAATATAAATACAAAAAGGAGAAATAATAATGATAGCGGAAGAAACGATATTGGAAGATGTAAAAGATAGCTACAGAGACTCTGTAGCTACTATTACAAAAGAGGGTAATAGGAATTTTATTAACCCAAAAAAGCCTAAGGGTAAGTTATATAATGTAAGAACTTGGTTTAGTATTTTTTATTTGATTGTATTCTTTACGATTCCCTTTATAAAAGTATATGATGCACCATTGATGATGTTTAATATCCTGGAAAGAAAATTCATCATTTTCGGTATGGTTTTTTGGCCACAAGATTTTTTTATTTTTGGTATAGCCATGCTCACGTTTGTAGTTTTTATCATTTTATTTACCGTTGTTTTTGGAAGGGTATTTTGTGGATGGGCTTGCCCACAAACCATTTTTATGGAAATGGTTTTTAGGAAAATAGAATATTGGATAGATGGTGATGCTACCAAACAAAAACTATTAAAAGCCATGCCATGGAATAGTGAAAAGATAAGAAAACGGGCAATTAAGTTCATATTGTTTTTTGGATTGTCATTTATTATTGCCAATTTTTTCTTAGCCTATTTAATTGGCATGGACAATGTGAAAGATTATTTTGCAAATCCATCGACCCATATAGCAAGTATTATTTCACTCATTATTTTTACTTCATTTTTTTTCTTCGTATACTGGTGGTTTAGGGAGCAGGTATGTATTGTTGTATGCCCATATGGGAGATTGCAGGGTGTATTGCTTGATAAAAACTCCATTGTAGTTGCATATGACCCGCTTCGTGGTGAACCTAGAGGTAAGCATACAAAACAGGAGAAAGAACAAACGCATCATCATGATGATGCTACACCAAAATGTGACAATTGCAAAGGCAATGGTGGATGTAAAGATATTGCAGCAAAATTTGAACCTTATGTAGAGCAACCTCCATTAGGCGATTGTATAGATTGCTACGCATGTGTACGTGTGTGCCCAACAGGCATAGATATAAGAAATGGAACGCAGCTTGAATGTGTAAACTGCACAGCTTGCATAGATGCTTGCGATGCTATTATGATAAGTGTACATAAACCCAAAGGGCTTATAAGGTATGCATCGGAAAATAGTATAACAAAGGGTGTAAAACTAAAATTAACAGCACGAATAAAAGGTTATATAGCCGTACTTACTCTACTCCTATCATTGTTGGTTTTTCTACTGGTAAGCAGAACAGATTTAGATGCAAGGCTCATGCGTACTGCAGGTATGACATATACATCATTACCCGATGGAAGAGTGAGCAATTTGTACAATTTAAAGCTAGCCAATAAAACACATCTTGATATACCTTTTACCTTAAAATTAGAAAATATAAAAGGCGAAATAGAATTTGTAGGAACGGTGAATATGGTTGTAAAAAAAGAAGATTATTCACATGTACAATTTTTTGTAAAACTAGATAGGAGTCAAATTAAAGGTTGGAAAACACCACTTGAGATTGGCATGTACCAAAACGATTCGGGAGGAAAATCAACTAAAAAAATAAAAACCATTACGGCAAACTTCGTTGGTCCTGAAATTTATAATTGATAAATAGAAAATAATGAACTGGGGAAAAAAAATAATTTTAATATATGCCATATTCGTTGCGGGCATCCTATTTATGGTTTTTAAGTCGTCTTCACAAAAAATAGATTTGGTTACAACCAATTATTACGCAAAAGAATTGAAATACCAAGATAGAATTGATGAACAAAAACGAGTAGATGAACTATCTGATACCATCGGTTACAAAATTGGAAATGAAAAATTGGTTATTGTATTTCCAAAAGATTTTGCTGGAAAAACGATTAATGGTGATGCAGTAATGTATGCTCCATCTAATGAAGATAATGATATAAAACAATCTTTTTCTGTAAAGAATGAAACCGTAGAAATACCACTTTCCATTATTAAAAAGGGTTTTTACAATTTACAGTTGAGCTGGAAGGCAGAAGCATTGTCATATTATTATGAAACAAATATTGAAATAAAAAAATAGACAAACATGTCTCAATTATTAATAGCGGCTTTTATGATGGGTCTTTTAGGCAGTTTTCATTGCGTAGGCATGTGTGGGCCGTTGGCTTTGTCACTACCTATAAATAGTGATACAATCTGGTCTAAATTTTCGGGATCGCTTTTGTATAATATTGGTCGAATAGTAACATATTCCCTTTTTGGACTACTTTTTGGAAGTATTGGAAAGAGTGTGTCGATGTTTGGTTATCAACAATGGCTTTCTATTTTCATTGGATCGCTCATCATACTCATTGTAATTGTACCAAAAAAATATTTAAAATTTTCAAATAAAAATTTCTCTTTGGCTTTTTTCGAAAAAGTAAGGGCTTCTTTGGCGCAACTTTTCGTCAAAAAAAATTATTCATCTTTGTTTTCTATAGGGCTTTTAAATGGGCTCCTACCCTGCGGCTTGGTATACATAGCTGCAGCGGGTGCCATAGCCAGTGGCGATGTTTTAAAGGCTGTTTTGTTTATGGCCTTTTTTGGTTTGGGTACTTTGCCTATGATGTGGAGCGTGGCGTTTTGGGGCAATTATGTAAGCATTGGCTTCAGACAAAAGATTAGAAAAGCTTATCCCTATATGATGGTGCTCATTGCTTCTATGCTTATTATTAGAGGAATGGGATTGGGAATAAAATACGTGAGCCCTAGAATGGATGTAGAAAAAAAGGAGGTGATAAATTGTTGTACCAAACCAACACAACAAATAATTAGTAAATAGAAACCTAAATTATTATAGCAAAATGACCAGGGTTAATAGTTCCAATCTTTCACATTACCATCACGAGTTTAGTACTTGGGAGCGGATGATTGGCTTTTTTAAACAAGAAAATACTTTCTTAAAAACACGCCTATCGGAAGTGCTAGACCAGAAAACGGATAGGGATTTTTTGGCATATGCAGAGCATTTTCAGAACCAATTTATTTTGCAAGACGAATTTATGGATGAACTAAAACACGACATTCGTGAAGTGAAAAATTTATTGGATGAAAATGCGGTTACTGAGGATATAAAAAATAAAACCGAAAATAAATACAAGCGTTTGAGAAATGAAATAGAGTATCTAGAAAAAAGTTTTTCTGCTTTAAAAAATGAATTTAATAATTATTTGCTAAAAGCTTAACATCTGCAATCTTCTATTACTTACTATTCATTTTGAAATGAATAATTACTAAGCCGAGGCTAAAGTTTAGGGCTATACCAAATTGTTTATTGGTAATTTTATGATAACAACAGTTAAATGATGAATTTGTAAAACAATGTTATTTGTTAAGTAATAAATACTGCATTAATTTAATAACGTATGTAGTTTTTTCTCATTTATAACAATAATATTACCATCTTTTATTTCAATTAATTTTTCTGTTTTAAAATCGCTGAGTGTCCTTATTAAAGATTCGGTAGCCGTGCCTGCTATATTTGATAAATCTTCTCGAGAAATATGGATTGAAAAAAGCTCCTGCTCATTTTTTTTGAACTTGTTTTGCAAAGTCACTATAGCATTGGCTACTCTTTTTCGAAGTGAATTATAAGCCAAACTCAATAATTGCTCCTCCCTTTCTGATACGTTATTTGCCAATAACTTTATAAACTTTTGTGTAAGCTCTTTGCTATTTTTTAATAGATTTTCAAATTGATCTCTTGGTATAACGGTAATTTCGGCATCTTCGATGGATTCTGCATATTCCTTGTAGATGGTATCTTCCAACAAAGCTGTATATCCAAAAAAATCACCTTCCGAATAAAGCCCTATTGTTAACTCCTTACCATCATCATTGGTTCTATAGGTTTTTACTTTTCCTTTTTCTATATAAAATAATACGACTGGGTGATTGCCCTCACTGTAGATAAGCTGTTTCTTTTTATAATGATTTAAATTGCCGCTTTGTGAGAGGTATTGTAAAGCATCTTTTTCTTTATACTCCTGCAACAATTGTTGCAAACCCTGTGCATTGGGATTATAATCTTTCAGCAATATTTCGGCTTTCCTAAACCTTCGCTCAATAGCTGTGAGCAATTCAATATCATCAAAAGGCTTAGTAATATAATCATCGGCCCCAAGCTCCATGCCTTTCCTAAAATCATTTCGCTCGGCTTTTGCTGTTAGAAAAATGAAAGGAATGTGGTTTAGTTCAGGATTGGTATTAATGAGGTGCAACACTCCATAACCATCCAGTATAGGCATCATAATATCGCACACAATCAAATCTGGCTTTTCTTCTAAAGCCAATGCCACGCCAACTTTTCCGTTTTCTGCACTTCGTACATTATATCCTGCAAGCTCTAAAATTTCTGCTGTATTTTCTCTGATTTCTGCATTATCCTCAATTAATAGAATCTTTTTCATATGTACCTATTATTTTAATATTTATGCTCTTAAAAAAAACGGGGTTTGTTAAAAAATCGATTGCGAACATTTCATTTTGTATCCACTTTTAATAGTGGCCAGTTTCGTGCAATTTACTTATGAATTTAAAAATTACCGAATTGAATAATAAATTTTGTGCCTTTTTCCAATTCGCTTTTATATGCTATTTGTCCCTGCATCATTTCTATATATTTATTTACAATATGAAGCCCTAGCCCAGTTCCTGGTATATTCACTGCATTTTTAGCTCTAAAAAATCGCTCAAAAAGATGCTGTTGGTCTTCCGCTGAAATCCCAATTCCATTATCCTCTACAGTTATAATTATACTATCTTTTGTCACTTCGCTTTTAACCAAAACCACTGCCTGCTCAGAGGAAAATTTAATGGCATTTGATAAAAGATTTAATATCACATTTTTTAAAAGAGATGGATCCAAGATAACCATTTCTTCACCCTCATGTACATATTTTATACGTTGGTTTATTTTTGCCAAAGCTTGCATTTCTTTACAAGCAATTTCAAGTAATTCTTTGATATTAAATGATACAAGATTAGCATTAATTTTACCATCTTCAATTTTTCCGATAGATAAAAATTCGTTGAGTAAATCTACTAAACTATTAACTGAGGACTTTATCCTATCTATATGCTTATCCCTATTTTCTTGCTGCGATGTTTCGGTATACTTTGCAACCAAAGAAGCAGAAGAAAGTATAGTGCTTAACGGTGTTCGAAACTCATGGGAAGCCATAGAGACAAACCTTGATTTTAGTTCACTCAATTCCTTTTCTTTATTCAATGCTACCTGTAGTTCTTTTTCCACTTTCTTAGATTCTGAAATATTGAGTGCAATACCTAAAAAACCAAAGATACCAAATTCATCATCACGCATAGCTGTAACACGAAGCAATACAGGAAATCTTGAACCATCTTTCCGTATATAACTCCATTCATATTCGTTGGGTAATGCTAGCTGTGCTTTTGCAAAAAATACATCCATATCTGCAGATACAGGTTGTTTTAATTCCTGCGACAACTCTTTTGACCTAGAAGTTACTTCTTCCATATCATGAAATACCAATGGGCTTAGCTTACCTATTAGATCAAATGCATTAAAACCCAATTCCCTTTCAGCTTCTGGATTAAACGTTTTAATTATGCCTTTTTCATCTGTACCTATAATCATTGCACCAGCATTATCAAGTATTGCTTTTTGAAAAAAAATGGCACTTTCCAATTCCATTTTCGAATTTTCTAGTTGTTCCATTGCAATGGTTAGCTGCGTTGTCCTTCGCTCTATTTTTTCTTCTAACTCATTATTCAATTTTATTACTTCTGCTTCTGCCAGTTTTCGCACAGTAATATCACTTATAAACGCAATAACGTTTTTTTCGCCATTGTTATCGTATTTGCCCAAACTTACTTCTACGGGAAATTCATTGCCATCCTTTTTCACAGCAAACAAATCCAAACCTACACCCATTGGTCGGCTTTTTGGCTTTTTGATATACCCATCTCTGTGACCTATGTGTTTATGCTGAAAGCGTTGTGGTATGAGCAATTCAATTGGATTACCAATAACTTCATTTATTTTATAACCAAAAAGGTTTAATCCAAAGGGATTCACAGATTGAATAATACTCTTACTATCCAAAACAATAATGCCCATAGAAGCATGGTTAAATAAGCCTTCATATCGATGTACTTCGTTAGTTATATCCAGTTTCTGATTCTCCATGCGTAAATTTAATAATAAAACCAATATTAAAATGAAAAGAAATTATATAGGTTAAATTAAAATTATCGCTGCTAAATGAGTCTGTGTTGCTAAACTCAGCGTAAACGCTGTGCCCTCTTTTTCTCTGCAGATAGTTTCTATAGCCGCAATTTATTATTGCGTTCCACAATTTTAAATGCACCCAATCATACCACAAACTATCCTAATGGCTGATTTAATTTATCTATTGTCCTAAAACCTCCACTGTTGCTTAGCAGATAAAACCCCCGATTGTTTCCATTTATTTTGTCCATGTTCAAATAAAAGCAATATAGGCATGCTTTATACATGGCAAGCTGCTGCTTTTTTGGCTTTTATTAACACGAATTTTTTAAATACGGATACCTCCTATTTTAATTTTTCTTCTTCTATTTCTACATCACCCTCTTCTTCCTTTTTCTTAGGATAATCATTATTGACTTTATGCACAAAATCATTTTTATCTTTTTGATTGCGAATAATGGTAAATACCACTAAGCCTATTGCTACAATACCAACAATTATTATTACATACCAGTTCATATTTTTTTATTTAAAATTTCATAAATTAAATCATACCGTTTTGTGCTTTTTTCTTTTATATAATTTCACCATTTCATACCACACTACACTTAAAAAACCAATCACAATACTTATTCCAATTTTTTCAACATTTAAGTATTCAAACCCAAAAAAATCGGCAAATAGTTTTATGTACAATAACAAAGCAGTAATACCAATGGTTATGCTAATGATAAGTAATACCAAATTATTTTTATATTTCATGGTCGTAAAAATGGAATAATAAAAAGAACGATTTACCAAAGTTAAAAAAATATTAGCAGCTATTAAAACTGCAAATACCATTGTGCGGGTAAGAGCTTCGCTGTACCCATTCATTACTGCATATTGATAAGCAAATAAAGTGCCGGCAGTTATCATTAAACCTTGAACAATACTTGTTGATAATTCTTTCCAATTAAAAAAAGTATTGGTAAATGTACGAGGCTTTTGTAGCATGGTATTTTTTTCCATGGGTTCATTTTCGTAAATGATAGAACAGGTAGGCCCCATAATTAATTCTAAAAAAATAATATGCACAGGCGAAAAGATATTAGGATATACCCAGCCCAACGCCAATGGGATAAATACCGTGAGTACAATAGGAATATGTATGGAGATGATGTATTGTATTGCTTTTTTAAGGTTTGCATAAATTTTTCTACCCATACCCACAGCATCTACCATCTTTGATAAATCATCATCTGCCAAAACAAGTGAGGCTGCTTGCTTGGCGATCTCCGTTCCCTTTTTGCCCATAGCAATACCAATATGTGCCGCTTTTAGTGCTGGACCATCATTTACCCCATCACCCGTCATGGCTACAATTTCATTATTGGCTTTTAGTGCATTGATAATTTTTAATTTTGCATCAGGAAACATTCTTGTAAAAATATTGGTATTGGCTACGCTTACTTTTAAATCGGCTCCATTTAGTTTCATCAATTCATCTCCACTTATACTTTTTTCATACCCTTTAAATCCTATTTGTTTTGCAATAGCCTCCGTAGTGGCTGCATTATCACCTGTAATTATTTTTACAGCAATACCAGCCGTATAAAAATCGTTTAATACCGTTAGGATATTTTTCTTGGGAGGGTCGTAAAATCCAACAATGCCTTTAAAAATAAATGTATACTCCTGCTGTGTATCAAGAAAATTATTGTTATCAAAAACAGCTTCACCCACAGCCAATACACGGTATCCTTCTGTTGTTATTATTTTTATTGCTTCTTCTATTGCTTGTTTTTCATTTTTAGTAAGGTTAGCAATATTCATCAATGCCTCGGGTGCGCCTTTAGCAGCTATAATTCTTTTGCCAGCACTGTTTTCAAAAATATGCGTCATCATTGGTGGCTGTCCACTTAGCGGATATTCATGTATCAATTTATATTCGGGGCGATCATCTACTTTTATTATTTTTTGGTAGGCACTATGCAAAGCTATTTCCATAGGGTCGAATGCAATGGGTTCACTTGCCCACATGGCTAATGTTATCAATTCATTTTCTTCTCCTAAGGTACCATCTTCTACTGTAGAAATTTTATTGGTAGCCAATACAAAAATTTTTGCCAAACTCATTTTATTTTCGGTAATGGTGCCTGTTTTATCTGTACAAATCACAGTGGCACTGCCCAACGTTTCTACCGTTTTCATTTGCTTTACCACAATACCCAATTTCATCAATCTCCATGCGCCCAGTGCCATAAAGCTGGTAAAGGCTACAGGTATTTCTTCGGGTAAAATACTCATGGCAAGCGTAAGTGCTTTTAACAAACTATCCAGCAATTTATAAGATTGGAAATAATTTACTGCCCATACAATTAAAAAAATAACAGCTCCTGTAATAACCATCTTTTTTACAAAATTATTTATCTGCAATTCCAATGGTGTTTTTTCTTCTTGTATTTCTTCTAAACTTTTTCCTATTTTTCCTAAGCGGGTTTCCTTGCCAATAGCGGTAATGGTAACAATAGCTAAGCCTCCTGCTACACTTGTACCGAGGTAAATAAAATTATCCTTGCTTGTTTTATCTTTACTTACTGCAAAAGATTCCCCCGTGAGTATAGATTCGTTTACAGAAAAATCATTGGAATGTACAATCTTTCCATCTGCTGCTATTGATGTACCTTCTTCCACCATTAGGCTATCGCCCACAACCAACTCCTCGCTTTTTATTTCTACAACCGCTCCATTTCTTATTACTTTACTATGTGGTTGTGCAAAGCTTTTTAATTTTTCTAAAGCATTTCTGCTTCTACTATCTTGGTACAAAGAAATAGTAGACACTAAAATGATGGCAGATACCATAAAAATTCCGTCCCCAATGTCGCCACTAATAAAATAAATAGAAGATGCTACCAACAATAAGATAAGCATTGGTTCTTTTACTAAACTTATCAGCGCACTTAAAAACCCATTTTCTTTTTTGTACTGTAATGTATTATGCCCATACTTTTCCCTTGCAATAATTACTTGCTTATCGGTTAAGCCATTTATGTTGAAATTGTTTGCGGACATTTTTTATTTATTAACCGAAAAATAATTTTCAATAAGGTTTGCTTTCAAATTATGATAGTGTCAGACTGAGACACGCATGCACAGCATCCTGTGGATAAAATAAATTTTAGACTCTTCCCTACTAAAATAGGGATAGGTTGCAAATAAAAATCCATTTCGTGAACGTCTTATCTGATTGCAATTATCATTTCACTCATTTTATTTTTTCTTTTATACCAAAAATAACTTTATACAATTGTACCAAAAACAGCGGTATTAAACTTGCTATTATTGTCACTGTCCACATATGACTGCTAAGTATATTTAAACCCAGCACCAATCTCATTTGAGGTACAGCAAAAACCAATAATACTAAACCTGCACAAATTACAATGGCCAACCAAACAAATTTATTTTTAGTAATCTCGTTTATAAATAATTTTGATTGTACAGATGCCATGTTGAACACATGAAATAATTGTGAAAATGCAAGCGTAATAAACGCTATATTGTTGGCTGTTTTATTATCTACCAAAAGAAATTCTTTACAATATAAAACTGCTGCTATAACGGCAAGGGTCATCAAAAAAGAATACAAGCCAATAGTAACCCAACCTTTGTTGGATACAATAAGATCTTTTGGGTCTCTTGGTGGTCTGTCCATAACCGTTTTATCGCCCTTGCCTAAGCCTAGAGCCAATGCAGGAAAAACATCTGTCACCATATTTAAAAATAAAATTTGCAATGGCAACAATGTAGCCGCTGGTGCAATAAAACCCAATGCAGTTACAATAAATATTTCACTCAAATTGCACGACACTAAATAGACAACAAACTTTTGTATGTTCTGAAATATTTCTCTTCCGTGCGAAACAGCTTCTGCTATTGACGTAAACGAATCATCTTTTAAAACGATGCTAGCTGTTTCTTTTGCTACTTGTGTTCCTCTTAACCCCATCGCAATACCAATATCAGCTTTTTTTAATGCAGGCGCATCATTTACACCGTCGCCCGTCATAGCTACAATATTACCAGCCTTCTGAAAAATTGTCACTATTTCTAATTTTTGTTTTGGTGTAGTACGTGCAAATACGGCTGTTTCTAATATTTTTTTCTCCCACTCGTCCTTTATCGTATCCATTTCAGGTAAATCACTTCCAGAAATAACTTTTTGCTCAGCTTCATCTACCAAGCCTACTTTTTTTGCAATATTTAATGCTGTCATTGGGTGGTCGCCCGTTATCATTACTATTTTTATCCCTGCTTTTCTACAACTCAGTATGGCATCTTTTATATCCATCCTTGGTGGGTCTAAAAAACCAATCATGCCTGTATATACTAAGCTATTTAAAAACGCATCTTTACTAATATTACTTTCTTCTTTATATGCAAATGCCAAAACCCTCAAACCATCTGCAGCCATTTTTTCTGATGCTGCAATTATTTTCTTTCTATCATCATCTCCCAATTCCTTTTCTGCATCTCCAAAAATTATCCTGTTACACTTTTCTAATAAATGCTCTACCGAACCTTTTGCCGCTACAAAGTTTCCGCTTTTACTTTTATGTAACGTGCCCATTATTTTAGTATCGGAGTTAAAAGGCATTTCCGCAATTCTTTCGTAATCCGCTTTTTGCTCATCGGCTGTAGAGCCCGAAGCATCTGCCAAATGTACCAATGCAATTTCTATGGGATCGCCCAATAATTTCTTTTTATCTTCGGCTTGCTTTGGTGCTGCATTATTGCACAAGGCACCAATCAATATTAACTTTTCTACATTATTTTTACTTTTTTCAATACTACCCTCTCCATAATTTAAGCTGTCATTTTCTATAGTTAGCTTTATATTTTCTTCAGGAAAAGAAAAGGTATCTACATAAATTTTATTCTCAGTAAGCGTTCCCGTTTTATCTGTTAAAATAACAGTGGTACTTCCCAGTGTTTCTACTGCAGATAGATTTTTTACAATAGCATTTCGTTTAGCCATGAGCAACATGCCATAGGCCAAAGCAACAGTAGATACTATTGGCAAGCCTTCAGGAAAAGCTGCTACGGCTAAAGCAATAGAAGTTTCTAAAATCAATACCCAATGTTTTCCTTGTATGTATCCTGTAACTGCAAATATGGATGTCATAATTAATGTTATCCAAATAAGCTTCTTGCTCAATGCAGCTATTTTTTTATCGAGTGGCGTTGCAGTTTCTTCATGGCTATCTACTAAAGAAGTGATGGTGCCCAACTGTGTATTTTTAGCAATACCTGTAATTACTGCTTTGCCATTGCCATTTATTACTGATGTGCCTTTAAAAACCATATTTAATTGGTCTCCAAGGGCAGTTTCTTTCGGTAACAACGCAGTATTTTTCTCTGTAGGAAGCGATTCACCGGTAAGTGATGATTCATCGCATTGCAATTGATTTATTTCTACTAAACGTGCATCGCCAGGTATTATATCTCCTGCCTCCAATAAAATTAAATCACCTACCGTAATTTTTTCAGAAGGGATATGCAACGTTTTCCCATCACGAATAACTTTGGAAAGTATAACGTCCATTTCCTTTAACGTATTCATGGAACTACGGGCTTGCAACTCCATAAAAAAACCAATTAATGCATTTACAAAAATGACTACGCCAATGGCAATAGCCTCAATATAATTTTGAAAATAAATAGTAACAGCTACTGCAAACAATAATAAATAAACAATGGGACTTTTAAATTGCAACAACAGCATTAACCAAACAGATTTTTGCTTTTGCAAAGCATACATATTTGCACCAAATTTTATTGCACGTATTTTTGCTTCTTCACTGCTAATACCATTTTGAGCATTTGTTTCTAAAACTGTTACAACTTCTTCTACAGATAAAGTATGAACATTTTCTAAAGGGTATTTTACATTCATGTGTTCATTGTTTTTTTGTTTTTGCCTTTCATACTTCTAACGCAAAAATTGTGCAATACTTTTGAAATATGATTTTAAAACAACGAAGTAGTTAAAATACCTCTTTAATATGTCGGGTATTACTGAATTTATAATATTTTTAGACATTAAATTATTACTCAAAGTATAAAAAGGTACCCGTTTCTGTTAGCTGAATAATAAATTAACTCGTCAAATACTGCTAGAAGCTGTCAGACAAAGCTAACCCCTAAATAATTAAAGGGAATAAATAAGTTGTTTAAAGTAAAAAAAAGAGTTTGAAATTCATCAAACCTTTGTAAATTCTATGCAACGTGAAATAAAATGCCACTTTGCCATTATATAGGGATGATTAAATGAAAAATCTGTTTGTTACTGAAAATTGCCATTGCTAACTTCATGCTTACTTACACTGTAGCTGTATCAATTCATCGCTATCCAAATTTATTCTAAAAAACAAGCTTAACGCCAACAACATCTTTTTTAATAAGTACTTTTAACTCTTTTGGTAAAGCTATAATAATATCCTCCATTTCTCCTTCCGACACAAAACTACCTAGCGCTTTAAACACAGCAATAATGGCATGTTTGGCATTTGCATTGTTCCCAAAGTCGTACCCTGCAAGTTCGCCATCTTCTTTTCTAATTTCGTCTAAAAAATCGGCAAGATGATGTATACGCTCAAAATCTTTTTTAAATTTCCATCCATCTACATATGCACCTTTAAGTGCCATTGGCAATTGTGCAATTAACTCAAAAGATTCTTCATGACTTATGCGATTGCGCAAAGCATGAAAAACCGCTCTAATAATCCTACCCGCTTTTTCTTTGGATACATTTATATCTTCTGCTACAAGATTAACAAACTCATTGGCTTTGGACGCATATTTTTCAAAATTAAATGACATGGCTTGTGCTTTAATTGTTTAATTGTCTTAAAAATTAGCAAAGAGAATTAATCAGTAAACAGGTAGAAACTATTTTTTTAGAATGCCTTGTATTTTATAGCTTAGTTTATCGGCAAATTTTTCGGCAAGTAATAAAAAGGTATAAGTAAAACTTTTTTTTAAAATGCTCTCACTGTATATCCCTATTTTATCCTTTTCATCCTTTTCATCTTTTTCATCCTTTATTTTATTAAGCCTGTTAAATACAAAACTCGTTGGATTTATAAGCTGCTTAAGTTCATGCCAGTTTTTATTTATCTTGCTTAATAAATCTACTTGTGCCTGCGCAATCCTATTTTTCTCATTTTTTAATTGTTGTATGCTTTTAATCTTCTTCATCCTTACTAAATAATTGGGTAATTAATGCATTCATAATGGGCAATCGGATTATTTTAACCCTAGCATACCAAATAACAATTCCAATAACGAGATACAACATTGCAACAATTAAAAACCCAGCCCAGGTTTTTCCAATCAAATCGCTAATGCCAAAAGATAGTGCAACACTGCTAAAAATTAGGAAGTGCAAAAAAACGACAATAACCACTATCCCCGCTGCAAAATTTGACATTACAGCCGATGTTTTTTCAACAAGTTGAAACTTTGCATTTTCGATTCTTAGGTCGGCGTATTCCTTTATGCTCGTTGCCAAATCTTCCATTTTGCCTAGTACTTTTTCCATTTCTTTCTATTTTATCAATGTTGCTTTAAAGAATCGGATCTATACTTTCAATGCTAACGTCTTTATTACGCTGCGCAAACGAGGCAAATTTTTCTTTGCCTTTGCTTATGGTATTTTTTACATCGTTGGCCAGTTCGTTGCTTTTATCTTTTATTTTCTTTCTGGTATCCTTTCCTTTTTCTGGTGCAAAAAGTACTCCAAGCACAGAACCTACGGCTGCGCCTACTGCAGCTGCTGCTATTATTTTTCCATTGTTGTTCATATGAAATATTTTTAATGGTTTATACACTTGCAAGGTATTTGCAAAACATCTCTAATAAAATGATTGGATTCATCCTATTTTCTGATATTAATCAGTAGAACGAGGATTTATAGCATATAAAAATGATACCCAGCAAATACCTTTAAACAAGTTTTCACGGGGTAAGAAATATAAAAGGGCTGGATTCCCATCTGGCCCTTTATTTTGTAAAAATTATTTACACAAAGATTTTATTTCTGCCATTATATTTGTAATCCTATTTTGCTTGATGCCAACTTGGGTTAACTGTTCTTCATTCCCAATGAGTGAGGAACACAATACAATACCTTTTCCCAATATAGTTGCTTTTTCTGCAATGGTTAAAGTGGTAAGGCAAGTAATTGGGTATAGTCGAGATTCATCTACCAGATTACTTAGGCTTTTCTTTAAAGGATAATCCCAGCCCAACATATACAAACCCGAACAATTACCATATTTAATAGCATCTGACGAAAATTTGGTATTGGTTACAACACAAGCTTTCAAGGGTTTTGATTGCGTAGTTTTATTCCATTGGTTTAAAACATCCCTGTAACGGGAATGAATATAGAGCGGCACTTTTACATCACTCACCACTCCAAGTCCATTATGGTATTTACATTCTATCAAATAAAAATGATCTTCTTTTTCGGCAAGTACATCTATTTCATGCTTTACACATGCACCTTCCATAAATAGTTGTGTTTGCACTTTGTAGCCTTGCCATTTAAAAATGGCAGCAATGTATTGTTCAAAAGGAAATCCAGAAGGGCCCAGAGCCATGATGGCCCGTTTTAAATTATACCTACCGGCACTACTACGGGAGCTCTTTTTTAAAAAGCCAAACGCCATTTGATAAATCTTTTTAGTAGGAATACCATTGTACAATTTTGGTTGAATATCCAAAATGATGTTGTTTATCAAATCGGCATTTGCACCAGATTTAGCTAGGGAATGCCTCAGTTTTTCCTCAGAGAACTGATCTACTAAGCCAGATGCTTTTGTTACTAAAATATTTTCCTTTGCCATTTATTTAAGTTAAATATACTATTGCTTTATTATTCTTCCGTCTTCCATTTCTATTATCCGTGTCGTTTTATTTGCAAATTCGTTATCATGTGTTACCACCAATAAGGTTTGGTTAAACTCTTTGGTTAATTGTTCAAAGATATCAAATACGACTTCGCTGTTTTTCTTGTCCAAATTGCCTGTAGGCTCGTCACCCATAATGATGAGCGGGTCATTAATGAGCGCACGTGCAATGGCTACTCTTTGCTTTTCGCCACCCGAAATTTGCGAAGCGTTTTTTGTCGCTAATTTTTCAATCCCAAGTATCTTGAGTTTCTCCATTGCCCTGTGCTCTACTTCTTTCTCTGCAAACCTGCCAAGCTTTAAACCGGGTAGCATCACATTTTTTAAAACCGAAAACTCATTCAATAAGTAATGAAACTGAAATACAAAACCAATTTTCTCGTTGCGGACTTTTGCCAATTGCTTTTCTTTTTTTTCCCTCATTAATTCATTGTCTAAATACAATTCGCCCTCATAATCCGTATCCATAGTAGATAGGATATATAATAAAGTAGACTTACCACAACCAGACTTACCTATAACAGAAACAAATTCCCCTTTATTGATAACAAATGTAATATCATCCAATACTTTTACAGTTAATGGATCATGAAAATACTTATTTATCTTTTTTGCTTCTAATATTATTTCGCTCATGCTATTTACCTCTGATAATGATTACCGGATCTATTTTGCTTGCTTTATTGGCAGGGAAAAATCCAGCTAAATATGTGGTGATTAAAGAAAAAACAATCCCTATGGTATAAAATAAAGGATTATAATTTATCGGATACGTTTTTATAGTAGGCAATGATGCTGTATTAAAAGGGATTTGATCAATTACCGATGACAGTAAAAAACCGAACAATAAACCAAACAATCCTCCAAAAAAGCCAATGGCCATCGCTATTACAAGAAATATCCGCTTTACATCTTTACCAGAAAAACCAGTTGCTTTTAGTATGGCAATAGAATCCATTTTTTCATATATCATCATGTTTAAAATATTATAAATACCAAAGCCAGCTACAATAAGCAAAACAATACCCACCGAATAGGAAATAATGGTACGTACAAAACTACCTGTCTCAAACTGTGCATTGGCCGTTTGAATATCTTCTGCATCCGTACCATATAACTGTGCATACGCCTTGCTCACAAGAGGTGCTGTAGCCAAGTCCTTCAGCTTTATATTAATATCTGTAATATAATTATTGGGCTTGCCCAGTAATTTTTGGGTTGTATTAATAGCTGCATAGCTCTGCGTTTTATCTAGTTCCATAATACCAGATTGAAAAATTCCAACAACCTTTAATGGGAATATTTCTCCCTTTGGCGTAGTTACTTGTATTACATCTCCAATATTTACTAGCAATTTTTCTGACAACCCTTTTCCCAATATAATGCTATTAGAAATATTTTTTAAATCAAGCGATTTGCCTTCCGTTATATAATCAGCAAAGAAAAACAAAGAAGTTTCCGCTTCTATTTCTATTCCATTAACTACTCCTGTTATATCAATTGCCCCATCATTAAAAAAAACCTGCGCTATTATTCTTGGGGCAAAACCGAGTACTTGTTCATCCTTTTTTAAACTTTGCATGATAGCTTCACTGTTGTAAAGCCCCTGCCGGGTACCACTCGATTTTATAGAGCCAACAAAGTTGTAGCTGTTTTTATATGCCGAATCTATATTAATGGGTTGATTTATACTTGGCTTAATTTCGTTGTACAAACGAACATGAGCCGTACGGTTTAAGATTAAGCCATCCAACAAATCATTTAAACCCGTCATAAAACTGAGCAATGTTATAAACATGGCAATGCCAAAAGTTACACCAATAGCAGCCACCATGGTTTGTTTAAACCTTGCCAATAGCAACGATTTTGCAATACTAAAAATTAATCTAACATTCATTTGCCTGGCTTGATGATGATATCTTGTTCTGTTAAACCACTTACTATTTCTACTTTCTGGTAATCTTTTAATCCTACAATAACTTTTCTTTTTTCTTTGGCTGCATCCATCAACACATATTCTTCATCTATTAAATAAATTCTGGGTATAAGCAACGCTTTATCCTTGGTTTGAAGAATGATATTCGCTTCGGCAGTAAGGTTTGGAAAAAGTGTTTCGGGCTTTGTTACAAAATCTGCTTCTATGGTAAACGATTTCGATTTTTCATTCATTATAGGATTAATTTTGGTAACCTTGGCATCAAAAACTTGCCCTTTGTAACTATCCAATTTTAGAACTAATTTTTGTCCAATCCTTATTTTTGCTATATCATATTCATCTACCTGCAATTCTAGATAAAAATTTGCCGCATCGCCTATTATTGCTACCGGGTTGAGGGTATTTACCATTTCACCTTTTTCTTTTAAAATATTATACACTTTACCATCGGCATCACTTTTTATGGTAAAATCTTTTGCAATATTGGTACTTATTTGTAAGTTCTTTTGAGATTGTGCAGCAGAAAAATTCAACTGCTTTTTCAATTCATTGTATCTTAAAATAGCTGCTTGGTATGTATTTGATGCATTCTTATAACTCAATTCTCTTTGTTCCAATTCATTTTTTGTACCTATATTTTGCTCCCAAAGATTTCTTTGTCTTTGTTGCAAAGAAAAATCGTTGTCCATCTTATTCTTTGCCTGCTCGATACTGATTTTTAACTCATTCAATTTATCGGCATTTGCGTTTACGGATGCATAGTCTGCTGCAATTTGTGCATTTTCTGAATTCAATTTAGCTGTTTCATTGAGCACACGCATTAGCGGATCGCCCTTTTTTACCAAACCGCCTTCTACTACCAAAATTTCTTTTATAAGGCCATTTACCGTAGAAAAAACTTGGTACTGGTTTTTTGTTTTAATAATGCCAGATGCATAAACCGATTGAGTAATACTTTCAATGGTCGGTTGTATTTTCTCTTGCTTTTTTTTACAAGAATTAAAAAACAATAAAAAAGCAAAAGCAATAAATATTTTTATCATGAAAGTTATTTTTATTTATGCAATCGTAATATGCTCTTGCAAATACACATCCTGCACAGCATTAAGCAACGATATGCCTTCTGCCATTGGCTTTTGAAAAGCTTTTCTTCCCGAAATAAGTCCCATACCTCCAGCACGTTTGTTTATGATGGCTGTTATTACTGCTTCTTTCAAATCTGATTCCCCTTTAGATTCACCCCCTGAATTTATTAAACCGGCTCTACCCATAAAACAGTTAGCCACTTGGTACCTGCACAAATCTATTGGGTGGTTGGTTGATAATTGGCTGTACATTCTCTCATCCGCTTTACCGTATTTTATTTTGTCTGTATTTAAAAATGTATAACCGCCATTGTTAGTTGGCAACTTTTGTTTTATTATATCTGCTTGTATGGTTACACCTAAGTAATTGGCTTGCCCCGTAAGGTCTGCCGATAAATGATAATCTGTATCCTTTGCTTTGAAAGCATTGTTTCTTACATAACACCACAATATGGTAGCCATGCCAAGTGTATGTGCTTCTTCAAACATTTTTGCAACTTCTACTATTTGCCTACCAGATTCTTCAGAACCAAAATAAATAGTAGCCCCCACTGCTGTAGCACCAAGGTTCCATGCATCTTTTACAGAGCCGAATTGTATTTGGTCAAATTTATTTGGGTAGGTCAATAACTCATTGTGATTTAGTTTTACAATAAATGGAATTTTATGCGCATACTTTCTTGATAGCATTGCCAAACCACCAATAGTACTTGCTACTGCATTGCAATGTCCTTCTACAGCAAGTTTAATAATATTTTCAGGGTCAAAATAAAGGGGGTTTGCTGCAAAAGATGCACCTGCACTGTGTTCTACGCCTTGGTCCACCGGCAATATAGATAAGTAGCCAGTACCCGCAAGCCTACCAGTGTTGTATAATTTTGCTAAGCTACAAAGTGTTTGTGCATTGCGATTACTTACACTAAATACATCATCAATAAAAGTCGGAGAAGGCAGATGCAATAATTCTTTTGATATTGTATTACATGTATGTGAGAGTAAATCTCCATTTTCTTCTCCTATTAAAGCATAAATATTACTTGTTGTCATGTACCCTTTTTTTAATAGTTATTACTAAAATTCAATGGAATCAGGTTTAATTATTTTAAATAGATATTCTACATCTTCTTTCTTACACAATTCTGTTCCACTATTCATTGTAGCAGCCGTGCCACAAGCCACACCATACATGGCCGCTTCTTTTATCGTTTTACCCAAAGAAAGATAGTAAACGATTCCTGCCACCATACTATCCCCTGCCCCCACCGTACTTTTTCTTTTTACTGTTGGTGGTTTTATAACTTCCGTAATATCCTTTGTAACCAGCATGGCACCTGCTGCCCCCATAGATACAACCATTACTTCGCAATTTCCTTTTGCAATAAATTCCAACGCTATTTGCTTCACTTCATCAACCGGCAATGATTCTTTATTTGCCAAAAAACTCAATTCGCCCAAGTTTGGTTTTAGTAAATAAACGCCTTCTTCCAACGCTTCTTTTAACGCTTGGCCAGATGTATCTACTATAAATTTGGCGGTTTTATTTTTTGCAATTTTTGCCAATTGTGCATAAATATCATGCGGCACACCTGGTGGCAAGCTTCCACTTGCTATGATATAACCCACATCACTCATTTCTTCTAAGGCCACTAAACATTTTTTCCATTCCGGGGCAGTTAAAGTTGTACCCGGCATACCAAAGCGATATTGGTTATTGCTAGACTCATCCACTACAATAATATTTTCCCTTGTTTCATTGGCTGTTTCTATAATTACAGAAACGATGCCTTCTTGTGCAAGTAGATGATTAAAATGTTTTCCTGTATAGCCGCCTGAAGGAAATAAAGCAATCGCTTCGCCTCCCAATTTCTTAATTGCCCTAGCTACATTAATTCCACCTCCACCTGGTTCTAGCTTGGGGCTACTACAGACCATTTTTTTTTCGGGAATTAAAACTGGTACCGAAGTACTTTTATCTATGCAGGGGCTAAAGGTGATGGTAATGATTTTTGACATATCTAAATATAAAATTAATTATTCTCATTACCCAGTTCTTCTACGATCCTTTTAGGTTCTGTTAGTTCGTTTTTAGAAATTTGCTTCAGCATCCAACAATTAATATTATAAAAAGTAGCTTCCGCAATATTGGTGATTGCTTCCTTTGTAGCAAAACCTTGGTGCGGCGTAATGATTACATTTGGCATACCCAATAATTTTTCTAACACTGCATCCTGCAATCCTTTATCGGTAAGATCATTAAAAAATATTCCTTTTTCGCCTTCATAAACATCGGCGCCAAAATAACCAAGCTGCCCATTCTCTAATCCTGCTATTACATCGGCTGTATGCACACAAGCGCCACGTCCGGTGTTTATAAGCATCGTACCAGGGCGCATCTGGGCTATTAAAGTTTCATTTAATAAGTATTTGGTTTGCGGGGTTAGTCCGGTATTTATGCTAATGATATCTGCCTTGCTACACAATTTTTCCAATGTTACATACTCCAATCCATATTGTTGTTTTAGGGAACCATTTTCTTCTATATCATAGCCCAATAGTTTACAACCAAAGCCATGCATAATTTTTGCAAAAACTGATCCTATTTTTCCTACACCAATTATACCAACTGTTTTTCCATGCAGGTCATACCCAATTAAATTTGTTGTTGTAAAATCATTTTTTTGCATTTGCCTATTTGCAATCAATAGTTTTCTGTTTAATGCCAAAATGAGGGCCACTGAATGCTCCGCAATGGCATATGGTGAATAAGCTGGAACATTTGCTACAGAAATGCCCAACTCAGTTGCTTTTTGCAAATTAATATTATCATGCCCAGTAGCTCTTGTAGCAATGTACTTAACACCCAGCTGCTGTAATTTTTCTAAAACGTTGTCAGAACAATCATCCGCAGTAAAAATAGATATAACTTCAAAGCCTTTTGCTTTGTTTACTGTTTCTAATGAAAGGGATTCCTTTATAAAATCGACAGAGTAACTGTTTCCGTTTGCTTGTTCTAAAGAAGGTTGTTCGAAAATTTTTGTACTATAAAATAATGTTTTCAATATTTGCTAATTTTTTTTAATGTTGGTGCAAAGCCATTACGGGTACATGTGCATGCAATACCATTTGCTTGGTATGGCTTTTATGAAATATCTTGTCTAAAAGTGTATGCCGCTTTGGTAAAATAATCAATAAATCAATGGCATTTTGTTCTACAAATTTCATAATACCATCATCAACATTACTGTCTTCTATAAAATGATATTGGGGTTCCAGTTTCTTTAACATCTCCTGCATCAAGCCAGATTGAAATACTACATCCGCATCAAACTCACTTTTTTTACCCGTATTTATAATGTGTAAGGATGCATGAAAATCGTTTACCAATGTTTGTATTTCTTCTGCAGGTAATGTTTCTGTCACTCTATCAAAATCGCAGGCAATGCCCACTTTTTTTATGTCAGAAAATGTAGCGCCATCAGGTACTGTTATAAGCGGCCATGGCAAGTATTTCATGGCATACACCGCATGGCTACCAAAGAACAAATGTTCTGTAGAGGTTTTTCCTTGGCAGCCCATTATTACTGTGTAAGGATTTTCTCTTTTGCAAACCTCTTCCAATACAGGATAAAAACTTCCCATAATCACTTCAGACTTTATTATTATCAAATTGTCTGTTGATCTATTTAATTCATCTACCAAATCTGCCATATCATTAGAAGCAATATTTTTTAAATCATCAACACTTATGGGCAATCCCATTTCGGCAAAATTTATCTGCATCTCATACACATTCAGCAGTAATATTTGAGCATTGACTGTTTTTGCCATTTTTATACCATAATGCGCAGCATTTAGTGCTGTAGAAGAAAAATCTGTAGCAACAATAATTGTTTTCATACCTAGTATTTTAAATTAATAATATTTTATCAAAGCAATTTGATCATAGCTTTTTAAAAAACCTTTGTCCACAAATTCTATGTCTCCTCCATTTTCTAATACCTTCTCTATTACATCATCCACTGCATCTTTTATATAAGAAAATTTATTGTAGGGCTCATCTAATTCAAAAATTTCGTCTGTTAAACCTCCTTGTTCAGCGGCAAACATGTAATCTTTTTCTACCAACAATAAACGGCCTTTTCGGTTCGCTGCTTCTCGCCACACATCAATAATACCAATGGCTATTACATTTTTATCTATTGCGTCTTCCAATAAATGCATTAATTCCGTTTGTTTTACTTTTTTCCAATCTACAACGTGTGGCTCAAGAATTTGTAATAACTCGTTGTTTGTAGCTTCTTCAAAATTGCCATGCACATAATCTACAATGGCATTTGTATGTTTGCTTATTTTGGTAAAATGCCCCAATATCTTTTCAGTACCGGCAACAAAGAGGGGCATATTGTAAACCTTCAAAGTATTTGTCAATGCGTTATCAACATAGCGCAAAAACTTATCTGTCATAATTTCCTTTCTATCCGATTTATCAGAAAAATTTGCAACCCTTTCTGAAACATCGTCCATTTCATTGGTAATAGATTTACTATTATTATAAAATATCCTAATCATCGTATTGGAATTACCAATAAAAATCTTACTTTCTTTACTACTCAAAACCAATACCAAATATTTGTGCAATTGCTTTTTACTGTACACCAAATCCCTTATTTCAAAAGATTCATCCACAATAACTTTTTCCTCTACATCAATATTGAGGTACAATACTTTTTCAAAAACAGGGGAAACATAAATGGCTACCGATTTTTTATGCGTAGTAAAATCCAAGTTCTTACAAATTTTTTTTAATCTTATCATTACAATTTTACCCATTTCATCGGGGTAATTAATCTTCAGTTCCTTCTCAACCTTATCGGTTGCTAATTTTAGAGAGTGAATGATAGAAGCCTTAGCGCCCATTTTGGGTTCAAAAGGAAGGATGATAGACACGGCGGGTCGGTAATGGGTAGCTTCAATCAAAGCTCGCAATTCGGGTGTGAGAATAGTAGTCATAACCTTTTTTATAGGCCTTAAAGCTACCGTTAAAACCTAAAACAAATAATGACAAGCATCAGGTTTGGCTTTGATACAACTCATAGAAATAAGATGAAATTACTGCCCCTTTATTCTCTTTAATAAGGAAAAAAACACGGCTAGGTTCCAACCCTTAAACCTACCCCGCTGCACAACCAGGGCATTATCATTGGGTTGGGTTAGATAGTAATGAAACACAAATTTTTCTCTTGGGTTCTGCCAGCCAATCATTTGTCCAAAACGGAGGTCATTAAATATCAACGTATCATTCCATTTTTCAATGGTATAAAATTCTTTCGAAAAACGAATGAGTTTATGCACATCTTCGTGCATTTTAATTGAATCAAGTAAAATACTATTGGTAGGAAAATATTGAAACGCCATTTCCTTTTTAGTATCAAATATGGAACGAAATCCTACATAGTATCCACTGTCATTTCCGGCCACCACATACCACAATAGGCTTTGCAATGGTGCTGGGGTTGTAAAATATCTGGTATAGCTAATATGTTGTTTTTGTAAAATGGTTTGCACATCTGCATTTATTTTAGCTTTAATACCAATACATATGAGTAAATAAAAAGCAGTAATACCTAGCCCTAGCCGCCATATTTTTTTGCGGTAAATGGTATTTTTTCTAAAATAAAAAAATGCAAGGCAAGCCAACCCTGCCCAAATAGAAAAAATCGGATCTACCACATAAATAGTATTAAATGAAACACGCAAGTGACTAAACGGTTCAAACCAACCTACACCATAATTATTAAATGCATCTAAAAAAATATGAATAAAGATAACAGCACCGAAAAAGGCCATCCATTTTTTTAAACTGATATTATGCGGTCTGTGTAGCTGTTCTGCCAGCAATGCCAAAAAAGCTGTAATGATGGCACAAAACAACAAGGAATGTGTAAAGCCCCGATGTGCCAATAAATTGGAAGATGTATCCATCCAAAAAGAAGCTACAAAATCAATATCAGGAACACTTTGCGCCAGCGCTCCCCATAACATTGCTTTTTTGCCAAGGGTTTTTCCGGCAAAAGCTTCGCCCATGCAGGCACCGAGGGCTATATGTGTGAGTGAGTCCATAATATTTGTAAGGTAATATTTTTATAATGAAAGATGCACTTGTTTCTATTATCATTGCATTCCTATTTTTTATAAAAATTTCTAACAGTTGCAAGCAATGCAACAAAAATTAATAAAATAGAAAATAACATATAAAAGTTATGCAACCAACCTACCGCCTGCAGAAAATACATCTCTGTTTGTAACCAGATGATGAGTGCAAAAGCCGCATAAATACTAAACGACCATGCCCAGTGCATATCTTTAAAAAAATTAAAATACTCAGCAAATGGCGAGGCTGATTTTTTGACCAACGCAAATATTAATACCGTTGGAAAAAGCCCCAACACAACAAATAAAATAATACCTGGAATTAAAAAATTATGGAATGGGGAATTTTGCAAAAGCGATAAAGGCAAACCACCAAGTAGTTTACCCGATGGAGAAATAATTAATGCGCCGCCACCACCTACGGCACTTAACCCGAGAAAGGCTAATAGGAATAAATGAAGATTTCTTGCTGTTGTATTTTTCATGAGAGTGGTTTTAAAAGCCTGTACATAATACCAAAAATTATCAATATAAAAAAGGTTGTATAAATGAGCTTATTATATTTTGCTAACCAATTGGGCAAATAAATATCAAAATTATCTTTATTAGAATCAGAATAATTACGAGCCATTATGGTGAGCGGGCACATTTTTTTAAAAACCAGTAGAACCAACCCCTCACCAATAATAAGCGCAATACCAATCCAAACATATTTATCAATTTTATTTACGATTACAGCGTAAGCCATATAGAATAATACCACATTGAAAAAAAGCCAAATGATGGTATGAATAATTTTTATGAAAGTTAATTTTGACAAAGAAATAATATTCATTCTTTTAAATTAGGTTTTGTCAGTAATATTTTTTTTTGGATAATACCCTTTCAAAGTCAGGAAAAGACCAATCACAAATAATACAGTAAGTAAAAAATACGTAAAAAAATTTTCACCTCCTTGTTTGGCAGTTGGAAAAAACATTCTCAACGAACCAACTAATAAGGTTAACCAACCAATGAGTGTAATTAAAAATGTCCAACTACGAACCCAAAAATTGTGAACCCTTACAATAGAAATCCCTGCAACAAAAAGTAATACCCCATTTAGAAATGTTACACTTGGAATGTTACTTTCCCAAATAGATAAATTGATCATTTCCGACAATGTCATTACACTAAGTGTCGGACCAATTATTTGAGCAAGTTGTCGTGAATTTATCATTTTGGTACTTTGGTTTTTAAACCGTTAAACGCTTTTGCCAAAAGTTTCTATTTTCATTAATTTTTATCTGCTAAACTATTTGTATTATGAAAAACATCTTTTTCAACGATTTACCTTACCGGTAGAGGCTCATCAAATAAAGGGCTGTCTGCTAAATTGCTGAATCTGTAAAATCCTTTTATTGTGGCGGGAATAGAGATGTTTTTTTTACTACAAAGGCTTTTGTATGGATTTTTTATCAGATTATCAGTCATCGTCTTTGCCATTTTTTTTGTCCTTTTCCTGTTTCTTCAAGTAATCCCTGACATTATTCCTGTCTTTTTGATTTGATTCATTACCGTTTCTAATATCATCCTCATTTCCACTTTTATGACAGGATGCACAATTGGTTATATTGTAAATCCCTTCTTCATTATGCTTTGAAATAATGTTGCTTTCTGAATGTTCATGACAGCTATAACAAGTATAAGTAACAAAATTATTATTGCTGTGACAAGTGTTGCATGTGGCATTGTGATTTCTGTCAAGCAGAAAATACTTTGAATGGTCAAAAGTAGAAGGCACCCATTTACTTGTACTATGACATTTATTGCAGCCTGTCGTTAATAACTGGTGATAAGTATCTGTTGGTTTTTGGTGGCAGGAGGTGCAATTAGTTTTATCAACACCTTGTATCATGTCATGATTAAATGTGCCTGCCAGTTTCCAGCCCGAACTATTATGACAACTGCCGCAGTTTGCTGATAATAGTTTATGAAGGTTGTCAACAGGTTTGTTATGGCAACTGCCACAATTGGTTAAAATGCTTTGAGATAACATTTCATGCTTAAAACTACTTATGAGCATTCCGGGTTTTAATCCTTTATGGTCAGTATGACAAGAAGAACATTCCTGATTTGAAAGATGTTGATGGAACAAAGGTTTCGCTTTATTTCCAGTGCTGTCTATTCCCTGCAAAGTATCTTTGCCGATTTCTGCCAATTTGTGGCACGAAATACATTTGTCGTTTGAAATTCCCGAAAATGCTGTGTGGCATGAAAGGCATTTACTATTCAAATCCTGATGTCCTTCCACCAATTCCCCCGGGTTGAGCATTGCATGAGGAAAAAGGTAACTAAGGCCAATGCAAAAAACTATTATCGCCAGAATGATTGCCTTTTTCATTTGCTAAACATTAAAATGGTGATTATATGCAACAGTGACAAAATCCCCAATAATAAAGTAATAGGCAAATGAACTATGCGCCACTTTTTCATTAAATCCACCGTAATGGAATCAAAGAATAATTTTTTATCTGCATCTTCTTTACTGCTGCCTGTATTAATTAACGCTAACCTTCTTTCTTTTAATGATTCATTTGCTTTCTTTAAAAGAAATTTACCAACTAAACCACTCCCTACAGTAATTAATAACATTACAATAGCAAGCCATGGCAGCCATGCATTGAAATGAATGCCCGCATGAACGAGCAGCATTATTGAACCTGCCCATGCAAGATATTCATGCAGCATTAAAAGCTGCTTTGGTAAGCCGGATTGAATTATTTTACGTTTTCTTAAAGAATAAATGAATGAGAGGAGAATAACAATAGTGCCAACAGTACCAAGATAACGGCCAATAAATACTACATCAAATTGGTGAAGAATAAAGTCTATTCCAATAGCGATAAAAATCATGAGTGCATACCACTGGATAAAGGGTAGAAAATACTTTACTAATAGCGGGTTTTTCATAACTATACTATTTATGGGCCTTCACCTTTCATGTATCCAAATACAATACCAAAGAAGAAATTTCCAACTGGTTGCAGGCTACAATTTTTGTTTAGCATTTTTTGTCTAACTCTACGTACTAAAACAAGATTACCCAGCGTTGACCCCAAAAACTGGAAGATAGGTTATCAATAAATGAGTATATGTTTAGTTCAAAGTAATTTTAAGTAAAGTTGGTTTATAGAACTGATACAAATGGTGATACAAAATGCCATGGAAACTGATAACAATCATCAATTTCCATTTATCTTTTGATTTGATATTTTTTTTCATTTTGTTTAAATTCTCTGACTTATTCACTAATTATTCTTCATTTAAAGGCAGAACCTACAAGGCTATTTTTCTACTTTTTTTTACATATGCAATTCCGAATATAATAGACACTATAAACTAAAATGCGAAAACTAGCATTACTTTCCAATTTAAGTTTAGCTGCAAAACACCATTATTGCCCACATACAGTGCCAAACCAATGCAGCTATTAAACCATGCGTGGCTTACGATACAGAGGAATAAGTTATTAGTATATTTATAAAGTGTAGTGAAACTAGCAGTTAATACCAAACCCGATAAAAAATACAACCAAAATGGAAATCCATTTTGCACTGATCCTTTTATAAACCATAATGGCAAATGCCATAAACTCCATATAATGCCAACAACTAAAACTGAGGGCAAATAGGTGATTGCTTTTTCTAACCTAGGTTGCAAAATACCCCGCCAACCTAATTCTTCGAGGCCACCTAAAACGATAACAAATGGTAAATTAATGAGAAAGAATAAAATGGAAATAGGTTTATTAATACCGAAAGAAATCAAAATCATAAACACTCGCCACACTAAAAACAAGCCGAATATCAACCAAACTTTTGTAGTGGGTTTCTTTCCAAAAATGTATTGTATAAAAGATTTTCCAAAAAAATCTTCCTTAAACTTTCGGTAAATCAACCAGGCACTAATTGCAGCCCCTAAACTGCCAATGGTATAAGGTATCCAAAATAACGGCGTACCATACAAAAGCGTATTAAAATAAGTATTGCCAATAATAATGATTAACCAACTAGACCAAGTAATAGAAAAGGTATAAAACAGAAAAAGTTCTAATTGTTTTAATGATTTCACTTTTCTAATTATACTTTTCATTTTTTACCAATTAATAAATTGTGCAACTTTCTATTCCGATAAATCGATAAAGACACAGTTGCTAAACTTGCCACTATCAAAGCTGTATCTTCTACAATGCCAAATTGAAACGCTGCCATAAAACCAATAACAGACCAAATAAAGGGAATGATAAGAATTGCAATCGGGCATATTTTCTGACTTAATAGTAGTACTCCAAAAGTGAAAATAGTGGTAGGGCAAGGCAAACCAAAGGTTGGAGAAGAAGGATAAACATGCCCGAAAAAATATCCTGCAATGGGATAAACAATCAAAGCGAATAAAACCAATATTAATCCTGTAATTCCATACTTATCCTTTTGAAAATGGAATGAAAGTTTATTTTGAAAAACACCAAAATATAAAAACAACATACCCTGAATAATAAATAGCACACCAAATACCCAAGCAGCTTTATTGATTAATGTAAAAAAAATGATGTGGTAAACAATTCCCATCCACAACCAAAAAAAGGAAAGAAGAATACTGATAACTTTATCAGATTTTGAAGTAGGTTTTAAAACAAGATAAATAGCAACAGCACTTGCCAAATAGAAAACAATCTGCATAGGAAATACAGCCTGATTGTAGTATTTAAAAACTGCAAAAAATTGTTCTAAGGTGAAGGGTGTTTTCATTTTTTCAATATGCTTGTTTTCCGCCTAATTCCTCCACTTCAATCAACCATTGCTTTCGTTTCTTTTCGTCAGAAGATTTTATCGGACTAAATGCTTTAATCTTTACCGGTTTAATACCGCTAAATTCCAATATGCCAATTTTCATAGAGTTATGTCCAGGCCTTCTGTTTATTAGCCAATAGTACCATGAAGGCGTATCCATTGTTACTAGTAATTGGGCCAATTTCCCTTTTAAGAGATTATCCCAAAAAGGGCCTTTTCGTGGTACTTAAATGCAAAATTTGGAACAAATGCCCTGTCGAAAAATCCTTTGAGCAAGGCAGGATAAGTACTCCACCAATTGGGATAAACAAATACCAAATGATTTGCTTCCAGTATGTCCTTTTGCGCCTGAATTAAATCGGGCTTCAACACAGATATTTTTCTGTAACCATAGGTTAGGATTGGATTAAAGGATAAATCAATTAGATTAACCAATTTGCAATTTGCTCCTTTAGCATCTGCCCCTTTTTTATAACTTTCTGCTAATGCAAAACAAATACTTTCTTTATCCGGATGCCCGTTAATAATGAGTATTTTTTTCATATTATTAATATTTCTTTATTTTTTAGTTGCTAATATTTGGATATTTTTTTTAAACATATTTTCTGTAATTCGAGTATCCAATGCCTTATTTAACTTATTGCCTCCAACTATACATACCGTAAGAAAAATGGCAGCGGGAATTAAGAACCAGAATGAAAAAGTTTCTATATAATTAAACGTCATCCAGTCTTTTAAAAAAGAATATAACAAAGCATATAAAATGATAAGCATTACCAGAGCAGCAATTGTACTTACGATTAAGGCCTTATTAAAATAAAATTGAGGATTAAAGTAAACGATTGATTTCTTAAGTACAACAGAAGCGATAGCCCCAGCGATTGATGAAAACAAAGCCATTATAAGAGAAAATACTGTAACAGAATATGCAATTGCAAAGCCATTGGCTAATAAAATATTACTCCTTTCTCCATTGGGCATAATGTTATATATAGTAATGGACGAACGGATGATGGCGTAAATCATCACTATTATAGAATAAATAAACACTGCCACAACTCCTATTACTGCACCGTTATACGCTACTGTTTTATTGCTGATATTTATTTTTTGATTTGCCATTTTTATTCTCTTTCTGCCTTTTGTTTTATACCCATCATCATGCCTGATTCCATAATAAAGTGGAGCGATTCAAACAAACTATAATAATACAGAGTAGCAAATTTGCTTTGCCGTACCTCCATAGATGGGTAACGAACAATTAATCTTGTATTAGCGGTATCTAATGATTGTAAATAGATTGTCCATCCGCCAAGAGAATAATATTCATTTGCCCTTACCAAAGAAACAATGGCATAGCCTTCATTTTTTCCATAATAAACCGTATCACCCCGCTGTGGATTTTGCCATTCAGGATGGATTCTTTTTGCATTCACCATTTTGGCCCCAAATAAATTTTCCAACCAATAGTAGCTGTTAAAGCCACCACGGTTTTGTCCGGTTTGTGCAATCCATGGCCAAATTTTTTCTTTAGGCGCCTTAATGTTTATAGCACGTGTAGATACAATCCTGTTAGCAGAAATCAATTCGGCTCCGGGTAATATCATATTTATTTCTGTAGCTGTTGCTCCCCAGCTAATATGTTGAGGACGGATAAAAATCCAATAGACTAATGCAATAAATACATAGAACAGCAATGTGAATTTTACAAATGAAACTATTTTTTTCATGTACTCAATAATTTTTTATTATCAAAAATAAATGCTTCAAAAGTTATCGGTTCATCGCCAGTAATTTTTTCAATACAATCTGATATGGCAGGTTGTTTTTGAAACCTTGGAAAATAATGTAACATTATTATTATGAGTATCAACATAACAGGCATTTCTTCTTTGCGCTTTGCCAGATAAAAATTTAAAAGGCTTGGCGATTCATAACTGATTTTTATTCCCAAGCCAGCACTTAACTTTTCTGCCATTTCGTAAAAGTTATATTTTTGACTACAGGTTAATTCGTATGATTTATTGATATGATTTGTCACATTTGTAAGTACCACAGCAGCCACATTTCCAATATCCCTTACATCTACCAAGGTAAATTTTGCATTGCCAGCGGGTAAATAAATTCTTTTATTATTTAGCAAATCATTACTTAAAGTGGTGGTAAAATTTTGCATAAAATAGGCCGGCCGCAAAAATGTAAACGATATTTTACTTGCTACTATCCGCTTCTCTATTTTATGATGTGGAATAATCTTGCTTACCTCTACTCCCTGTACCGATAGAAATACAATATGTTTTATTCCTGCTGCTTTGGCAGCATTTATAAGAAGGACAAAATATTTTTTAACTGCAGAAATTTGTGGCGGCCTCAGCAAAAAAAGCACATCAATATTTTTAAAAGCAATGAAAAAAGTGGTGGAATCCGTTACATCAAATTTTATCAAACCAATGTTGTAATCTTTTAGTTTATCTCCATCCAGCCCTATGCCCCTAACCGCAGCAATGATGTTTACCGGTAAAGATAATTTCAACAATGCTTTAATTACTTCCATACCTACATTTCCTGTAGCACCTGTTATTAATATATTTTTCATTTCATTGCTGCTAATTTTTTTGGTGCAAATATTTATTGCTGTTATCTAGATGCTACTTTTCACAAATGAGTTAACGGTGCGTCTTACTGATACCGGATCTGGATAATTTTTCAAATATCCTGTTCGTAAAATAAATTGAATGGGTTCGCTTATACCAATGGAATTGCTTAACATTTGATTTGTTGATGTTTCTTCAATGATCTGTGTCATAGGATGAATAGCGATATTCTTCCCTCTTATTTTTAACCACAGCCTTTGTAATCGCCTGCCTGTTTCCAATAATGTTGCTACTTCATTATCCTTGCTTGTAATCAATAACCATCCTGCAGATTGTGAAACCTGCTTCACCACTTTATTAATACTTTGCTCTCTGAAACTCTTTTTCATTACATCTTTCTTACCATAAAAGTTACGTAGATACCAGCCGGGTACGCCTTCTATTTCCATACTTGCCAATGTAAGTCCATCTAAATTTTTCGCTACATCCTTACTCGAAAACCTTATCCAATCCGCTAATTCTTTTTCTGCATCATCTCTGTAAGCCTGTATTCTATTGGCTTCTATCGTTTGTTCATTTAGCCATGCGTGCTCTTTTGTATTATTGGCTAGATAAAGAATAAAATCTTTGTCGTCCTGTAAAAGATGATTTACATCTTCGTTTTTTAAAACACTCTTTAAATAATTTGAACGAACGGTACGGCGATGTTTTAATTGTTCAATATCATATTTGGCAGCACTGCCATTTTTAATAAGTTTAACCTCCATAATATTTTCATCCTGATTGATTTTGGCTAAAATATCAAACTGACAATTATATCCCAGATTATTAGCAGCATATTCAAGGTTTTGTAAAAAAGCTCCGATAGATAAAATGGTTTCCCGTTGGGTGGGGTCAACAGCTGGCAGCCAACGGCTTTTGTCATTGCCTATTATCCAGTGAAATGGTTCAATGTATTTTACAAGCCACGGTTGTGTGTTGTGGCCGCTTGGGGCGAGAGATGCTAAGAATAATATCTGCTTTTCATCCGGTTGAAGTGGGAAGTTGGTTGTTTCGAATGGCTTACTGTCTGCTCTTACAAAATTACTTTTATCACTCAGCAAATAATAAGTAATACCTGCAATAACGATGGAAGTGCCGGCAATGGTTAAAAATTTTCTTCTTTTCATAAAAAATAGTAAACCCAATATTTACAGTAGATATAATTGTAATAAACGAAGTTGATTTTTAATATGCAGAAATACTTACTTTATACTAAAATTAAGTTGCAAGATTCACATATTTACCAGATACAATTCTTAATAATTAAGTGGCATGCTTTTCCATAATTTTTACAAGCTTACTTGCTGAGCATTGTGTTTTTGTTTCTATAAAAACTTTCTGTCACTCATCAAATAACCCCCAAAGCCTACAAGCCAAAGCATAATTGGATAGGCTACCCATCTTTCTATACCACCAATACCAATAGATGATAATAGTAAGCCCGATGCAAACACAGCCAAAAACCAGGTAATCAACGCTACTGAACCAAACAAAATTGAAATGTATTTAAAAGGCAGTGCTACAACTTTATAGGAAATTATTGCACAAAAGCCACCAGATAAAAAAGTGAGCATGGCAGCCATTCAATGATAAGGACTTTTATTACCAGGAAAAATTCCAACAGCAACCAATCCCAATCCAAACAGCACAACAGGAATACTGAATAGTAATTTTCTAAAATATTGATGTTGAAAAAAAGATGCCACTAAAACCAGTATTCCTGCAAGCAACATGATGGTATTAAAAATAGTAGAAGATGGTTCAAAACTAATGCTGTTTGGCTGCCGTGTGGCACCCAAGTCACTTATTTCATTTTTAAAAGTGCTGTAACCATCTGGATAAAATGCTTCGGCAGTAATGATGCCCATTAACACGATTGCCCCGGCAAGAAAATACAGTAAACCTGAAAGTTTTAATGTGTTCATTTTTTCCTATTTTTTAATTCATCTGCTTCACTCAATGCAATGGCAATGGCTTGTTTTGGATTGGTAACAATGGTATCCGTTTTACCAGAATGTAAATCACCTTCTTTAAACTCATGCATCACCTGTGCAACCTTTTTTTGAGATGGGGTAAGTTTTATCTTTTTCATAATTTATTTTTTAAATGCTGTTACATTGTATTCAATACTTTTCAACCTAAATTTTCCATATACAAATTCTCCTTCTGGGTAATGCCAAATTGTTTCACCGTATTTCCAAATATTAAAACCATTTATTTCTGTGTAGTTTTTTAACGGAGTTGAAAAACGGTATTGCTTCATATCTCCCACAGCGTACCTATCATCACTTATAAAATTTATTAATTGCCCTAATCCATTAAAAAACAATGTAGCGGTTATTCTATTTATGCCATTTGTAAAAGTTGCCTTAGTAGTTAAACTATCAATGGCTGTCCACTCAATACGCCTGTCTATTAGTGCTGCAGGAGCCATTAAGCACATATCATTAAATACCGTTACCGTTTCCGCTTTATTCATTTCTGTTCCTTTTATATTTACCACATTAAATAAACCCAATAGTTTTATTTGCATAGCTGCATGTTCATTTTGGTAGCAATGATACCCAGGCACAGGTGCCCCATACATTGTTGCTTTCATAAAAAACAACCTTGTTGGGTCATCAAAAAAGTTGTACTGCACCGAAGTAAATTTGAAAAAGTCTTTTCCCCTATCCCTCATTTCGCCATCAAATACAATTCTCATATTTCTTACTTTGGGCTTGTTTATGGCTCCTGTGTAACGAATATATTTTTGAATGGGTATAGGTAATGAAACAATATCTGTTTCTGTTAATAACTCAATTGTAGAAAAATCAGTTTCTGCAATATGCCTTTTTACATCTGCCTTAAAAGCCATCTCAAAACGGTAGGATGCCAAAGATGAGATGGCAACAAAAAGGATAATAATATTTAAGACGGTTCCAAACTTTGCATCTTTCCATACAGTTATGATGAGGATTTGAGAAATGATTACAGCAACTATGGCGATATATGGCCAGCTTTCTTTCTTTAGTAAGAATAAAATGGTTGCTGCCACAAAAAGTAGGGCAACCAAAAACCAAAGTAAACCATTGTGTTTTGAAATATCTTTTGTTATCTGTGTTATATTGCCATAGCTATATGCTTTTGCAAACCCTAGAAAATGTATGAGACCATGTACAAACAAGATTATTGGAATAAGGTATTTCATTAAACTATTTTTTTAATACAGGATTAAATAATTACTTTTGTAAATATTTTCACAAAACACCCTAATTAGGTATTCGTAAATAACAATAGCATACATAGTAATTTCTAGCCCTTTTCTATTCCAATAATTTCCCTTACCATCTATTTATGGTGGGCAATAAACAACGGTATTTTTACATCATTTTTCATTAAGCCATCTGCCATGCTCTCCCTAAACCAACGGCTAACGGTGCTGCGCCTGTTGGATCCCAAAACTATAAGCGAATTTTCTTGTCCCTCTTTCATATATTTAATAATTTCTGCTTCAGCATACCCTTTTAAAACCGTATAGGTTACTTTCGAAAAATGCCTTTTCATAAATTCCTTTAGCAGCTTATTATTTGGTATGTTTTTGGAGTCATCTGTGTTTTTTACCGTTACAACCTCGATGTCCAACAAACCAAATTCTGGTATTAAATAACTAAACATTTTTATTGCATAAACTGAAGAAGGCTCGCCATCATAGAGCATGATGATTTTATTTATTGGCTTGTACTTTTGCGGTACAACTAAAACTGGGCATTGTGCATCGCCTAATAAATCTCTAATAAATCTTGTTGGTTTTTTCTCTCTGTAATGTGTAAGGGTTTCTTTGGCATCAATAATTATTAAATCTGCATAAATACTTTCATGCGTCAACTCTTGTAAAGCTATACTATGATCGTGGTGTATGGAAAAAGTTAACTTGGCATGCTGGCAGGCTTTCTCAAAATCTGCAGCGGCGGCTAACCTGGCATTTTTATCTTTTAACTCTAACGCTTTCAATTTACTCGCAGATACTCCTTCCTCTCCTTCTAGCAACTCATAAATTTTATAACTGGTGTAGGTAGGGTCGTCCATAAATACCCCTACGAGATGTGTTTTGGTTTTTTGTGCCAAATCCAACGCATAGTCTCTGGTGCTCGTAGCGTATTGGAGGCCATCAAATGCAGCTATTATTTTTTTCATTTTATTTTCTACTTTAATGAATGCAAAAATTAATTAATGGTGGGTTATAAAAATGGGTAACTCATGTTGGGCTATAATATCTCTCACAAAACTTCTTTTAAAAAACTGTGACAATCCAGAACGCCTGTATGAACCACTAACCAACATGGAAGATTTTTTTTCTAACACCCAGCTTTTGAAAAATGTTTTTGGGTCTATATCAAGTTTACACAAAGTAAGGTTGCTAAAGTGCCTTGCAGCCAAATCTTCTATTTGTATTTTTTCCGGAAAATCAACTTCAGGATCCTCATGGGCGTAAACAAGCAGCACTTCCTTATCGCATAATTCTGGAAATATGTAGGTAAATTGTTTAATAGCAAAAACAGAATCATCGCTTCCATCATAAGCCATAATAATACTTTCAGGGAAATTAAATTTTTCTGGCACCAATAATACGGCGCATTTTACTTCGTGCAGCAGATCTTGCAGATAATCATTTGGGGAAATGGTACCCATGGCTTCAAAAAACTTTTCGCTTCCTAAAATCAGCAAATCTGCATAAATGCTTTCTTTCTTCAATTCAGGCATTGCCATATCATTAAAATCTTTATGCACCCTGTATTCAATTCCATTTTGCTGGCAGTGTTTTTCAAAACGGGCAATATTTTCTTTCACAATTTGTATATCAGTATCTTCTACTTCTGGTATAAATACAGCTCCCACACCATCTGCAGCGTAGCTCCATAAATTAGAAAGCTGTGCCAAAGGCAAAAAAACACCTGTAAGTAAAATTGGTTGGAGTTCGTTTAACCGTCGAGCAAATTCGAAAGCACCTTCAGAGTAGTTTGTCCCATCGAAGGCAAGTAATATCTTTTTCATACTATAAATTTTATGTAGCAAAGAAGTATAACCTTATGGTACGAAAATAATTTGCCCCCCTTTAATCGAGGATGACGAATCTTTCATACTAATCTGATTCAAATCAGTATTTTATTATCTCCTGTTGTAATAATTTCAAAAGTAGGTCTATCAGCAGGTACTTATGTAATTTTTGCAGTAGTCATTTTTGCTAAATCTACATGTTCAGTAATAAATTCTGCATAAAAATGTTTAGGTAAAACATGCTTTGGAAAGGATGGCAACCCTTGCGACATAAAAACTTCGACAATTTTAAATACACCCTTTTTTATATGCTATACTTTTTCTTTCTTTACACTACAGCAACTTAAAACCAGCCTCCTTTACATCTTTAGAATTGGTACCAATAAATACCTTAAAGTCGCCTGACTCGTTTACAAACTGCAACGCACTGTTGTAAAATTTTAAATCGTTTCCAGTAATAATAAAATTTACTTTTTTGGACTCGCCTGCTTTCAACATAATTTTTTGAAATCCTTTTAATTCTTTCAATGGTCTTGTAATGCTGCCTACCATATCTCTTAAGTACAACTGCACCACTTCTTCTCCATCATATTTACCCGTATTTGTTATAGTAATAGAAGCGGTAATACTTTCATTTTTTTTCATGGCGGTTTTGTTTAGTTCAATATTACCATAAGAAAAACTGGTATAACTCAATCCATATCCAAAAGGAAACAAGGGAGCATTGGGTGCGTCTAAATAATTGGATTTAAATTTTGGGGAATCATCTGTAGATGGTCTACCCGTATTTTTTTGTGCATAATAAATGGGTACTTGCCCTACGTTTACTGGAAACGATACAGAAAGCTTTCCGGCAGGATTGTAATTGCCAAACAACACATCAGCAATGGCATTACCAGCCTCTGTACCCGCATGCCATACATGTAAAATTGCTGTGGCCAAATTATTTTCTTCTACCAAGGCCAGTGGTCTTCCACTCATGGTTACCAATACCAATGGCTTCCCTGTTTTTGCTAGGGCCCTAATCAATTTTCGTTGACTTTCGGGTATGGTTATATCGGTTCTGCTGGCAGCTTCTCCACTCATTTCCGATGCTTCTCCTACCACGGCTACTACTACATCAGATTTATTTGCAACCTCCATCGCTTCTGCAATCATTTCATCGGCAGAGCGCTTATCTATCTCTATTCTGGTGCCAAAAACATTTACTTTTTTTGCAAAATTGCTATCATCCGATATGTTGGCTCCTTTTGCATACAAAATAGTCACACCCGCACCTGCCACATTTTTAATACCATCCAACACAGGAATAGCAAATTTTGAATCGCCTGAAACAGCCCATGTACCTAGCATATTGCTTTGATCGTTTGCCAATGGACCAATAAGCGCAATCATTCCAGATTTTTTTAATGGTAATATCTGATTGTTGTTTTTCAATAACACAAATGACTTATTAGCCATATCTCTTACTTCTTTTCTTCGTTGTGCAGTAAGAATATCTTTTGCTGCCCTGCTTTCATCAAGATAACGATAAGGATTTTCAAACAAACCAAGTTTATATTTAGCTTCTAAAATGCGGCGACATGCCTGATCAATTTCTTGCATCGTAACCTTATTTTCTTTCAATGATTTTTCAATAGTCAATAAAAAACCCTCTCCCACCATATCCATATCGAGCCCTGCTTTTAATGATAACGCAGATACGGTTTGTAGATCTCCCATGCCATGATCTATCATTTCGTTTATCGATGTATAATCAGAAACAACAAATCCATTAAAGCCCCATTGCTTCCTAAGCAAATCGGTAAGCAACCATTTGTTTCCGCTTGCCGGAATGCCGTCTATTTCATTAAAAGAACTCATTACGCTTCCTACACCAGCATCTATAGCTGCTTTGTAAGGTGGTAAATATTCGTTGTACATTTTCACCCGGCTCATATCTACCGTATTGTAATCTCTACCTGCTTCGGCAGCCCCGTACAATGCAAAATGTTTTACACAGGCCATCATCGTATTGTTTTTAGCCAAATCATTGCCTTGATACCCTTTTACCATTGCCCTAGCAATTTGTGAGCCGAGGTAAGTATCTTCGCCTGCACCTTCTGCAATACGCCCCCAGCGTGCATCTCGGGCAATATCTACCATTGGAGAAAAATTCCAACATAACCCATCGGCGGTTGCTTCTATGGCTGCTGTTCTTGCACTGCTTTCTATACCCTGCATATCCCAACTGCAAGAAAGACCAAGCGGTATAGGGAATATTGTTTTGTAACCGTGTATTATATCGGAACCAAAAATTAAGGGAATTTTCAAGCGGCTTTTTTGCACGGCAAAATCTTGTGCAACTTTTATTTTATCCACCCCTGTTACGCCAAATAATCCGCCTACATTGCCATCTCGGATTTTCTTTTCTACATCGCTGCTTACTACTGCGCCCGTGGCCACGCCACCACCAGGCGTTAATAAATTTAGCTGACCAATTTTTTCGCTAGTAGTCATCTTTTTCATTAGTGCGCTTACAAAAAGATTCATTTTAGCATCGGCATTTTTTTGTGCCATTGTTTTTATAGCAACAAATAAAATCAAGACAAGCAATATTTTCTTCATTAAAAATTTTTTTAATTATTAGTAAATTTGATTATTGAAAAAATAAATACCATTATCGAAAATATGGGCTCTTAAATCCTAATTTCTTTAAGCCTGTTTGTATTTCGGGACAACTCATAAATAATTTCCATAGTAATCCTGTTCTATAATTTTCCATCATCACCACAATTGGTCCTTGGTCTATAGCCAAATATTTTGGTGCGTACCAATTTTTTTCTTCGCTAAATGCATCGTAAAAACCAAAGGGTCCCCAAATTTTATCTTTCATATTGGCATACCAGTTTTTCATGGCTGCCATAGATTGTGTGGGTGTGTAAGGAAAGGATGATAAGGCTGCAGTAGGTGATATTACGCCCAAATCGTTTTCCATATTGGGTGCATGTGCATTGTAAAAATCAGTAGAATAACTTGCCGTTAGCCCCCAATTGTTTGCCCCATACCCTTTAAAGTTTTTTGGGTTGTTTACACACCATTTGTAATTGATGAGCGAAAGGCTTTTGTTTTCTTCCCAATAATTTGCGTAGCTATCTTGTAAGCCTCGAGGGTCTAGACCAAGGTAAGAATAGTGTGCCCAAAATAGTGGGCCGCCCTGTGGCGGATTCCCTTGGTATTTCAAATTTAAAGTATAACCCCCGTAAGAAGATTTTCCCTTTATCTTTCCATTTTCTGCCCAGCCCTCGTGATACACAGTTGCCGGAACGCCATGTGTAGGAGATGAGGCTGCCAATACATACATGATCAAACATTCGTTGTAACCATGCACTGCAAGATTCATTTTCCACCCATTGTTTGGACTCCAGTGCCAATACAAAACATTTTTATTGTTTCTATAAAAATCGAACTCTACAGCTTTCCAAAGTTTATCAATTCTTACTGCCAACTTTTTTTCTTCCTCATTGCCTTTGGCAAAATATTGTCGTACACACAATAAACCTTGTAACATAAACGAAGTTTCTACCAAGTCTCCTCCATCGTCGTATTTGCTAAATGGCTTCACTTTACCCGTTTCCCCATTCCACCAATGCGGCCATGCACCATGAAACCGATCGGCTGTTTCTAAAAACCCAACAATTTTTTCCAAGTGTTTTCTTCCAGCCCCTTTTGTTATAAAACTTCTTTCTATACCCACAAGAATTGCCATTACGCCAAAACCAGCGCCTCCACTGGTTACAATATTTTTATCATTTTCAGGATAAACGCCGTCTACATGAAAACGTTCTCTAGCCAAGCCGCTTACAGGCTCTGCTCCATCCCAAAAATATTGAAAGGTTTGTTGTTGTACAATTCTAAATAATGCGGTATCTTTTGGTGAAAGTGCTGCTAGTTTTTGCGTTACAATTTGCACCTTATTTGATGCGCAATTATTTATTGCCATTAAGATTACAAATGCAGTAAGAAAAATATAAAACTTTCTTTTTATCATATATGTTACAAATATGGTGCAGTAAATCCTAATGATAATAAACCTGATTTTATATCGGGAGCACTTGTAAATAAACTCCACAATAATCCAGTTCGGTAATTTTCTATCATTATTATCATTGGTCCCTGATCAATTGCTAAATAAGAATTAGCAAACCAAGGATCGCTTAATTTAAAGGCGTCATAAAAACCATATTGCCCCCAAAGCTTATCACCCAACTTATAATAAAAAAACTTTAAAGCTTGCATGGATTCTGTAGCTGTGTATGGCATGGATGAAATAGCAGCAGTGGGTGATATTACACCAATATCGTTACTACCAGGTTCATTTGCATTGTATCCATTTGGTACATCACTAGCAGTAAGCCCCCAACAAACATTACTATATCCATTCCATCCTTTTGGATTAGCCTTACAATATTCGTAATTTATTTTTGTATGATTGGTTACTTGTTTTTTATAATCGGCATAGGCATCTAACAAACCGTTTGGATTTATTCCTACAAAAGAATAGTGCGATAAAAAAAGTGGGCCTCCTAAATTTGGACCAAGTGGCAATTGTAAACCATAGTAAGTATTATTATTTACCATTGCACCATTGCGTGCCCAGCCATTTGTATAAACTATTGCTGGAATTCTATTAGCTAAAGATGGTGCAGATGCAGCAAGTGCATATACTATAAGTGCTTCGTTCCATCCACTTATTTGTTGGTTTATAATCCATCCTTTATCTGTACTCCAATGCCAGTACAATACGTTCTGGTTATTTTGCCTATACCAGTTCCATTCTACTCCGTTGTAAATTGAATTTATTTTATTGCGTAAATCGGTTTCTGTAACATCTGCGGTAGAAAAATATTGACGGGCGGTAATTAAACCTTGTAACAACAAGGCTGTTTCTACCAAATCGCCCCCATTATCATTTACACTAAAAGGTATGGTAGCACCTGTTGCTCCATTTATCCAATGTGCATATGCACCGTGGTATTTGGTGCAATTGTTTAGCAAAAAATTACTAATTTTTAATACCCTTGTAGCTGCATCTGCTCTAGTTATAAACCCTCTACTTGCAGCAGTTACTATGGCCATTACGCCAAAGCCAGTGCCACCAGTGGTTACTAGATCATTGCTTGTATTTCTTTCTCTGGCCATACCAGAAACCGGGTGACCATAATCCCAAAAATATTTAAAAGTTTGTTGTTGTACTTTATCTAATAATGCATTATCTGTGAGTATCGGAAATTTATCAGTAGAATCAATTTTAGTAACATATTCAATGCTGATATTATTAGTGAGTAAAGCTTTTTGAATAGAGGCAAGCGTATTATTTATTTTTAATGTATATCGAGTTAAATATTTTAATGGTAATTGTGGAGTAATAATAATAGTGCTATCATTTAGGCTGTAGCCAACATTTATTGTTACAGGTGTAACTCCATTTTCGTTTAGGTAAATACTATTTGCTACGGTTGATCTATCTATTGAAGTATTGAAAACTAATTTTAATGTGGGATTAATACCCACTTGAAAATAGTTGACTCTTGAAGATAAAGTATCTACTTTATTTTCTGTTAAAAAAAGTGGGGACGCTATTGGTGCAGGTAGAATATCTGTTTCTTTTTTTTTGCATGCCCAATTAAAACATAAAAAAACAGATATAAAACTAAAAATAAAAATGAACTTGAAGCGATTAAACATAAAGTATATTAAAAAAAATAAAACGGGGCTAATGAATAGCCCCGTTTAAAAAAATGTTTGTATTACCTTCCAGCTTTTTCAAGTTGGTATAATGCATTAATTTCTGTAGCTGTTAGAGCTTTATCGTAAACTCTAATTTCATCAACAGATCCAGTCATTGGTTTATTCCAAGTGTCAGTGGTTGTGGCAAAATTTCCAAACGCACCTATATAAACAAAAGAAGGGTTATTAAAAACTAAAGTAGTATTATTACCTCTAACTTCAAATGCAGGGCTAGAAATTTTAGCACCATCAGAATATATAATAAATTTATTATCAGCTCCACTCCATGTAGCAATAATTTGAGCCCATCTTCCACTAATTTTATTGGGTCCCGCTACATGTTTCCCTGGGGTTGTATTATTTTCAGTAACCATCCATGGTTCTAATTTAGTAAAATTTTCATAAATCTGAGTGCCAGATACGGAACTTCCAAATCCTTGTTTAATTTTAATAGAATCATTTATAGCCAATGCTTGTCCTGTTTCGGCAAATAAATTAATATTTCCAATCCATTCACCAGGTCTAGAAAGCGTAAAAATTGTAGTGGCAGTTCCAGAACCCGGAGTAGCAGTTTGATTATTTGAAATTTTAACCCATGCACTCACAGTATACGCACTTAAAGTAGCTGTAAGCGCAGCAATTGCAGGGTATTTTAAATGACCATTTACAAAAGTTGCAGCTTGACCTTTTGCACCTCCAGCAGTATATGTTACTCCAGCGCTAGTTTCAGGTGCTGTACCAGTTTTGCTTTCAGTACCATTTCCTTCAAAAGCCCAGTAAGCTTTTAAATTTGCAGCACCTACTTCATTGGAGTTATTGTATCCGCCAATGGGTGGTAACGGAACATCTACAGCGTCATCCTTCTTTTTACAACTTGTAGAGATGGTCGTTAATACCACCGCTAAAGCAAGTATCATGTTTGTCTTTTTCATAATTCTGTTTTTGATTTAATTTTTGTTTAAAATGTGTGTTAATAATTAGGATTTAATGTAGGTATTGTAATTATTTTTTTAAGTAATGATTTTATTTTAATAGCCAAAATTTTGAACAATTTTATTTCCACTTAATTCAATTTGCCTTTGTGGAATGGGAAACAAATCATGCTTTGGAGAAGTGTAGGGTTTACCAAGTGCTTGTAAAACAGCTGCAGCTCTTCCAGTTCTTCTTAGGTCAAACATCCGGTCGTGTTCAAAAGCCATTTCTACTCTTCTTTCTTTATAAATACTGTTTCTCATATTTGTTTTACTTATTGCATTTATACCTGCTAAACCTGCTCTTTGTCTTATTTGATTCAATGCTATTTTTGAAGCTGTTGTGTCATTCAATTCATTTTCTACTTCTGCCTTCATTAGCAAAACTTCTCCATACCTAAGCACCCTTAAATTTTTGTTAGATTGGCCTCTGTCAAAATACGACTCCGAAGTGCGGCTTACATAAGCTTTGTAATTATAATAAGGATTGGGCAAAGCATTGCTAGTTACAAAGCCATCCCACAATGTAGAGCCAGAAACCAAGATAGTAGCTGCTTTTCGCAAATCTCCCGGTTCGTATGCATTTACCAAATCAGGTGAAGGCGTATTAAACCCCCAGCCAAAATCTCCAAGACCTGATCCTCTCATACCTTGTACTTCTGTATATTGTTGTATTCCTTTTGGTGGATTATTTGCAATGGCATTTATTTCCCAAATAGATTCTGCAGAAAACTCGCCTTGCTCCCGCCATATAAATGCATAATTATTTAATAAAGAAAATTGATTACTGTTTATTATTTCATCGCACAATGATTTTGACTGTAGCCATTTTTTTTGGTACAGCAATACTTTGGCCAATAAAGCTTGTGCTGCAAATTTTGATACCCTCCCTCCTTCATTGGTAGTTACAACAGCAGGCAATGTTGCAATAGCAACTCTTAAATCTAATTCTATAAAAGCATAAATATCATCTGCGCTTGCTCTCACACTTGCTAGTTCTATATCTGCTTGTGAGGCAAGTACTTTGTCAATTTTTGGCACGCCCCCAAATACTCTAATTAAATTCCAATAAAAGTAAGCCCTTAAAAATTTAGCTTCGCCGATATACCTCTCTTTTTCGGGAACATTCATATCGTTTAAAAACTTTATAGCATAGCATGCCCTGCCTATACCATCAAAATTACCTTCCCATACTTCGTTAAAAGAAATATTGGTAGGAGAAATTAGCCAGCCATCCAATTCCAATTTATCCCCTCCACCATCACCAGCTGAGCTTCCTTTTTCTGCATCATCGCTAGTAATACTAGATACGCCTATCCAAGGAAAAGAATGATTTTCCCAATCGTACAGTTTATTGTACACAGCTCCTATAATTCTTTGAGCACCATCTGTAGGGTTATTTAATAAATCATCAATGGTGACACCTCTTGTAGGTTCATTTAAAAAACTTTTGCTACAAGATAATGGGATTATTGTAACTAAACCAATTATGACAAACCATTTTATTGAAGATGAATATTTCATAATTTTTTATTTATTTAAATTGAATATTTATACCAACCAAATATGAAGCTGAAATTGGATATACATTTAATTCTATGCCAGCTTCGTTTTGATTGCCAGGTAACTCAGGTGTAAATCCAGTATATTTTGTATAAATAAAAGGGTTTTGTGTGCTTGCAAAAAAACGCATCCTATCTATGTGCTTATTTATTTTTTTTGATGCAAAATTATACCCAACAGTAATATTGTTTATGCGGACAAATGAGCCGGATTCAATAAAATAATCTGTGGGATATGGTGTAACATTACTAGCTCCAGGATTGGTATTGTTGTTACTACCAGGCACCCATCTATTGCTAGCTACACTGTATTCAATATTGTAATTACTACCAAATCTTACCCCTTTTTTCCCATTATACACTTTATTACCTGCTACACCAATTACATCTACACTAAAGTCAATTTTTTTCCAATTAATGGTATTGCTCAGTCCATAATAAAATGTAGGCTGATAACTACCGACATGCTCTCTATCAAGGTTATCAATGATACCATCTTTATTAGAATCTACAATTTTTAAGCTACCAGGCACAGTACCTATTACATGAGGGTATGCATTTATTTCGTCGTTGGTTTGAAAAATACCATTTGTACGATATACCCAAAATGAACCAACAGGTTGCCCAACCAATGTTTGGGTAGCAGTAGAGCCATTATTTAAACTACCAAAATTTAGCGCCCTACCCAAACCCACATTTTTTACTTCGTTTTTATTGAAAGAAATATTACCCTTAACACTATAATTGAAATTTTCATTTACCTTATTATTCCATTGCAGTGCAAGCTCTACACCTGTGTTAGCTATTGTTGCAGCATTTGTTAAAAAAGAATTTTGAAACCCCACTGATGCATATGGAATTCTAAAAAGTGCATCTTTAGCTATTTTATTATAAAAATCAATTTCGCCACTAAGTTTGTTGCCTAAAATAGAAAATTCTACACCCGCATCAAACTCACTTACAACTTCCCATTTCAAATTAGGGTCTGCAATGCCAGTAACAATTGCACCATTAACTCTATTGGTACCAAAATAAGTAAATAGTCTTTCTTGTGGCCTTAAATCAAATGCGCCAGGTCCTATTACATCGTTTCCTACTAAACCAAAACTCGCTCTCAATTTTAAAAAATTAAAGAGTGTTTGCTTTTCCATAAATTTTTCGTTGGTAGCTATCCATCCTATACCAATAGATGGAAAATTACCCCAACGATTGCTTTGAGGGAAATTACTGTTTGCATCTCTTCTAAATGTTGCATTAACTAGGTATCTATTTTTAAACTTATAATTTGCTCTAACGAAATAAGATTCTCGTCTAAAATAATTCCCAATAGGATCTCTAAAATTTTGTTGACCATTTGCTGTATCTGTAAAATTTAGTTTCCATGCAGATTTATCATTAGCAATATTTTTATTAGCTATAAAAGCCCTGTTTACCCATCCGTCTCTACGTTCTGCTGTATGCCCTATGGTAATCTTTACATCATGCTTATCTGAAAATAAATGCTCATAAGTTAAATAATTATCCCAAACCCATTGATAAATGGAATCTTTTATAAAACCTACATCAGCATCATCATTAATTTGCGCACCTTCTTTTCCATTCGCCAAAAAAGTTTTGTAAGCTGGTGTATAGTTCCATCCATTGTTTCTCTCAATATCAATACCAAATTGCGATTTAAAACTGAGACCTTTTATTGGCTTATATTCTATCCACCCATTTGTTTGCAAACGATTTCCATAACTTCTATCATTGGTAGTTTTTAAAGTAGCATAAGGGTTTCCTACATTGCTTACCGCATTAGAAATATTGCCAAAAGTACCATCTGTGTTTATTGCATTAAAAATGGGAGCAGCTATATAAGCAGTAGTAAACAAACTGTAGGGTTTATTATTCGAAATGTACTTAGACATACTAATATTATTACCAACTTTTAGTTTAGAATTTATGGTATAATCATGGTTATATCTTGCTGTATATCTGTTATAATTATTATCTAGTAATATTCCGTTTTCATTTAAGTAACCAAGAGAAAGAAAGTACCTGTATTTATTTTTTCCTCCGCTTACAGATAGATTGTGGTTTTGAAATAAAGCAGTTCTCGTAATTTGATCATACCATGAAGTAGCGCCAGTAATATCTCCCAAAGTTACTGCTGGCGCTCCAGCTGCTTCGTTAGAATACGCAGAATACAAGCCTGGGCCTGCCATTGTTACTTTATGCACCAATTGCTTTACACCTACTTGCGTATTGTAATTAATGGAAAAGCCTGATTTATTGCCTGCTTTGGTTGTTACTAAAATAACACCGTTTGCTGCTCTTGCACCATAAATAGCAGTAGAAGATGCATCTTTTAAAATATCAATCGAAAGAATATCTACAGCATTAATGTTTCTAATATCGGTTGTTATAATACCATCCACCAAATACAATGGGTCTGCACCTCCTAAAACAGAACCAACTCCTCTTATTCTTACATTGGGGGCACTACCAGGTGCACCACTATTTATTATTTGTACACCTGCTACTTTACCTTGAATGGCCTGTGTAGCTGTAAGCACAGGAATATTTATAATATCGGAACCTTTAATAGAAACTGAGGAACCTGTTAAATCTTTTTTTACAGCAGTACCATATCCAATTACCACAACTTGCTCCAAATCTTTTTGTGGTTGTGTTAATTTAATATTTAATACAATTTGATTTGTAACCAAAATTTCTTGCGTAGTATACCCAACAAATGATATTACTAAAATGGTATTTTCAGGAACGGAAATATTGAATGTACCCTTGCTATTACTAGTCGTTCCTCTATTAGTACCTTTTATTGTAATTGAAACGGCTTCTAAAGGTTCATTTTTTTCATTAGTAATTGTTCCTTCGATATTTACATCTTGCTCATCTTTATTACTAGATCGAATAGCAATAAGATCGTTGTCTAACTTCCGATATAACAAATTAGTACCTTTAAAAATGGTCACGATCACATCATCTATTGTTGCATTATTTACGGTAATACTAACTTTTTGATACAAATCTTTAATTTTATTATTATAAAGAAAACGATAATTAGTTTTCTTTTCAATTAAAGAAAGGACTTTATTTACTTCAGCATTCTGTACATCTAATGATATAGTTTGCCCGTTTACTTGCATGCTTAAGTAAGTAAAACAACATATTAATAATAAAAATTTTGACTTCATATTTACTTGTTTCTTTTAAAACCCTTTATAAACTTGAACACTTGTTTAAAACTAACCTAATTTTTACTTTATTAAAAAATCGCTCGTTTCAAATTTTACATAATTTAATTTCATCAATTTAAAAGTTGGCAATTCTAAATAAGCTATTTATTTTGAAATAATAATTTTATCATTTTTTATTATGTAAGTAAACTTATTTGTAAACTGAAGGGCTTTTAACGCTTGATAAATTGTTTCTTTTTCAAAAGAGCCAGTAATCAATTCTTTTTTTAAATTTTCATTACTAATAACAATAGATACCCCATACCAACGCTCCATTTTCAATGCAATATCTTCCAATGTTTCATTCCTAAATACTAACTTGTTTTCCATCCAAGCAGTTTCAACTATTGAGTTATCAATAGGATAAATCGTAAGATGACTTAATTCAATAATAGGCTTTTCTTTTTCTACAACATTTAGTTTAGCACTTACGGTATTTATTTTTTCCGGTTTATTTTGGAGGGTATTAAAAATTAATTTTTCGTTAGGTTTCAACAATATTTTCTCCTCTCTATCTTTTAGTGTAACTTCTACACTTCCATGTATCAAACTTGTTTCGGTGGTTTTATCGCCGGGGTAAGATTTTACATTAAACGCTGTCCCTAATACTTTAATATCCATTTTGGCGGTATGGATAATAAATGGTTTAGCAGCATTTTTTACCACATCAAAATATGCTTCACCTACCAACGAAACCTCCCTGATTTTATCGCCAAAATTTTGATTATCGTAGGTTAATTTGCTGCTGCTGTTTAGCCATACGGATGTTCCATCGGGTAATTGAACTTTGGTACGAGAACCATTTTTGGTGCATATTTCACTTTTTGCGACAGTATGGTTTTGTAGCGGATCATTTGTTTTGTAATAATAAAATGAGCCAAATATTACTGCTACAATCAACAAAATAGCAGAACCAAACAAAATCATCCTTCTGGAATTTTTACTTTTCTCAGAACTTTCGAAGCTAAAAGACCCTGTTTCTGATAAATCGGTATTTAAATGATAACCTTTATCTTTTAATCTTTCGGTATGCTGGTGAAAAGTAGCTTCTAGAAATTCCTCGTCGTTTTCAATAGGTATTGCCCAATATTCGTTTACAAACTGGGTAGGTATATCAGTTTCGGGATTAAGCCTGATTAAATAATCTAACTCAAGCAATTCTGTTTGCGTAGCTTCCCCAGATAATTTACGGGACATTAAACTCCAAATTCTTTCTCTTTGCATAATGTTACTTGTTATTTAGAGACAAAAGAAAAAAAAATCCCCTATAAGGTTTTAAAAAAAAATAAAACTATTTTCAGATTGACTTTTTTATGGGCAAGTTTAATACGGAAGCTATTTTCTTAAGTGCAGTAGAAAGTTGGTTATCGATGGTTTTTATACTAATAGAAAGTAATTGGGCAATCTCTTTGTACTTGAGCTTATCTTCCTTGGCCAATTTAAAAATAATTTTGCATTGAGGTGGAAGCTGCTCTATGGCCAATTCTATTTTATGAACCAATTCTTTACTTATAATGGTTTCTTCTGCATCAAGATCTGCTGTTGCAAATGTCACGGCTACATCATCTAGAGAAAGGGTTTTGGTTTTTTGTGTTTGCTGCAAGCGCCTAAGCGATGCATTTCGCACACTTATATATATGTACATCTTCAAATCATCTATTTCGAGTATTTGTTTTCTGCGTGCCCATATTTCTATAAATACATCGGATACCACTTCTTCTGCAGATTCCTTGGATTTTAATATGGCGTAAGAAAAGTTTTTTAGTGGTAGAAAGAAAAGAAAAAACAGATTCTTATAAGCAACAGTATCCTCATATTCAGCAATTCGTTGTTGAAGTTCGTGTATATATTCAGCGTTAAAGTGGTCGCCTTTGTGCATATAAAAACAATCGTATACAAAAGTAGCGCTTTTTCAACGATAAAGATTTAACCACAAAATATTAATGCGATTTGAAAAATAGTAAACGTAAAAATTGAAATTTTTAAAACGCACTAAAAAAAGAATTAACCAAATAAACACTTTCTAATTTTTGTTTAATGGCTAACTATTTTAAAAAAATTGTTTACAACTTTTGGGTTGATTTGTAAAAAAAATATACTACTATCTACCAGTTTACTAATCCAGACAATAAAATAATTTGCAATCAAACTTTTTTACACATCATCAGCATCGTTTACCGTTAAAGTAAGCAACCCGGCTACGATCATAGAAACACCACCCAGCACAATGGTATTTAACGTATTTGCATGAAATAATTTTATGGTAAGAAAGCCTAAAATACTTGCCGCAACAATTTGTGGTATCACAATAAAAAAGTTGAACACACCCATAAAGTAGCCCATTTTATTGGGAGGAAGCGCATTGGATAACATGGCGTAGGGCATCGATAAAATACTTGCCCAAGCTATACCAACCATTCCCATAGATACAATTATAAAAGTAGGATTGGTTATGAAATAAATGGAGATTAATCCAAAGCCGCCTATGATCAAACAAATCATATGGGTAATTTTTCTGTTGGTACGAAAAGCTATCAATGGAATAATAAATGCAAAAATAGCCGCCATTCCATTTCGTACAGAAGAGCATACGCTGAGCCAATCGGCACCCGTATTGTATTCTTTTTGTACACGCTTAAGTTCCGCTTTTTGTGCTGTAGTAGTGGCCGTATTCAAACTATCAGAAAAATAGTTTGCCAAATTTACAGATATGGTTGTAGGATTTTGATCTGCCCTAAACTGTTTAATTTCTGCAAAATCATTGGTTAAAGAATGGATTGTTTTTTGTTTTTTGAGATAATCATTTAACAAGGTTTTGTTTTCATTCATATTGCTTGTTCTTACCGATGCTATTTTTGAAGCTATATCAACTGAGTCAGCATTTTTACCCGCTTCCATTGCAGCCAAAATACTTTTATCTACTTTCATATTGTACTTATTAGCTGTAACCGCATTGGTAGCATATATCCACATGGCAAACAAAGCAAACCAAGTAAAAAATTGTACAATGGCCAATTGCTTCATGGTTTTGGGCATTTTAAGAATGCCACCAAAGGTTTCTTTTAGTGCATCGCTAAAAGTGGTTTCCTTTTTTTCTTTTTTAAATTGCTCTATACTTTCTGGGGGAAATTCTTTGGTGGTGAATACCGTGTACATTACTGCAGCAAAAAACGCAATGCCACCAAAGTAAAATGAATATTTAACAGAATCGGGAATTTTACCAACATCTGCGGTATTACTAATACCAAACCAATTGGCAAATACCCATGGCAATAAAGCTGCAATTACAGATCCAATGCCTATAAAAAAACTCTGCATGGCAAAACCGCTTGTACGTTGTTTTGCATTTAATTTATCGCCCACAAAAGCCCTGAAAGGCTCCATAGAAATATTGATAGATGCATCCAATACCCACAACATACCTCCGGCAATCCACAAGGCCGATGAGTTGGGCATTATAAACAAAGCCAGCGTGGCTAGTATGGCGCCAATAAAAAAATAGGGACGTCTCCTACCCCAGTAAGGATGCCAGGTTCTATCGCTCAAATACCCAATTATTGGTTGCACCAACAAACCCGTAAGCGGAGCTGCAATCCACAAAATTGGTATATCATCTTTATTAGCTCCCAGGGTTTCAAATATCCTACTCACATTAGAATTTTGCAACTCGAACCCAAATTGAATTCCCAAAAAACCAAAACTCATATTAAAAATTTGCCAGAAACTCATGGTAGGTTTGGCAGAAGAAGAGGTAATGGAACTTTCGCCCAAATTGTTTGAAGAAGCCATATTAAGCAAGTCGTTTTGTGATGAAATAATAATAGCGGATACAAGTTATAAAAAAATAAATAAAAAGAAGAAGAAGGTCACTTCCATAATGATATTTAAATAGCTATCCGCTATTAGGTGCAAGGAATATAAAATTGTAGAAAATTAAATATAAACTGTATAAAAATTCATTCTTCACTTAAAGAATTTACCTCTACAAATTTTTCCATAATATCCATAATCTATTTGTATAATAGTTAAAAGATCCTATACAAAACAGCTTTTCTGTGAATCTGTGGCAATATTTTTGCCACAGATTCACAGAAAAAAACAGAGATATCATTTTAATATACCCTTTTAAAAAATCATAGATTGTGTATTTCAAATATAAAATTCTTTTGCACCCAACAACGGATAGTCATTGATATTTATAACTATACTTTAAAAAATTTTAAGTAAAATGGAAATGGAATTATTATGAAAGTAGTATTTCAAAAATCACATTAGTATAACTTTCCCTTAAAGTTTCAGTCATAATTGATAGCTATCAATTAAAAAATCCATCAAATTATTAATTGATGGATTTTTATCAAGAAATTTTCCTGAAAATAACTATGTTTTTTAAATCGAATTTATTTTTACAGGTGCTTACTCTTTCACAAAGGAAAGTACAATGTTAGTCTGTTCACCATCTTTATGTAAAACTATAAAATAATTGCCTGCTGCCATTTCCCTATTTATAGGCAATTTAAATAAACGAACGTTATCCAGTGTTAGCTGTTTATTGCTATACTGTTTTCCTGTTGCATCTATAATGGTTGCTTGGTACTGGCCTTTAAACAAATTTTCTTTTGTAGCTATGGTAATTTCTCTTTCTCTCACAACCGGGTTAGGATAGCAAAATACCTGTTGGTTACTCATACTACAATTTCCATTAACTACAACAATCGTAGAATAATTGAATTTCCCATCTTTATCTAAGCTTTTTAAGCGAACAAAAAACGGGGCATTTTTTAATGCAGCAGGAATAGGTAAAGAAACATCATATCTGCTTTTATTTTCGGCATTTGCATAAGCATATTTAATAAAATTGTTACCGTCCTTACTCATTTCAATATTGTATCCCTCCACATTTATTTCTTGGCCTGCATTCCAGCTTACTGCAATATCACAATTGTTGTTTTTTGCTGTAAAATCTGAAATGTTTACGGGAAGAATTGTTGTAATTGTATATTGTAAAGAAGCATTGTTGTTGCCTGAGTTTTCGTCTGAAAGTGTAAACGAAGGGTTGTTATTGGATACAAAAAAATTGCCGGTTACATTGGACACGCCGGGCGCATTCGCTTTTACGTTAAATACCAGTTGCCCGTTAAAATCTGCTGGCAGCGGATTTGTAATTTCGCATCTTATTTTGGCCTGGCTTCCTGTAATATATGAAAACGTAAAATAATTGTTTAGCGGTGCGCTGCTTAAATTAAAAGCCGGATCTATTACAAATTTTGAACCCAGCGCCAGCTCCACGTATGCCGTATTTACAGGTATGGCACTGGTAAAACTAAAATTGAACACATCCAATTTTAATTTATAAATACCATTTAAAAATAAGGTATTGGCATCTACCGGCTGGTCGGTGGTAGTTGTAATATCTACTGAACCTAAAGCCGGGTCTGCAAAAACCGGAGTTGCCTGTGTGTAGCCGGCATGAGAAATGGCTACACAAACCGTAATCATGACCATGATAGGAAGTACCCGCATCATTGTTGTTTTTTTCATATCCCAATTTTAAAAATTATACATTCTTCAGAAAAACACAAATTCGAAACCACCCAGGTGGTTCCGAATTTGTAAAAATAATACTATTACAACAGCCTATTTTACTGCTTTACCAATTTAGCTACGGCTGATTTTCCGTTTTCATCAGCCAATTTAATAAAATACACCCCGGGGCTTATTTGCCCGGTAGTTATTTTTACGTTTGTTTGGTTGCTGGTTGATATGCTTAGCTGCTTTACTTCTGCACCAGCAGCATTTATGATACTTACAACATATTTGCCATTAAAAATTCCGGCCTTTGCTACCAGCACTACTTCTGTAACCTGCGCAGGTACCGGGTTTGGCGCTACAGCTATTTCAAATGCCGTATTGCAAATGTCGTTCTTTGTGATGTTATCAGAGTATACATACAAGCCATTTTCGCTTACCGCTTTTACCCTTACCGTTACTGCCGCTTTAAATGCCTTTTCTAACAAATAGCCAAATGACGCCCCCCCTGTGGCAGATAAGGTATATGCCGGTTGAAACGACAGGCCATTATCGTTAGAAGTTTCTATTACAAATTCTTTGGCTTCCGCTTTTTTATCTTCAATAGCCCATTTCACATCTAACAAACACAAACGGGAAACAGCAGAAAAAGCGGTGAATTTAATTTCAGGAGACTTTAAGTTGGTATAAGCCAGAGAAACGTTGTTGTTGTTTGGATTGTTATCCGATAAAATATTATTTGGATTTTTTTCGTTGCTAACCATTAATTGGCAAACAACCGTGGAGCTTCCCGCTTTTGATGGCACTAGGTTAAAGGACACTTTGGAAGAGAATCCTGCAGGTAAATCACGGTAAAGAAACCCATACAACACATATTGCCTCGAATCAGTCGCCTGGCTTAGTTTCCATTTAAAATAATTATTCAATGGCAGGGCCTGCTGGTTATTGATATTTGAAAGCATGGTAAATTTTGTGCCTAGGCTTAGCATTATCCGACAACTGCCTGCCGGTATCGCCGTTTGCGCATCGTTGTTTAAAACGGTAAACTGCAATTTAACCGGTAAATTGGTAGCCAGCAAATCTGTATTTATTGTTTCGCCGTTTGCTGCTGTAATGGCAAGGTCTTGTATAGCTGGGTCGCTTGCGCTTGATTTTATATGCCTGCTATAGGTTTGTGCAAACAACATGGTGGAGGCACAGGTAGAAAACAAAAGGATAGCTATTTTTTTCATAATCGTAATTGTAGTTGTTTTAAAAAGAAAATAGATACCATGCAGCTTTCACTGCATGGTATCTCAAAATTATTCTCCGGTGAAAATAATAGAGTTTGTATTGTTGTTCAATTTAATTTCCCCAGTTGCTGGTCTAAACTGTGTGTTCAGGTTAAACTTAGAAATATTGACCGTTGTTCTCTTCAAGCTAAATGCCACCCTGTATTGTTGGTTACAACCAATCGTATTGTTTGCAGCATTACCCGTTCTTGAATATTCTACATAGGAAGAAGTGGTAGTGGTTAACTGCCAGTTGCTATTATCCAATGTGTAAGTTACGGGTGTTGGAAGCGCACTAAGATCTGTATAAGTTGTAAGAGTGGAGTTAAACAGTACCTGATAACCAGAAGGTTTAAAGATTCTCAATACAGATGGTGTTGCCGCCTTGCCATTTAATTCCGATAAATTGTACATGATGGTTTTTTCTTCGCCAACTGCGCTAAATAAGTTATCGCTTGCTATTGAGCCAATAGACACATCTGTGTTAGCGGCTTCTGTTATAACCAATGCTGGGTTCAATACCCTTACACAACCGATGTTGTTGGCATCTCTAATTTGTACATTGTACGTACCAGCATTTACATTATAAGTTCCTGTTGACTGCCATGTACTGCCTGCATTGATGCTGTATTCGTATAAACCAGAACCTCCTGTTGGACTACTAATAATTATGGTAGCACTGTTGAAGTTGCCTGCACATGCTGCATTGGTAGAAGTAACGGTAGCATTTAATTGGGTAGGTTGTGTGATCATTATTGTTACGCTTGAGCTACATCCGTTGGCATCGGTTACGGTGTAATTGAAGGTACCCGCAATTACGGTAAATGTTCCTGTTCCTGTATATGGTGCTGTACCGCCTGTTGCTGACACAACTATTGATGTTGTTCCACCATAGCAGGTTATTGTACCGGGAGTTACTGTTGCTGCTAATGCTGCCGCAGGTTGTGTTACCGTGTAGCTTGCTGTAGTTGTACATCCGTTAGCATCGGTTACTGTTACCGTGTATGTTCCTGCTGCTAAGCCGGTGGCTGTTGCTGTTGTTTGTACTGGTGTGGTATTCCATGAATAACTGTATGCAGTTGTTCCGCCCGTTGCTGTTACAGTGGCTGTTCCAGTTGCATTGCCAAAGCAGTTTACATTGGTTCCTGTTGCTGTTGCTGTTAATGCTGCCGCAGGTTGCGTAACCGTATAACTCACCGTTACCATCTGCCCCAAATTATCTTTAGCGATAATACTGTAAGTACCTGCAATGAGGTTATTAAATACAGGGCTCGATTGGTAGGTGGTTCCACCGTCTATACTGTAGCTATATGGTGTAGCACCGCCAGTAGCAAGTATGGTGATGCTTCCGTTGTTGCCACCGAAGCAGCTTACGTTGGTAGCCGTTTGTACCACCGCAGTAAAATTGCTTAAAACGGTATATGTTAATTCTGAATGATTGTTTCCAAGGATTACATCCACTAAAAATACAGATGCATTGTTGTGATTTGTGATCAGTATATCTCCTGTTGCCAATGATTGTCCTGCCGCTGTAGCTTTTATATCTAGCGTAGCTACTTCATTGTAATCAAACGGTAATTCTGCCACCTGGTCGCCAGTTACTATTTGGTGGCCCGCAACGGTTGCTACCGTCCAGGTAAATGCTGGTGGTAAAGTGGTTGCAAAACCTGTTGGATTATCTAACGTTAATTTATCTCCAAGATCAATTTTTACTTTAATCGTTCCGTTTGGCACGGCTGTAGCCAAGCTAAAGTTTAAAATTGAAAGATTCAATTTATTTACAGAAGAATAGATGATTTGATTGGCATTTATTGGCGCACCTGCCGTGCTGGTAATGTCAACATCTACCAAAGCAGGATCAGATTCTACAATAGTTTGAGACGTAAAATTAACCACCAACGTATGGCTTGTAGTAACGTTGGTAAAAGTATAAGTACCTGAACTAACCGCCGCGGGGTTGCTTACCCCGTCTACAATTACAGAAGCTAAAAGACTACCTGAATTTGGAGTGAAGGTAAAAGTTTGGTTTGCCCCACAGGTTACAGTGGTATTGCCTGATGGTGTTACTGTACCGCCTCCAGTTAAAGTAACGGTAATAACTACGGTTGTAGGTTGTGTATTTATAACCACACTTGCCGATGCAATTGATGAACATGCACCTAAGGTTGCAGTGATGGTATAAGTACCTGCTGCTGCTGTTACTACGCCTGATCCATCTACCGTGGGCCCTACCGGGCTGAAAGTATAAGTATAAGCAGCATTATAATTTGTGATGGTAAAGCTACCCGTTGCTACCGAACAAGTCGGTTGCGTTATCGTTCCTGTTGTTGGTTGTGCAGGTGTTGCAGGTTGTGCATTTACTGTTACACTTGTAGATGCAATTGATGAACATGCACCCAATGTAGCAGTTATTGTGTATGTACCTACTGCTGCTGTTACTAGGCCTGATCCATCTACCGTAGGCCCTGATGGGCTGAAAGTGTATGTATAAGAAGCGATATAGTTTGTTATTGTAAAGCTTCCCGTTGCTACCAAACAAGTCGGTTGTGTTACTGTTCCTGTTGTTGGTTGTGCAGGTGTTGCAGGTTGTGCATTTACTGTTACACTTGAAGATGCAATTGATGAACATGCGCCCAATGTAGCAGTTATTGTGTATGTACCTGCTGCTGCAGTTACTACTCCTGATCCATCTACAGTAGGTCCTGTTGGACTGAAAGTGTATGTATAAGAAGCGATATAGTTTGTTATTGTAAAGCTTCCCGTTGCTACCGAACAAGTCGGTTGTGTTACTGTTCCTGTTGTTGGTTGTGCAGGTGTTGCAGGTTGTGCATCCACCGTTATATTGGTTACAGATGAGATACAGTCTGCAGCATTTTGTGCAGTTAACGTATGTACTCCTGCTGCTACTGTGTAGCCGCCTGATGGATACGCTGCATATGTTCCACCGTCAAGGCTAAAGGTTAACCCTGATGTAGTTGATGTTACAGTGATTGTTCCTGTTGCTGTTGCACAGGTTGGTTGTATTACACTTGCTGTTGGTGCTGCAGGTGTTGCAGATTGTGCATCCACCGTTATATTGGTTACGGATGAGATACAGCCTGCAGTATTTTGTGCAGTTAACGTATGTACTCCTGCTGCTACTGTGTAGCCGCCTGATGGATACGCTGCATATGTTCCACCGTCAAGGCTAAAGGTTAACCCTGATGTAGTTGATGTTACAGTGATTGTTCCAGTTGCTGTTGCACAGGTTGGTTGTGTTACACTTGCTGTTGGTGCTGCAGGTGTTGCAGGTTGTGTTACCGTGTAGCTCGCTGTAGTTGTACATCCATTTGCATCGGTTACTGTTACCGTGTATGTTCCTGCTGCTAAGCCAGTGGCTGTTGCAGTTGTTTGTACCGGTGTGGTATTCCATGAGTAGCTATATGCAGTTGTTCCGCCCGTTGCTGTTACAGTGGCTGTTCCAGTTGCATTACCAAAGCAGTTTACATTGGTTCCTGTTGCTGTTGCTGCTAATGCTGCCGCAGGTTCTGTTACCGTAAAACTCAATACCTGAGTTTTACAATTATCAGAAATGGTAACGGTATACGTTCCTGCGAACAAATTAGTTCTGCTGGCTATAGTAGAGCCGTCATTCCATAAGTAACTAACATTAAGACCTCCCGTAACTGCCAAAGTAATTGTGCCCGTATTGTTTCCTTTACAAGCCACATTTGTTTGAGAACCCGATGCTGTAAAAATTGAGTTTACAGCTATAGAAGCTGTTGCTGCAGCACTGCATCCATTTGCTGCCGTGCCTGTTACGGTATATGTAGTTGATGTGACAGGACTTACAGAAACTGTCGTGCCGGTTAAATTACCCGGCATCCATGAATAAGTATCAGCACCCGAAGCGGTTAATGTTGTTGAACTGCCTTCACATATAGTAGCAAGCGATGCAATAGCTGAAACTAATGGCGCAGTTGTGTTTCCTGTTATGGTTACCGAAGTGCTTATTGTGCATCCGCCTGTTGCAGTTACTGTTACCGTGTATGTTCCAGCTGCAAGACCCGTTGCTGTAGCAGTAGTTTGGGCTGCACCATCATTCCATAAATAAGTGTAAGGCGATGAACCCCCTGTTGCTGTTACCGTTGCGCTGCCTGTTGGATTATTGGGCACACAACTGATATTGGTTTGCGAGGTGCTTAACGATGGAATGATGCAGCCGCTTTCGCCCACCTGAAAATCGCTGAACGAATTGATGCTTGAAGTCGTAGTAATAGAAGTTCCAGATTGACTTGCAACCGCAATACTCGTCCAAGTTGATGGAGCATCAAACTTAGCCACTTTAAGACTTGGATACGTTAAGCCTGCATCTTCATCAGCTACAAGCCAGTTTAAAGTAACTGCCGCAGTATTGCTTCCGCTTGCAAAATCGATTCCTGTATTGGTAAATGACCAGGTGCGGTTGATACTTTTTAAAGCATCTATTGGCGATGTACCAATATTGGCATGATCGCCTGATGCAGTTGATGCATTTAACATACCACCGGTGCTAACATTGGTAAACGTTACCGACTGCGGTAAATAACTACTTGCAGTACCAATTTCAAACAACCTTGTAATGCCAGCTCCCGTTGCAACGTACTTATTTAAATTCCCATTTACCCAACCGTTTACTCTTGCCACACTTCCGGTACTGCTTATGTTAACCTGGTTCGAGCCAGTAGTTACAATTCCATCATTTAGATTTAGTGTTCCGTTTACTGTAATATTATTGTTCATGGTAATTGCACCACTAACTTTATTGATGTCTAAATCATAGAAAGTGGTTCCTGTATTGATACCCTGAATGATTGCCGTTCCTGAATTCTGAAAGGTTACTTTGCGACCATTGGCCGTAAATCCACTGCAACTCCACAAACCGCCATTTACAATACAATTACCACCGGCAAGATTCGAAAGAATTAAGTTGCCACCGTTTAACGTTCCGATAGAAAGCGATGCCTGCATACCAGCCATATCAAGTATTCCACTGGTAAGTGCTAACTGATCGGCCATTGCCACAGCTACCATTGGCGTTCCATTTTCAAGCATTAGTGTTGTAAGTGCTACACGAACCCCTTGTGGATAACCATTGCCAGAGGTTGCACTCCATTCTGCACCACGCACATAAGTACCTCCCGGAGAATAAAATAATTGCGACCCTACCATATACTGTGGTGGACTTAACACACTACCTGCATTGGTTTGTAAGGCTAATGTTTGGTATATCTTAGAGCCACTACTGAAAGCAATATTGGTATTGTTGTAAAGGTCAACCTCTTTAAAAGAAACATTTCCGGTAACGGTTACAGTGCCGCCATTACTGCAATCAGTGTAGCCGCCATAATATGGAGCATCAAAATCACCACCGGTTGAAACAATTTGTCCGTTAGCAGGGAGTTTAAATCCTAGCGTCTGTACGGTAAGAAATCCCGATTCCAGCACCAATGAATTAACAGGACTGGTTAAGTTAACCTGAGACTGCCAAAGGTTAACGAGGTTATTACCCGATGACCCTGTATTAGCACACGTAAATGTTTTAACGGTACTTGGCATACCACCTGTGTTTTGATTTCCGGTTCCGTTAAATACATAATTGGCCGAAGTACTTAACGATCGAAGCGTAGTAATGCTTCCATCAATACCACTTGCATTACCGCATTTTATGGTTGCATCGGCATTCAAAGCAAAAAAGCCTGCACCCGAAACAACATTGGTTTTACAAATAATAGTTCCATTCACGGTAAGGTCATTTCCAACACCATTATTAAGAATAACGCCTGAATTCATTTGTAAGGTACCTCCTGCATTTACTATTGTTTGGTCTATTGTTACCGAAGCTGTAACGGTTACCACATGCCCGGTAAGAATAGTAATTACATTGTCTGCTGACGAAGGCGCTGCACCTGCTGCAACCCAACTGCAACCGTTCCATACATTCCAGGTGGCAGGGTCGTTCCAGTTACCTGTTTGAAACGATTGATAATCGCCATTAGGACCCGGCACACTGCCTGTTATTGTAATAGATGTAGAAGCTGTGCAACCGTTAACAGCATCTGTTACGGTAACTGTATAGGCGCCTGCTGTGTTATAAGATTGATTGGCATTTGCAACTGTTGCTCCGCTGCTCCATAAATACGTACCACCACCGGTTGCTGTCAAACTTATAGTTGGATTTGCACAACTTAAAACTGTAACACCTGTATTGTTGGTAATGCCTGCTGCTGGCGCTGTTGTATTTACCGTTACCTCTACACTTGCTGTTGATGTACAACCGTTTGCAGTGGTGGTTTTTGTTACCGTGTAGGTTGTTGTTGTTGTTGGGTTCGCTATTGGATTGCTCACACTGGTTGAGCTTAATCCCGCTGGCGGACTCCATGCATACGATGCTGTAACATCATCCGCTTCACCTATTGCTGCTCCTGATGTATTTGATGTACACGTTTTTGTAAACGGACTGCCTGCACTAACTATAGGAGCTGTTGTATTGCTTGTTATCGTTACCGATGTTGTTACCGTGCAACCTCCAGTAGCCGTAACCGTTACGGTATAAGTACCTGCTGCTAAGCCTGTAGCTGTTTGAGTAGTTTGTGCTGCGCCATCATTCCATAAGTATGTGTAAGGTGAAGTACCTCCTGTTGGAGTAACAGTTGCCGAGCCTGTTGGCACTGCACAGGTAATATTAACCTGCGATGTGGCAAGAGATGGCGTTACGCAACCACTTTCACCAAGGTAAAAGTCACTGAATGTTGTTTGACCGGTTGCAGAGGTTACTGCAAGACTGCCCGAAGAAGTTACACCGGGATTTGACCAAACAGCACCCGAAAGTTTTCCGATAATCAATGCAGTTTGACTGGCACCTCCTGTTATATCTGTTCCGTTATAATTAAAGCCAATAGAATAACTTGGTGTAGTTACTGAATTATTAGTCATCCTCCAGAAACGGTTAATGTACTTGGTTTGGCTGATGCCCGAACCTGTTGTAGGAAAACCTGCTGCCGGTGGCGCGCCTGCTAAAGTAGTACTTGCTGTTAAATTACCTGCTCCTGTGCCTGCTGCAAAGGTTACAGTTACTGGTGCATATATTGTAGCATCACCTATAAAGTAATTTACTGTTGAAACACCTCCAGCCACTGCACGTTGCAAATTACCGTTGACCCAGCCATTGGTGCGGGTAACACTACCTGCGGCAAACATGGTATTAGCATTGGTAGTTAAAGTACCATTCGTTAAAACCAATGTTCCATTAGAGGTAAAGTTTTGTGACATAGTAACTCCTGCAACTCGGTTTATGGTAAGATTATTAACCGTTAGCGCAGTTGGTGTAGTTGTAAATGTACCTGTTGCAGCGCCTTGGAATTCGTAGTTGGCTGCAGATGAGAAACTTTTAATTAAAGTAGTTACAGAACCTGTAACACCTGTTGCATTGGCTGTAATTAAAGTTGATCCTGAAGATAAAGTAAAACCGGTGTTAGCTGCGATAACAGTAGCACTACCACCGCTAATTACACTTGAGGCGCCCATATCGAGGATGCCACCAGTGTTTACAGTAAAGTTACTATATGGGTTGTTGCCTGAACCTAATGCTAAGCTAGTCGTTATTTGCAACGTACTTCCATTATTTACATAATATGAGATAAAACCTGATGCAGTGCCTGCGTAACTGAAAGTTTGTGTGCCGGCTTTATTAAATACAATACCACCTGCCAAATTACTTGTAGATTGGATATTAAAAGTACCCGTTCCAGATTTATTCAGATTGCCCTTTATTCTAAACTCATTATTGGTATATGTACCAGTTGCGCCAACTTCAATTATAGAAGTAGAGGTACTCGTTGTAGTAAAATCAGTTGTTTGAAAAACACCAATTCCATTTGCATTAGTATTACTTACACTTTCCAGTACAATGCTTGCGGTTCCGGAAGTAGTGGTGTTTCCTGTTACTGTAACAGTAGAGGACACTGTTGCAGTAGTGCTGGTAAGTACATTAAATGTTCCGTTGGTCATAATGAAATTCCCAGCAACGTCTAGGTTGTAGGCGGTAGCACCATTAGTTACAGTATAGATACCGGCGCTCTGATTATAATCCCCGCCAATAGAAAGTGTACCCGCCTGCGGAAAAGTTCCTGCACCCGAAATAGTAAGGTTATGATAATTGTTAGTAGCAACAGGTGTTAAGGCGGGGATAGTAAGCCCGGTTCCGTTGCTGTAGTTTACTGTGCTGCCTGCAACTGTAAATGGACCAGTACCTGGAGTAAACAAGGCACCCGCTATATTAATTGTTCCGGTTGCAGCAAGTGTTCTAGCACCACCCGATGTAGTAAGGTTAAAGTAATTTAATGCAGGTATGGTTTGAGAACCTGCGGCATTAAAAACAACAGTGCCTGAACCTGGTGCCTGTGTGGCGTTTGTGGCTGTATAACTCAATATTCCTCCAATAGTAATGGTGCCACTGCCAAAACTTACTGTGCCTGCTCCTTTATTACCACTTATTGTAAGATTATTGTAAGTAAAGGTGGATAAGGTAATGCCAGTGGTTCCATTGTAATCCACGGTGCTGCCTGTTATGGTATATGCACCTGCACCTGGCGTAAATGCACCTGCTACAGCTACCGTACCGGTATTTGCCAGTACCCTTGGGCCGCCACCCGTATTGGTGATGTTATTATAGTTAAATGCGGGTATTGTTTGCGACGCCGCATTGGTGAAGTCAACCGTGCTTCCTGTAACGGTATAAGCATTTGTTCCAGGAGTAAATATGCCAGCAACTTTTATAAGTCCGCTGCCGGCCAGTGTTCTTGCACCATTTGAAGACGAGGTGAGGTTATTATATGTGGCAGCAGGAATAGTTTGTGCACCCGCACCATTAAAATCAACGGTACTTCCAGTTACTGTAAATGTTCCTGCACCTGGTGTAAACGTACCACATATCCCAATACTACCCAAGGCAGCCAGCGTCCTGTCTCCACCCGTTAAATTTAAATTTCCAAAATTAAGAGCAGGAACCGTTTGAGGAGAGGTGCTGGCAATATTAATTGTGCTTGCACAATCTAAGCTTGCTGTGGCAGTGCCTCCATAAGTTACAGAACCATTAATGGTTAATGAAGTACCGGAAACCATGGCAAAAGTACCTGTACCATTTAATGTAAAATTGTTTACAGAATAACTGCTGGAATTAATGGAACACAATACAGCAGAAGTACCATCAATAGTTACATTATCAAGTGCTGCTGGAACACCGTTTGGCAACCAGTTGGTACCGGTATTCCAATCGTCGGTGGTACCGTTCCATACATAATTGATTGCTGCAACATTTGTTCTTCCGGTAAATTCATTGGAAAGTGGCCCTGTTGCCTGCGTTAAACTACCCGAACTTAAAACAGGGCTTGCTACTGATGAACCTGCAAACTCAGACCATGCACTACCTGTCCATCGGCTTAGTTTTAGGTTAGCTTCATTAGCCGCTAATTGCACATCACCCGGTGAAATATATCGGAATGTTCCTGAATAGGTATAGTTGGTTAATGATGTATTGCTGAATGTCCAGAATCTTGATATATAAACAGAAGGCGTTGAACCTGTATTAATATTACCACTTGCAGAAGCAGTTGTTTTAACCCCAACTGTTCCACCTACTGTATTAGCACTAAAAGTGAGTATTACAGGTGTATAATTCGTACCATCACCAATGGGGTAAGTTTGGGCAATAAAACCTGTAGTTGGTATGGTATTAAATGCCTGACCACTGCCAGTAGCTACTATCATCGAAGAAGCGCTACCTGAACCTAACTGACCTGCAGAATTTGTTGATGTTAAGTTGAAATTACCCAATGCAATATTACCAGCAGTAAGGCTTAGACCTGATAAGTTAGATACTGTAACATTACTACCAAGAGTCAAAGTAGTTGATGCCCTGTTCATTGATATTGCAGTAAACGGAAGAGTTGCACTTAAAGTTGTTAGTGAACCAGTAATAGTACCTGAACCACCAATAACTAATTGCCCTGTTCCAGCAGAAGAAAATGTGCCATTTGTAATAGTAATTGGTCCATTTAAAGTTGTAGTAAACGCAGTTCCCAGATTTCCTTCCAACAAACTGAATGTTCCATTAACAGTTATACCAACAGTTAGAGTCATGGTACCACCCACTCTGTTTAATGTGAAGTTATTAAATGGATTTGTTGCACCCGCAAGGGCGTTTCCCATCACACCAGTACCACCAATTATAAGATTTGATGTTGCCGTACCAACCAATGTATTAGCAGCTGTAACAGAAATAGTTCCATTTAAGGTTAATGTGTTGCCATTAATTGAAAGATGCCCAGCTGTTAAACCCAATGTTCCATTAACCACAGTAGAATTAGTTAGTAACACTGCTGGCGTTAACGCCGCTGAACCACCTGTGGCATTAGCAGTTACTAATCCACCAACAATTGTTGGCATTAAAGTTCCGGTTACTTGTCCCAGGGCTGTTCCGTTAAACCTAAAAATAGTATTGTTGTTTGCACCATTGGTTAAATTAGTAGCGGTGGTTGCAAAAGTTCCATTTACACCACTTGCATTGGCGGTAGTTAAAGTAGAACCTGATGTAGCACCATTACCAAACATATTAATAGTTCCTGTACCATTAATAATTGAGAGTGCTGGTGCGGTAAGTATTGCTGACGAAGTTCCTGTAACACCTATGTTGAAAGTACCTGGTGTATTAATGGTTATTGTAGTTCCGGCATTCAGGGTTACACCTGTTCCTGTGCTATTGTTAATTACAACATTTCCTGAAATTGGGCCAGTTTTGCCTGTACCACCTGCACCATCCAATGCATCTCCAATAGCTTGTGCAGTAGTGGCGTTATTAAAAGTAAAATTAGCAGCACCACTAAAAGTTCTTGTTGTAGTTTGAATAGCTCCATTTGCACCAGTTGAAGCTAAACCTGTGGTAGAACCAATAATCATATTTGAGCCTGACTGAACTGTACAAGTTCCTGAACCTAAAATTCTAGAACCACTAGTTCCATTTTGAGTAAAGGTTGAACCAGATACAAAAGTTATAGAACCCGATGCGGTGGTATAAAAATCTGGTGTACCAGATGGAAAAGAGAATGTTCCGTTGATACTGAGCGCTGAATTTAAACCTGTTGGTGTGCTTGCCCCAAAAACAGCATTACAAGTCCAGTTTCCTAAATTTTGACCCCCTGTTGTAAATGCGATGCCAGAGCCCGTGCCAGCTACAGTGCCACTTGTAACAATATTAGAGGTAGTCGAGCCGGTAATAGTTCCTCCACCTGTAGGCGTTGAAATATTACCTGTAAATGTTACAAGGTTATTAGCAGCTGTTGGTAAAACCAGGGCCCCAGCTGTCAGGGTAGTAACACCAGAAATAACAAGTGTATTGGTGGATATCGTGGTGCCTGTTAATGCAGTAGGGTTATTGATCGTCAAATTATTAATAGTTGCAGGTAGAAGAGCTCCTGTAACTTGAGAAGCGGTTGCACTATTAAAGGTAAAGTTGTTGTTTGTTTGAAATGTTGTTGTACCAAGGGTTGTTAGGGTTCCATTGATACCACCAACATTGGCAGTAGTAAATGAACCCGTAAGCGATTGAGTATAATTACCGACCCCTTTTACAGTTGCAGTCGCATTAGCAATGGTGTTTAATGTAGTAAGAGCTGCCGGGCCGCTTCCGCTCAAATCAAGATCGTGGTTTAAAGTAAGAATACCTGTAAGCGTTCGGGCACTGATATTATTATTTGCGAAGCTTATACCCGTACTGGTACCATTTGCATTTACGGTAACGTTTACAGGACCAGTAGTTGCGGGCCATTCCAACGCATTTACTCCGTAAACACCGCTACTATGATTATAGACTAATGTGCTGGAAGCCGGGTACACAACAGCGTTGCTGCCACCTATAAATCCACCGGGGTTAATTTGCAGATAACCTGCACTTAATCTACCTGCTGTACTTATTGTTAAACCCAAGTTCACTTGAATTCCAACATTGGTGCTTACTGTAATAACTCCTCCCGGATTCCATGTTGTTGTGCCTGCAAGACTCAAAATACTTGTGGTTGGAGATGAGCCACCAATAGAACCGGCAGTACTACCACCTACTGAAGTACCTGCTGCCAGCGTTACCGTATTGGTGCCCCCCATAAATATTGAGCCTACAGCATTAAATTGTAATGCGCCAACAGCAAGGGTATTAGTTAAATTTAAGTTGGTGCCTGATGCTAAAGTGAGTGTATTGGCAGAGCCTATAATTAAATAATCTAAATTATCAGTACCAGCTTTTGTGTAAATACCAGTACCCATTGATTGTATTGCTCTACCATTTGTATTAATACCCACACCAGTACCAGCATTATTGTTGGTTAAACCTGCTGCAATTCTTAAGTCTCCATTAGTAGCAGAAGATAAGGTTAACGATGAGCCAGAACCAATGGTTACCAAACCATTGGCCTGTCGATAAGCACCAGAAGAACCAAAGTTTAATTGAGTATTATTTTGGATGGTAACAATCTGAGGCACCCCTTTTGCAGATGCAGATCCAGTTGACCATTCAGTTCCTGCTGTATAAGTACTACCCGTATTGTATATAAGAGAAGAACTTGCCCCATAAGTTGGAGCATTTGTTATCACTGATCCATTTGCATTTATCTGCAGTACTCCTGCTATGCCCGACTGTGAGGCTGCAAGTCCAACTGTTCCAAAATCAACAGCACCTCCAAGGGTAACTGTAGACGATGTTGGAAACAATGGGGTTGTGGCAACATTCGCTCCACTAATAGCCCCTGCTCCCAAAAAAGAAAATGTCCCACCTGTTCCTGTTGTAAAAACAGCACCACTTGAACCATTGACAATTAATCTACCAGCAGTAGTTCCTGAAATTCCACTACTACCACCCGCAAATAAAGAAAAAGTGCTTAACGCAATTCTTGTTGAATTAGTTGTACCTGAGCCAATTGTTAAGCTTCCAGAATAAGAAGTATTACCAACTAAAGTGAAAGTGGTAGCACCAGATAAAGTAATATCTCCAAAATCTCCAGCAGTAGAAAGTACAGTCGCATCAGTAATTGGAGTTGTAACCGCACCTGCCGTTAGATTCCCAGTAGCTTTATAAACCCCCAAATTTCTTAAGTAGCCACTCAATGTATTTCCTGTAAATGTTCCTGTAGCTGGTGCAAAAAAACCACCACCACCACCAGAAAATGAACTAAACATTGATATATAAGTAGAGGCAGGATTCCCGAAATCAGATAAAGGAACTCTTATTTCTATACCTCCATTTGATGCATTACTTACATATTGTGTATAGCCTTTCGCATTAGCTCCGCCCGTTGTCCAGTTAGCCGTGTTAGTAGTTGTATTGTTACTGCTATAAAAACTTGAACCCAAACCGCTACCTGTGCTACCATCAGTACGAATTGCAATTCTGTAATCTGCCCTTGTAGCCAAAGTAGGTGTTTGGTTATCCCAAGCCAAACCAACTATAGAGCCATTGCCTGCCCCAGCTATTGAACTTCTTGGGTCAGCATCTATATACACAGTAAAGTGATCTGTACTTCCCCATGTTTGACTATTAGTCCTAAAAGCTCCAAAATACATAAAAGTACCATCGGTAGAGGCGTAATAAGTAACATCACCTGTTCCTGCTGCCAAAGCAGAAATACCTGGCGTAGTAAAGTCTGTCGTTGCACCAGTAAAAGTGATGCTTTGTGCCTTAGCATTATTCATTCCTGCCGATACGAGCAGTAGTACAAACATGAGCAGCCGGCTGCAGCGGGTTTGTAGCAAAAATTTAATTTTCTTTGCCGTGGCCGTTACTGCTGTCGTAAAATTGATAAAACTACGTACAAACGCAGTCATTAGGGTAATAATAACTTTCATAAAGTATAGCGTTGGTTATTGTGTTGGTTTTCTTATTATATTTATTTCAAAAATTCGTATGCGTACTATGGCCATTAAGGCAACCGTCTTTTTTTAATACTCCAAATTGTTTGCTAAAAATTAAAATAGAATGGATTAATTCTCTATTGGGGGTGAATTAAAACATACTACTACTATTAATAGTTTCAGACAACTAAAATATGGTGGAATTTGTATAGGCAAGCAACCTATGCAAAGGATTGTTGGATTGGTTTACAATAATACCCACAAATACTTACAAAGAAAAACTGCTAAAATGCTATTAAACGGTTAACAGCAATACAGAGAATATAATTCAACAATATTTAAATAACTTGAAAAAAAATACAACCCATATTTGTTTCCAATTGATTACTTATCAACAGATTAATATTAATAAATATATTAATGTAAATTAAAATATAAAAAAAAATATAGATATTAAGTGGATAAAAATATTTAAGAAACCAAACATTTTCTTTTTAATTCGTTCATATTTAAGAGAAAAATGGCAGAAAGTTCAGAAAGCAATGTATGGCTTATAGCAAAAGGAATATAAAAGCCTTACCTTTTTTTCAAATAATGGGTAGCTGTATGCACTTCTTTTTGTTTTCAGCGTTGAGACACCCAGAAAATATGGCGGCGCTGAGAATTGTGTAAACATGGTTTTTGAGTAATTGTAATTTCATTTGTGCGATTCTTCAAATTCTATGGTTCGTGTTCTCAGATAACTATATACGTATTAGACCAAGTTATATAAATTACAAAAAGGTAATAGCAATCCGCTAGTAGCTGCAAGGAATATAAAATTGTAGAAAATTAATTATAAACTGTATAAAAGTTCATTCTTCATTTAAAGAATTTAACTCTATAAATTTACCCATATCATCTGTGATCTATTTGTGTAATAGTTAAAAGATCATATACAAAATAGCTTTTCTGTGAATCTGTGGTAATATTTTTTCCGCAGATT
>JANPCB010000122.1:0-1600 GCA_031430735.1 Ferruginibacter sp. | reverse complement strand
CATGTTGCTTTTTGTTAAGGATACAATGGATATATTCTTGAACTGTTTGATCAATAGAAGCTGCCCAGTTCAAGAATCGCTCTGGACTCCAATCACTTACAAAGCGATGAGTAGATGCTAGATGTTCTTTGTCTGTGGTATAGCTATAGGGACTTTTAAGCCTTTCATGGCAGGCTATGCGATCATAGCTGTAGTAAACTTCCACACGATGAACACTGTATAGTAATTTTACTTTTTTGCCAATGTATCGGTAAGGCACACTATAGTAATGCTTATCAGGGCCTAAACATACATGACCATTCTTCATTACTGTTGCAAAATGTTGTTGCTTGAACTCATACTTTAATGGCGCAAGGGCATTTAATACAGGACGTTCTATTTCTTCGAACTGTTGCCTTCTACTGTACTGGCGGCCCTTTAATAACATATTGTTGTGTTGCTCCAATACAATCTGTATGGCTGCATTTAATTCCGCCAGACTGTGATATACCCCATCTCTGATCTTTGCATAAATACGTGTATAGATAATCTTAACAGCACCCTCCACCAACGATTTATCCCTTGGTTTATAGGCCCTTGTTGGTAAAACAGTAATGCTATAATGGTCTGCAAAATCTGCAAAGTCTTCATTGATTATTGGTTCGTACTTACTAGATTTAGTTACAGCAGACTTAAGGTTATCCGTTACCAGTGCCGTGGGCACACCTCCAATATAATGTAAGCAACGCTCACAGCTTGCAATCAAATCCTCTTTTTGCTGACTATAACTTGCTTCCACATAAGTTAATTGACTGCATCCAAGTATAGCCACAAAAACCTCTACATCCTTTAGCTCACCCGTTTGTGGATCTACTATTTGAAGCTTCTCTCCAGCATAATCCACGTACAATTTATCTCCTGCCTTGTGATCCACATGCATCACAGGATTCACTTGTTGCTTCCATATAGCATAGTAATAACTAAATTGGCTGGAACTTAATCCATCAGGATGACGAATGCGATATTGCTCCCACAACATAAATTGCGTAACTCCTTTGCGTTTAAGTTGTTTATTTATCTCTGGAAACAACGCTATAAGATTGCGAGCCTTATCTGTTAAGCAAGGTTGATGTTGTTTGAACTGACTAAACAATTCTTCCAAATCATAATCACTTAACTCTTCAATCTCAATGATGTTTAAGTTTAACGCTTTGTAATCGCGTATATATTTCTTTAACGTATTGCGTGATATGCCTGTAAGGCGATTAATAGCTAGCTTGCTATTACCTTGGCTGTAAAGCCTTAATATTTGTCTGATTTTACTCATACTGATTGGTTTATTAGCCATGTCTCTGGGGTTTTTATGGATATTAATCCGCGAAACTCAGAGATACATTGCTCTAAATCAGTATGAACTTTTTTTAACTTCTCAGGGTGGTCAATTTGCTCCGGAATACTTTGATCTTTTTCAACCGGAATTCCTTGGTCATTTTCAGCCGGAAAAAGTGGTCAATTTGCTCCGGAATTAGGTGGTCTATATCACCGGAATCTCCAATTTAACTGCATACCCTTTTTATTTACTAAAACATAAAACTTTCTTATTGCTTCTTCACTTTGTACG
>JANPCB010000121.1:0-84929 GCA_031430735.1 Ferruginibacter sp. | reverse complement strand
TTCCTTCCCGCCTTGTTTCTACAAAAACGCCTTCCCGCCTTCCCGGCAAAAAAAACATGGTACACGCAATATAGTGTGGCTAAAGGTTTCAGCGGAAAAATAAAAAATCCAACTTTTTATTTTTTACTCCTTTTTGGTTCTAGCTTGTACAGGTTAGGAGTTAGGAGTTAGGAGTTTATGAAATGATTCATTTACCAGATTAATTGTATAACCTAATTGAAGATGCCATACTATAAATTTTGAATGGGCTTCGCCAATGAAGGTAAACCTGGGTTCTTCTGCTAGTGCCAAAAAAGGATTTCCTTTAACAATATCTTAATTAAACTTTCTTAATCACCCTAAGTCTATTTATTGTAACATTTAAACAATGAACCATGAAAAAATTATTAGTATTATCCTTTGCAGCATGTATGTTTACCCTAGCAACTACTGCACAATCAGAAAGACCAACACAAACAAAGCCGACTGCAGAGCGTCATAAAGGAAAGCACGAAAAGGGAATGATGATGAAAGAGCTCAATCTTTCAAAAGAGCAACAAGCAAAAATGAAAGCCAATCACAAAGAAATGAAGGCAAAGCACGGCGCATTGAAAGCGCAGGACAATATTACTGTAAAAGAAATGAGAGAGAAAAAAGCGGCTTTAAAGGCAGAGCAAGAAACCCGTATGGCATCTATTTTAACCACAGAACAGCAGGTTAAAGTAGCAGAAATGAAGAAAAAAAGAATGGCAGAAGGTGGAAAGAGGGGGAAAGGAAACAGAAAAGGAAATAAAGCAGAAAATAGTGTAAATCCAACTATGTGAGTGCCAGTTTCTCAATAAAAAAGCAATTAGAACGATATCTTAATGAATGATTTTTAGCCCTGCACTCAAATGCAGGGCTTTTCTTTAACAAATAAAAATTACCTTTGCAGCTCACCTACTGTTGTAATAACAGCAAAAAATGCCACATTATGGGACAAGATGCTTTCAAAAAGTTTATCAATCCAAAGAAAAATAGCGTAGTAAAAGAAGAACTTCGCCAAGAGAAGAAAAAAGCCCTCAAAGAAAAAAGAGCCTACTTTGAAGCTAAAAAAGCAGAAGAGTACAAAGCAAGACAAGTAAAGAGAGGCGTCCCCTTAAAAGATAAATTTGAAGATGCCAAGCCAACAAAGTTTCCTTCAAAAGCAGCTCCAATAACTAAAGTAAAGGGAGTGCCAAATCCTGTTGATAAAAACCAATTAACAACAGACGAAGTAATGCCGTTGAATAAATTTTTGGCGCATTGTGGCATTTGCTCAAGGAGAGATGCGGTAGGAGTTATTGCATCAAATACGGTAAAAGTAAATGGTACCATTTGCACAGAGCCAGGTTATAAAGTACAACCAACCGATGAAGTTGTATACAATGGCAAAAAATTATTTGTAACTAAGAATTTGGTATACATTTTATTGAACAAGCCAAAAGATTACATTACCACCACAGATGACCCACAAGGAAGAAAGACGGTACTCGAGCTTATTCGTCAAGCAACTTCAGAGAGGGTTTATCCCATTGGAAGATTGGATAGAAACACTTCGGGTGTTTTGTTGCTCACCAATGATGGGGATCTTACGCAAAAATTATCGCATCCTAGTTACGAGATTACAAAAATATATGAAGTAAAATTAGATAAGCCTCTTACAAAAGCAGATTTTGATAAAGTACTAGCAGGTTTGATTTTGGAAGATGGGGTCGTAAAAGTAGATAGTCTTGCCTATGCAGATGCAAAAGATAAATCTGTAATAGGAATAGAAATACACAGTGGCCGTAACAGGATTGTACGCCGCATATTTGAGAGCATGGGGTATGATGTAAAAGCGCTGGATAGGGTAATGTATGCGGGCCTTACAAAGAAAAATGTAGAGCGTAGTAAATGGCGTTATTTAAGCGATAAAGAAATTCGGGTATTGAAATATATGAACGAATCTAAGCGAGGAAAAAAGCCAGAAGAAACGGAAGCTAAAAAAGTTTCTGTTGCAACTAAAGCTGTAATAAATGAAGATAAACGCAAAGGCAGAGATTATACAAACGCAGAAATAGCGTTGGCTTTGGAAGAAACAATGGTAATACCTGAAAACCCTAAGCGTGAGAGAGCCATAAAAATTCCCCAGCCTAGAAAATTTAAAACGCATTCAGAAAAAAAAGCAGCAGCTGCATTGCTATCATCCGAAACAATTAGCAAACCTGTTGTTGCAAAAAACAGGAAAGAAGCAAAACCTTTAAATAAAAAAGCAAAAGCTTCAAAGCTTCAAGCAAAAAATAAAAGCATTGGCAAAAAATAAATACGACATCATTTTTGAAAATGATGATTTTGTAGCAATAAATAAACCGAGTGGTATGCTTACCATTCCAGATAGGGAGCAAACAGAAAAATCACTTAAAGAATATTTGATTGATAAGTATGGTAGCATATATGTAGTGCATCGGTTAGACAAAGACACGAGTGGTTTGGTCGTTTTCGCAAAGAAGGAGGCAACGCATAAATTCCTGTGTAAAATATTTGAAGAGCGCCGGGTAGAAAAATTTTACTTAGGTATCGTCATTGGTGAGCCAGCAGAAAAAACTGGGTTAATAGACGCACCCATAACGGATCACCTTACTCGTAAAGGTGTTATGACAGTGCATCGCAGCGGAAAAGAATCGCAAACTGGCTATGAAGTTTTGGATGCTAATCCACACTATTCGTTGGTATCATTTCAATTATTTACTGGGCGTACGCATCAAATACGGGTGCATGCTAAGGAAATTGGTCATCCGCTCGCTTGTGATCCTCTGTATGGAGATGGTAAGCCTGTTATGTTATCATCTGTAAAAAGAAACTATAAATTGGGTAAGCATGATATAGAGGAGCGCCCCATGATAAATAGGCTTGCCTTGCATTCGTATAAATTAAATTTTGAAGACATGAATGGTACAAAAATGGAATTATGTGCCGATGCGCCAAAAGAGTTTAGGGCCCTCATGCAACAATTAAAAAGAAAATAATTGCATAAGAAAAGCCCTTATTTTTCGTAAGGGCTTTTTGATTAATAGTAGATCCCCCCATGTATCAATCAATATCTGGTTGAGGCGTATAACGCAAGTATGGTTTTACAATTTTCAATCCCTTTGGAAATTTAGTTTGTGCATCTTCTGTACTCACTGCAGGTACTACAATCACATCTTCTCCATTTTTCCAGTCGGCAGGTGTAGCTACACTATATTTTGCGGTAAGCTGAAGTGAATCTATAACACGAAGTACTTCTACAAAATTTCTTCCTGTACTTGCAGGATAGGTTAGTGAAAGCTTCAATTTTTTATCGGGACCAATTATAAATAAAGAACGAACAGTAAAAGTTTCAGATGCGTTGGGGTGAATCATATCATACAATCCTGCCACTGTTTTATCTTCATCGGCAATGATTGGGAAATCTACTGAACAGTGTTGTGTTTCGTTAATGTCATTTCTCCATGAAAAGTGCTTCTCTATGCCATCAACACTTACTGCAAGAACCTTTACATTCCTTTTTTCAAATTCATGTTTTAACAAAGCTGTTCTACCTAGCTCTGTAGTGCACACAGGGGTATAATCTGCAGGGTGAGAAAATAAAACGCCCCACCCATCTCCTATATATTCGTGAAAGTTTATTTCTCCTTCAGTTGATTGTGCTGTAAAATTGGGAACAATATCGCCTAAGTGTAAGCCCATAAGTGAATATTTTGAACAAATATACTACTCTATCATTTAAATAGACTTTAAATTTATAAAAAAATAAACAACCTAATATGGGTTTTTATTGAAAATAATAGGACTGAATTAAATGACTTTTTTATTAAGTCTATTGCATTCTTCGTACAAGGCGGGTAAATATTCGTTGTATGTTAGCTCAAAAGCTTGGATGCGGGCAGGAACTAGGGTTAAGTCGCCGGCGTGTATAATTGCAACAATGTTTTTGGCTTCTTGTGTCAATAAGGGCAAGCCTACATTGTAAAAGCTAGGTGCTATTTTATGGAACAAATCAGCGACAGTGGAAAATTTACCTAAAGCAATGTTTTCATTTATTAACTTTAAATCGGATGGCATTTCTTCTAAAAATAGTTGAAATATTTCACCAATCTCATTTACCATGTCTTTGTAAAATGATTTTAAAAATGCCCTGTCTAGTTCTTTTTCCATTATATTTATGAATGAAATGCTTTGTTTAGAGAAAAGTCATTCGTAGTAAAAAACGAATTATGCTCGTAAATATTGTGTGTTTATTAATTAATACAATTCCTTGTTTTACTATTAATGGTAAAAATAAATGGTTTTCTTCTTTGTTTTGTAATTTGTGCAAATTTGCTTGAAAGATAAGCAAATATAGTGTGAAGGGTTAAAATTTAAAAAGCAAGTGTAGTATTAATATAGGCAAAAGGCTGGCTTACATTTTATGAGCTTTTTATTTGGTGGCCAATATCGTAGAATACGAAAAGATGTAATAAGTAAATATGATCTGTAGCGAGCGTTTAGGCACTTATCTGATAAAAGGAAAAGAGAGTGCGGGATGATAGATTTAGGTGGACCTGCTGCTCGTAAAGGAGCAGCAGTAGACATTTTATTCATAATACCTTATCTTTTGATGGATTTTGAGGAAGCAATCAGCATAAATTTTCATAACATTTCCAAATGAGTACAACAAATTATAAAATACTTTTCAAAAAAGTATAAATTCATTTGGGTATTAAGTTTTGGATATGTATTTTTGCAACCCTCAAGTAAAGGAGAGATGCCTGAGTGGCCGAAAGGAACGGTTTGCTAAATCGTCGTACGGGTTACACTGTACCCAGGGTTCGAATCCCTGTCTCTCCGCAAAACTTTTGAAAGAAGGAAGCTGGTATTATATTGTTACGCCAAAGGGTGCATATAAGTATACACAAGCTAAAGATTATTAAAAAATTAAACACCGGTAGAACTTTTTAGTTCGGGATGTAGCGTAGCCCGGTTATCGCGCCTGGTTTGGGACCAGGAGGTCGCAAGTTCGAATCTTGCCATCCCGACTTTTAAAAACCTTTCAATTTTATTGAAGGGTTTTTTTATGCCCAGTTATGTCGTCCCGACTTTGAGTCGGGAAGGTCGCAAGTTCGAATCCTTCAGTCCCGACTTTTAAAAACCTTTCAATTTTATTGAAGGGTTTTTTTATGCCCGGTTATGTCGTCCCGACTTTGAGTCGGAAAGGTCGCAAGTTCGAATCCTTCAGTACCGACTTTTAAAAACCTTTCAATTTTATTGAAGGGTTTTTAATGCCCAGTTATGTCGTCCCGACTTTGAGTCGGGAAGGTCGCAAGTTCGAATCCTTCAGTCCCGACTTTTAAAAACCTTTCAATTTTATTGAAGGGTTTTTTTATGCCTAGTTATGTCGTCCCGACTTTAGATCGGAAATAAATATCCTACTTGCATAACTATATTCTATCTAACATCCCTCACACATCTGAAACCCGTATGTTCCAAGCCTGTATCTTGGCTACTTTTCATTCTACGGGCAACTCTGTAGCCAGAACAATAACTATCATTGCATAAGAAACTGCCGCCACGCAGGGATCTTTTTTTTGCATAAGGTTCTGCAGGATCAAAGCTTTTTTCCGCTCCTTTAGGGTTTTTAGAAGTTATGTTTACAATCGTTTTATAGTAATCAGCATTGTACCAATCGCTACACCACTCCCACACATTGCCAGCCATATCATACAGTCCGTGAGGGTTGGCAGGGTATGATTTCACAGGTGCTGCGGTTATAAATCCGTCTTTCTTTTCATTGAAATAAGGAAACTTCCCTTCCCACATATTTGCTTTGGGCTTGCCTGTATTTACAGGTTCATTTCCCCATGGATAAATATTGTTTGCAAGGCCACCTCTTGCTGCGTATTCCCATTCTGCTTCTGTTGGCAAACGCTTGCCCGCCCATTTGCAAAAAGCCATAGCATCATCCCAGCTTACTTGCACTACAGGATAATTTTCCTTGCCTGTTATAGAACTACCCGGTCCTTCCGGATGCTTCCAGTAAGCCCCTTTAACCCAATGCCACCATTGGGAATAATCATTCAGATTTATTGGTCCCGCTGTTTCTTTAAAAACCAATGATGCAGCAACCATTACACTATCAGGTGGCTGTGGAGTACCTGGCGGCAACGTTTTTTTAAGCTCCTCCCAATCAGGTTTTTTTTCTGCAGTTGTTTTGTAACCTGTAGCATCTACAAATAATTTGAACTGCGCATTGGTTACTTCTGTAACATCAATATAAAATGCTGATACCTGTACTTTGTGTTTGGGGTATTCATCTGTACTTGCCTGTTCATTATCGCCACCCATATCAAATATTCCACCAGGAATTAATACCATACCGGCTACCGATGTATCTCCACTAAACTTAACAATGTTGGAATCAGCATTACTACCGAAACGATTTGGAACATTCATACAGGAATGTGCACTGTCTATTTTAGTAATATCAGTATTTGAATTATTGTTATTACAAGATGTGATAAATATGGCAAATAATAGAATTGAAAAAATGATTGATTTACCCATTATATGATTTTGCTGTCTTTATATCTCATTGCTCTACCAAAATTTTGCATAAATCAAAGTTATCATTAAAAGAATCACTACTATAAGAGCCGTGTGTAAAGGCTTTATTTTAAACATGCTGCTATCAATCTCTAATCCCTTTGGATTAATCTTAGGGCCTAATAAACTTATCATAACCATTATTGCTACAGTGAAAAAGAAACTATACCCCATATTGAGTAGGAAAGGTATTTCATAAACGCCGTCGCCATTTTTAAATGCAGTATAAAGCCATGTTTCATGTCCAAATACAGCAGGTGCATAATTTAAAAAAAACAATGAAAATAAAAATCCGCATAATAAACCTGCTATGGCTGCAGCGCCTGTGGTGCGTTTCCAGAAAAAGCCAAGAATGAACATTGCAAATACACCAGGGCTGATTAATCCAGTATATTTTTGTATAAAAGTAAAGCCTCCTTCACTACTTATACCAAGTAAATCGTTCCATGTAAACGCAATGGCAATTATCATGGCAAAAGCAATAACAACTCTTCCAAGCCACACCATCTTTTTTTCAGTGGCTTCTTTGTTTATATATTTTTTATAAATATCGAGGGTGAAAATGGTAGAGATGCTATTTACTTTTCCTGCTAAAGAAGCAACGATAGCAGCCGTAAGTGCAGCTATTGACAAACCCTTTAACCCATTAGGTAAGTATGCAAGAATTGCAGGGTAGGCATTATCGGCACTCACTTTTCCATTGGTCATCATCTCCGACTGAAGACCTCCATTTTTATGTAAAACATATGCAGCAATACCTGGTAACATAACTATAACAGGCATTAATATTTTTAAGAAGCCTGCAAAGAAAATTCCTGTACGTGCAGTTTTTAAATCAGCCCCCAGTGCTCTTTGCGTTATGTACTGGTTACAGCCCCAGTAATTTAAATTGGCTATCCATTGCCCTGCCGCATACATGGCTATGCCGGGCAGTGCCAGATAATTATTAACCTCAGCTTGTGTTGATTTTTCACCCGGCTTATCAAATATCATTCTAAAATGCTCAGGGGCATCTTCCATCAGTTTATTAAAACCCGCCAAAATATTTTTTCCCATTCCAAAATGCTGGCTCACCAAAGTGAGCGCAACATAAGATGTTACCAAACCTCCTATAATCAGTACCACCACCTGTATAACATCTGTGTATCCAATAACCTTCATACCGCCTAATGTTATAATAAGTGCAAAGCATGCCAATGCAACCATGATTAAATGAAAATGATCTCCACCACTTAAATTATTAATGGCCAAGGCACCAAGAAAAAGAATAGATGTTAGGTTTACAAATACATAAAGAAATAACCAAAATACTGCCATTATTAAACTAACAGATTCATTGTACCGCTGTTTTAAAAATTGCGGCATCGTAAATATTTTATTCTTTAGGTATATTGGCATAAACCATATTGCAATGATGATAAGTGCTATGGCTGCTATCCATTCGTAAGCTGCAATAGCTATCCCCATTGTAAACCCTGCACCACTCATGCCTATAAATTGCTCAGCAGAGATATTTGATGCTATGAGTGATGCACCAATTGCCCACCAAGTGAGTGAACCTTCTGCCAAGAAAAAATCTTTTGTGTCTGTTTCTTTCTTTTTCTTTTTCTTATATATCCAAACCCCGTAAGAAGATACCAATAAAAAGTAAAAAATGAAGACGATATAATCTGCTGTTACTAAACTGTTCATAAGCTAGAGTTTTGGGTTATTTACAATGTTAATTTAAAAAGATTATAAAAATTAAAAATTTATTTATTGTTCGGTTGCCGCTACGTTTTGTTCCCAACTCCATGCATCCCTCACCATATCTGCCAGTTTTTTTTCTGCTTTCCATTGCAGCACTTCATTTGCTTTTGTAACATCAGCATATAACTCAGGAGCATCTCCAACTCTGCGATCACCTATTACATAATTTAATTTTACGCCATTTGTATTTTCAAATTCGTTTATCAATTCTAAAACAGAAATTCCATTGCCAGTACCCACATTAAAAGTTTCGTAACTGGTATTTGCAACATCCTCCATTAATCTTTGGCAGCTCTTTACATGGGCTTTTGCCAAATCTACTACATGAATGTAATCTCGCAAACAACTACCATCATTTGTTGGATAATCATTGCCGTAAACTGTGAGCGCTTTTTGTTTACCAACAGCAGCTTGTGTTAAATATGGCATCAGGTTATTAGGAATACCAATGGGCAGTTCGCCAATCAATCCGGAATGATGAGCACCAACGGGATTAAAATAACGCAGTGCAATACCTTTAAGGTGGGTTGCAGCGGAAACCTTTTCAATTATATCTTCTCCCATTTGTTTGGTACTGCCATAAGCGGAGAGTGCTTTTTTAAAAGGCGCAGTTTCTATTACGGGCAATTCGTCCGGAAAACCATACACAGTAGCCGAGGAAGAAAATACAAGTTTATTGCAGTTTGCACTAGCCATGCAATCCAACAAATTCATTAAAGAAATAAGATTGTTTTGAAAATATTTTAATGGTTCTTTTACCGACTCTCCTACTGCCTTTAATGCGGCAAAATGTATCACCACATCAAACTTTTTTTCTTTTTGAAACAGCTCATTGAGTTTTATTTTATCGCACATATCTGTCTCAAAAAAAACAGCTTTTCGCCCGGTAATCATTTCAATTTTATCCAAAATGAAAGCTTGTGAATTGCACAGATTATCAATAATAACAACTTCAAATCCTGCCTGCTGCAACTCCACTACTGTGTGAGAACCTATAAACCCCAAACCGCCCGTTACCAATATCCGTTTCATAACTTTTTTAATTTTTAATACTATAATGAACAGCCGGAAGATTTTTTAAAGTTTCTGCTGCCTGTTCAGGTGTAATATCCCGTTGTGGGTTTGCAAGCATTTCGTACCCAACCATAAACTTTTTTACTGTTGCACTTCGTAACAACGGTGGGTAAAAATGCATGTGCCAGTGCCACTCCATGTGTTCACCATCGTTTACCGGCGCCTGGTGCATTCCTGCAGAATATGGGAATGAAATATTAAAGAGATTATCGTATTTAATGGTAAGCTCTTTTAAAATTTTGGCAAAAGCTATCTTTTCATTTGGCGTAAATTTGGTTATATCCTGCACATGCCTTTTACTGATGAGCATGGTTTCGTATGGCCACACGGCCCAAAAAGGAACAATCGCAATAAAGTGTTCATTCTCCAGAATGATTCTTTCCCGCTTTTGCAATTCGATATTTATATAATCAGACAACAAGCTACGGCCATGCTGCCGAAGATATTTTTTTTGTTGTTCTGTTTCTTTTAAAAGTTCTAAAGGCACAGAAGAGGAAGCCCATATTTGTCCATGAGGATGTGGATTGCTGCAACCCATTATTTCACCTTTGTTTTCAAAAATCTGTATGTATTTTATGGAAGGGTTGTCAGATAGCCTTTTAAATTCATCTTGCCACAAATCAATTACTTTTTCTATATCGGTAACATTCATTTGCGGCAGCGTAAGATTATGCTGAGGCGAAAAACAAATTACTTTACAAATTCCACTTTCACTTTTTGCCACCAGTAGATTATTTTCATCTATAACACTTGCAGGTGTATTTTCCAACAAGGCAGAAAAATCATTTACAAAAATAAAAGGGTCTTTATAATCTGGGTTCACACTTCCATCAGACCTTTTGTTGCCGGGGCACAAATAACAATTGGCATCGTATTGCGGTCTATCGTCTTTAATTAGCTCCTCTGTTTTACCTTGCCAAGGTCTTTTCATTCTATGAGGAGAAACCAAAATCCAATCGCCGGTAAGAATATTTAACCTTGTATGTGAGTGTTCTTTTAAATCAAACATATCGTATTAAATTATTGATGTTCCGTTTTCTATAGATGCGATATAATAATTTAATGGCAGCCCCATTGCTGCTTCATAAGCTGGCTGTATTTGCTTTATAAGTTCTTCAATAGCTTCTTCCTTTACCAGATTAATGGTGCAGCCACCAAAGCCACCGCCCATCATGCGTGCACCAAGAACAGCATCGTTGTTTTGCACAAAGTCAACCAAATAATCAAGTTCTTTGCAACTCACATCATACATGTTGCTTAAGCCATTATGTGTTGCAAACATTTTTTTTCCAAGTGCATTGACATCTCCGATTTTTAAATCTTCGCAACCTTTCTGTAAACGATCTATTTCTTGCACAATAAAACGGCTGCGTTTATCAATTAAAAGACTTTTGGGTAAAACATATTCATTCAACATTGCTTCGCTTACATCTCTCAAAGAGCTTACCTCCGGGTGATATTCCTTTATCCATGCAACTGCTTGCTCACACTCCAGTCTTCGGGTATTGTATTCTGATGATGCAAGCGAATGCTTCACATTTGTGTTAAGTAATAAGATTTTTATACCATCTAAATTAAATGGCACATATTCATATTCCATTGAGCGACAATCCAATTTCATAACATGATTGTGCTTTCCCATCACTGATGCAAACTGGTCCATAATGCCACACATAACGCCGGCATATTCATGTTCCGCTTTTTGTGCCATTAGCACCATTTCAATTTTAGTGAAGTTGGTGTGCAGTAATTCATTTAATGCAAAGATAGTAGCACATTCCACCGCCGCCGATGAAGAAAGACCTGCGCCAATTGGTACATCGCTGGTAAGGATGGCATTAAAACCTTTCAGCAAAATATTTTTTTTCTGAAACTGTGCCACAGCACCCAAAATATAGTTAGGCCAGCTAATATCTCCGACAGGTTTTAAATCTTTAATTAATATTGAAAAAGTTTCATTAAGGTCTTGTGCTATTAAGTGTATTTCATCATCGTCTCTCAAAGCCATAGCGATATACGCCGCTTTATCAATTGCCGCTGGGAGCACAAAACCACCGTTGTAATCTGTATGCTCGCCTATAATTTTTACACGACCGGGTGATCGCACAATAAGTGGATTTTGGCTGGTTTCAAATGTTTTACCAAACGCCGTTCTTAGGTTATTTATAATATTTTCCATAACAGCATTTTGATAACAAATGATTGATTTTATATACGAATAATAAAGCTTAATTCAGAATTGTTAACCTTAGCATTTAATGATATTTAGGTTAATTTGATGACCATGTATCTTTCCAATACATCACTGGTTTACCTTCTTCAAATGTAATGGGCAACCAGATGTATTTTCCTTCCGCAGCAGTATCGGGTGTCCACCTATCACCCAAATAAATGAACTTATTCTTTTTCCCTGCTACAGGTAAAATATAGGTACTCTGTGAATAAAAAGTTGTTGCTTTTTCCTCGTCTGTTCCTTTAACAGGATTACCCAATGATTGCCAAGGACCATACATATTATCAGCAACAAAGGAACGCCCGGGGTTAGGTTTCCACCCTGTTGTACCTGATGCAAATAAATAATACTTCTTATTGTATTTAAAAATCGCAGGAGCTTCGTTGCTCTGGCCCGGCAGAATTCGATAATATTCTCCGGAAAACCCGGTATAATCTTCAGTTAGTTTAGAAACATGCAATGTTTGGTTATCTTCTGATGAAGCTATGTGATAAGCTGTTCCGTCATCATCTACAAACAACGTCATATCTCTTGCCATCTGCCCTTTTTCAAAATCTCTTCGTACAAACATTCCTTCAATCACTTTTGCAGTCCATGCGGTATCTTTTCTGTTAGGAGTTGTATAATCCAGAGGCCGCCTTTGGTTCTCAGATAGATTACCAGGCCAAATCCTTTGATTGGGTCTTATGCTTTTTATATATAGATAAGGCCCTGTTATTTTATCTGCAACTGCCAATCCTGTTAAGGCGGCCTTGTATCCCTGGTCTTTCAACTCATGGTGAAACCACATAACAAACTTCTTGCTTTTTGCATTGTAGATTACTTTAGGTCTTTCTAAAATGCAGCCAGGCTGCAACATACTATTTGTATCTACTATCATCTTTAAAGCCAAGCCTTCATTCTTCCATTTGCTTAAGTTTTTTGAAGAATAACAACTCACACCATCCATAGCATTGTTACCATCTTTTCCTATGCCTTTCACTTCGCCAAACCAATAATACTTGTTTTTAAAATATAGAATACCGCCGCCATGTGCGTTGATCATGTTGCCCTCTGTATCATACCAAAGTTTTCCCAAGGGCAAACTTTGTGCATGACTAACAACATTAAACAATGAGCACATGATCAAGAAAAAGATAAATTTATACATAGTAAAGAGTTGAAAAATGTATGAAGCTATTTTCTTGAAGTGTAAATAATATTACTCAACATTAAAAGGAAATATGGTTGGTGAAGGTAAACTATTCCAATAATTTGATATGTCGTTAAGTAATCCATTTGTGCCTACAGCATCATTTCCAAACATAAAATAAGCATAACGTTCAACATAAGGAACACTATTCATCCACTCTGTTGAAAGTTTCATGAAATATTTAATAACTGTTGGACGTGCAATTCTGCTGGGGTTACAATTAAATTCCGTTATCCATATTTTTTGATCGGGATAAGCCGCACGAGCTCGTTCAACGTAGGTTTTAAAGCGATTGAAGACAGCTTCGGCCGTAAGCGAATCAGTGGCTTGATTAACTGTTTGGTTACCCCAATCGTACCAATGCAAACAAACATAATCCACTCTTAATTTCTGTGCTCTGGCTGCAGCCATAAACGTAGGCAGCCATCTACCGGCTGTGATAGCGTTATCTTGCTCAACAGCAGGTGAACCAAGTCTTAATCCTGATTGCATCATTATTTTATAACGAACAATGGCTGTATCAATAATAGGAATATTTGATTGACTAGAATTATCGGGTTCATTAAAAGACAATAAATGATTTACATCTTTTCTACCAACGAAATAATTTACATTATCTACAGTGGCACTTCCTTTACCCCAGGTCATAGGTACATAATTCATTGCGCCAAATGAAGGGCGATTCAAACTCCAACCATAGTACCAGGAAGCATTAAATTGTTTAATAATATTACTGTCGGTAAACGCAACACCTTTTTTGCTAGCATAATTAATGGCTTTATACCGTATAAAAGAAACTTTATTGAGCAGGTTGGGAGAAAGGTTCACTTTTATAGGAAACTGTGCTGCTACATAACAAAAAGATTCGCCTGTACCATCATTATTTTCAGCAAGCACTGCTGTAAAACCTTTTGGCAAATAAAAGGAAGTGATGGCATCATCATAGCCGGAGGGCAATGCTGTAAACATTGGTCCACTGCCAATTGTTGAATATATTGTATCAGGGTTTAATTGAATCCTAGGTTCTGCAAGATCCTTTCCTTTTGATATAGCCAACGTGTTACCTGGTTGAAAGGACTGACCCGTATTAGCAGCTCCGCTAGTAGAATTTTTTTTACATGCAGCTAATAAGCCCACCACCAATGCGAATAAAAGAATTTGTCTTTTCATATACTTAATGTGTTAATAATAGTTATTTTAAAATTGCTTACTATTGCCAAGGAACGTTTTGAATCAATTTATTATTTATGTTCAGCTCAGATTGAGGAATTGGAAATGTTTCAGATTTTAATCCCCTGTAAGTTGGAGCATAACCCGGTACAGCATCCGCTGCAATTCTTTGGAAGGCTTGCTGCATTGCACCCCATCTTTTTAAATCCATAAATCGTAAACCTTCTACAGCCAATTCAACTCTTCTTTCACGTCTTAAAATGGTTCTCAATGCTGCCTGAGATAAACTGCTTCCATCAACTGACTGTACGGTTGGCATGCTTACTCTTGCCCTAACCTGGTTTATTAATGTATAAACTTCAGGTAACTGGTTAGTTTCAAGCAACGCCTCTGCTCTCATCAATAAAACGTCAGCGTAACGTATCACAATAAAGTCCTGACCACCCGGCGAACTCACTGCAATTCCTGTAGCAGATGCTGATCTTCTAACATATTTACGTTGGCCAAATCTCGTAGCAGTATTTCCTGTAAATGCCCTGTTTAAATCAGTAAGGAAAATATCGCCAGTAAAATAAATTGTAGCTGTACAACGGGGATCTCTGTTATTTCGTGGAGTAGCAGGGTTATATAACGGAGAAGTTGTAATGGGCCTGCCATCGGTACAAAGATAATCTTCCACCAAATTTTTCATAGGGGCAGATTCTACCCTTGGGATGGTTAAAAATGTTGCAGAAAACAATTCATTATTAGCTGATACATCTTGATTAAATCTTACAGAAAATAGTATTTCTCTTGATGACTCTCCGGCTTCTGTAAATAATTGTGCGTAATTAGATTCCAAAGAATAGCCCATCGTCATTAAAGTAGACGTAGCATCTAATACCCCTTGATAATTTCCATTATAAAGATAAAATCTTGACAGAATACCCAATGCTGCTCCCTTTGTTGCATACCCATATTGTGCAGCAGGATAACTGTTCGGTAAATTATCAGCAGCGAATTTTAAATCTTTAATTACTTGATCAGCTATTTCCTGATAGGTATTTTTAGGTACGTAAGCTTCTTGCAAAGTTTGTAGTTTCAAAATAAGCGGAGCATCTTGAAAATACACTGCAATGTGAGAATAGAATAAGCCCCGTAAGAAATAAGCCTGGGCCAGCAATTGATTTTTTTTCTGTTCGCTGATGGCGGTGGTAGGCATTTTTCCAATATTTTCTATTGCTAAATTGGCTCGGCCAACCCCACGGTAAAGCGACCCCCATAAAGTATTAAAAAGTTGATAATTTGGATCAACATTGCCAATCATATAATTACCAGGCCCTACAAACAACCATCCTGTGGCGTTAAATACATTGTCGCCAAAACAGTCATACATAGGAAAACCTGCGGCAGCAAAACCGTTTAAATTTCCGCTGTATTGTATACGATCCTGTAACACATCATATATAGCATGAATGCCCAACAATGCATCCTGTTCTGTTTTCCAAAAATTTTCTGCTGCTAAATTGGTAAGAGACGGTCTCTCTAAATAATTTTTTGAGCAACTGGTAAAAACCACTAATAAACTAACAATTAATATATTTTTCATAGAAATTAAAATTTAACATTTAAACCAAATGTGTATACTTTGTATAAGGGTGTGTTTTGATCGGTGTTTCCGCCTCTTTGTCTTTCGGGGTCAAAGTTTTTGAATTTGGTAATAGTTAGCAAATTCTGTCCACCGAGGTAAAGCCTTAATTTAGAAACGCCAAATTTGGTTGTAATATTAGTAGGTAAAGTATAACCCAATTCTAAATTTCTTAATCGAGTATAGGATACATCTTCTACATAAAATGTTGATACAACTGCATTATTTTGTCCACCGGCACGAGGGTATGTTGTAGATGGTTTTGCGGGTGTCCAACGATCAATTAAATAGGACAATACATTATTCCTGCTATCCTCCATTACACGTTGTCCGTTATCGTTCAATATTCTTTCTACCCTTCCTACTCCTTCAAAAGTAAATGCAAGATCGACTCCTACATATTCAATGCTACCATTAAAGTTGTAAACAGTTTTTGGGAAAGGATTACCAATGACTGTTCTATCGCTTTCGTTAATCACACCATCTTTGTTAAGATCAGCATACTGAAAATCTCCCGGCGCTGTTCTTGTATTTCCAAATTGTCTAGGAGCTTTTGATACCTCATCAGCTGTTTGAAAAACACCTAATACCTGGTAGCCGTATAATGCATTGAATGGAACACCCACCCTTACTATGGTTTCAGCTCCTATACTTTCTAATCCACCTTGGCCTAATCCCGTTACTTTATTATCTTTAAACAAACTCAGGTTTCCTCCAATACTGTAATTAATTTTCTTTATTTTATTTCTATAGCTCAAGCTAAACTCTGTACCTGCATTCACCATATCAGCCGCATTTCGTGCACCAAGACTAGAAACACCAATTGTAGCAGGAATAGGGAAATTGCTATACAACAAGTCTGTACTTTTACGTTTAAAATACTCCGCTGTAAATTGAAGACGATTATTAAAAAATCCTGCATCAATTCCAAAATCTATTTGTTCCACTGTCTCCCATTTAATTCCGGGATTTGCCAGCCCGCCCGTTAAAGCAACTGCAGACACAATCGTATTACCAATAAAGTAATCACCATTAAGAGAGTAATTTTGCGAATACAAATTATTAGGAATATTATCATTTCCTGTTATACCCCAACTTGCTCTAAGTTTTAAATCTGATATCCATTTTCTACTACTTAAGAATCTTTCTTGGCTTAACCTCCACCCTACAGAAGCAGATGGGAAAGTTCCATATTTATTCTCTGGGCCAAATTTTGAAGATCCGTCTCTTCTAATATTAGCTTCGAAAAGATATTTTCCGCTTAAAATGTAGTTTGCTCTTGCAAAAAAAGATTGCAAAGTTTCTACACTGGCCGAACCGGAAACATTAGGATTTAATACACCACCGCCATTAAATTCCTGTAAATTGTTTGTGGGAAATCCTTCTAAATTACCTGTAAAACCATCATTGCGATTATAAACAAGCGAATGGCCTGCCAGTATCGATACATCGTGTTTATTACCATTAAATTTTTTGCTGTATCTAAGTATATTTTCATTCAACAATCGATAGTTAAACCTTGTACTGTTTCTGAGTGAATTTACTAAATTTTGAGAAACAAGATTACCCGCCCAATCCCTAACATCACTGGTAGGTGTAAACTGGGATGTGCTGCCAAATAAAGCACTAATACTTCCACTGGTTTCAAAAGACAATCCTTTTAAAAGATCAGCTTTAATGCCAAAACGATCAGCAATATTTATTTCATCATCACTGTAGTCACCCAAGACACCTCTTCTTAGCGGATTGGTAATTGGAGGGCTGCCATTCACTTTTAAATAAGAACCATCTACAAAACCATATTCCCCATTAGCATAATAAGTGGGCACTACAGGGTGTGAGCGCTGAAATTGATTGATTATTCCTGTTTCTCCTAAAATGGCGTCTGTACCTCCTGTGGGACCCTTGAACTTACTCCAGTAAGCATTGGTTACATTGCTAACTGCAAGCCAACTTTTTACTTTTGAATTTAGGTTGAGACTTAGGTTAAAACGCTCTGATTTAAACTTGCCACGAACAATGGCTTCCTGGTTTAAATAACCAAGTGAAGCACGGTAAGTGGTTTTATCATTACCGCCAGAAAATGCAACATAATGACTCTGAATTGGCGCATCCCTCAAAATTTCTTTAGCCCAGTTTGTCTTTGCATATTGGTCGGGCCTAGAACCATCCGTTATTGCTTGAACTTCAGCAGGAGTATATCTTACCACGGTAGTTGGACCAGTTTGATTTACATCTCTTTCATTAATTAAGGTGGTATAATCTACCGCACCGAGGTATTGAGGAATTACCGTTGTTTTTTGAAACCCAATATAGCTATTATATACAACGCTACTGGAACCACTTTTACCTTTTTTGGTTGTTACAATGATTACCCCATTTGCGCCCCTTGCTCCATAGATTGCACTTGCAGACGCATCTTTTAATACTGATATAGATTCAATATCTGCAGGAGACAAGTTATTAAATTCATTTAGAGAAGGGTATTGAATGTTATCAATAACCACTAATGGAGTAGATGTGCCAAAAGTACCTAACCCCCTTATAAGAACGCTGGAAGCATCTGCGCCGGGTAAGCCGCTACCCTGTGTAATTTGAACGCCCGAAAACTTTCCGTACATAAGCTGTCCGGAATTAGTAACAGGCTGGTTAACGGCGTCATCAAACTTAATTGTTTGTGTGGAGCCGGTTAGATTTACTTTTTTCTGTTGCCCGTAACCTACCACTACCACATCGTCAAGCGTAGACACTGCACGCTCCATGGATACACTAATGGCTGAATTGCCATCCCATTTTAGCGTGTATGGCTGAAACCCTACACTACTAAAAACAAGTACTGGTTTACTACCTGTAACATTTAAACTGAATGAACCTTGCTCGTCAGTTTTGGTTCCCTTTTTGGAGCCTTGTTGAACCACCGACACATCGGCAAAAGGAGTATTATCTCCTGATTTGACTACAGTACCTCTAACCGTAGTAGTTTGAGAAAATGCGGGAAGGCTTACTAAAAAAAATAAGCACATACAGGCAAGAGTTGAAATAGTTTTTCGTTTTAAAACAAGCATCGTTTTGGTTTTAATTTAGTAACACTAAGTAAGCAACAAAAATCTGAAGTGGACTACCGCAAATGTATCAAAAATGCGGTGCATTTAGTTCAAAGGAAATTGTTTGACATTTTCCGTTTTCTTTAGATTTTTATTATTAAAATTTTACATTTATTTCCGTTTATTAAAATGAGTTTATTTTAATAAATAAGAATAATCGTTGGTTCATGTTTCAGATAAAATAAGTTGTACTTTTTTATTAAACCTCTATTCACCGTTTTTATTTTCTTCCGCCTTAGCGGTAGGGTTATAAGCCGGATTTATATTGGGGCTTTTTGCGGCTGTTTCCTTTAGCCATATAAAGAGCTTTTTTTTCAATCGTTTTGCCACTTGTTTGTTTGTAGAGGCGATGTTGTTTTTTTCTGAAATATCTTTCTCCATATTATAAAGCTCCACCGTTTCTTCTTCATAATTATAAATTAGTTTGTACTTACCTTCACGAATAACAGAACCTGGTTTGCCACCCTGGTTGCTATAATGCGGATAATGCCAGTAGAGTTTTCGGCTGTTGGATTTTTGCGGGTTTAACAACAATTTAAAAATATTTGCTCCATCAATATTTTTTCCGGTTTGATAATTTTCATTTATTGCATTTGCAATAGTGGGGAAAAAATCAGCGGTAGTTACCGGCAAATCTGATGTTGAACCTGCGATGATTTTCCCTTTCCAATACATGATTAAAGGTACCCGAATTCCTCCTTCATACAACCAACCTTTTCCCCCTCTTAAAGGCCCATTAACTGTAGGACTTCCTTCAGCTGTGCTTAGGCCACCATTGTCTGATGTAAATATTACAAGCGTATTATCGTCGAGACCGGATTGTTGAAGTTTATTCATTATTCTCCCGATGTTCCTATCCATATTTTCTATCATTGCAGCATACACCGGATTATCCTGAACCAAACGCTGCTTCCAATCTTTTTCATTCTTCATCCATTCTTGCTCTTTTGCAAAACGTTCATTATTTTTTGTACCCAATTGCTTTTGTTTTGCTTGGTATTTTTTAACCAACTCGCTTGGGGCTTGCATAGGATTGTGTACAGCATACAATGAATACATTAAAAAGAAGGGAGCTTGTTTATTCTTATCAATAAAATCGATACACTCATTTGCCAACCGATCAGTAAGGTATTCGCTCGGTGGCCCATCGCTTAATGTTGGATTATTATAAGGAGTAAAAAAGCCACCTGTAGTGTCATTCTTTTTCCCCTTTGGCGAGCCTGCACTCCAGCCACCAACATTAGTTTGGAACCCCTGGTGATCGGGCCAATATTTTTCTTCTTCACCTAAATGCCATTTACCTGCAAAAAATGTTTTGTAACTATTTTCCAATGCAAACTCCGCAATGGTTTTTTCATTTAAGGCCAACTCGTAAGCCGTTGGTTGTGCAATTAATTTTTCATAAGGTTGTGCTTTCCCTTCAGCCTGCCTGCCACGTATCCAATCTGTAATACCGGTGTTTACAGGATACTTGCCCGTCATCATACTTGCACGTGTAGGGCTGCACACAGGACAGGTTGCATAGTTCTGCGTAAAACGAATACCGCCTACTGCAAGCTTATCAAGATTTGGTGTTTCATAAAAAGTACTGCCGTATGAGGTTAGATCAGCCCAACCAAGATCATCAGCCAAAATTACTACAATGTTAGGCCGCTGTGTTTTTTGTTGCGCATGTACATGTATGTACAAGAAAATAATTAATACAACTGTAATAATTTGCCTAAGCATGATGATGTATTTTTTAAAAACATAAGAAATTATTTTCCAGAATTGTTTTGTTTTATTTTATCCAGCATAGCTTTCATTTCTATTATTTTTTCCGGATACATTGGAGCTAAATTTTTTGTTTCACCAGGATCATCGGCTAAATTATACAATTGCGATTCAGAAAGATTTCCTAATTCAATATTGGTATCCTTATTCATTTTTGGTCCCTTGGATGGTTCAATATATTTAAAGTTTCCCTGAATAAATGAAAGAGTGGAGTTCAAAGATTGCTCAATAAGAAACTCCCTTGAAATGCTATTTTTGTTTAGCAATACAGCCAGCTGATTCTTACTATCCGGTGCCTGGCCTTGTTCTATCACAACACCTGCAAGCTCTGCAAGTGAAGCATACAAATCAACTTGGCTAAAAAGTGCATTGTTGATTTTACTTTTTTTAATTTTCCCTTTCCAGCTCACCAGAAACGGAACTCTTGTACCTCCTTCAAAAGCACTGTACTTGCCTCCACGGTAGATACCACCAGGTTTATGCTTACCCAATTTTTCTACCGCATCATCTTTGTATCCATCATCAATTACTTGCCCGTTGTCACTTGTAAAAATAATAAGTGTTTTCTCCAACAACCCATTCTTTTTTAAACAAGAAGTTATTTCGCCCACTGTCCAATCTAGCTGCAACAAGGCATCACCTCGTGGTCCCATTCCACTTTTGCCAATAAAGCGTTCATTGGGCAAACGTGGTACATGAATATCATGGGTAGAGAAATATAAAAAAAATGGATTTGATTTTTGTTGTTTAATGTAGTCCCCAGCTTTGCGAACTAAAATATCAGCAAAGTCTTCGTCTCGCCACAATGCAGCCTTACCACCCGTCATAAAACCAATGCGACTTACTCCATTCACAATCGTATTATCATGTGTGTGAGAAGGTTGCATTTTTAACAGTTCAGGATTTTTTTTTCCGGTTGGTGCATTTAAATCAATTGGCCCTTTATAACTTACTGTTATCGGATCATTTTTATCGAGGTTAACAACCTGATGATTTTCTACAAAAACACATGGCACTCTATCGCCGGTGGCAGGAATTAAGAAACTATAATTGAAACCAATCTCTAATGGACCAGGTGATATATTTCCATTCCAATCGGCCCCTTTTGCATCTCCAAGGCCAAGATGCCATTTACCGATAACAGCTGTATTATAACCGGCTTTTTGCAACATGCCGGGTAATGTAGGTGTAGCAACAGGAATAATTAATGATGCATCTCCAGGTGCAATACCGGTGCCCTCTTTACGCCACGCATACTTACCTGTGAGCAACGAAAAACGAGACGGTGTGCAGGTAGCTGAAGTTGCATGTGCATTTGTAAATCGTACACCATTTTTTGCAAGTTTATCAATGTTAGGTGTTGCAATAGCTGAAGTACCGTAACAACTTAAATCACCATAACCAAGATCATCTGTATAAATTAAAATAATATTTGGTTTGCTTTTTTTATCTGATTGCCCATAAGCAGTCATAAAAGTGATCATAGCAACTATCACTAACAAAAAATGATTAAGGGTGTTTTTCATGTTCTTTTTTTAAAAGGGTTCTATTATATAACTGTAGGTGTAACTTTTATTAGATAACAAATAGGGCGCATGTGGAGAAGCTCCCCAGCTGTTATCTCCACCAACTCCACGTTGATTTAAATCGATGTGAACAGACATAAATTTTTGTTCATTTAGGTCTGAAGGATGCTGTTGTTTTTTTGTAACCCCGGGATCAAGATCTTCGGCCAGGTAGGGCAATGCGCTAAAGCAAATTGGTTGCATTCCTGTAATTTTAATTCCCCTGTTTTGCCTGTTATAAAACTTCACCCACCTTATATCCGTTTTGTATCCATTTTCCTGCGGTCTTATATAATTGGCTACAAATTGTTCCGTAGCTTTTTGTTTATAAATACCTACAAACGAAGCTGTATTTCTGTCAGGGTAATTTTCCCATGGACCTCTGCCATAAAACTCCAAATTATCCAGATCCTTATCCAATGTTAAACGCATACCATAACGTGGCATCTCGGGCATTTTTTTGTTAAGAAAATTAATGGTAGCTGAAACTTTTACAGCACCTGAATTTAAAATATGATAGCTGATAATATAGGGTACCTCAACAGCTTCCATTTTATAATTGCATTCAATCATTACACCTTCCTTATTCTGATCACGCACTATTACTGTATCTAACTGAAGCAGATTATGTGCATTTCGCCAGAACCCTAATGTTTGAGGCATTTGATTGCCAAAATCATTGTCCGTTGGCGCCCGCCAAAAATACGGTTCCGGAAACGAATTTATTAAAGAATTATCGTTGACCTGATAAGAAATAAATTTTCCTTGCTTCATATTAAAAGCCCCGTTGATATTACCCGATTGAAATTTTAAAGTATTTTTCAGTTTGGTAATTTCCAGATTGCCTGTTGCAGTTTGGCTTTGCATGAAATAGTAATTACTTTTTCCTCCAAATTGTTCTCTTGCTACTTCATGAGAAACAGGTATGGAAGAAGACGCAGATCTGGTAACTGCATACACATTCAACATCATTTCTCCATTTCCATCGGCTGCATTTAAATGTAGTTTTATTTCTGCTGACGTGGAAGGTTGCAGGTTTACAAAAAAGGTATCAGACTGAATTATTTGACCATTTTTCATCAATTCCCATTTAAACTGATATTGAGACAAATCATTAAAACTAAAATTATTTTCTACCAGTATTTTCCCATTTTGCCAATCTACATTTTTAAAAATAATATCCTGATATACTTTCTTTACTTCATAAATACCAGGATGAGGTGACCGATCTGCAGCTACCAATCCATTAGCGCAAAAGTTTTTATCATTTTGTAAATGCCCTGCACCAAAATCTCCTCCATAACCCCAAAATATTTTTCCATTTTCATCTTTTGTTTTTATTCCCTGGTCTACCCAATCCCAAATAAAACCTCCCTGCATGTGTGGACCAGCATTTATTATATCAAAATATTCCTGAAAATTTCCGCTGCTGTTTCCCATTGCATGCGAATATTCGCACATAATATAAGGTCGCATTTTTGAATTATCCTTAGCATACATTTTCATATTTTTTATGGTCGGATACATGGGACAAACTATATCTGTATTCCAATCTTCACCAGCCTGTTCAAACTGAACCGGACGGGTATTATCTTGTTGTTTTATCCATTGATATGCATCGTGAAAAACTTTTCCGTTTCCACATTCATTGCCCAAACTCCAAATGATAATAGAAGGATGATTTTTGTCTCGTTCTACCATTCTTTGTATACGATCCATAATTGATGGAGCCCATTGAGGTATATAAGCAGGATGAATACTTGTATCAAAATTATTTTGCGGCAAAACCCCCATACCATGTATTTCTACATTGGCTTCATCAACTATATAAAGCCCGTATTCATCGCATAGATCTAACCAAAGAGGGTCGTTGGGATAATGCGCAGAACGAACTGCATTTATATTAAACTGTTTCATCAGTTCAATATCTTTAATCATCAGTTCTCTGGTAGGAACATGCCCTAACTTTTCATCATGCTCATGACGGTTAACGCCATGAACCATTATTTTTTTTCCGTTCACCAGTAACTGTGCATTTTTAATCTCTACTTTTCTAAAGCCAACTTTTGTTGCAGTTGTATTAATTATTTTTCCTGAAACATCTTGTAAAGTAATAACGCAATTATAAAGATTGGGTTGCTCTGCACTCCACTTTTCGGGCTTTAAAATGCTCCCATTAAATGAGATTTTTTCCATACTATCTTTTCCGGCTTTGAATTTTTTCTTTTGAGTGTAAACAAGTTTCCCTGTTTTATCAAATAAGTCAATCGATACCTGCGCTTCTTTTAATTCATTTCCTTTAAATTTTCTTAGAACAATATCAGCATTAAACTTACCGTTCTTATATTGCTCATCAAGGTCTGCCTTCAACGAAAAATCCCATAAAGTCAGTAAAGGCAAAGCATATAAAAAAACATCTCTTTCAATACCGGTTAAACGCCAAAAATCTTGGTCTTCTAAATAGCTCCCATCATGCCACCGAAAAACCTGAACAGCCAACAAATTATTTCCTTCTTGCAAAAACGGGGTGATATTATATTCTGCGGCGATTTTGGAAGCTTTATTCATTCCAACTTTTACACCATTTACATACACAAATGAACAGCCGGTAATTGAACCAAAATGAAGCATTACCTCCTTGTATTTCCAGTCAGTAGGCACTGTAAAATTCTTTCTATAAGTGCCTACAGGGTTATCATCACCTACAAATGGTGGATTTTTAGGAAAGGGATAAATGATGTTTGTGTAAATGGGCAAACCAAAACCTTGCAGTTCCCAGTTAGAAGGCACCGTTATTTTGTTCCACTTGCTATCGTTTATTGTGGGGTTAAAAAAATCAATAGGCCTATTGCTGTGCTTTTCTGTGTATAGAAAGTTCCATGTGCCATTGAGGGATTTATAGAATGGAGACTTTTCAATATTTCTTTTTACCTGACCCTCTTTTTGATCAAATAATGTGAAGGAAGCATGAGGCGCTTCCGTATTTTGGTTAACCAACGCTGGGTTTTCCCAATCATTTGAAACGCTTTGCGCACAGCAAAAATTAGTTGCAAAAAAGAATAATAGTAAACAACAATTGAATTTTATATAAAGAAGAAGTAAGCTAAGTTTCATTCCCGTACAATTTTTCTGAACAAATTATGTGTAAAACAAATTCGCCTCCAAATTATTTGGAAAGAATGACTGGAGCAATTCGTTTCGGCAGTATAAACCGAAAGCTAAATTATCATAAATGGAATAATTTTTTATGTCAAAATGGGGGGGCAGGTGAAGCATTCCCTCAAAAAATAAACAGGCTTAAAAGCTTAAAATCAAAAAACCATACTATTTATAGTCAGATGGATTAACACCAAATTGATCTTGAAATCGTTTTCTAAAATATTTTATATCATTGAAACCAGATTCGTACGCTGCCTCTGTTACGGCATAATTGCCGCTTTTTAATAATTTGGCTGCATAGTTTAAACGGGCGGTTCTTATAAATTCGTTGCCTGACATTCCGGTAACAGCCTTTAATTTTCTGTAAAAAGTAGACCTGCTCATAAACATTAGATTTGCTAATTCATCGTTGTGAAAATTACTGTTCGAAATATTTTCTTCAACAAGCTTCATCAGCTTAAATAGAAACTCTTCCTCAAATGTCTTTATCTCAAAACTACCTGAGCCGAGCAAAATTCTCTTAGCATACAAATCCTTTAATGTATTTCTTAAGTTTATCAGATTATGTATGTGTACCAATAAAAGTTGAGAGTTAAAAGGCTTTGGTAAATAAACATCGGCACCTTCCTTAATACCTTGAACATGATGAGATATATCAGTTAAAGCAGTAAGCAGTATTATGGGAATATGCGACGTACCCTTATCAGATTTTAATTTTCGGCATAGCTCAATGCCGTCCATTTCGGGCATCATTATATCACTTATAATCAAATCTGGAATAGTTTCAAATGCTTTCTCCAGACCCTCTTTACCGTTAGAGGCAGTAATTACATTAAAAGATGGAGATAATAAATCACTAATGTATTCCTGTATATCAGATTCATCGTCCACTACAAGAATAATGGGTAGATCCTGCTCGGGAGTGATCAGTTCATTTTCATCTTGCATATCTGTTGAATTTAACATTGGTTCTACTTTTTGAATTATATTAAATATTGGTTCTGGTGAAATATTCATTGCTGTTTGTAAAACTTCAATGGGTGGCAAGGTAACAATAAATATACAGCCTTTTACAGCATTGTTCGCTGCCTTAATTGTTCCACCATGTAGTTCTGTAAGTTCTTTTACAAACGAAAGCCCAATTCCGGTTCCAGAGATATTGGTTGCATCCGTTTCTTTTCCACGATAAAATCTATCGAAAATTTGATCTAACTCATTTGATGGAATTCCACAGCCGGAATCAGCCACGGAAATTTCGCAATATTGATCCTTATTTTTTTTAATGGTTACATTAATTGTTCCACCTTTTGGGGTGAACTTAAATGCGTTGGATAAAATGTTAAATACTATAATTTCCAGTTTATGCTGATCAAATTGAAATGAAATATATTTTTCATTTGATTCAAAAGAATAATCTATATTTTTTCTATTGGCCTCATCTGTAAACAAACTGTATATGTCAAAACAAAAAGAAACCATTTCACCATGCTGGGGTGTAAGCCTTAAACTACCTGCCTCCGCTTTTTGAAAATCTAATAATTGGTTTACCATGCGCAACATCCGTTTGGATTGCTTTTGAACCATTTTAAGACTTTTTTCCACCGGAAATTCCATTTTTTTTCTTTGCAGCAGGTCATCTACAGGTCCTAAAATTAGTGTCAACGGCGTTCGGAATTCATGAGATATATTTGTAAATAATCGCTGTTTAAAATCGGCTAGTTTATTCTCCTGCTGTCTACCAAATTTTGTAATTTCCAGCTGATTTTTTAGTGCTGCCTGTCGCAAGCCAAAATAGCGGGTGACCCATAAAAGAAATATAAAAAGCGCAATGTAAATTGAATAAGCCCACCAAGTTTTCCATGGCGGCGGCAAAATATTTATGCGCAATTGATGCACATTGGGATTCCAAATTTTATCGCTATTGGTAGCTTTAACTTTTAAATAGTAGGTACCAGGTCGCAGATTCGTAAAAGAAGCTAGCCTATTATTTCCTGCGTATACCCATTCTTTATTAAATCCTTCCAGCTTATACATGTACTCATTTTTATCTGGTGCATGATAGTCAAGTGCTGCAAACTCTATTGAAAATATGTTTTCTTTATGACTGAGCGTTATTTCCTCGGTTTCATAAAATGGCTTTTTAAGTATATTGCTATCCTGCTCACCTTTACGGTATTCGTAGAGATTATTATTTACCCTTAAATTGGTAAAGTAGATTGGTGGCTTAAACTGGTTTATTTTTATATTACCGGGCATAAAATATGTCAAGCCTTCCAGCCCTCCAAAAAAAAATCGTCCGTTTGCATCTTTGAAGGAGGCATTTTCAGAAAAAACCAGCGATTGAATTCCGTCTCGTTTGTCAAATACTTCAAATGAACCATTTGTTTGATTTAACCTTATAATGCCTCTATTGGTGCTAGCCCAAATTGATCCTATACTGTCGGGAATGATAGCATGAATATAATCACTGGGAAGTCCCTCTTTTGATGTGCAATTTGTAACAATCAATTTATTGCCGACTATACCTGAAATTTTATTTAATCCGTATTGCGTACCTGCCCAAATATTACCAAATTTATCTTCTGCCAGGCAAAGGATTGTGTTGTTACTAATACTATTATTTACTTCTCCTGTCTGGCTAAAAACCTGAAACTTATCTGTAGCAGGTTGGTATAAGTGTAAACCCTTATAAGTACCTACCCAAAGCCTTTTTTTAGTATCTACCAATAAACAACTAACCCTTTCATTTTGCAATGCCCCTGCAACCCCAAAAGCAGGTAAATATTTTTTAAATATCGGTCTATTGCTTTTAGTGAAACCAGTAATACTGTTCAACCCATTCTCTTGTGTGCCAATCCATATTATACCGGAGGAGTCTTTTGCTAGTGCATTAATTTTTACACCACTTATGGCGTTCGAATCTTTTGTATTGGGTAAAAAAATATCATAGTTACCCACACCGGATTGAGTATTTAATATGCGCACGAGCCCTTTAACTGTGCCCGCCCAAAGATCATTACCGACTGCCAGAAAGGTCCTGCTTTCCGGTAAAGAAGATCCATTATTTGCATATTTCTTATTATCTATATCAAGCTTACTAAATTGCTCCCAGCTAGCAGAATACTGAATGCCCCCACCTTTTGTTCCCAGCCAGAGTTTGTTAAATTTATCTACAAAAACAGACAGTACATGGGTACTACCTAAAATAGTAACGGCATTATTTTTATAGCCAATATTTATAAACTTTTTTTGATTAAGGTCACTTTTAAAAACACCTGCACCGTCGGTACCCACCCACAACAAACCAGACGGATCTTCCTGCATGGTAAGAATGATTTGATTATCCTGTGTGTAAAGTCCAGGCACATTTAAAGGTATTTGCTCAAAAGATTCCGTTAAGACATTATATCTGTTTAAACCACCACCCCATGTACCAACCCATAATGTACCATCGGAATCCAACAAAATACGGTATGTGTTGTTTGAACTTAGGCTTGTCTTATCATTAATTTTGTGTTTAAAATTTTTAATTTCTTTTGTGGTTAAATTAAATTGATACATTCCTTGTTGCCATGTGCCCAACCACAAACAATTGCGTTTTACATCTTTTACAATTGATGTAATATTAATTTCAGGGAATCCAAAATTGTAGGTGACATCGTTTACTAAATTATTATTTAAATGACGTAACCCACTGCTGGTAGCAAGCCAATATCCGTTTTCTCCGTCGGACTGGATATCAAACGTTCGCCAGGTACCATTTAGAATGGTGAATTGTCCTGTTCTTTTATTCAGGTATTGAAAACCCTTCCAGGTACCAATAAATAGTTTTTCACCATCAGTATCAAAAAGAGATAGAATATAATCAGCATTAAATTGAGTGGCGTTTTGGTTATTATTTTGGTAATTGGAAACAGTACCGGTTTTAAAATCAAAGCTGCTGAGTCCACCGGATTTTGTGCCTATCCAAATATTATTTTGTTTGCCATTTTGAAGTACTTCAATAGATTGACTCAATAGATTATCTCCCTTCCCAAAATCACTTTTGAGAAGTTTCATTTCATATCCATCAAAGCGCTGTAAGCCTCCCCTTGTTCCAAACCAAACGAATCCATTTTTATCTTGAATGATGGACGTAACTTCATTATTCACCAGCTCGTCAGAGATATTTATGAACGAATTTGTAAGCTGGGCAGAACTTGTAGAAAAAGCAGCCAGAAGCAATAAAAAGAAAAAGTATTTTTTAAATTCGGTAAACAAGATTTTCTAAATTATTTAAATTATACCAGTTTACAATGTAGCGAAATTAAGTGTTAAATGAAATTATATTACTTGCTCATAATATAACAAATTATAATAAAATAATGATTGAAATAAAAAAAATAACCAATAAAAGATAAATCAGTATTATTTTTACGTTCAGGTTTTTTTCATTCGCTTTATCGTTATAAGTCTTTGGCTTTTTAAACATAAATAATTGCTTATATGTAGGGTTATCAGTGTTTATTTTGTAAACGAAATTTTTGTAATTCCTCCGGATTACGGACCCTCGCTTTTTGGTTACGCATCATATCATCGTGAATCATTAAGGTAATGGTATCCCAATCAACTCCTTCTCTCCAAAGCGGTTTCATCTTATCTTGTTCCCAGTTCAACAATTTTTGTTTTAAGATTGAAAATGTTTCTGGTTTTGTAACCTGTATATCTTTTGTTTCTCCTAAATCATTGCTAAGGTCGTACAACCGTTCTCCCAATCCGCTAACTCGAATTAATTTATAATGGTTAAATCGAATGGCAGCAACAGCATCTTTTCTCCAAACCAATTCCTGGTGAGGATTTCCTTTTTTTGTTCCTTTTAAAAAAGGCAATAAACCAATGCCATCAAGATCATTAGATTTTGTTACATTAATACCAGCTGCATCCAACGCAGTTGGGAAAATATCAAGTGACGAACTTAGTCCGGAAAAGGTTTTTCCATTAGTAATTTTTTTTGGCCAGCTAATAAAAAAAGGAATTCTGTGGCCAGCTTCAAATTTATTTCCTTTAAAACCCTTTAATGGTAAATTGCTTGACTGGTTATTGTGCGCACCGCCATTATCACTTAAAAAGAAAATCAATGTATTCTCAAATAAGCCTTGCTTTTTTAGCTCATCTACAATTTTTCCTACAGCTCTATCTAATGCAAAAGTCATAGCAGCAAGTTTTTGTCGTGGATGTCCGACAAACTTTTCCATGTCTTCTTTGCTTGCCTCCATGGGCGTGTGCACGGCATTTGGAGCCCAATACATAAAGAAAGGTTGCTTGTTATTTTGCCTGATATAATCCACAGCTTTATCTCCCAATACATCAGTAAGATAACCGTCAAATTTCACCTGCATATTATTTTCATGCAGCGCTGTTTTTGCATCGGTTCGGTCGTCTTTATCCGGGCGATAAAAATAACTTCTCCCACCACTTAAAAATCCATAATAATATTGAAACCCTTTTTGTAATGGTTGTTGGCTTTTTTCAAAACCAAGATGCCACTTGCCAAAAGCAGCTGTTGTATAACCTTGTTGTAGTAACATTTTCGGAAGAATAGTTTGCAATGTATCCATACCTGTGTATCCATCGCCTTCGTTGCACTCATAGCCAAAACGTTGCTGGTATTTCCCAGTCAATAATCCTGCTCTTGATGGACTGCAAACAGTTGCCGATACATGACCGTCAGTAAACCTAACCGACTGTGCAGCCAGCCTGTCAATATTGGGTGTTTGCAAATCTTTAGAGCCCATAAAACCAAAGTCGGCATACCCGGCATCGTCCACCAGAATTACAATGATGTTAGGATTTGAGTTTTTAGTAGGTTTTTTGAAAGCCGTGTTAAACAATACAACAGCACTGCAGAGCAACAGAAAACATGCTCCAATAATAATCTGATAGATTGTGCCTTTTGTTTTCATCAAAAATAAAAATTAATACTTTTTTTTTAGCGCTATAAAAGAATCATTATTACCTGCTGGTTATTTAGGTTTTGATTTATTGTCAGCATTGTATTCATCTGCCTGGTTTAATCCCAAAAAAGCTGGCTGTATTGTATTAGCTTCCCATTTTTTTCGTTGTTGTTCCATTTGCTGTAATAAGGAATTATTTTTTTCGGCTACATTTGTTTGTTCTCCTATTTCCATTTTTAAATTGTACATACTTACATTGCTGTCTTTCAAAATCATTTCCTTAAAGCCAGACTGATGAATTACCGCATAATTTTTTTGATCGTATTGACGCCAGAAAAGAAACGCATGCGGCGAATCTTTTTTTATTCCTTTTAAATATGGTAACAGATCTACACCATCCAATGCATTCTTAGGTTTAGCCGATCCTTCTACATTTGCCGCAACCGTTGCAAAAATATCCAACGAAATAATTGGTTGCTGGTATTCTATACCTGCACTAATTTGTCTTGGCCATTGTATGGCAAAAGGCACTCTTATGCCACCTTCAAACAAACTTCCTTTTCCACCTCTCAGCGCACCATTGTCACTGGCGTTGTCTTTTTCTGGTCCGCCATTATCGGAAAGAAAAATTACAATTGTATTTTCTGTAAGATTTAATTGTTGTAGTTTATCCAATACAGCTCCCACACCATCATCTACTGCACTCACCATTGCAGCATAGGTTTTACGCCTCGGATCTTTTATTTGTGTAAAGCGATCCAGGTATTTTTGACTAGCCTGCAAAGGTGCATGAGGCGCATTGTAAGCTAGGTACAGAAAAAAGGGTTGTTGTTTGTTTCTGTCAATAAACGAAACAGCTTCTCTGGAAAAAGCATCCGTTAAATATTCTGACTCTTCCACTACCTTTTTATTAAAGATGATTTTGGTACGATAACTCTGTGCTTCATCTTTTGCACTATCCTGATGTAGGTTGGTATAATCTTCTGGAAAGTACCGATGACCGCCGCCAAGAAATCCAAAAAATTCATTGAACCCTCTATTCCATGGACGAAATTGTTCATGCGCACCTAAATGCCATTTCCCTATTGCCATCGTTTTATAGCCAGATTTTTGCAAAAGGTCCGGCAACATTTGCTCATTAAGAGAAACGCCAATTTGTGGGTCAAAAGGTTTATATAACGGATTGCGACTGTAACCAAACCTATCTTGATAACGCCCCGTAATAAGCCCTGCTCTGCTAGGCGCACAAACAGAATAACTCACATAAGCGTTTCTAAAAACAACACCATTTTTTGCTATGCGATCAATGTTAGGAGTTGGAATATCGGTACAACCATTAAAACCTACATCGCCATATCCTTGGTCATCAGTTAAAATAACAATGACATTGGGTTTTTCTTTTTTTTCACTTTTATGTTGATAGTTGTATGTAAACGAAGAAGAAACGCTTATAAGAAATATAATTGGAATTAAGAACTTAACTCCTGTTTGCAGATACGAATGATTCATACTATTTTTATTAAGCAATCTTTTAAAACTTTTTCAAATTCGTCCTAATCTTTTTGATTTCTTTCATTTAGTCAAAAACGATGGATTTTTATAAAGTACGTTATTTTTTTTGTAACATTTCAGCCCCAAAGATTCTCTTTATTACAAGTAGCAAATAAAAATGCTTGCACAAGTTTATTTAATCTATAAATCTAAAATATTAAATGAATGTTTTAGGTAATAGATAATGCAACAAAGCGGTATAAATGGTTCAAACGACTGGATACTTATTTCTTAAACTTAATTTTATAATCGAATATATGAATAACAATATTCCACTAAAATATAAAATGAATAATCATTTCGCTATTTGATAAAAGATTTATTTTAATTCAATGGCTCCTATATCAGGTTGCCCATTAATTTTATTACCTACAATATCGTGAGTTACTTTCAAACCAATGCGCAAGCCAATGCTATCACCGGGGAGGGGCTCAATAATGATACCCTTATCAAGTATTGTTTTTTTATTGATGGGTAAGTAATCCTTCCATTTTAATCCACCTTTATTTTTAAAATTAGGGTCGCCAATAATGGGAGAATTGTCTTTTATTGCAAAATCAGTAGGCCAGCTTTCTGGGCTTAAGAAAAGATTGTTGCTAAATACTACATTGCTCGCTGTACTCAAATCAGTCTCCTGCTTTTTTTGATCACCAGCAACCATTTGAGCAGCTGTTTCAAAATAGAAAATATTGTTAGCAATAAGTACTCCTGCGGCGCTGCTGCTAACCGCTATTTTTGGTACAATATTACTTGAAACGTAAACTGTGTTATTGTAGAAATAGCTGTTAAAAGGACCTGCCTTCTTTTTCTCATTTCCCTGAAAACCGCTTAGCCAAAAAACCTTTCCTTCCTGAAAAGCTCCGTTCATTCCTTTTACCCTGAAACCGTCATTTACACTGATATTATACCGGTATGCACAATTATTATTGTTACCTAAAATTTCACAAAAACCGCCTGCGTTATTTGCACTAAAATTATATTGAACAACTACATCGCTACAATTAAAATCTATGTGAATGCCGGCAGAATCGCCGGGGCCGTTCGCATTTTCAAACCGATTGTTTTCAATGATAATATTCTTGCAGCTCCATGTCCATAATCCACTACCTCTTCCCCAGTTACGGCTATCAGCAGTAGATCCAGAATGATCAATTGTGTTGTGGTGAATATGTCCGTCTGTAACGCCGGAAAGTTGCATACCCGGCCCACCAGTTTTATATATTTTACAATTTGCAACTTCTACATTTTTAATTGCATCCATCTTACAGGTAAATTTTAATCCGGTATGACTCACATTAAAAATTACAGCATTTAGAACTTTTATGTTTAGCAACGCTCCACTTTTGCTGTTGTTAATAAAACGAATACCCCAGCCATAGCTTTGTGTGCCATTGGCAGATTTTGTTTCTTCTGCTGAACGTGTAAAACCGGGCGCATTGTAATATACATCGTGTACCATCACATCTTTTATTTGAATATCTTCAAAAAGATCGTCTTGTATTACTTCAACCAAAATCCCGCAACGCATCTGTTCTTTTTGTAAAATGCTGCTGCTTTTATAAGGCAATGCGCCTGTTATTTCAATTCCTTCTATTTTAATAAATGATGCGTTTTGAATTAAAATTGCATGTAGATTTTGTCCTGCATCCAATACAGGTTTTGCTGTAGTTTGTTTATAAGAATAGCTACTAATTACAATTGGATGCCTGTACAAACCTTTAGCATTTACCAATGATAACATCCCCGTGAAATGTTGACCAGAAGCAAGCAAAATTGAATCGCCTGGTTTTAAATGAATATTGGTTGCTGGTGAAATTGTTTTCCATGCATGGCCTTGCGTAGTTCCTTTATTGGCATCATTTCCTACCGAAGCATTGATGTAATAATTTGTTGCATTGGCGTTATAAAGAAAACAAGTTGTTTGTATTAAGACCAACAGGTACGATAATTTCATAGAAGTCTATTTATGGCAAAGGTTCAATTGCTGCTCCACCAATTTAATCCAATTATATAAAATCACAACATCTTTTTAAACTATTAAAGCTTAGATGTCGTAAAAATATTAAAGGCTGGAGATTTAATTACAAAAGCACTTTGATTGTATATTGACCAGTGCCCGTTTGTAAAGTAAGAAAACCTAATCCTTGGCTAAGTTTAGAAACAGGAATGGAAATCTGGTTTAGTCCTGAATGTAACATCACATTATTTTGGAAAAGAATTTTCCCATCATTGCCTGTTAGATAAATGTATGCTGCCTTTGCCTCTGTTACATTTATGCCTGCTATCAAATTTTGATTGTTCGAACTGATTAGCCTCATGCTTTCAGCCTTACTGCCAAAACGAGCAGTAATGGTTTTATAGGCTCTTGAGTTACCGTCAATATCAACCTGATTTAAACGGTAGTAATTTATACCCACAATAGGTGCAATATCTAAAAATTTGTAGGCGTTTTCTGAAGAGCTGTTACCGTTACCAGGGACTTTTGCAATAGTTTCAAAATGAACTCCGTCTTTTGATTTGAATAATTCAAAATAACTATTATTAATTTCATTTGTAGTTTTCCAGTGCAATTCAATACCTTTTTCCTTTACTACAGGATAAAAGTCAAGAAAATTTACAGGTAAAACGGAGAGAAAATTAACATTGATTCTATCAATGATTGGCGACTCTGTTAAAATGATTTTATTCATTCCCGAATTCAATTGGATAATTATTTGGTAAACGCCTGGTGTACCGGCTTCAAAACACCAATTACCACTTGATGGCAATGCTATTACCTGTGTTGGATTTCCATTTATTTGTACGGTAATATTTCTTCCCACTTTAGCATAATAACTAATGCCCAAAGTATAATTGCCAAGCGTGTTCACCGTTACGGTATGAAAAATTATTTTATTGGTACTCCCTGTTACTGCAGCAGCCATTTGACCATTAGAAGCATTTACACAATTAGAAACAGTAGAGCCAATTAACGTGGCATTTTCCGCCTCATAAGTTGCGTTGTTTCCGGCTGCAATATTTTCTGTATTATCCCAGTTTCTTGCAAGTGCATAATTTGTAGAAACAAAATTTTTATATGTATTACCAATAGCAGTTAAATTACCACCTGCATCTACCGGTGGTAATGCCGGGGGGAAAAAGTAAGCATATCGTTCCACAAATGGCTGTGCTTCTAACCAAGGTAATGCTAAAGCAATAAAGGCTTCATGGGTGGCAGAAGTGGTATATCTATTGGCATTAAATTCTGTAATCCATATGGGTTTTCTATAAATAGCATAGAGGTTGTTTATATAATTTCTAAACCTTGTAAATACGCCATTAGGATCTGGGGCAGTATTTAAGGTGCTTGAATAACTTCCCCAATCGTACCAGTGCACTGCCAAAAAATCAACTTTTACATTTGCTCGGGCTGCTGAGTCCATAAAACTGGTTAGCCATACCGTAGCCTGGCCTTCTGTAGGTGCAGGCGAACCTAACCTGTAGCCGGTGGCAGCCAGATTTTTGTGTAGTGCTACCGCTTCTCCAAACGGAATATTTGATTGGTCAATATTATCGGGTTCATTAAAAGAAAGCAAATGAGTAATATCTGGCTTGGCAATATAATTATTTATACTTGTGGTATTATTAGCTGCGCTTCTTCCCCAGGCCATCAAGGCATATTCTCGGTTTGCCGTTCCTACATCTAATGGTCCCCAATCATAAAACCACGATACGTTTAATAAATCTATCCAGGTATTGTTGGTATTGCCAACACCTTTTTTTAAGGTGTTTCTCAGCGGAAGCACACGAATAAAAGATACTTTATTGTTTAAAAGTGTACTCAAGTTTACTGTCACATTGCTTACAGCTGCTACAAATGTGTAAGCCGAGCCTGTACCATCATCATTTTCGGCAAATGTAGCTATATACCCTTGCATCAACTGAATAGACGAAACCTGATTGTTTAAACTTTGAGGAATGGAAGCACCCGAATATATAGTGCTTGAAACACATGTTCCTGATACGCCTGCCTGGTTAGCATCGCTAAAAATGGTAAGCTGGCTGTAACTAAGCAGCCCGGTAAAAACAAAAATACCGGTTGAAATAAATTTTCTATAAAGTGTATTAAATGTAGTAGTAGTCATGATCAAAAGTTTAATAACAAACAATAGAATGTAAAAAAGATAAATAGTTTTTTAATCAAATTATTTGCATTTTGGTATTTATAGTAAAACCTTCACACTCATTCTTTCCGTTGCAGTAACAAAACTTATTATACCCAATTGTTTACTAATATGCTGAACTGGAATTTTTAAAACATTTTCACCGGGCATAAGCGAAGCCTGCCGGGTATAAAGCACTTTTCCACTGATATCAGCAAATATTATATTACCTGTTTTTGCTTCCGATAAACCAACTGAAATGTTTAATTGATTTGAGGTAGATGATATCAGTTTAATGTGATTAGAAGTCCCCCCATACCTTACAGAAATTATTGGGTAAGTAGTTGCATTTCCATTTAAATTAACCTGCTTAAGTTGATACAGATTTGTTCCTGAAAATGGGTTTGGGTCAATAAAATTATAATAATTATTTACCTGTGAATTGCCATTACCATTAATTTTTGCAATCGTTGTAAATTGGCCATCCTTTGCTGCTCTTCTTAATTCAAAATACTTATTGTTGATTTCCTCCGCTGTTACCCAACTTAATTTGATACCTCCCTTTACAGGCACTCCATTAAAACTTATCAGATTAACAGGCAGCACTGAGCTTGCAATACTATTGATAACGATGGCAGCGGTGGAGTCACCAACAGGATTAGCTGTAGAAACTCCGTTCCACATGCCATTTGAACTGGTATTGGGGGTTGGTGAGTTGGATAATGTTATCGGAGTACCATCTGAAATATTTAAAAAATTAATAGCCTGCACTCCGCCGCTTAAAGAGTTGGGTATAATTGCAGCCCATTTACCACTCACCCCATCCACAGAAGCATAGATTTGAGGATTGGTCCAAAGGGTGCCTTCATTAAGAACTCCAGCACCACTATTATTATTTTCTGTAAAAGTGCAATACAAAGGCCTGCCTGAGCTTGTTGTATTGTCATATATGGTCACAATTTTTTCATCGGTTACATCAGAAGTTCCCACCAAAGCGGTGCAACCAAGTGCATTACCAGGTACATTAGAATAGTTAAGCAACTTCACCGTAGAAGTACTGCGATAAGACTGAGCCAAAGTTGTACCTGTACTTCCATTATTCAATCCTATATAAAAGTACACATCACTTCCATTTGCTTGCTGTGTTGCATTGCCTGTAGGTACACAAGCAAACCAGCCGGTATAGTTACCGCTGGCATCAGCAACAAACCTTCCATGAAAGGAGCTTACACTTGTGTTCATAATATCGTTTTGTATTTCAGAAGAGTTGATGGATTTTGTATACACCAATCCGGTGACGTAACCATAAGTAACATTACTACCATTATTAATTCTGTACATGTTACCAGGTGCCTGCGAAGTATTTAAATTATTTGTACTTGACATACCTGTAACATAGCGATAAGTAGCACCGGCAATAAGACCGGTCAATCTTAACCTGCTTACAAATGGCATACGGTTAGCGACGCCTACACTTGTGCCACCGTAATATGCATAACTTGGCAAAATTATTTCGTCACCAACAGGGATAATTGTTTGTGAAAAGGCTGTTGAACCACAAAAAACAAACGCAAGAACAAAGGAGTAAATTTTTTTCATACCAGAGCAATTTTTTTTAATAAAAACACGTTAGGGGTTAAGCTAAGATTGAAGAAGATGTCTCAGAATACTTAATAGTTTGGAAGAAATGCATGCACAGAATAACAGATAATTAAAAAAAATTGTTTTAAAGCACAAGCAATGTCTTAAATAAATTAATGAAGTTCTAAGGGCAAAATATCAGCAATCAAATTCAATATCAAAAGTATTTGAATACTTTTTTTGTTTGGTAAACAAATCATTCATAATTGCGGTAATTATAGACCAAAACACGAAGGTAATTTTAGCATCATCCAATAATGTTTGTAAATGCCTACCGTATATTTTCTGTAAAATTAACTGGCTTCTCAAACCAATATTGTAGCAAATAGTATTTAAGGAGAAATAGTAAAAAATTGAAAATATAATGCAAAATGCTTTCACTTAAAATGTAATGCAGTAGTTTTTTTACTACATATTGAACAATAAGCGGGTCAGCAACTAATCGTTACTTTACTTGCCAAACGGGAACATTAAAATAAAAAATCCTATTCCATTATTTTTGTTACCAATCATCTGTTCTAAAAGAAGAAGCTGGCAAACCTTGGGTATTAAACAAGCTGCCTTCTACCCAATTTTTAAAGGCATAGCGTACGCTTAGAGGATTTTTTACACTATCACTCCACACTGTTACTCCACCTCCTTTATCATTGTTATTGATGATTGCATTAGCAGAATAAAAAATTTTGTCTTCGCCAGCAATTTCAAACTCATTAAGCGGTTTACCAAAACTGGATAATCCCAGTCCACTGTATTCAAAAGTTAAATTAATGCTGCTATTGTTGGTTATTTTCATATTCTTATAAACAGGGCCGCTAAAAGATATTCCCTCTATGCTGTAATCTTTTGTTAAGGCCCAATAAGCCAACCTATTTCCCACCGCTTCTTTTTGTGAAGGATGAATGGCTGTTTGTTCACCAATGTCCAATGTAACTGCCATACCTGTATTCTTTACGGATTGCATGGTTTTAAGTTGCGCTTCTCTTAAAAAACCGGCATTTAGTTTTAGATAGCCAAAAGGTGCGATCTGTACAAAATAAAAAGGAAAATCTCCCTGCGACCATTGCTTTCTCCATGATTCAATCATTGCTGTAAATAAACTTTGATACTCATTTGCGTTTACTCTGTTTGCCTCTCCCTGGTACCAAATGGCACCTTTTATGGTATAACCAATAAAGGGATGTAACATAGCATTATACATAATAGTTGGCCAGGTCTGTGGTGCTGTTTTAGGAATTGTATCCGGTATCAGCACGTTTTTAAAACCGGAGAGTGTTTCTTTATCCATCCAGCTTTCTATTGTAGAAGCACCCCACGAAGTATGAATCAAACCAATGGGCACACCCAAAAGCATTTGCAGTTTCTTAGCAAAGAAATAAGCAGTAGCACTAAAATTTCCGGTATTTGATGGGCTTGCGCTATTCCACTTGCCCTTGCTGTCGTATAAGGGTATTAGGCTTGTAGTATGTTGTTGTGTAAACATCCTTATTTTATCATTCGAAGAATTTAAAATTGATTCGTTGCTACCTATAACCGGCTGGTTATGATAGCCCTTTACTGGCATCTCCATATTTGATTGGCCCGAGCAAAGCCACACTTCGCCTATCAATACGTTTTTCATTGTTACCATGTTGCTTCCTTTAATAACAACTGTGTAAGGACCACCCGCTACAGGTGTTTGCAATTTTACCTTCCAACCACCAATATTATCTGTAATTGCCATGGCATTTTTACCCCAACTTCCAGACACTGAAATTTTAGTGTTAGGCTTATCGGTTCCCCAAAAAGATACTTGTTGTTGCTGCTGCAATACCATATCGTCACTAAAAAAGGAAGGTACTTGCGTTTGAGAAAAAGATTGATTTGTGAAAAAGATGCAAACTGCAGCCATTACAAAATATCTGAACATGCGATTTATTTTTTTTGAATTAACTTTTGAAAAATCTCGTTTCTTTATTAATCCTTTAAATAATATTCCTAGAACTCAAACTGTAAAAACATCAGAGTCGGTTTCAAAACAAATAATCTCCACAACGGATTTAATTTTGAATATTATTTCTTGGATTAAGTATAAAGTTAGGAGAGAAAAAAATACCATCGTAAAATTCCATTTCAGTTAAGGAGGCTATTTAATTCAAATATTTATAAATGAAAGAAATAATCAAAAGTGGTTTTTAACAAAAACATATTTCTTAAAAAATTTGACGGGTAAATTTCTAAAAAATATGAATGTGATTTCAAAGTTTTCAAAACTTCCTACACTTTGCCTAATTGTTCTAAATCCTTCAAGAATTGGTTCGACATTTGCCTATCCATCCCGACTCTTTAAAAACCTTTCAATTTATTTTGGAGGGTTTATTTATGGTCATTGTAAAATATTTTTGTACAAATAAGAAACCCCCGTAGAAACGGGGGCTGTTTACCAAAACTAACTGCTTATGAGAAATTTGAATTTTTCGTTGTTGTAACAATGAAGTCGCAAATTCGGTGCCAAAATAAATGAAGGCATGTTAATCATTTGCGAAAGGCGAAAAAAAAAGCCGCTTTTTTGCGGCTTATTTATTTAAACAATTGATTTATTGCTGACTAGTAAGTTTCTCCGCATTTTCTGCAAATTGGAGTGCTTCTATAAATTCTCCTACTTCGCCATTTAGCACGGCATCAAGATTATAAACTGTCATGCCAATGCGATGATCTGTTACACGGCCTTGAGGAAAATTATAGGTTCTTATTTTAGCACTTCTATCTCCTGTACTAACCAAGCTTTTGCGCAAATGTGCGGTGGCTTCCTCTACTTTTTTTACTTCATCTTCATACAATCTTGTGCGCAGCATCTCCATAGCTTTAAGCCTATTACCTAGCTGGGAGCGGTCGGTTTGGCACATAACCACAATTCCAGTTGGCTTGTGTGTAAGAAATACTTTTGTCTCTACTTTGTTTACGTTTTGTCCTCCAGCACCACCACTTCTGGCAGTTTCCATTTTCACATCCGACTCTTTCAATTCCACATCTACTTCTTCCGCTTCTGGCATAACAGCCACTGATACAGCACTTGTATGCACCCGCCCACTGGCTTCGGTATCAGGTACACGTTGCACTCGATGAACGCCACTTTCAAACTTCAATAAACCATACACATCATCGCCAGTAACTTCTACTTGAACCTCTTTATAACCACCTACTGTGCCTTCGCTTTCGCTCAGTAATGTGGCTTTCCATCCTTGTTTTTCAAAATATTTTAGATACATGCGCAACAAATCTCCACTAAACAAAGAAGCTTCATCGCCACCTGTACCAGCACGAATTTCTAGAATGGCATTTTTTTCATCAAATGGATCTTTGGGTATGAGCATATTACGCAGCTCTTTTTCTTGTGTTTCTTTAAGCTTTTCAAGTATTGGCAATTCCAATTTTGCCATTTCACGCATTTCTGCATCATCGCCACCAAGCACTTCTTTATTAAATTCAATATTGTCGAGGGTTTCTATATACAGGGTTCTTGCTTTTACAATTTTCTCTAAACTGCGATACTCCTTACTTAGGGTAATAAAACGCTTGTTGTCGCTCACAACCTCGGGGTTGGTAAGTGCTACACTCAAATCGTCGAATTTCGCCTTTATGGCATTTAATTTTTCTAACATAATATAGTATTGAGATATTAGTATCAAGTATCAAGATTAATACTTTATACTTTTAGCCCTTTTTAAAAAATATTTTTTGGCCAAGCAAAAAAATTGCTATGGTCATCATCGTTGTGTCTGTGCCGATTCGTTCGGCAACAGTAACTAAATATGTTTATCTTTTCATCTTTTATTCTTAAATAAACATCCAAATATCGCAAACAAATAACAGAATCTTTAAAGTATCCGAGACCAAAGTCCCACTGTGGGGGATTTAGGGGGCTTGGCATACCTTTGTTCAACATTAATTGTGCAATAGATAGGCGGCGCAAATTTACGTTTTATCAATTTATGATGGCATATAGAAAAATAAAAGGCAGTAATATCTTTTCTGGAAACGAATTTTTAGGAGAAGAAAAAGTTCTAGTAACCCATGCAGATGGTACCATTGAAGCTATTATTTCTGAAAATGATGCTGGAGAAGAGGTGCAAGTATTGGATGGAATCATTTCGCCAGGTTTCATAAATGCCCATTGCCATATAGAATTGAGCCATTTAAAAGGCAAAATACCAACAAATACGGGTTTGGTAGATTTTGTGCAGCAAGTAATGAGCCTAAGAGCCGCCAACGAAGCAGAAAAAATGGATGCCATGTTGCAAGCAACAGAGGAGTTATACAATAGTGGCACAGTAGCAGTTGGCGATATATGCAACACAACAGATTCCATTGCTATTAAAAAGCAAAGCAAACTTCATTGGCATAATTTTATAGAAGTGAGCGGGTTTGTAGATGGCAGCGCCCAAAAGCGCTTTGATGCTGGTAAAGAAATTTTAGACGTATTCAGTAAAGAACTAGAAACTACAAATTATACATACTACAAAGTCCCTCTTGCGGGAGGTTTAAGGGGGGCTGTTATTCCCCATGCACCATATTCCGTTTCTGTAGCATTATTTAACCTCATTAATGAAATATCGCATAATCAAATTATAAGCATTCACAATCAAGAAACCGTTGCTGAAGATCAGTTATATAAAAGTAAATCTGGTAATTTCTTGAAGTTGTACGAGAATGTTGGAATAGATATATCAGCCTTTCAACCAACGGGCAAAAGTAGTTTTCAATCCTGGTTGCCTTATTTGAGTAATGCATCAAAAATAATATCTGTACACAACACTTTTATACACGAAGCTGATTTGTTTTTTGCAAAAGAGGAAATGGAACGGTTGTATTTCTGCCTTTGCCCCAATGCGAATTTGTACATAGAAAATAAATTACCTCCCGTAGAAATGCTCATTAAAAATGGTTGCAACCTTGTAATGGGTACAGATAGTTATGCAAGCAATACACAGTTAAATATATTTAAAGAAATAAAGTCGATACAGCTTGCTTTCCCATCTATACCATTGGAAAATATCTTGCAGTGGGCTACGTTAAATGGAGCAAAAGCATTGGGAATAGAGGATGTTTATGGAAGTTTTGCAAAGGGCAAAAAGCCTGGAGTAATATTAATTGAACAGCAAAAAGCGGTAAGAATTATCTAATTATTTTATATAACTTATTTTCTTTGACCCATTGTGTTTCATAAAGTCACCCTAGCACTTCCTGCATTACCATCAATGTTTTCATTACCCCAAATTCCGGTATGTGCAATGCATAATAATCCATATATTTTGAAAGCAATTCCCTTCTTTTTAGATGGTTCATTTTTAGTTGACTTAATTCTGAAGGTACCATCATTCGCAATATTTCTGCAGTAATGATTGCATTATCGCCGCTTAAAAAATGAGGATGATGCGGTCTTTCTTCAATAAAATTACCCTCTTGCAAATCCAAAAAACTGGTCGATTCAGAAAAGTTATCATCTATTTTAAATCCAAAAAAATGGCTGAGATGCAATGCGAAAAACAATGGGAAGTTGGAAGCTACATTTGCTGGTGCTGTGTCTAATTGTAGCAGTGCGTCTTCACAAAAATAAAACAAGTCTGCATTTTGCTCCGGTTGTTTGAGTAACTTATTAAAAAGTTCCATCATAAAAACAGCAATGCTATTTTTTACAACATCGGATAAGATATGGGTAAACACATGTGCACGATTGCATTCCCTTATCCGGTGCAGGGTGTTTTTTTCATTATGGTACACTTCCATATCTACAACAGAAGCTGGTTGGTATAAAGAGGCCTTCATGCCTGTTTTCTTTGAAGTACGTACTCCATTTACCATATATGTTTGTATACCAAAAAGCTCGGTAAAAGCAGTCACCACTAAGCTGGTTTCTCCATATTTAGTGGTTCGTAATATGATGGCCCTGGTTTTAAACATTTTTGTCAATCTGTTTTTTTGTGTCAATGATTTTATCCACGCAATAGCCTGTAATGCGGACAGATAATTGATGTGAAAAATGGAACACGGATGACACGGATTGAACGGATTTTTATGTATAATCAAATATGGATTTGATTTTTTGCAAAGCAAAAAAAAGACCTTTTAAATCCAGCTTCTCATTATAATCCATGTTATAAAAAATTACGAAGCAAAAAAAGCCTTTTTAAATCTATTCAACCAGCCTACCGGCAGGCAGGTCCGTGTCATCCGTGTTCCAATTCTATTTGTATCTATACCGTAGCGCAACATGTTGTATTCAATTTGCATTGCATTAATTTTTTTTGTTCTTTCTTTGCACAAATTTTCTGAAAGATAACAATACATCATTATGTGGCAACAGTTAGCAAAGTTTGTTATAAAAAATCGAATAGCAGTTTTAATATTTCTACTAGTGTCTACAGGTATAATGGGATATTATGCAAGCAAAGTAAAACTGAGCTACGAATTTTCTAAAGCAATACCTACAAATAATGCTAAATATGTAGATTACCAATTGTTCAAACAAAAATTTGGGGATGACGGAAATGTACTCGTGGTAGGCATTACAACCAAAGAATTTTATTCATTAAAAAACTTCAAGGCTTATCAGCAGCTATATAAAAACCTAAAAAAGAGTAGTGCTGTAGAGGATGTGTTGAGTATTCCCAGTTCTTTTAATTTGGTGAAAATGATAGAAACAGAAAAATTAAATTCTGTAAAAATCTTCCCAGAAGCTATCACTAGCCAACAAAGCCTTGATAGTGCAGTTGCTGTTTTTAATAACCTACCTTTTTACAAAAACAGGCTATACAACAGTGCTTCCAATAGTTATTTGATGGCAGTAAAGGTAAATAAAGATGTATTGGCTACCAAAGAGCGTTCCCTAGTGATCGGTCAAATAAACAAAGAACTTGCAAGCTTTGAGGCCGCAACAAATATAGAAACACATGTGAGTGGTTTGCCTCTAATAAGAACCATGGTTGCAGATAGGATACAAAAAGAAATGAAATTGTTTTTGTTTGCATCTCTTGGACTCAGTGTTTTGATTTTACTCATTTTTTTTAGATCTATCAGTACTACTTTATTATCGCTTGCGGTAGTACTCATCGGCGTAATTTGGTCGGTAGCTACTATTTATCTATGCGGCTATCAGATTACGTTGCTTACAGCCCTTATACCTTCTTTGGTTGTTGTAATCGGCATTCCAAATTGTATCTATTTCATAAATAAATACCATACTTCTCATATACAAAGCGGTGAAAATTTATCGCTGTTGGAAAGAAAAGAAAATGCCTTGGTAGCTATGGTGAGTAAGATGGGGGTAGTTACCTTGTTTTGCAACATTACTGCTGCTATTGGTTTTGCAGTGTTTGCTTTCACCAAAAGTGCCGTTCTTAAAGAGTTTGGAGTAGTAGCGGGTATTAGCATTATGTTGATATTCGTTGTATCATTTTTATTGTTACCTTCTGCGCTGAGCATATTGCCAACACCTGGCAAAACACAATTAAAATATTTACACAACAATTTGGTTGTGGCCATTTTAAATAAATTAGAAAAATGGGTATTTGTTTATAGCAAGCAAGTATTAATAGTAACGGGCATTGTTTTACTGTTTTCTATTGCGGGCATTTTACGATTAAAAACAGTAGCATATATTGTAGACGATCTTCCTAAAAAAGATAAAATTTATACCGATCTAAAATATTTTGAAAAAAATTTTAAAGGAGTAATGCCATTGGAAATAATGGTGGATACTAAAAAGCGTAGAGGTTTATCTGGCATGAAAGCATTGGCTATCTTTGAAAAAGTAGATTCCCTTTCACAATTTATAGCTGCACAAAAAGAAATGAATGCTCCATTGAGCATAGCAGAGGGATTAAAATTTGCAAAGCAAGGTTTTTACGAAGGGGATTCTATCAATTACATGTTGCCCAATAGTTTTGATGGCGCTTTTGTAGGAGAATATTTACGTCCATCTAAAGACACAAGCGGTGCTGGAAATAGCTTTGCAAAAACCCTTCATTCGTTTATGGATACAGCTGGGCAAACCGCTCGTATAAGTGTAAGCATGGCAGATGTGGGTACAGCGGCTTTGCCCATTGTTTTAAATAAAATCCAAAAGAGATCCAATGAATTGTTTGACAGCACTTACAAAATAACCCTTACTGGAACTAGCATAACTTTCCTAGAGGGGAGCAAATTTATAATCAATGGATTAAAGGAAAGTATCTTTTGGGCATTCTTGCTTATTGCCGTTTGCATGTTGTTTCTTTTCAAATCTTTTAAAGTATTAATATGTTCGCTCTTGCCAAATATTATTCCGTTATTCGTAACTGCGGGTATTATGGGATGGGCAGGAGTTCCGCTTAAACCCTCTACAGTACTCATTTTCAGCGTGGCATTGGGAATTGCCATAGATATCACCATTCGTTTTTTAGTAAATTACAAGCAAGTATTACCAGAAAATAAAAATGATGTTGCAACATCTGTAAAAGCCACCATTCACCAGACTGGTTTGAGTATTATTTATACCTCATTGGTTTTGGTAGCAGGTTTTATCATTTTCTGTGCAAGTGGCTTTGGTGGCACATTTGCGCTGGGTTGGCTCACTTCAGTTACGCTGCTTACTGCTACTATTACCAACCTTGTTTTATTGCCTGTGCTCATCATAAAAACCAACAAAAATGAGTAGCGCTTTATGCAAAACTTTTTTTGCAAAGGCAGCGTATGTTCAAAAAAAGTTGTCATTACTTTAACAAAATATGGCCTCGTGCTATATATTTGCGTCACTTAACTAAAAAATAACAATGAGAAAACTAATTCTAACCATGCTGGTTGCACTAGGCTTTGTACTAGGGGCTACAGCGCAAGACCGTACCATTACGGGTCGTATTGTAGATGAAAAAGGGGCTCCCGTACAAGGAGTATCTGTTATATCTTCTGACAATAAAAATGGGACTCAAACAGACGCTAATGGTAATTATCGTGTTGTTGTTTCTGCAAAAGCAAAAACACTCAGCTTTAGCAGTGTGAATTTTGAAACAATAACTCGTAGCATCGGTAGCCAAGCCGTTATTAATATTACAATTTCTGCTAGAAACAATAAGCTAGAAGAAGTTGTTGTTACTGGTTATACTATAAAGAAAAAAACAGAGTTTACCGGAGCAGCTTCAAAAGTGAGTTCTAAACAGATAGAGCAGGTTCCAATTGCATCTTTTGAACAGATATTACAAGGTAGAGCGCCAGGTTTATACATTGCATCGGGTTCTGGACAACCAGGTACTGCTGCAAGGGTAAATATTCGTGGTGTTGGTTCAATAAGCGGAGGTGCTGGACCACTTTACATATTAGATGGAGCTCCAATTGAAGCAGGAGTTTTCCGTTCTTTAAATCCAAATGATTTTGAAAGTGTGGATGTATTGAAAGATGCTGCCAGTGCTGGACAATACGGGTCAAGAGGTGCAAATGGTGTAATTATACTTACTTCTAAAAAAGGTAAAGTAGGTAAAACATTGTTGCAATATCGTGGGCAAATAGGTTACTCCCAAGCGCCTACGCTAAAAAACCTCCAATTGATGAATACAGAGCAAAGGCTTAGGTACGAAGGAGAGTTTTTAGGCCCTGCTGGTGTTATCGGCACAGGAAATGCTACAGGCTACCCAGGTTGGGATTATAGTCCGAACAACCCTGCTTTTCAAGCAGCTACTCCTGCACAACAAGCCAATTTTACTAGATTATTAGATTCTACTAAACAAATAAATACCAACTGGCCAGATATCTTTTTTAGAAAAGGTACATTTAAACAACATGAATTGAATGCTTCTGGAGGTACTGAAAAACTAACTTTTTTCACCTCATTATCCGCTTATCAACAAGAAGGGATAGTAATAAGGTCTAACTTAGATAGATATACTTTTAGGGGGAATCTAGATTTTAAAACAGATCGTTTAACAGCATCTATTCGTACAAATGCTGGTTACAGTATTTCTAAAGGAATTGAATCAGAATCAGCGGTGGCACTAGCAAATCCAATTGCTGCTGCTTATTTGGAACTTCCTTATAGACAATTGTACAAAGCACCAAATGTAATAGATACGGGTGCAGGTAAAACGGCTGCTAATGCGTTTGACAGATCAAATACTACTACTGCAACTAGTGGTCAGTTTAAAGGTGGACTTGCTGTAACATTACAATATGATATTTGGAAAGGTATTTCTTTTAAAACAACCAATGGAGTTGATTATAGAAACAACAATGCTAGTAGATTTATTGATCCTTTGCAATTTGCAGGATATAATTTAGCTGCAAATGGTCGTGCAGGTTTGTACAACGAAAGCTTTGTGGAAAATGTTCAATTTATTTCTACAACAGGGCTTGTTTTTAAGCGTACATTCAATCAAAAGCACCAAGTAAATGCCTTGGCAATGAGCGAGTCTATTAGAAACAAAGCAAGAACTTTTAGCGCTACAGGGTATGGTATTAATACAAATTTACCAAATACCCCTGCAGCTATTACGCCTGGAAATGCTACAAATAATTTTATCCCAGCTGTAGGTGGTAGCAAATTCATTAATGGTATATCATCATTATTTGCCATTGCCGATTATACGTATAATAAAAAGTACACTTTTTCTACTAGTATAAGAAGAGATGTAAGTTCACAAGTTCCAGATGCAAACAAAGATATTGTAATGAGTACTTTTGGAGCAAGTTGGAATATTATTGAAGAAGGCTTTATGAAAAAGCAAAATATCTTGCAAGAAGCAAGGGTAAGGGCAAGTTATGGTGAATCAGCAAATATTGATGGCTTTACATCAGAGTTTGGCTTTATACCAGGGTACGGTGTAGGAAGCTATGCAGGTGTTTCTGGTATAGTACCAACTTCGCCAGGTAATCCAGATTATAGAATAGAAAGTCAAATTATTACTAATATAGGTTTTGATGTAGCTTTATGGAATCGTAGAATAAGAATTACAGCAGATGCTTATAAAAAAGAATCTAAAAACCTTTTTGTAAACCAAGGCGTTAGTAGAACTTCTGGGTTTAATGGTTTAAATGTGAATGCAGGTGCAATGGAAAACAGAGGACTTGATTTTTCTATTGCTGCTGACGTTATTAGCAAGAATGACCTTTTGGTTACAATTGGTGCTAATGGAGGATTCTTAAAAAATGAAATAACGAGCCTTGGTATATTAACTGAGATACCACAAGGAACAGGTATTATAAAAGTGGGCGTTCCTTTTGGAACACATTACACTGTAGGTTATTTAGGTGTTAATCCTCAAAGCGGATTGGCAGTTTACCAAGATATCAATGGTAACCCTACAACAGATTATTCTGCAGCAAATAACAGAGCTGAGTTTGGTACATATCTTCCAAAATTTACGGGTGGAGCTAATTTGGATATTTCTTGGAAAGGATTTGACTTAGGTGTTTTATTATCTACTGCACAAGGTGTTTATAGGTTCAACAATGAATCATTCTTTTATGAGTCTACCAATGGGAATGTACAGTTTAACAAAAGAACAGATTTGTTGACTAGTTGGAGAAACCCGGGAGATAGAACAGAGTATCAAAAAGTAAACACAGCTCGTCAATTTAGTAGCAAGGATATTGAGGATGCATCTTTTGTAAGATTGCGCAATGTACAAGCTGGTTATACATTTACCACAAAAAATGGTAAGCCTATCAGAAGTTTCAGGGTTTGGGGTCAAGCTCAAAACCTATATACTTGGACAAAATGGACAGGTTTTGATCCTGAAGAGAGTAACAATATTGCCAACTATGAATTTCCTAACCCGAAAACATTTACAGTTGGTGTAGATATCAATTTTTAATTCCAATAAATAATTATATTATGAAAGTATTCAATAAAATAATATGGGTGTTTATTTTCACAGCTACTTTAATGTCTTGTGAGAAAAAACTTACTGATCTACAACCAATAGATCAAATTCCAGCTGATAAAGCCATTCAAACAATGGCTGATCTAACTACTGCAGTAAATGGTGTATATGGTACATGGTCCGCCAGACGTTCAATTTATATTTCGGCTGGTATTGCGGACGAAATACGATTGGGTGTAGGAACGGAATATAGAAATGTTGGTAATGCATTATATAATTGGCAGTTTGTTTCAGATTCTCAAGATTGGAGAGATGGCGAAACTGGAGGAGTATGGACAAATTTATATGCAGTAATAGATAGAGCAAACAGAGTGCTGGAGCTGGGAGCAAAAGTGCCGACGCCAAGTGCAACAGATGTATCTTTGAAAAACCAGTTTTTCGGGGAGATGCTTGCCCTAAGAGCAATGGCTCATTTAGAATTGTTAAGGTGTTTTAGCATTACCGCTGAATATAATCCTACAGCGTTGGGGGTAGTTCTACAAACAACATATGTAAAAACGCCCGCTACTTACCGCCCAGCACGCAATACACAGAAAGCAATAGCCGACCAGATAACTGCTGATCTTTTAAGTGCAAAATCTTTAATACCTGCTACGTTTAATGACATAGGAAGGGTTACAAGAAATGCGGTTATAGGAGGGCAAGTACGTATTGCATTACATACAAAAGACTGGCAAGGCGTAGTAGATAGAACAAACGAGATTGTTGCATTGCAACCGCTTACAAACATTGCTGGCTATCCGGCAATTTGGACTACCCGCACACTTGCTGGGCAAACGACTGAAGTGATTTGGAAATTGAACGTTACTGCATCAAATACTGGCGCTACTGTTGGTTCTTTATGGCAAGATGCAAATGCTGCTCAACAAGCTGCTCCGGCTGCAAAATTGATGAATACGTTTAACCAGGTGACTGATGTAAGATTTTCAACTTTCTTTAAGACATCTCCAAGAAATTTAATAGCAAAATATGGTTTCTTGCCACAAGCTGGAGAAACTTTTATTTACGATATAAAAATGATGCGTACAGCGGAGTTTGTATTAGCAAGAGCTGAGGCTTATGCAGAACTAAACAATCTTCCTGCTTCTGATGCTGATTTAAATTTGTTGAGAACCAATAGGATTACAGGATACGTTCACACACCTATCACTAGCAAAACTGCATTAATTGATGCAATCTTGTTAGAACGGTACAAAGAATTGTGTTATGAAGGCCAGCGTTATTTTGATTTGCGCAGAAGAAGTTTACCAATCACAAGAGATGTATCAGATATCGGTGGAATAGCTTCTAGTCAAACGTTACCAATATCAGATTACCATTACATCCTGCCAATACCTTTCCAAGAATTGCAGGCAAATCCAAACGTTGGACAAAATGTAGGGTACTAGATTGAGATAAATTTTTAAAGCATTTAAAGTTAAAATATGAAAAAAATAGTTGGAATATTATTATCTGCAGCAGTTCTTGCTGGTTGCGGTAAAACGATAGATTATGCGCAGCCTGAGTACAGTGCAGCAGCTTTTGTTAATGCCTCACCAAGTACTCCCATTTTTAATGTGATAGTAGATGGTGTTAGTCAAACGGCTACCTCATTGGTTTACAGATCCAATAGCGCTTACTTAAATCTTACCCCTGGAACAAGAAGTATAGTTTTGCGTTCAAACAATCCTGCTTTGCCAGTAGATTATGTTGCACTTGGCGCAGAAAATTTTGAAACAAATAAAGCGGCAACCATCATTGCTTATGATACTTTGCAAACGCCTACTAGCAAATTAAAGTTTGTAAGGCTAACGGATGATTTAACAACAATAGTTGATGGAGTTTTAAGGGTAAGGTTCATAAATGTAGCTGTAAATTCTGTACCGATGGATGTAACACTCCTAAGAACTACAGTAACACCTAATGATAGTGTAACCATAACCAATCAACCATATATTGGTTCTTCACCTGCTGCAGCTACTGTGTCAGCAATTTCCCAGTATAGGCAAATACCAGGTGGTAATTACACCATTAAGCTAAAAGCGGCTGGAACACAAACAGTGCTTACTTCGGCAAACATTGCAACAACTGTGGGAGGAATATACAAAGGCAATTTTACTTTGTATGCAACAGGAACAGCTGTAGGACTACCACTATCAATTGGTGCTTTTAGACAACTTCCTTAAGTAATTCAATATAATTTTTTATAAAATAGCCGTACCAATTTGAATATTGATACGGCTATTTTATTTATGGCAACTTATCATTCTATATTTTGAGCTATTTCAACAGCTCCTCCAATTTCTTCCCCAATGCCTCATCCCTCAATTCAACGGCAATTATTTTACCTGTAGGATCAATTAAAACATTATAAGGTATAGATTCTACGCCATACATTTTAGCGGCGGCATTACTCCAACCTTTTAAATCGCTTACATTTTTCCAGGCAAGATTATCCGTTTTTATAGCTGCTAGCCATTTTCCTTTATCTTCGTCTAGTGAAACACCCAAAATGGTGAAATTTTTGTTTTTGTATTTATTATAGTTGGCAACCACATTGGGGTTTTCGCCACGGCATGGACCACACCAGCTAGCCCAAAAATCTACCAACACATATTTTCCTTTTAGTGAGCTTAATGAAAAGGGTTTGCCTTCGGTATCTGCTAAGGTAATTTCTGGCGCCATATTTCCTATTGCTTGCATCCCAGGTTTTGCTGTTGGCCGATCGGTAGCGGGTGGGGGCGGAGCATCTTTTTTTGCCATCATATTATTGTATTCTACCAATATGGATGCTATTCCTTTATGTGTAGGAAATCGTTTTGCAAGGTTTGGCACAACCGTTTTTAAATCTTTAGGATCAATGCCTCTTGTATATCCCAAAGCAAACATGGCTACTACTGGATCTTTTTCTGTATCAATTGTTTTTACTACAAAAGTATTTAAGTCTGCAACATTGCTGTTTAAGCCAACAATTTTTGCAGCTACCATACTATCATTGTTACTTCCTTTTTTTAAGCTATCTATTTCGGTAGATAAATCGTTTAGCCCTTTTTGTTTGCTATCAATTGCTGTAAGAAAACTTTTGAAGGCCTTATTTGCAGGGGTACCAAAATCAGGGCCTGCTAAGCTAATATCTTTTACATCTGCCTTAAAATTTATACTAGGCTTATCATTGATAAAGATATATCCGATTTGTTCCTTTTCAAATCTTAGCCTGTAAAGTCCTTCTTCGTCACCCTTTGCACTAATAATAAATTTGCCATCTTTTATTTCGGCAGTATCCAATACTTCTGGGTTTTTCTGGCTAAAGAATAATTGCTCTAAATAAATTTGTTGATTGTCAATATTTTTCAAATCACCCTGAACGGTGAAAGTTCCTTCAGTTGCTTTTTCGTTGCATGAAATAATGCTTGCTACTACCAAGGCATAGGTTATTAATTTTTTCATTTATGAAATTTAGAAAATAAAAAATATGTTGTGTTTTTTAAAAAGTATTTATGTTACGTAGGAAAGATTTTCAGCTACACGTTCAATCTCTCTTCCAACATTTTTGTAACTGTGCCCATATCTGCCTTTCCGTTGCTTAATTTTTTAACATTACCTGCAAATAAACCAATAAGTCCTTTTTTGCCATTCTTATATTCTTTTACTTTATCTGGCATAGCAGCAATTGTTTCATTTACCCATTTCTCTAAAGTGTCTGTATTGTTTTCTTGCAATAAATTCATGGACATTGCAAGTGTTTCGGGAGAATCATTTTTTTCTTTAATCATTGCTTCCATTAAACGTGTTGAAGCTACGTTGAAATGGATTTTTCCGCTTTCGGAAAATTTTATCAGATTGGCTATGGCTTCTGTTGATAATGGAAAATTCTTTATGTCAATATTATTATCATTGCAGTAATTCCTGATGGGTCCATTAACCCAATTGGCTGTATTTTTAGAAAGCTTCGTTTTAGCTACCAATGTTTCAAAAAAATTCGCATCCTCTTTATCTACGCAAATCATGGCGGCATCATAATCAGATAAAGCATATTCCTGCATATATTTTTGTTGCAACTGAGCAGGTAACGCAGGCATTGTGGCTTTTATGCTATTTACATATTCTTCCTTTATTAGAAATGGCGGTAAATCTGGCTCGGGGAAATAACGATAATCATCTGCTTCCTCTTTACTGCGCAATGAAAAAGTTGTATTGGTATCTGCATTAAAACTTCTTGTTTCTTGTATTATTTTCTCTCCCTTTTCTGTAATGGATATAAGTCTTTCTACTTCTATTTCAATTGCTTTTTTTACATTGCGAATGCTGTTTAAGTTTTTTACTTCTACTCTTGTACCCAGTCTTGTTTCACCTTTTATGCGCACAGAAATGTTTGCATCGCATCGTAGGCTTCCTTCCTCCATATTGCCATCACATACATCGAGCCAGCGTACAAGTTTTCTAAGTTCTGTTAGAAAAATATATGCTTCTTCGGCAGAATGCATGTCTGGCTCCGTTACGATTTCTAATAGGGGTGTACCAGCACGATTTAAATCTATAGCGGTATAATCTTCCAATAAATCGTGTATGCTTTTGCCAGCATCTTCCTCCATGTGAATTCGATTTAATTTCACCTCTTTTTTACCATTGCTGGTTTGTATGCTTAGATAACCAGCATTGCAAATGGGAGCCGTATGTTGGCTTACCTGATAACCCTTTGGCAAGTCTGGATAAAAATAATTTTTTCTTGCAAAATAATTATGTTCTTCAATTTTACAATGTAAGGCAATTCCCAGTTTTACCGCTAGGGTAATTACTTCTTTATTCATTACAGGCAAGGTACCCGGGTGCGCCAGCGATATTGGGCTCACATGTGTATTGGGCAATGCACCAAATCTAGTGCTATCTCCGCAAAATAATTTACTCTTTGTAAGTAGTTGAGCATGTACTTCTAGCCCAATAACCGCTTCATATTTATTGTTACTCATTGCTTGCAAAAATACATTAAGTGTACTTATTTATGGTACAACTATTAATCGTTTAGTAAATAACACAGTTTTGTTTGGCTACAACGTTCGAGTTTAGAGGGTTTAGAAGTTTAGTTTGCGTACCAAATTGGAAACTATTAATTACAAAAAGGGTGCAACTAAAATTGTAGCTAGCTTTTAGTTATGCCAAACTTGCGATTTATTTTATCCATTTGCTATTCTTTTCAGAAAAGTTGGGATGCTTACAATTATATTATTGCACCCACAAAAATACCGTTGCATATAGTTGCAACGGTATCATGCTTAACATCCAAAACCAGTTTTTACAAGGTTGCTGTCTTCAATTTTTTGGGTATTTTAATAGAAAAAGTCATTTCTGTACCATTTCTTTTTGCCTTAATATCGTAGCTGTTCTTGTCTTTATTTGTTTGTAATTCTTCTCTTGCTTCGTCGGTATTGTTTATCTTTTTGCCTGCAATTTCAGTAATTATATCATCTTTTAGAAGCCCAGCAGTTTCGGCGGCTGTAGCTTTTTCTACTTCCAATATTTTTACGCCATTGCCTTCATCTGTATCTTGTATTTTAATGCCGAGCCTCGATTTACTCATATTAAAGAAAAGCCCTCTGCCATTTTCCATATTGTCATTGTAAAAATCCATACCGTTTGGATATCTTGGTATAGTAAGCGATCTTCTTTTTCCGTTTGGCATATCATAGGTAAAATTACGGGTAATAGAAATATTGTTTTTATTTGTGCCAAGTGTAGCGGTTAGGTCTTTCCTTTTACCATCTCTCAAAAAATATACTTTTACTTTATCGCCATCTTTCATTGCTCGTATTGTTTCTGATAAATCCGATGCGTTTTCTATTTTTTTATCTCCAACTTTATAGATAATATCATCTTTCTCTAAACCTGCTTTTTCTGCTGGGCTATTTTTGCTAACCTCCGTTATTTTAGCTCCTTCTTCGGTTTTTTCCGTGCTTACACCTAAGTAGGTATAAGGTTTTGACATTTTAGTTGTTAATTCATTGTCATCCGGATTCATTGGGAAACCTTCCGCTCCTATCTTTTCTAATTTTGATAACTTATCTCCAAGCTCTATTTGCATGTCGTTAAGATCCATTCTTTGGCCATCTATGTCCATTAGTAATTTGTTCCCCTCTCGTATAATCATTTTACGGTTATTAATGGTAACGCCTTCTTCGTTAAACTCTGCCATTGGTTTACCGTTAATAAGTACTTTATCGCCTGTAATTTCTACAGTTACTTTGGTGTCTTTATCGCCTTTTTTGCGAATGATGATTTCTTGTGTTTCTTTTTGATTTGGTTTTGAACCTTCTTGGCCAATTGCTTTAACCCCAAAAATGGTAGAAACGATCCAACCAAGAACACCGAACATAATATTTTTTTTCATGATGATTTGTTTTAACTACGAAATGTTTAGTACATCACAAATGTAGGAGTAATTTTTTAATTACGAAATATTTCGGAGATATTTTTTTTCTTTAACATTTCGTAAACATTTTGAGATAAGTTGCGTGAAATAAAGCAAAATAGGAATTAAAAATGCTCAGGGATTAAAGTGGCGCATACCTACTCACATATACGGAACAATCCCGCTATAATGCGGGAAGACTAGACAGATGCTGCCATTTTAACCTATGCACATAGCAGGGACCCAATGTTACTTGCCGTTTTACTTCTCTCTTTTGGTTGTCCGAAGTGTAAGTAATTCTGTTGTGTTGAGTAATTTTTTAAAGCCTATTTTTTTTAGACCGGTGTAGAGAACTTTGTCTCCTGTCCACAATGTAGCTTTCAAGAATTTTGTTATTGCTACAAAGTCAGTATCATCGATGTCTATTCCTTTTGTTATTTCTTCCGAAGCTAACCAAGTTTCCACTGGAATTATTTCTTCGTTAATAAACTTTAGTTTAGTGAGAACTTGTGTGTAAGAAACTAGCAATTGTTCGTCCGATAGCTTTGATATCTTTTTGAGTCTTTCCCAATGCTTTTGAATTTCATAGCGCATATAACTACAACTATAAAATTCAAAGTGCTTGTGAGAGTTAAATAAAAGGTCTCCGATAGTGCTGTTTGAATTTAATAGCGTACTGAAAATGATATTGGTATCAACAACAATTTTCATTTAACAAAGCGGCTTCTGTTTTTTGCCCACCAACCTTGTTTAACCTCCTTTGCTAATGCGTCAACATCAGATTGCTTGGCTTTTGATTTTGCAGTCGCTTCTTTATAAGTTAAGTAGTCAACCAAACGTTGAAGTCCGTCTGTATCAACGTAGGATGGAAGCCTTATAATAACTTCTTTACTTGTCCTTTCGATTACCATATCTATAAATTTTGTGTTGAAGTTACGGAATAAATTCGTCTGTTTCAATGTTTGTAGAGTGTCCAAAAAAAGGCATTTAACGCATAAACTATAGCTGCACTACTTTTTATTTGGTATTACAACCTGCCTGCAAGCGCAGTTAATTTTACCTTAGTAACATATGCATTTGCTCTGTTTTTAAATGGGGCAATACAAAATACCAGGTATATATTAATTACCGTACTCGCTCAAAAACTTAATGCGCATAAGTTTCAGCTGTTCCCATGTAAAATCGCCATCGGCCAATTCTTGCTGTGCTACATTTAGGTCTGATGTTTGGCAACCTTTAAAATAATCCATTATATCTTCTTGTTCATACTCATCTACCATTTCATCTATAGCATAACCAAGGTTTAATTTGGTTCCACTGGCTACAATGGTCTCCATTTCTTCTAATAATTCTTCTAATTTAAGTCCTTTGTTTTTGGCGATGGTTTCCAAGGTCATCTTTTTATCTACATTTTGTATGATAAAAATTTTATTGTTGTTTTTATTAACAACACTTTTCATTACAAAGTCATCTGGTCTTATAACGTCGTTCTCTTCTACATACTTTATGATAACATCTAAAAAGGGTTTACCATAGCGCAATGATTTTCCTTTACTCACACCACTTATTTTTTCTAGCTCTTCCATAGTGGTAGGGAACATGGTTGCCATATCTTCTAAAGAACTTTCTAAAAAAATGACGAAAGGAGGAAGGTTTTTCTCTTTAGATACTTTTTTGCGTAAATCTTTTAAAAGTTCCAACAATTTTTGATCGGTTACACTTTCTATTTCCCCTACTGGGCCAGCATCTTCATCATCTGCATTGGCATCTTCAAAAAGATTATTTAATGTAATTTTAAATGAAGTGGGCTTTTTCATAAACGCCCTGCCTTGTTTGGTTATTTTGAGCACACCATATTCTACAATGTCTTTTTCTAATATACCATGTAGCAACATTTGCCTTATGAGGCTGTTCCATAAATGAGGTTCCTTGTCATTGCCACAGGCAAAAACGGCTAACTCCTCGTGCCTGTACATTTTTACAGCAGGTGTTGCCTTGCCCATAAGAATAAGTAAAACATATTCAATGGCAAATTGCTCACCCAATGCATCTATTGTTTTTAGTACACAGACTGCTTCGTCTTTGGCTTCTACTTTTTCTTTTGGTTGAAGGCAGTTGTCACAATGACCACAACTTGTAGAGTCGTCATAGCTTTCACCAAAATAGTATAGCAATGTTTTGCGCCTACATACACTGCTTTCTGCATAGGCTACTGTTTCATTTATAAGCTGAGCGCCAACTTCTCTTTCACTAAGGCTTTTGTCTCTCATTAAATGTTCTAGCTTGCTCACATCCTTATGAGAATAATAAAGCACACATTTCCCTTCCATGCCATCCCTACCTGCACGTCCCGTTTCTTGGTAATAATTTTCGATAGATTTTGGAATATTATAATGAATAACAAACCTTACATCGGGTTTATCTATACCCATACCAAATGCAATAGTAGCCACAATTACATTTACATCTTCATTCAAAAATTGATCTTGCCTATGTGATCGCAATTTAGAATCGAATCCTGCGTGATAAGGTACAGCCGATATACCATTGGCATTAAGCATGGCAGCCAATTCCTCTGTTGTTTTTCTATTGAGGGTATAAATGATACCACTCTTATTTTTATGGTTTTGTATAAAACGAACAATACTTTTGTTTGTTTGTTCCAGATTTACTTTTGGTTGTACTTCATAATGAAGATTGTCTCTATTAAAAGAAGAAATAAAAATATTGGGGTCTCTTAAGCCAAGGTTTTTTGCTATATCACTTTGTACTTTGGGTGTAGCTGTAGCTGTAAGGGCAATAATAGGAATGTTGGGATTAATCATTTCTGTCATTTCCTTCAACCTTCTGTATTCGGGCCTAAAATCGTGGCCCCACTCAGAAATACAATGCGCTTCATCTACAGCAAAGAAAGAAATGTCCAAGGTTTTAAAGAATTCTACATTCTCTTCTTTGGTCATTGTTTCTGGTGCTACATACAACATTTTAGTACGTCCACTTGTAAGATCATCTTTTACAATTTTTATTTGGCCTTTGTTGAGGGTGCTATTTAAAAAATGTGCCACATGGTCTTTGCTGCTAAAACCACGCATTAAGTCTACTTGGTTTTTCATAAGTGCAATTAGTGGCGATACTATTAAAGCAACACCTTTGCTCATCATAGCTGGTAATTGGTAGCATAAACTTTTTCCTCCACCCGTAGGCATAATAACAAATGTGTCTTTGCCTGAAAGTAGACTTTTTATGATGTCTTCTTGGGGATATTTAAAAGTATCGAAACCAAAATATTCCTGTAAGTTCTCTTTTAATGATTCAGAGGAAACTGTGTTGTTTTCCTTTAATGGTGAAGCAGAAACTGTTTTAGTCGCTTTTCCTTTTGGAGCCGCTTTTGATTTTGTTGTAGCCATAATATTAATCTAAAAAATGCAGCACCTAAGTTTTTAAGCATAAATAGGTGCAAGGTTTTTTTGTAGGGGTGCGAAGTTACTCATTAGCGGATTAGTTAAAAAGTAAAAAACCGTTAAAAATTATTATAGCCCCTTCATTTTTCAATTGTTTAAGTTAACAAAAAAAGCCGAATTATTTTCATTCTATTAAAATTTGTTGCAATTATATTTAAGTATGCTTGCACTATGAGCTATTTAAAATAAATTTGCCATCTGTGAACAATACAAACAACCACCTTATTATAGAAAGTGCAAAGCGCACTATAGAGCTTCAGGCTGTATCTATTCAAAATCTTTTAGCTTATGTAGATGAAGCGCTTATAGCTGCTGTAAATACAATGGCAGCTTGTAAAGGCAGGATTGTGGTGAGTGGTATAGGGAAAAGTGCTATTGTAGCTCAAAAGATTGTGGCTACGATGAATAGCACGGGTACACCGGCCCTATTTATGCATGCTGCAGATGCCATTCATGGCGATTTGGGAATGGTGCAGGAAGATGATATTGTACTTATTATTAGTAAAAGTGGGGATAGTCCAGAGATAAAAGTTTTGGCACCGCTAATAAAAAATTTTGGGAACACCCTTATAGGCATGGTGGGCAATATTCAGTCCTATCTTGCATTGCAGGCAGATATAGTAATAAATACTACTGTAGAAAAAGAAGCTTGCCCCAATAACTTAGCACCTACAACAAGTACAACTGCTCAAGTTGTAATGGGCGATGTGCTGGCCATTTGCTTAATGGAATGCAAAGATTTTAAAACAGGCGATTTTGCAAAATATCATCCTGGTGGAACATTAGGTAAAAAAATGTATTTGAGGGTAGGGGATTTAATAAAACTGCATGAAAAACCAAGCGTATTATTAGAAGACAATATTAAAATAGTTATAGTAGAAATTTCTAAAAATAGACTTGGCGCTACAGCTGTTGTGGATATGCACGGTGCCGTAGTTGGAATAATTACTGATGGCGATGTGAGAAGGATGTTTGAAAAGTATGAAAATTTTCAGCATGTACTAGCGAAAGATGTAATGACACAACATCCAAAATCGATACATCATGATGCGCTTGCAGTAGAAGCTATGGATCTGATGAGAAATAACAATATTAGCCAATTGGTCGTTTTAGAAAATGGTGAATATGCCGGTATTTTACATGTACATGATATGATGAGGGAAGGAATTATATAAAACAAAACAGAAGTTTCGCTTATGAATAAAAATAATTATGTAGCTATAATGGCTGGGGGTATTGGGAGTAGATTTTGGCCAATGAGCAGAACCGATATGCCGAAACAATTTTTGGATATTCTTAATATTGGTCGTACGCTTGTTCAATCTACATACGACCGATTTGTAAAATTTATTCCGGCAGATAACATTTATATTGTTACCTCGCTTCAATACAAAGAGATTGTACAAAAGCAATTGCCCGAATTGCCGGAGAAAAATATTTTGTGTGAGCCAAGCAGAAAAAATACTGCACCATGTGTTGCGTATATTTCTTATAAGCTGCATCAATTAAATCCTGCTGCCAATCTTATTTGCGCACCGGCCGATCACCTTATTACCGAAACAGATGCTTTTATTGAAATTTGTAAAAAAGCGTTGCATTTTACCTCTCATATAAAAGCATTGGTAACACTGGGAATAGAACCTACAAACCCAAATACTGGCTATGGATACATTCAATACGAATCGATGGCTGTGGGAGATAATATATTTAAAGTAAAATTATTTACAGAAAAGCCAGATGTGGAACTTGCAAAAACCTTTGTTGCAAGCGGAGATTTTTTGTGGAATGCGGGCATTTTTGTTTGGCAAGTAAAAAATATTATTAAAGCATTTGAAAAAACCGCAACAGAATTGCACGAAGTTTTTGATGCGGAAAAAGAAAAGTTTAATACAGCATTTGAACAAGATTATATAGACAGGATTTATCCGCAATGTGTAAGTATTTCTATAGATTATGCGGTAATGGAAAAAGCAGATAATGTGTATGTAATCCCTGCATCCTTCGGCTGGAGCGACCTAGGCACATGGAAAAGCGCTTATGAAACATTTGAAAAGGATTACCTAGAAAATGCGGTTGGTGGCAATGAAGTTATGATAATAGACGCTACAAAAAACATGGTACAAGTACCCAACAATAAACTGGTGGTATTACAAGGTTTAGATGATTTTATTGTGGTAGATACGAATGATGTTTTATTGATCTGCAAAAAAGACAAAGAACAAGAAATAAAGGATTATGTGGCAGAGGTAAAAAGAAACAAAGGAGAAAAATATATCTAAAAGAAAAGAGGCAAATAGTATTTTTATTTGCCTCTTTTCTTTTAGATGAATAAGTTTTATCTTACCAATGTACCTGTTTTTTCTCCAATAACCACACTCATTAAATTACCTGGCTTATTCATATCAAAAACAACGATGGGTAAATTATTTTCCATACACAAAGTAAACGCAGTCATGTCCATTATTTTCAAATTTTGTGCAATACATTCTGCAAAAGTAATGTGACCATATTTTGTAGCCGAAGCATCTTTTTCAGGGTCTGCGGTGTAAATGCCATCCACTCTTGTTCCTTTTAAAATTACATCAGCTTTTATTTCCACGGCTCTTAAAGAGCCAGCAGTGTCTGTAGTAAAATATGGATTACCAGTGCCTGCGCCAAAAATTACCACACGACCTTTTTCTAAATGACGCATAGCACGCCTACGTATATAAGGCTCGGCTATCTGTTCCATTTTTATTGCACTTTGTAAACGGGTAGTTACACCGGCCTTTTCCAATCCGCTTTGCAAAGCCATTCCATTAATTACAGTAGCTAGCATACCCATATAATCACCTTGTGCTCTTTCAATTCCTGTTTCAGCTTCATTCATACCTCGGTAAATATTACCGCCGCCAATAACAATGGCCACTTGCACACCCATATCTGTTATTTGCTTTATTTCTTGTGCATATTGCGCTATAACTGTAGAATCCAATCCAAAGTTTTTATCGCCCATTAATGATTCGCCAGAAAGTTTGAGAAGAATGCGCTTGTACTTTGGTAACATGTTTAAAATTTTTGCGAAGATAAATTTTTGAAATTACATAAAAGAAATAAGATGTTAGATTTTAGATATTAAATACAAGATAAATGCAATTTGCTACCTCATAACCATAAAACCTGTAACTCTTAACCTTCAACTATCAAAATTATTTCCACGTACAAAGGGCTAAAGTCCTCCTTCGGGGGATTTAGGGGGACACTTCTTTTACATCTACCGCATCCCTTAAACCACTCCCCAACAAATTAAACGCCAGCACCAACAACATGATAGCAAATCCTGGTATAAGCGCCTGCATGGCATGGTGGGTTATGATAAGATTATAATTTTCTTTTATCATTAGCCCCCAGCTTGGTTGAGGAGGTTGTACACCAATACCCAAAAAACTAAGACCAGCCTCTATAATGATAGCGGTAGCAAAATTACCAGCAGCTATTACCAATATTGGACCTATTATATTTGGCAAAATATGTTTAAAAATAATTCTTGCATCTTTGTAACCCAATGCTCTTGCAGCTTGTACATATTCTAATTCTTTTACAGCCATTACTTGTCCACGTACTAGGCGTGCTACACTAACCCAAAGAGTGAGCCCAACAGCAATAAAAATTTGCCAAAAGCCTTTGCCTAATGCAAGTGTGATTGCAAATACCAACAACAAGGTAGGAATACTCCATGTTACATTTACAAACCACATAATGAGCGCATCTATTTTGCCTTTGTAATAACCTGCCAATGCGCCCAATAAAATCCCAATTCCTACCGAAATAATAACTGCTATCAATCCTACCATCATGCTTACCCTTGTGCCTATAATTAATCTACTAAGTATATCTCTGCCAAAAGCATCGGTACCCAACCAATATTTTTTTGTAATAATTTGTTCTTGAATTTTTTGAGGATTATTATTCGTTATTTCAATTATGTTATATGATAGAGAAACGGCCGTGTCCTCATCTACATATTTATTTACTACAATAGCTGCCCCCTCTATTTTGTAATTTTTTATTGGTAAAAAAGTATAAGTAGCTGGCTTGCCAAAAAAAAGCGTTGTAAAATTTGATGGCAGTTTTTCGTTGTTAAATATTTTTAGAAACAGTTGTGAATATCCCAATGGTTTAGATTGTATTTCTACTGTTTGTAAATCGGCGTTTGTGCTGGCATCTGGTGCAATAACATAACCAAAAACGCAAGTAAATAGGGCAAATATAATAACGCACAAGCCAATCATTGCCGCTTTCTTTCGCCGCAATTTTTTCCAAATAGTAATTTCTGTATGTTTTATTTCGCTCATTATTTAGAACCACTAAGTTGCTAAGGTAGGAAGTAATACGGTTTATTTGAACCACAAAGGTAGAAAGACAAAAAGCTGCACAAAGGTTTTCAGTTTCAATTCTTCTTTGTGAAACTTTTTTACTTAGTGTCTTCGTGGTTCCATTTATTGGCAATTTTATTTGAACCACAAAGGCGCAAAGGAATGAAATAACACAAAGAAATCATTTTTTGCACTTTGTTTTGTTACATACCACAATGTATGATTGATTTTTAAAAATTTAGCTTCATTCCTTGTTCAGGCTCTTCAAGTGGATTGATTAAGGGCGGCTTTATATGCTGTTCCACTTATCATTTCGGCACCCATGCTAATCAAATGCTCCGTTCTCACTTGGCAATCTATCAATGTGTAATTATTTTCTTTACTAAGCCATATTAATGCAACTTTTGAGGCATTGCTCACTTTGCTAAACATACTTTCGCCGCAAAAGATATTGTTTATTACTAAGCCATACAAACCACCAACAAGTTCTTTTTTTTGCCATACTTCTACACTTTTTGCAATACCAAGTTTGTGCAAGTTTATATAGGCTTTTTCCATTTCGTTGGTTATCCAAGTGCCATCTTGGTCTTTCCGGTTTACTTGCGCACAGTTTTGTATTACCTGTTCAAAAACAGTATTGGTTGTAATGGTAAATATTTTTTTATTTATTATTTGTTGCATGCTCTTACTAATGAATATTTTTTTAGGAAAAATTACGCAGCGTTCATGCGGGGCATACCAACAAATAGGTTCATCATAGCTATACCATGGAAAAATCCCATTTTGATAAGCCATCATAAGCCGCTCTGCACTTAAATCTCCGCCAATAGCTAGCAAGCCATCGGTTTCTGCAAATGCAGGATCCGGAAAAGAAATATCGGTATCGTGTAATTGGAAAATCATGACCTCATCCCGCCCCTTCTCCACTTTGTGCAGAAGGGAGACTCGAGTCGGCTTTAAAATAATTTAAGTTTTATATTGTTTATTGATTGCGATTTAAAAACATTATTAATTATTCATTACGAAATTATCAATTAACCTTCCTTTCTTTCCAAGTATATTTTCCAAACTTGCCCAACCAACCTGCAATAATGGTATAACAAATATGAAACGGTTGTAAAATGGGAAAAAACCATAACATACTTTTCTTTCCAAAAAAATCAGCTATAGGGTAAAGAAAAAATAATTCTACAATTGTTTTCAAAATTAAAATCAAGAAAAAAATATTAATCCCGGTATATCCTAAATAATATGGTAATGGAAAACAACGCAATTCTTTATCCTCAAAAAGCAACGAAAAAATTGGCAATATGATTAAAATTAAATTAAAAATATATACAAGAATTAATACTGGCAATATTCTCTTGTCATCATATTTTTCTGCCTTGCTAGCCCAGCGAATACGTTGGTTAAAAAATTGCTTTATTGTTTCAACGGGCGCTGTTGTTACAATGGCTTCTTGTGATTTTAAAAATAGTACTCTTTCGGGAAAGCGTTTATATATTTTGTGCATCAGCAGCATATCATCGCCGCTTGCAATATTATCAATGCCTGCAAAGCCGCCCACTTCATTAAATGCAGCACGTTCATAGGCCATGTTTGCACCATTGCACATGGTCATTTGCCTTTTGCTTACTACCGCAGCAGTTATTCCTTGGAGCGTCATAAAATCGAGCGACTGAAACAATTGAATGAACCTCACCCCCTTCCCCTCTCCAAAGGCAGAGGGGCTTATAAGTACAGGTGCTGCAATAAATGCTGGGTTTCTTTCTTCATAAAATGTAGCAATAGTTTGAAGCCATTTTGTTGGAACAATGCAATCTGCATCAGTGGTTATTATTAATGTTCCGCTTGCCTGCGCCACCGCTATTTCTATTGCTTTCTTTTTGTACGAATTTATTTTATCTGTTACAAAATCTTTTAGTAAAATGAGTTTTACGTTTTGTGAGGCATATTTTCTTACAATACTGGCCGTATTATCTTCAGAATGGTCATCTACTACAATTAATTCAAACAAATGTGCTGGATAATTATTTTCCAAAATCGATTGTATGCAGTTTTCTATGTTATTTTCTTCGTTGCGAGCAGGGATAATAATGGTAAGGGTAGTGATTGGTAATTTGGAATTAGTAATTTGGAATTGGGCAATGGATGTGAATTGAAAACGATAATAGATTATCAGTGAAACATATAGAACTAAAAAGATGATTGCTATTGATATAAAAACTGCCATTAATTGTTGAATAAAGGTATGCTGTACAAGTGGGTGATGCCGAACGAATCGACACAGGCACAACGATTTTAATCATAGCTGCTGCCTTTGCTTGGACAACAATAAAATTGATGGTTCCAAACCTTAACAAAAATAAAATTTTGAAATTTAAAATCATTACTTATCTTTATATAGTTGTTTAAACAACTATATGCCAAACAACCAATTTAAAAAAAGCGAATTATACAGTTTTATAACTGGAAAAGCGAGTACGGCTATTGCACGAAGGCTGCAAAAGAATTTTAAACTGGCTGGCATAGATATTACGATAGAACAATGGAGTGTGTTGTATCATTTGTGGAAAGAAGATGGACAGAGCCAGCAACAATTGTGCGATGCTACGTTTAGAGACAAGCCAAGCATTACCAGATTGGTAGATAATCTGGAAAAATTGGGGTTGGTAAAAAGAACAGCGAGCAAAACTGATAGAAGAATAAATAAAATATGTCTTACACCTGATGCACAAAATTTACAGGTATTGAGTATGGAGGTTGCCAATCAAACATTGAATGAGGCTTTGGAAGGTGTATCAAATGGACAAGTAGAAATAGCAAAGGAGGTTTTGCAGATGGTGTATGACAATCTTAGTTCTTAAGGAAGTTTCGGGTTCACGAGTTATGGGTTACGGGTTTTGTAACCTTGTACTTTTAGCCCGAATGCCAACTTCTTTTAATAAAAATATATCGAAATTAATAAGGGTTTACAACTCGTAACTTTTAAACCCGCAACTCGTAACTACAAAATATAATACAATGAGCACAGAAACAAAAACAACCGCAACACTAAAAGGTGGCGAATTCTTAATCAAAGAAAGCAATGCATTTGAAACCTTTACGCCCGAAGATTTTAATGAGGAACAAGTAATGGTAAAAGATATGTGTATTCAATTTGTGAATACAGAAGTTTTGCCTGTGATAGATAGAATAGACAAATTGGAACCTGGTCTTATGCCATCACTCATGGAAAAAGCAGGTGAGCAGGGACTTTTAGGTGCATCTACGCCAGAGGAGTTTGGAGGTTTGGGCAAAGATTTTATAACATCTACTTTGGTAAACGAAGGCCTTGGTGGAGGTTTTTCATTTAGTGTAGCCATTGCTGCCCATACAGGAATTGGCACATTGCCCATTTTATATTTTGGTACCGACGCCCAAAAACAAAAATACATACCAAAACTCACTAGTGGCGAGTGGAAAGGCTCTTACGGGCTTACAGAGCCAAACGCTGGTAGCGATGCTTTGAGTGCAAAAACTACTGCTGTGCTTTCAGAAGATGGCAAACATTATATTTTAAATGGACAAAAATGTTGGATAACCAATGGAGGTTTTGCAAATGTATATACCGTATTTGCAAAAATAGACGGAGATAAATTTACGGGTTTTATTGTAGATAGGGATACAGAAGGATTTACCCTTGGGGCAGAAGAACATAAAATGGGTATCAAAGGTTCATCTACTGTTCAATTGTATTTTCAAGATTGTAAAGTACCGGTAGAAAATTTATTGGGTGAAGTTGGTAAAGGACATATCATCGCTTTTAATATTTTAAATATTGGCAGACTCAAATTATGTGCGGCTGCTTTAGGTGAGCAAAAATGGCTTTAGATGCTACAATTACTTATGCAAATACGAGAGAGCAATTTAAAACAGCTATTGCAAATTTTGGTGCCATAAAACACAAATTAGCAGAATGTGCCACACGTATTTGGGTAAGCGAAAGTGCACTTTACCGTACCAGTAAATGGATAGATGATAAAGAAAATGAATTGGAAGCAGCAGGAAAATCTTATGCAGAAGCACACCTTGCCGCAGCCGAAGAATATGCAATTGAATGTGCGATGCTAAAAGTAGACGGCAGTGAAGTGTTAGACTTGATAGTAGATGAAGGCGTGCAAATACATGGTGGTAATGGTTTTAGCGATGAATATATGATTAGCCGTGCATACAGAGATAGCCGCATAAATAGAATTTATGAAGGTACAAATGAAATTAATCGTTTGCTTACAGTAGATATGATGCTAAAGCGTGCCATGAAAGGAAAGCTTGATTTGATGGGCCCAGCAATGGCAGTGAGCAAAGAGTTGATGAGCATTCCTGATTTTGGTAGCGAAGATGAAACGCCATTTGCTACAGAGAAAAAAGCGGTAGCGCAAATGAAGAAAGCGATATTGATGGTAGCAGGTGCAGCAGTGCAAAAACTGATGATGGGCTTGGGCGATGAGCAAGAAATTTTAATGAACATTGCAGATATGGCCATTGCTACTTTTAATGCAGAGAGTGCATTGCTACGTTTAATAAAAATGACAGACAAGCAAGGGGAAGCGGCAGTGAGCATACAAAAAGATATGACCCATGTTTATTTGAATGATGCAGTAGATGCTGTGAACAAAGCTGGCAAAGAAGCCATCAATGCTTTTGCAGATGGGGATGAGCAGCGCATGATGTTGCTTGGCTTGAAGCGCTTTACCAAAATGGCACCTTTTAACAGCAAAGAAGCCAGAAGGCGCATTGCAGCTAAGTTGTGTGCAGATGGGAAGTATGGGTACTGAGCTTTAAATCACGAAGGCACAAAGCATATGAAGAATCACAAAGAATAAAAGAGAGGCTAACTCAATATAATGAGTTAGCCTCTCTTCATTTACTGCATGCTTAAGCGGTTCAGAAATTTAGTTAAGAAAATAATTTATAAGTAATAAAGCTTAATAAGTACGCCAAACCCGTCATGTAAATAAATTGGATGATAGGCCATTTCCAAGTTTTGGTTTCCCGCTTTACGATAACCAATGTACTCATGCATTGCATGGCAATTACATAAAAAACAAGCAGCGATAATCCTGTAGCCAAATCATATACTTTTGTTCCATCTGCTCTTTTTGCAGCAGCCATTTTTTGGCGAAGGGTATTGCTGTTTTCATCAGCATCTTCCCCCACAGAATATAGCGTGGCCATGGTGCCTACAAAGACCTCCCTTGCAGCAAAAGAGGTAATGAGCGCAATACCTATTTTCCAATCATAGCCAAGTGGGCGAATGCTTGGCTCTATAAAACTACCTAAAATACCTGCGTAAGAATTTTGTAATAAATTGGTTTTCCTTTCTTTTTCTATATGATTTTGTGCTGCTATATTTTTAATAATTAGGCTATCGTATTGGCCAATCAATATGCTATCATTAAGGCTTATTATTGATAATTTACTGGCGGCTAATTTTTCATTTTCATCCGTTTTTATTTTTATAAAAGCATCGTATTTTGTTGTTACTGCTTTCATTTTTTCAGTAGGGCCAAAAGTACTGAGTGCCCACAATAGTAAACTAATTACCATAATAATTTTTCCAGCATCAAACACAAATATTTTTGCTTTCTCTATCATAGTCACCAAAATATTTTTCCAACGAGGACTTCGATATGTGGGTAATTCCAAAATAAAAAAACTACGCTCGGTACTTTTTATAAACCATTTCATAATCCATGCTACAATCAAAGCCAATACAGTGCCTAGCAAGTACAACAACATCATAACCAAACCTTGCAAACTTAAAAAACCAAGGTATAATTTAGAAGGAATAACCAGTGCAATTAGGATAGTGTATACTGGTAAACGAGCGCTACAACTCATGAGAGGAGTAATCATGATGGTGAGCAAACGCTCTTTTTTATTTTCTATATTTCTAGCGCTCATAATGGCTGGTACAGCACAAGCATATCCACTTATCATGGGCATTACACTCTTTCCATTTAAGCCTACTTTTCGCATGAGTTTATCGGTAAGAAAACTTATGCGAGCCATGTAACCAGTGTCTTCCAATAAAGTTATAAGCCCAAACAAAATCATAATCTGCGGTATAAAAACCATGATACCACTAAGGCCTGCAACGATGCCATTAATAAATACATCTGCAAATAAGCCATGGGGCAAAATACCAGAAAGCCAACCTGCCAGTTTTCCAAAAGTCCATTCTATACCATCCATAGGAAACTGAGCCAACCAAAAAACAGATTGAAATAGTATAAATAAAACAGCAATTAGAATTAAGTAACCCCATGTTCTATGTAATAAAATATTATCTATTTTTTCTGTTTGCAACGATTTCTTTAAAGGGTCTTTTTCCACAACAGTTTGTTGCATGATGTATTTTATCCTGCTATACCGTTGCATAATTTCTTCTGCCTGTGTTTTAGTAGCATTAAAATTATTAATGGCTTTTATAGTCTCTATATTTTTACTTAACGATGCATCAAAAGAAAAGTGTTCGCTGTTTATGAGATAGTGTAAAACTTTGTAATCGCTGGCATTGGGTAATATTTTTTTAGCATCTACAATAACCGGCGTGTTTAGTATGGTTCCATCTATGAAATTTCTTTCAGCTAAAGGTTGTTTATTTTCTATCGTTTGTTCTATTGCTTTTTTTAATTCTGGTATTCCTTTATTTTTCCGTGGGTTTATAGTCACTATAGGCACGCCTAGTTCTCGCTCCATGCCTGCAATATCAATTTGAGTACCTTTTTGTTTAGCCAAATCCATCATACTAAGGGCAATAACAATGGGAATCTTTAAGTCTATAATCTGAGAGCAAAAAAGCAAATTGCGTTTAAGGCTGCTGGCATCTGCTACAATTACAATCATATTTGGTAGCACAGAGCTGTCTTCACCCATTAATACATTGTACGCAACCCATTCATCTGCCCTTTTTGGGTAAAGGCTGTAAGTGCCAGGCAAATCGATAATGGTAGCATCAATGGTTTTGGAAATAGTACAACTGCCAGTTTTTTTATCTACTGTTACTCCTGGGAAATTGCCTACTTGTTGGTTTAGCCCCGTAAGTGAGTTAAACAAAGAAGTTTTACCGCTATTGGGGTTCCCTACAAGTGCTATGTTTATTTTATTACTCAACAGATATTTTTAAGTGCATTGCAAAAGTAAGGTTTAGATTTTTGTACAGGTTACGATTTAGAGAATTGTGCCTTGGTATTGCCGAGAAGCTTTGAAGGCGTTATCTTTGCTAAAAGAAAAGAAATGAAATATATTTTACTAGGATTAATTTTTGTAGCACAAACAATATCGGCACAGAAACTTGATAAAGGCGATAAAAAAGTAATACAAAGTTTACAAACTACCATTAATTTTTTAGCAGATGATAAATTGGAAGGCCGCAGGACAGGTAGCGCTGGGGAAAAATTGGCGTATGAGTTTATACAAAAAGAGTTTAAAAAAATAGGTCTGCAAGCTATTACCGCCGACAAAACTTATATTCAAGCTTTTGATGTAAATGAAGGAAGAGAATTTGAACAAAAAAGTAAATTAATAATAGGCGACATAGCGTACACTCCAAATGAACATTTTTTTCCATTATCATTTTCTGGCAACTTAGCAGAAACAAAACTTATGAATATTGAAAAAGAAATTGCATTCATTGACATAGGAGCCCTCTTAAAAGAAAATGAAAATAATCCACACTTCGATTTAAAAGATAAACTGATTAGTGTATGCACTGATCATGCATCAAAGAATAGAAAGTTGGTTATTTTTAGAAATAGCAGCAATATAAAAGATGATCTAAGTTTTGATGCAAAAGATAAAACAATGCCTTTACCCATTGCGGCAATATTTGTAAAAAACCAATTAAAAGAAAAATTTGATGATGGTTTAATTTATGCAACACTTACCATAAATATTGATAGCAAAATAAAACAAGGGCACAACGTAATCGGTTACATAAATAACAATGCTAAAAACACCATTATCCTAGGCGCTCATTACGATCATTTAGGATATGGTGAAGACCATAACTCTTTGTATGCAGGAGCTACACCAATGATACACAATGGTGCAGATGATAATGCAAGCGGCACAGCTGCATTGATAGAAATGGGTAAATGGCTTAAAAATTCTTCTTACAAAAAGTACAATTATTTATTGGTTTCTTTTTCGGGAGAAGAGCTGGGTTTATTTGGTTCTAAGTATTTTGCAGACCATGCGGGGCTTGATTTGAAAACCATTAATTATATGATAAATATGGATATGGTGGGTAGGTTAAACGATAGTACGCATGGCATTACGATTGGCGGTTATGGTACTTCTCCTACCTGGGGTTCAATCATAAAAAAAGAAGACGCTTATTTTAAGTTGAATTTTGATAGCAGTGGTAGTGGCCCAAGCGATCATACATCATTTTACAAAAAGGATATTCCAGTTTTGTTTTTCTTTACTGGTAGCCACAAAGATTATCACAAACCAAGTGATGATGCAGATAAAATAAACTATAAAGGCGAGTTGCAGATATTAAAATATATGCAAAATATTATTGCACAAACAGATAAATTGGATAAGCTGGCTTTTACTAAAACGAGGGAAGTGTCTATGGGCAAGAGCAGCTTTAAAGTAAGTGTAGGTATAATGCCCGATTATACATTTTCCGGTAATGGTGTAAGGGTAGATGGCGTATCTGAAAACAAGCCTGCACAAAAGGCGGGTGTAATTGCTGGCGATGTTTTGATGCAACTAGGCGAGCATAAGTTTAGTGATGTACAAAGTTATATGGGTGTTTTAAATAAATTTGAGAAAGGGCAAACGACTGAGCTGAAATTGATGAGGGGTAAAGAAGAGTTGGTATTGAAATTAACTTTTTAAAGCCCTTTGTACCCTTTTTACCTTCAGACAGGTTTTTGCCAATTGTAAGAGGATTATTGAGGTAATTATCGTTTTAAGACTATTAAAAAGAATAGAATCTAATATTTTTAAAACTTTGTGCGTTTGTGGTAAATTGTATAAGCATGAAATTAAAAATAGATACCGAAAGCCTTATTGATGATTTCTTTGATAGCACTTGCCTATTGGGTATTGTGGCGCCCATGAAGGATTACTTATTTACATGGCATATCAATCAAGCGCTTGGCTATCAGTTCAAAATAAACCATGGCTTAGAAATTCAATTAAGAAAAAAAGAACGAAATTATTTTTTCTCTATTTATGAGTATCTTGTTCCAGGGTCTAGTATGGCCCATTATTTATACAACAATGAAGATGATGGGGAATACCTTTTGCCTGAGTTTAAACATTTAGATTTTCTTTGGCTAGCCAAAGGAGAAAAAATGGAAAGAAATGAAGTGCAAAGCTTGCTACAATCCTTAAAAACATTACCCTCTGTACAATTGGTTACAGAAATGACCAATGAGAAAATAAAAAATAAACAGTTTTTAATATTTTAAATAAATTATTATGTGGGAGGAAGAAAACAACAAATTGTATAAAAAATTTGCATTCAAAAATTTCATTGACGCCTTTTCTTTTATGACAAGTGTAGCCTTGTTAGCTGAAAAAGCAAATCATCATCCAACATGGACAAACACCTATAATTCTGTAGAAATTTGGCTTAGTACGCACGATGCTGGTAATACTGTTACAGAGAAAGATAGAAAACTTGCTATTAATATCGACAATGTTTTGGCCTAATAATTTTGGTTTATAAGCCTAAACAGTATGAATAAAAAAAGCCACTACAAAAATCAATTTGTAATGGTTTTTTTCAATAGGGACTTCGTTCTAAAATTTATTTTGAGTCGTTATAGACCAATGAAAATCGAAACTATGCTGCTTTTAGACCTACTTTAAAAGCCAAGCTGAAATACGAAAAGGAATCTCCTTTGCTTTCATTGCCTGAAAATTTCCATTTTTTGCCAAAAGCAAATGGGGGATGGCTAGCACTTCCAGCTGCTTCGCCTACGCCTATATACGTATCATGACTTTCTAGCCTAAAGCCATAAGACATTCCTTTGTTTAAATGAAGGTTTGGTATTTTAAATGACACCCATTTGCCGTTGCAACTTTCATTGAATGTTACATTGGAGGTTGCCAATGATGGCCCCCAACTTTGGTGCAAAGGATCAAAAGAATGCAAAGTCATGGCTACTTCTCCGGGGTTTGTAACAATGTTCGAAAATACTTCAATTGTGTCTAAATCGCCTTCACTTGCGGCCATAAATGTTTGACCCATAACGATTTCTTTTGCATCGCCTTTTCTATGTCCTAACCAAGATGTAGCGTTATTGGTTAATTGTTGAATAGATTCAAAAGATGCCGAAAACTGGTTTTGTGCTTTCATAAATAATTTATTTTAATGATAAAAAACAACAGTAGTCTGGTAGAAAAAAAATAGGGTATTTGTATAACACTTAAATGCAACAATTATTGTGCAAAAACGTAGGAAAGTAAATAAATGGCAGTTAGTCTTTTGTTAAATAAGAAAAATTTAATTCGTGTAGAAAAGTAAAAAACATTTACAATCTTATTTGTATATTGAATTATTGTATTAAAAAAAATCCTGCAAACGAGCTTGTTTACAGGATTAAAATTATTTGAACTGGTTAAATGTCTTATTTTATCGGCACGCTTCGCTCTACAAAACTTTTCAGCATATTAGCTATACCATTTGCATCTATTCCTATCTCATCATATAATTGCTTAGGCGTACCATGCTCAACCAATCTATCTGGAATACCCATTATTTTTACATCTGCTTTGTAACCATGTTCGTTCATAAATTCTAAAATAGCAGACCCAAAACCACCCACCACTGTTCCATCTTCTACCGTTACAATTTTATTAAAATTTGCAAATACTTCATGCAACATTTCTTCATCAAGTGGCTTTGCAAAGCGCATATCATAATGAGCAGGGTTTATACCTTCTTTTTTTACATCACGTATTGCTTCTGCAGCAAAATTACCAGGATGCCCAAAACTGAGTATGGCAATTTCTTCCCCATCTTTTCCTGGGGATCCTGCGGATAGTTTTCTACCTGTTCCTATTTTTATCTCCTTCATTTCTGTTTTCCATTCTGGCATGGTGCCTTCACCACGTGGATAACGAATAGAGAAGGGTAATTGATTTTTTTCTAGCTGTGCAGTATACATTAAATCCCGTAACTCGCCTTCATTCATTGGAGCGCTTACTATCATATGTGGTACACAACGCATGTAGGCTATATCATAACAGCCATGATGTGTAGGTCCGTCTTCACCAACCAATCCTGCACGGTCCAAACAGAAAATAACAGGCAACTTTTGAATAGCAACATCGTGTATAACCATGTCATATGCACGTTGCATAAATGAGGAATAGATATTGCAAAATACCCGTAATCCTTGTGTAGCCATGCCTGCACTGAGTGTAACGGCATGTTGCTCGCAAATACCCACATCAAAAGCCCTGTGCGGCATAGCTTCCATCATAAATTTAAGGGAGCATCCACTTGGCATTGCAGGTGTAACGCCCATTATTTTGTCATTCTTTTCGGCCAGTTCTATAATAGTATGCCCAAAAACATCTTGGTATTTTGGAGGCTGTTTTACTTCAAAAACTTTTTTAGCAATTTCTCCTGTTACCTTATCAAATAGTCCGGGTGCATGCCATTTTGTTTGATCTTTTTCAGCCAACTCATAGCCCTTTCCTTTTACGGTTTTTATATGCAATAACTTTGGTCCGGGTATATCTTTTAGGTCTTGTAAGGTTTCTATTAGCTTGGCTACATTGTGCCCGTCTATTGGGCCAAAATATCGAAGATTTAATGCTTCAAAAAGATTGCTGCTACTACTTACCATACCTTTAAGGCCCTCCGTAAGTTTAGTAGCCATAGATCGAGTAAAGTTTTTTCCAATTGGTAACTTGCCCAATAAATTCCAAACGTCATCCTTTACTTTATTGTAGGTGTGCGATGTGGTAATATCAGTCAAGTATTCTTTTAATGCACCCACATTTGGGTCAATACTCATGCAATTGTCATTCAAAATGATCAATACATTGCTTTTTTCAATTCCTGCATGGTTCATAGCTTCAAAAGAAATACCAGCCGTCATAGCGCCATCTCCAATTACAGCTACATGTTGTCTGTCGACTTCGCCTTTATATTGACTAGCCATGGCCATTCCTAAAGCAGCAGAAATAGAGGTAGATGAGTGACCTACACCAAAAGTATCGTATTCACTTTCGCTGCGTTTAGGAAAGCCACTTAAGCCATTTAGTTTTCTATTGGTTGGAAAATTATCTCTACGACCAGTAAGAATTTTATGACCGTAAGATTGGTGCCCTACATCCCATACCAATTGGTCGTAAGGCGTATTTAATACATAATGCAATGCTACTGATAACTCTACAACACCAAGGCTTGCCGCAAAATGACCTCCGTAAACACTCACCACATCAATAATATACCTACGCAATTCATCGGAAACTTGCTGCATTTGATCCTTGCTCAATTTTTTTAAATCGGCAGGGCTGTTTATTTGTTGTAAAAGGTGTCCTGGGGTAATTTCCATTGTCTTATCTTGATATTATGCAAAAATAAACCTAAAATAGTTATTTAATTTCTAAATCTACGCAGATTTTGTAATCGTAGACTTTAGATTTGGGCAACCATAGAACCAGAGATGATATTTGGATCCTATTAAAATCGAGTAAGCCAATAATAGGTAATGAAAATAAATTTCATTCATACAATAGGCTAAAAATAAATCCTAGCATTTGAATTTGAGCCTGTAAGAACTTCGGAATTTGTAATTTTAACCGAGTCAATTGTATTTGTAGTAGTTAATATTTTTAAAAGACTGTAGTAAGTAACATTCCCACATTCTGGCGAAAGTAATACTTGTCTTGATGTATAAATGATGGACATGGTATCTGCTTGAAGCGTATTTTCTACCCGAATTAAAAATTTTGAAGTATCTACAACTGGATTTAATGGAAGTAAAAAAGCACTTACATTGTTTTGATTCTGATATATAAAGGTGGAGCTATTTAATGTGTAAATATTTAAATTTGGTGCCGATATAGCAATCTCAGTAGCCCCTGTTTTTTTATAAAAACCTGCGGTGAATTTCACATCTCTTGGTAGGTTGCAAATGTTATAATCATCTCTACAAGATTGTAAAAGTAATATAGATGTCATTAATAAACAGGCTTCTAAGAAATGTCTCATTTTTCAAATTGTGAAGTAAAATCATACGCAAGTTACAAAAACAGTAATTGTTTCAAACTTATATCGCAGATTTTGATGAAAAAATTTCATAAAGAATATCAAAAACTTTAATTCTTATATTCATTTTTAGCAACAAAGTGCTTACATCGGGAAATACCCTATTGCTTAAAAATATAAAAACAATTTTTGTTGCAGGGTCTGCCCAAACGCAAGTACCAGTAAAACCAGTATGTCCAAAAGTGAGCGGTGAGGCTAGTAAAGCAGGGTATGGGTCTTTACGAGTAGCATTGTCTTTTTCAGGTTTGTCAAAACCAAAACCACGCCTACTATTTTTGGATTGGTATGAGGTGAATAGATCAACAGTTTCTTTTTTTAAATATTGGTGCATTTTAAATGAGCCACCATTTAAAAGCATCTGCATTATAGCTGCCATATCATGTGCATTGCCAAAAAGCCCAGCATGCCCAGACACTCCTCCCATCATGGCAGCACCTGGATCGTGTACATAGCTTCGTATGATTTGATTTCTAAAAACTTTCTCACTTTCTGTAGGAGCAATATTTTTAAGGCTGTTTCTAAGTAATGGATCAAAGCCTACAGAGTACAATTGCATGGGAGCATAAAAGTTTTCTAAAACATAATTATCTAAAGTTTGTCCCGAAATTTTTTCTACAACTTTTGCTAGAAAAATAAAATCATTGTCACTGTAAATATAATTTCCAGTCGGCCCCAACGGGCTCACCAAAATTCTTTTGTATATAGTATCTCTCCATGCGTTTTTCATGTAAAGATTATTTGCAACTTTTATATTGAAAATAGAATCTGGGGCATTTGAATAAATTGATTTTAGCGGTTTGCCAAAAGAGTCAATTGTTTCTTTATAAAAAGGTATGAACGATACCAACCCTGCTTGATGAAGTAACAAGTTTTCTATCGTAATATGTTGCTTATTCGTTCCTATTGTTTCAGGCAAATAGTCGCTTAACTTTTTTTTTAAATCTAGTTTCCCTTCTTCAAAAAGTTTCATTACTCCTAGTGTAGTGGCGCATATTTTGGTAACCGATGCCATATCGTATACCGAAGCTAAAGTTACAGGCGAATTATTATCATACATAAAATTACCATATGCTTTTTCGTATGCAATCTTACCATCTTTTAATACCAAAATTACACATCCCGGCATAGCCTTTTGTGTAATGCCATCATATACCACAGAGTCTATTTTTAAAAAAGAGGCTGGATTGTATAAAGTACTCCAATTTTCAAAAATGGGAGTGGTGGCTGCAGTAGAAATACCAAATCCATATTTTAAATTTTCGCAAACTGTAACAGGTAATACTCCTTTATAAAATATTTTGCCTTGCAAAAGATCTGCTGCAACCCCTTGTACTATTTCATCATCTTCATAGCACAAGACCATGTTTGGCGCATTGCACATATTTTTTAAGGCATAAGCATTTCCAAATAAAAAGGAAACACTGTTTTTGTTTTGTTGTATCGAATTCAGTAAATCAATGTTGGCTTTTGTAAATCCAAAATTACTGGCAGCATATCTTCCTACATTGTGAATGCCTATAATTACTTTTTTAAAATTGACCAATTTTTTTAACAATTCGCTGTCATTCGAATAAAAAATAGTTGCATTAAAATCTGATTTCAGTCTCTTTGCAAGTTCATTTTCTGTTGTTATCCCAAATCCAACAAATGCAATATCACCAGGCTTTGTATCCCTCAATGGAAAAAAAGCAGTATCATTTTTTGCAACAAGTGTAATGGCATTTTCTGCTACCAATCTTCTCATTTCTGCTATACCTTTATTCAAATCGGTAGTAAGGTTATCTGTATCTATTGGTTTTAGGTTATTTAAACCATAAGCGAATTTTGCTAATAAAACTTTTTTGCAATGAAGTTCTATATCATCCCAGCTCAAGAGCTTCTTTTTAATAGCGGCTTTTATTTTTTTGATAGCGCTTGGTACATCTTCGGGCAAGCAAAGCATATCATTACCAGCAATAAGCGATTGCACAGAAGCTGCTCCATCTGGAAAGAATTTTTTTACACCTTGCATTTCCAACGCATCAGTAAAAGTGAGTCCATTATAATTTAATTGGTTACGCATTAAATCATTAATGTTGGCTGGCGAGAGCGATGTTGCCCTATTGGCAGTATTATCAATAGCGGGAATATACAAATGAGCGAGCATCACACTTCCTACGCCTGCATCAAATATTTTTCTAAAAGGATACAATTCTAAAGAATCCAATTCCGCCATGGTTTTATTAATTACCGGTAGGTCATAATGAGAATCTGTGTTTACATCACCATGACCCGGAAAATGTTTGGCACATGCCATTACCCCATTATCCTGCATGCCTTTCATATATTGGATACCAAAGGCAGCTACTTTATATTTATCTTCTCCAAAACTCCGATCGTTTATTACCGGGTTGTTTGGGTTGTTATTTATATCTACTACTGGAGCATAATTTACTTGTAAGCCAATTCTTTTGCATTGTTCTGCTACCAGCTTACCATATTTATAAATAATTGTTTCATCTTTTACAGCGCCAAGCATCATTTGCCTAGGCAGTGGCAATACGCTGTCTGTTATTCTCATTCCTACTCCCCACTCTGCATCGATACACATTAATATAGGAGTTTTGGCTTTGCTTTGTAATTTATTTATCATCAAAGCTTGTTTTACTGGGCTGCCCTGAAAAACACATATGCCTCCTATATTATATTTTTTTACAAGAGAAGTTACTTTATCATCAAAAAAAGTTACCACTTTCGTTTTAGAATCTATCGTAGAAAGCCTCACCACCATTAATTGGGCTATGCGTTGGTCCTTTGAAAGTGTTGCATAAACGCTATCAGCCCATTGCTTTGCAGCATTATTTTGGGTTTGCGAAAAGGTTGTGTTACTTAAAAACAACACACAAACGAGCATATAAATTCTAGTCTTCATATAGTAAATATAAGAAAGGATATTGTTTTTGCCACTTTAGCACTTTATAAATATTAGGGTACAGGGTCATATCCATGACCGCCCCAAGGGTTACAACTCATAATCCGCTTAGCGGTAAGCCAAAAGCCTTTTATTGGGCCGTGTTTTTTAAATGCTTCTAAACCATATTGTGAGCAGGTAGGCGTATACCTGCATTTAGACTTACCTAGCCATGGAGAAATAACCCATTGGTATATTTTTATGAGGAGTATAAAAGGAGCACTTAATATTTTATTCAATGTTTTCATCCATCAATTTTATCAATCTCCTTAAAACATTGCCTGTTTTTTCAAAAATAAATTCATACGTTGGTACGTCTTTGCCGGTGTAAATAAAAAACACATGTACCGCTTTTTTTTTTTGTATTAAAATGTCTTGTAAATTATTTTTTTGCAAACGATAAGCCTCTCTTATCAATCTTTTTATCCGATTGCGATCTGTTGCCTTTTTAAAATTTTTGCTACTTGCAGTAAACCCCGCTTTCAAGCCTATTTCATCTTCCGCAACCAGCCAGCAAATTCTAAATGGAAAATTAGAAAAACTTTTTCCTACTGCAAACAGTAAATCAATTGCTTTTCGGCTTTTGAGTTTGTCTTCGTTTTTTAAAAAATATCGTTGGGTTGTTTGCATTGTTGCAAAAATAGGTTTCTTTTTTCTTTTGCCACAGAAGTCGCAGAGGCACAGAAACGCCGTTTTGATTTATTAAGCTTGATAAATTGTATCAGTAGAAATTTTACGAAATGCATTTTTCTGTGCTTCTGTAGCTTCTGCAGCAATTATTTTATTTGCCATTATGCATTTTTAAAATTTACTGCATCTAGTTAAAAAAACCAACTATGATGAAATATGTACTAATGATGGCAATAACACTCTCTAGCTTTATTGCACATGCACAACAAGACACTGCTAAAGCCAATGCTACTATGAACGATGCCACCGTTTACTTCGGTTACGGAGCAGAGCTTACACATAAGGCAAAAGTGAACATCACAAAAAATACAAAATATATTGTGATAGATAAACTAAGCACCCAAATAGATTTAAACAGTTTGCAAATAAGTTGCCCAGAAAATGTATCCTTGCTTTCTCAACAATTTTCTGTTTTTTACCCGGTGGCAGTGGCGAAGCCTATAGCAATAAACCCAGTTGCCATAAAAATACAAGACAGTATAAAAAAGGCTAATAAAGAAATAACCATTTTGCAAAATAAAATAGATATAGAGCAAAGTACGCTAGCAAAAACAGATAAACTAATAGAGTCTACTATAGCAACTAGCGGCAACAAAACAAACCTTACTGCTGAAGTACTGAAGCTGATTGAATTTAACAATGCTAAGATTGAAAAAAATAAAATGGCTATTTTTAATTATCAACAGGCAATAGAATTGATACAAGAAAAAATAGACAATCTGAATACAAGATTGATTTTGGCAAACAAGCCTATCGAAGAAAAAGGGCCAACGGTTGAAAAACCATTTGGAAGAATTATTATGCAAGTAGTTTGTAGAAACGAACAGGAGGCGGATTTATCTATGTCTTACTACACTAATAATGCAGGCTGGCAGCCCATTTACGATATACGTGTAAACTCAAAAACCAACGCTATTAAATTAGTATATAAAGCAAGTGTAATACAAAATACAGGTATAGATTGGGCAAAAACAAAATTAACTTTAAGCACTGGCACACCAAATTTTACAACAACAGCCCCATTGCTCAACCCTTGGTATTTGCAATTTTATGTACCACAATTATACAACAGTTTAAATGAAGTAGTTGTTACAGGCTATGGCCAAAATAAGATGCAAAGTTTTAGCGAAAAAGCTATCGATAAGCAATTAGCAGGTAAAGCTGCGGGGTTGAGTGTTCAAACCATTAAGCCCAGTACTTTAGACCAATACACAACATTAAAACAAGGTATACTAAACACTAGTTTTGAAATAGATTTACCTTATGATATAGCAAGCAATGGCCAAACGCATAGCATAAATATAAAAGAAGCAGAAATACAAAGTAGCCTAAAAAACTATGCAGTACCAAAGCTAGATGTAGATGCCTATTTGGTAGCAGAAATTACCGATTGGCAAAACTTAGATTTGATACCGGGCAATGCAAATATTATTATGGATGATACGTATATTGGCAAATCATTTATTGACCCAAATACCACAGCCGATACCTTAAATCTTTCTCTAGGGAAAGATAAACGAGTGGGTATAAAAAGAACATTGATAAAAGATGCATCTATCAATAAAATAAAAGATGCAAACATTAAACAAACTTACACGTACGAACTAACGGTAAAAAATAATAAAGTAAAAGACATTAATCTTATTTTGAAAGATCAATATCCGTTAAGTAATCTTCAAGATATTGTAGTAGAATTGTTGGATTCTGACGATGCAGCCATAAATACAGAGCTTGGCGTACTTACTTGGAAAATAACATTAAAGCCAGGAGAAAGTAAAAAACTACGATTTAGATATACCGTAAAATATCCAAAGGATAAAAAGATTTCGAATTTGAAATAACCAAAAACAGAAGCCATCACAAAATTTGTGATGGCTTTTGTTTTTATAAAAATAACCGAGGGCTAACCCCCGAAAGCCGCTCGGTATTATGAGAAAACAAGGTTTATTTATTGTTTTATAAAACTCCCAACAGCAATTTTTTCACCATCACTTAGTTGAACTACATATTTCCCTTTGGCTACATTTTCTATATTCAACTTTAGTGGTTGTATATTGGCAAGTGTGGTAGTTTTTATTAGCCTACCTTGTATATCAAACAGATTTACCAACACTGTTTTTTGCTTACTTGCATAATCAAATTGTATATATTCTTTTGCTGGATTGGGATAAATATTTACCGCATCACCAAAGGTTTCAAACATTACTTTTTTGATATTGCTGTATGTAAATCTACCATCAATATCTATTTGTTTTAATCGATAAAAATTCATGCCTTTCAATGGCTTTATATCTTGGTACGAATAATTATTTGTACCAGAGCTGTTAAAAGAATTTACTTTACCTATTATCTCAAAATCAACTCCATTGCTACTTCTTTCTATTTCAAAGTGCGATGTGTTTATTTCATTTTCTGTTTTCCATTTTAACTGTACTGCTTTATCTATTTTATAAGCATCAAAACTTAAAAGATTTAAAGGCACTATTCCAGAAACGGTAATGGTATCAAAAGCAAATAAACCCCAATCATTTTTAGTTCTAATGGCAATAAAATGCTGCCCCTGCGATGTTCCAATTGGAATGGGCAATACAAAATTTTGATTAAAGCTTTGCCCTCCTGGAATTGTAAAAGCAGTTCCATTTCCTATGCCTGGGTCAGTATCAATAAAATACTCGGCAGCCACCATGCCCAGACTATTAGCGGTTTGTGTACTAATGTAAAATCCTCTATTTTCAAACAATCCCCATTTGCCGCTAGCATCTTTTGTACGGATAGCTACAAAATGAAAACCTGCAGATAACAATGTAGTAGGAATCGTAGCAACAAATGTTGGGTTTGCACCAGTAGGCGAAGGGGTGATAGCTGTAGCATTACCCACGCCAGGATCTGTATCAATAAAAAATTCAGCTGCTGCAATATTGCTTACATTGGTAGTAGAACTGCTAATGTAAAATCCTCTATTTTCAAACAAACCCCAGTTGCCAGTTGCATCTTTTGTACGTATAGCTACAAAATGAAAACCTGCAGATAACAATGTAGTAGGAATCGTTGCAACAAATGTTGGATTTGCACCAGTAGGCGAAGGGGTGATAGCTGTAGCATTACCCACGCCAGGATCTGTATCAATAAAAAATTCAGCAGCTGCAATATTGCTTACATTGGTTGTAGAACTGCTTATGTAAAACCCTCGGTTTTCAAACAAACCCCAGTTGCCAGTAGCATCTTTTGTACGTATGGCTACAAAATGAAAACCTGCAGATAACAATGTAGTAGGAATCGTAGCAACAAATGTTGGGTTTGCGCCAGTAGGCGAAGGGGTGATAGCTGTAGCATTACCCACACCAGGATCTGTATCAATAAAAAATTCAGCAGCTGCAATATTGCTTACATTGGATGTAG
>JANPCB010000120.1:0-4589 GCA_031430735.1 Ferruginibacter sp. | reverse complement strand
GCTACAATATCCGATGCTATGGTTGCACCCGTTTCATAAGAGCCTTGTTTTATTACAGACTGTACTATACGCCCCAAGCCATCTATGTACTGTGTGCTTTGTTTTACATCTTTAACACCCAAGCCCAATAAAATACCCGGGGTGGTTTGGGGAGCTACGGCTTCCCAACTGCGTATATAATTTGTTTGTGCGATAACCACATTTGCACACAATAGGATGGCTATTACAAGCAAATATTTTTTTATTGGCAACATAAGTTATTAATTATCGGTAATTGCATTTATAATTGTTGTATCTGTCGGTTGCATGCTTGCTGCAAATATGCTTTTTGCGCAATAGCCTTCCTTGCATTTTTTATTTAAGGCAACCGCCTAGCTGTACTTGTAGCTTTCTGCCTTCAGCGAGAGGCAAAACGCCAACCCAGTAGATGCTGCGGCGCAGCCACAGCATCTACTGGGTCAAAAAAACTAAAATCAAAGAACGTTTAATACTATTTATTCTTTTCTAAATCCTTTATGGATAAGGGTTCTAAAAATACCAACACGATTGGAACACTACCTATTAGGCTGCCTGATTATTCAATTAAAATTAAATTCTTTTATTTAAAAAACTAGTATTTATAAGGGTTTCAAAAAATAACAACACTAACTACTGGAACACTACCAAAAATAACCACGACTTTGGAACACTACCTAGAATGCGCTTGTATGAGCAGATATTCTAAGCATTATTAACTCAACTGTCTCTATTGGAGGTATTCCAGCGTATGCAGATTTTACTTTAATTTTATTTTCTCCTATCGGCTTAAATAAACCAACTAATTTATTATTGAATAGTAATTTTAATTTTTGGGTACTTTCAATAACCTTCCATTTATACTTTCCTTGTTTTGTAGAGATTGTCCAAGCTTCAATATCAGTAAAAGATATTGTTAACTTGCTATTTTTGTAAAAACTAATTGTAACGAAATCACTGTTGAAGTAGTCTGCTAAATCGATAACACTGCCATTACCCTTCATTTTATCATTAGGTAACTTCAATAGCTTAATTGTGTCTAAAACATAAAAATTTTTTGCAGCATTATTTGATGCCCAAACAGTTCTTTCAAAAAAAGCACTTGTTAGCTTTACCTGCGCATGTCCATCAATATAGTAAATAGACATCCAACTAAAAACAATAAATCTAGTTACAAAAATTCGTAATATACTTGTTTGTATCATCACCATTTAAGTTTTAAAAAGTCAGAAAATTTCATTGACAAATAAGTGCCCTCTCCATTGTAGAAGTTTACTTGTTTTGTTTTGCCGTAAGTATCGACTTGTATAGCAGTAGCATTACTAACTCCATTTTTAGAGTCTCCATGATAATCTTTGTCAGGTTTGGAAGGTAATGGTGCTGCATGTGTAGCATTTAGATTTCCTTCGTCATCGTCTGAAAATCTAGTTCCAGATGTATGAACATGCCAGTAGTCTAATAATTTCTCTGCTGAAGGTTTTTCTACTCCGTTGAAAGCAGGTATTGACCCATTTTTTTTTGCTAACGTTGGCTTATTACCTGGCAGCCAATCAATAACTGCAACATTTCCATTTTCATTTTTGGTTGAGTGTCCACCTTCCTCATGAGAACCAGCGTCTTCAGAATTTTTGGAAGTATTTTTAGCTTCGTTTGTAACACTCCTCTCAACCCCTCGAACTGTAGCAGCACCACCATTTATTGTAGCCTTTTCTACATTATCAATATTTGACTCCAATCCAAAAAATGAATTCGCCATTATCCGAGCTACATCTTTATCATTTTTAATAATATGAATTTTTCCATTATTCTTACCATCATCACCTATCCAATTTCCTTTCAAACTAAATATCGGGTCTATAGCCATCATTCCATCGGGGTCAATAAATCTAATTGGGTTATCATAAGCATAATTATAAGGACTCCACTTTCTCATTTTATCACTCATAGGATCTATTACCATCCATCTTCCAATCTGATTGTCTAACACCCTTGCCCCATAATCCAACCACTCTAAACCGCTGCCATCGGAGAACTCTTGCCTTTGTTCTTCCTTCCCATTGTACTTATATTTATTTCCCAAACTACCCGCTGCCTTAGAAGATATCCCTGCAATTGTCAACCCGAATGGATAATAATGCGTCTCCTCCAACATTGCCCCCCTCGTATGTGTAACTTGCAAGTTATCAAAATACACATCTATGTTGGGCGTTTCGTTGCTCACATACACATACAAGTAACCATTTTTATTTATTGGTAAATCATTTTTTACATGCAGCTTTACTTGTTGGTTTGGTACATTTCCAAATTCACTTTCTGCTGGTACTTGTTCAGCTCCACTACTGCTGCTCACAAAATTAAATTGCTCGTCAAACAATATCCAATTCAAATATGCTTTTGGTCTTGATGGGTCGTTTACCTGCGTGCTTAAAAAATTATTTATGTTAGGCGTAAGCACCCCACTATTTTGTATTTGTGTTGTTGTAGTTGTTCCGTGCGAAGAACTTATTGCGCCAGCTACACCGCCTATAAATCCATTTATTAAATCTGCTAAAATTGGAGTAGTTGGATTATTTATTGGTGCGCCATTTGTTTTATACCAACTGCTTACTTTCACATTAAACTTATCGCCTGCCATTACTTTTAATGTAATGCTTGGGCCAATCTTATTGCCGCTGCCATTTACTTTTGCTACTTTATTATTTGGGGTGGTGGTGTTATCTACTGGGTAACCTACTGGCTTATCTTCTCTTGTTGTATTTAGCCCTGTATAAAAACTTTCTTCTGTTGCAGTTTGCGCTACTTCCATTGTTGCCGCTGGGTAAGGATCTACTTTCTGCTCCTCCGTTATCACTACCCGTACATTTCCTAAATGGTCTTTCAACATGTAATCATACGCAAAGCTTGCCGCTATTGCTCCCTCCGCTGGTTTAAATCTTATACGCCCTTCTTCTTGTGGTACAAATTGAAGTACATCGGTATAGTCGGTAGTGGGTGTGTTTGGCGGGCTTGTTGTTTTGCTTTCGTAAACCAAGCCGCTTATATAACTGGTAGTTGTTGTAATGGTTTTGTTTCCGTTTGCAGTTGTTGGGCCTTCCTGTGTTACTTTTTTCAATTTATTGCCTCCTGCATCGTAGGTATAGGCTATACTTCCTTTACCCGTAATGCTTATTACAGATGGTAGGTTAAGGTGGTTATACGTTATGCTACTTATGGCTTTGTTATTATCTATGTTAAGATTTCCGTTTGCATCATAAAGGTAATCATCATTTGTATTTGTACCATCTTTAAAGTCGCCTAGTTTTGTTGTAGGGTCGTTAAAAGCATCTGTAACTTTTGCTAACTTATTACTATTTGGTTGGTAAGTATAGGCAAGGTTATCTATCTGCTCACTGGCATTTATCTTTAGCCCCCATTGTTGCATTTGCTTTATATTGCCATTGTAATCATACGCAGAGTTAGGGTCTGTACCATCATTGCCCATTACTACATTAAAATTAATGGCTGCATTGGTTGCAAATGCAATTCCATTGTGCTGTGTAAAATCTGCTTTTAATAACCTATTGGCAGCATCATAATCGTAGTCGTATTTTCTGTCTATTCCATCGCCGGCACTACGCCATATACTACCCGCTATATTGCCGTTGTATTGTTTTTTGGCAAATGAGCCAAAACCATCTTTATCATATCCTAGTTGCATGCCAAAATATTCATCGTTGTTTGCCCCTGTATTGCCTGCGGTTACAAAGTTTTTATTTACAGAGGTAAGCCAGCCTCTTATATTGTATTCGTAATCTAGTTTTGCAAGTGGGGCTGCTGTTGTAGGTTTTGTACCAAGGTTTTTATTTACAAGCTGCCCTAGTTTATCATATTTATTTTCGGCTATGGTTTTGTAGGCTGCCATAGCTCCTGCATTTACTAGTGTATTGCTTAGTTTCTTTTCTGTTTTTATTGCCCTGCCTAGGTCATCGTAACTAAGTTGCGTTACTGTAGTCGTGATGTGCCCACTGCCAGCTGAATTCTGCTGCTTGCTTATCATTACCAATGGCTGTCCAACCCATGTATATTGAGTTGTAGCTATATCTATCCCACCAGTAATATTGGTACTTTGGCTTTGTATGACTCTGCCTTTTTCGTCGTAAATAGCAATACTATATAAATAACTATTTGCTGTGCCTAGTACTTTTGTACGGCTACCCGTAGGCATCCCTTTTACCTGCTCGCTTTTTGCATTGGCTTGTGGGTAAGGCCAGTTGCTATTGCTAGCTGGCTCAAAATAGGTGTCGAAATTACTGTTGTATGTTGCAGATAACCCCGTGCTGTAGCTAGCTAACCAATCATAATTATCATAAAAAGTGGTGGATAATTCTTCCTTGATTGTATAGGCTGTTAAATCGGGATAATTTATACTCCCATAAGCCGCATTAAAGTGATAGCTAAAATCATTGTAGTAAATAGGATCTATAATAAACCCTGATGATTGTGGTCTATTCAATTCATCATACTTAGTATATAACCATTTTTTTTGCGTTACAGACCGCATATTGGCATCTTGTGTCAAAACCAACCTATCCCTT
>JANPCB010000119.1:0-21984 GCA_031430735.1 Ferruginibacter sp. | reverse complement strand
TATAAATGGACTAGAAGCAGCACCGCCGTCTCCACCATTGAAAGAAAAACCAGATGGGAAATTTGCACCAGCAGGTACAACATTAAATGGACTTGTTTGACCACCGCCAAAACCACCATTACCTGTAGATGATCCAGATTTTCCGCCAGATGCAATGGCACCTTCTATTTGTGTAAATCCGCCATCGCTACCGACAGCTCCGCCAGCACCTACGGTAACTGGAAATGTACTTCCCGGTATTAAATTAATTCTATTTACTTGTGTGTATCCACCACCGCCACCGCCACCAGAAGCATTGCTGCCAGCAGTAAGACCAGAACCACCACCAGCACCCCATAATCTGTAGGTACCAGAAGTAACGCCTGGAGGTACAGTTAATGTACCATTAGAATTGTAACTACATTGGAATGCATTAATAACATTAATGGTTACAGATGTAGTTGATTGTACGCCTACATTGTCTGTGGCTATGAAATTCAACACGTAAGTTGAACCAAGCTCAGGAGCAGTTGGTGTCCAACTGAAAGTAGTTGAAGATGGGTTACCTGTTGCAGGCAAAGCAGGGCTGAAATTTGCAGCCGAAATAGTACCTGATAAACCTGATACAGATAAATTAACAGTACTTCCTGCGTCTGCATCTGTAGCCTGTAAAGGGAAAGAAAGATTTTGACCCGGGCCTACATTAAACACAGCGCCATTGGCTGGTGTAGGAGGGTACACAAATACAGGAGGTGTAGAAGACCCAACTATATTGATTATAAAATCTAAGAAGATTTGATTACCGTTGTTGTCAGTTACTGTAACCATTGCATTGTAGAGTTGGCCTATAGACTTACCTACAGTATTTAATGTGGCTAAACCAGTTGCAGGATTTACTGAAAATCCACTTGGGTTGGTTTGTCCCGCTAATTGGCCAGACACTAAATTTGGATAACCAAAACTTAATGTAAAACCTGCATCAGGATCTGAAGCAGGGATAGAAAATGTGGCAGCAGCCACATTGGTAGGTAAATTAATAATTGCCGGAAGGGTTGAAATCGGTGAACTTCCCGGGGCATTCGTATTTAGGATAATATACTGATCCCAATTACCATTAGCGTTATTCTGTAATCCACCAATCTTGTCGCCACTCGCAAAAGTAATTCTAGTTGGAGTCGCACTTTTATTTAGGGTAACTGTAGTACTTCCCGAGTTATTTTCCCATCCTCCGGATGGATCAACTACAATCGTGTGGTTGATTGAGACTGACCCTGTATTTCCACCTGAAATACTAAAAGTGGTGTTTTGATGAAAAATCCCCTGTGCAAGTCGCCATGACTGACTGGAATTCAAACGATAAGTAACGGTCGTAGCGGTTTCAGATAACCTGGTAGCCGTTAAAAGCCCAAACCGAAAATGGGAAGCGAACAATGCGGTTGTTGTGAGAAACAAAAAAAACAGCATCATGAGCATGCGTTTAATTGTTCCTCCAAAACCCACATCTAATGCCTCTGCATCTTGGTAGTTTTGAGTAAATTTTTTCATTTTTTTCATTTTTTTTTTAAGTTTTTTTGATTGATTAAAACTTTTGTTTAATTGATTGGTTCATGTTTGGATGATTGCACTAATTCGGAATTTTACGAACTTGAAAAGAATAACCTTGTGGTAAAAGCTGTTCTATTAAAATATTTGTTATTGATACAGGTAATATGCAGTAATTGATATACTTTTTTATAAGGGGCATTAAGAAACCCTAGCATATAGCGAGCGTGAGAAAGCAGTAATAATGCCAATAGGGGAGTTGTGGCGTTGGCCCTGTAATTACTTAAGCGATTAAGTATAAAATTGTACATAAATAATTTTTTAATCTTAGCTTTTATTAATAAGGTTTTGTGCCTTATTAGCTTTCAATTAATGTTGGAATAATTATTTCGAATACAAGTGGATCTATTTGGGGTAATATAGATACCATGCATTCTTTTGTAGAATTTTATAGAATTGGGATATAGCTAAGTTAATTCAGAAATAGTGTTTGGTCCTACTTCAAGAGTATCTTATGGGTATTTAAGAACTTTATTTTTTTATGTATCGGTTTTGATTGTTAATTGATTGTACTATTTTATCATAAATTCTTTTTTCCTTTATCAGTTGCTTGTTTCGTTCGGTTTGGGCAATAAAATTTAACCTTCATTTTCATGAAAAAAGTTTTACATATGCCACAGGGTAGCATAGTAATAAATAATTACTGTTTTTGCTGGTTAGCTAGGTTGGGTTTTAAAGAAGTTCGCTTTTAAACAATTTTGAATATCTAAAGACCAACAAATAGATTCAATTTATTTGGGGGATAAATTAAATGCCTAATCATATAATCAGTAGCTTGGTATTCTTTCACAATATTATAACAAAAAGTATAAAAAAAACAAAAAACATATAATTTTTTTATGCTATCTCCTTATTTCACTCAAAATGTGGATAACTTTATAAAATTTCCGTAAATTCCGAATTGTATTAAACTAATCAATAATATAATTGGGTAAATTTACTATTTGGATAATTAAACTTTTATTCTTCTTTGTAGTTTTTTTACGACAGAGATAAGTAAATCATTTTCAATAGTATAGAAAAATTAATTGTTTTTTTTGTACTGAATATGTCTATGTAGTACGTTTTAAACAACGCTGCTGTGGCTATTTTCTGGGATTTTACTTAAAAAAACTTATTACCAAGACTTAACCTAAAATTTGGGTAATTCACATTATTTTATTGCTATTTTCGATAATAATGAAGGGCTGGTTGGTGATTTGCCAAAGGCAATAATTAACATTAGGAAAGCTTCTAGATTTAGTAGGATTTTGTATTTGAATTAGATATTTTTATTTTTTTTACTCGTTGTATTATGGCTCATATTGATAAAACTTAGTAGCTATCCGCTATTAGGTGCAAGGAATATAAAATTGTAGAAAATTAAATATAAACTGTATAAAAATTCATTCTTCATTTAAAGAATTTACCTCAACAAATTTACCTATATTATCTGTAATCTATTTGTGTAATAGTTAAAAGATCATATACAAAACAGCTTTTCTGTGAATCTGTGGCAAAAATATTGCCACAGATTCACAGAAAAAAAACAGAAATATCACCCCTTTAAAAATCATACATTGGGTATTTCATACATAAAATTCTTTTGCACCCAATAACGGATAGTCATTTAAAACTTATAATAGCAATAACCCAGACTTCCACATAAAATTCATTGGCCTATTATCCCAAAACAATTCGAAATCTTCCAAGCCTGCAGCTTCATAATTATTTTTTACTTGTTGTAAAGTATAGGCTGTTTCCCCCATAATAGAAAGTAAAGGAAGCATAGCTACCAACCAATCTGCTTGCGCTTTAGCTATTTGTATTTCCTGTGTATTTCTTTTATTATTAAAAACAAGTGTAGCCATCTCTCTTGTATTTCCCTTTTTAGATTGGGTAAAATAAGTAACGGATGGGGCATTGCCTAAAAAAATAATTTTGGCGTTGGCTTTTAATGTATTTATTGTGGGCTCGTTTAAAGCATTTTCTATAAAATCGGGTGCTATTTTTGTTTTGGGTACTTTTTCTTCAAACCATTTTTGCAGTGGCTCATCTATACCAATATTGTGCATGTAATTGAACAAGGATTTTTTTAAGCCATATCCAAAAATATCATGATCTCCACCCGTTTCATCTTCATACTCTACATCGTTGTTTGCAAAGGATCCCAATACTTCGCTCAATTTTTTTATTTTAAACTTTTCGGGGTTTAACCCTACTGGGCTATGAGCGGTAAGTGCAAACCTATGCCAAAATGCAGATTGCAGTACAGAAGTAGAGAAAAGTTGCCGCACCATTTCTAAAGAATCTATTGTTTCTTGATCTGTTTGCGTAGGGAAGCCATACATGAGGTATGCGTGTACGAGTATGCCCGCCTGTGTAAAATTGCGGGTAACTTTTGCAACCTGTTCTACTGTTATACCCTTGTCTATTAATTGCAACAGTCTATCTGAAGCTACTTCCAACCCACCAGAAACGGCCACACAACCAGATGCACTAAGGAGCAAACACAAATCTCTTGTAAAACTTTTTTCGAAACGCACATTGGTCCACCAGGTGACAATCATTTTTCTTTTGATGATTTTCAACGCTACCGCTCGCATGAGTGCGGGGGGAGCAGCTTCATCTACAAAATGAAACCCATTTTGATTTGTTTGTGCCATTATTTCCTGCATTCGATCGCATATAACGCCTGCCGCTACAGGCTCATACAGTTTTATGTAATCGAGTGACACATCACAAAAAGTACATTTGCCCCAATAACAACCATGCGCCATCGTGAGCTTGTTCCACCTGCCATCGCTCCACATGCGGTGCATGGGGTTCACCACTTCTATAGCAGAAATGTATTTATCTAATTTTAAATCGCTGTAATCTGGCGTGCCCACTTCGCCTTGCTTATAATCTTTTACCACTTTGTTGTTTATATAAACAACTTTACCATCTTGCAATAAAAAAGTACGTTTTAGTTCATCTACTGTTTTGTTTTTTGTGATATAGGCTATCAGGTTTTCAATGGGTGCTTCTCCATCATCCAAGGTTATGAAATCGTAAAACTCAAATACCCTTGCATCGCTTACCGAGCGCAATTCTGTGTTGGCAAATCCTCCTCCCATCATTACTTTCACCGCTGGGTAGTGCTGTTTAATCCATTGCCCACAACGAAGCGATGTATATAAATTGCCTGGGAAAGGAACAGAAAGTGCAACCATTTTGGGTTGTACCGTTTTCATTTTTGCCTCCAAGATTTCTATCAAAATTTCGTCTACAAAGCTGTAGGGTTTTTGCAACTCATTGTATAGTTCATCAAATGTATTGGCAGACCTACCTAGCTTTTCTGCATAACGACTAAAGCCAAAATGATGGTCCACTGTTTCTTTTATAAGATCAGATAAATCTTCGAGGTACATGGTAGCAATGTATTTTGCCCTGTCCTGTATGCCCATATTGCCAAAGGCTTTTTCCAAATCGTCTGTATGCAAAAACCTAGATGCTTCTGGCAACATATCTCTTTTACAAATACTATGAGCAAGTGTGGGGTTATTGTCTTGCAAAAAAGAAACAACTGCATCAATGGTATTGATGTAGTCATCCTTTAGCGTAATCATTCTTTTAATATTATCTGAGTATGCTATTTGTGTATTTGCTATTTTTTGAAAAACTGTTTGCAACCCGGTTTTGGAAAACAATGCCACCGTAACTTCTATACCCAAATCGCATTGGTAAGACGATATACCTTTTGTGTTTAAAAATCCTTTAATATAGGCTGTTGCCGGATAAGGCGTATTTAACTGTGTAAAAGGCGGCGTTATAAGAAGAATCGTTGTAATTGTATGTAGTTTTTGTGCGCAAAATTATGCTACTAAAATGAAAAGAGACGTAAAGTTTTGCTTCTTTATAAATCTTCCTTAAATTGAATTATGAAAACACTCTTACTCGTACGCCATGCAAAAAGCAGTTGGGCTTCTATTGGTCAACTAGATTTTGATAGGCCATTGAATGATCGTGGCAAAAAAGATGCTGCAGCAATGGGGCAGGAATTGTTTAATGAAAACATACAGATAGATCTTTTTGTGAGTAGCCCTGCTAAACGAGCCCGCAAAACCTGCAAGGCTTTTGTAGAGGCATACAATAAAAAAACAGATGATATTGTATTTATTGACAAACTCTATCACGCTTCTACAGCGGTTTTTGATGATGTAATAAATACGCTAGATGATAAAGAAAACGTCGTTGCCATCTTTTCTCATAACCCTGGCATTACAGAGTTTGCAAGCTCACTTTGCTCAGATAAGCCAATAGTTGATATGCCTACTTGTGGCGTATTTGCTGTGCAAGCTGATGCAAATAGTTGGTTGGAATTTGAAAGTGCTAAAAAGAAATTTTTGTTTTTTAAAACGCCCAAAGGGTAATAGCCATCAATGTAAAATAAGTGTGGTTAGAAAATTTAATAGCTATCCGCTATTAGGTGCAAGGAATAAAAAATTGTAGAAAATTAAATATAAACTGTATAAAAATTCATTCTTCATTTAAAGAATTTACCTCTACAAATTTACCCATATTATCTGTAATCTATTTGTGTAATAGTTAAAAGATCATATACAGAATAGCTTTTCTGTGAATCTGTGGAAAAATATTGCCACAGATTCACAGAAAAAAAACAGAAATATCATTTTGATCTACCCCTTTAAAAATCATACATTGTGTATTGCATTCATAAAATTCTTTTGCACCTAATAACGGATAGTCATTTATAATTTTGTATGTAAACTACTTTAGCAGCCCTGTAATCTCAATTTAAACCATTACAATACCTTCTCAAAGAAAAGGGCATTTTTTTCGGGATTAAAATAGTATTGTTCTATTTGGTAAAAGCCCGCTTTTTTGTAAAGATTTATAGCGGGATGCATATTATCTAAAGTATCTAATCTTATTTTTTTATAGCCAATTTCTTTTGCCATTTCTATGGCTTTTTTTAATAGTGCAGCACCAATTCCAGCTTTACGATTGTTTGGTTTTATATACATTCTTTTTAACTCTGCTATATCCAATGCTTGTTTTCTTACCGCAACACAACCTGTAAATATATTTTCTTGCTTGCTCAATAAAATTGCCCCTTCAGGAAATGCATACATTTCTTTTAAGTGCATAAGCTCTTCTTCAAAATGTTGGAAACTCAAATCAATATTGAGCCATGTAGCATATTCTTGAAAAAGGATGGACGCTTCTTTAAAATCTATATCGCTATTTGCTTTTATTATCTCAACCATTGGTTGTTTTTTTATTGGCCAGATAAACGCCAGCAAAAATGAGTACAGCAGCAAGTATTTTATAAGCCGCCAACGATTCGCCCAAAAAAACAATTGCTATTGCTGCCGCAAAAAATGGCTGTAAGTAAATGTATGCCCCTGCAATGGAAGGGCCCAATATTTTAATGCCATATATATTAAAAAGATAGGCGCAAAATGTTCCACCAAATACGATTAATGATAAAGTGAAATATTCGGTAAACTGGTATGTTTGCCAATTAATAGATTCGAATTCGGACCAACAGAAAGGAAAAATCATGATAAGGCCAAGGGTAAAAATTACACGAAGAACCATTATTGGATTGTAATCTTTCATTAACGGCTTTACCAATACAAAATAAAAGGTGTACGAAATGGCATTTAGCAAAACAAGTATATCGCCCCAAACCACATTGCTAGGGCTACCCGTTTTTTCTCTTGATAATATAAGTACCAATGCGCCAGAAACACCCAAGCCGAGTCCAATTAATTTGTTGGCATTTATTTTTTCTTTTAAAAACCAGGCTGCAATAAATGTAATAAGAATAGGTGTGGTAAGCAACAGCAACGATGCATGTATAGAATAAGTGAGCGACAAACCTTTTATAAAAAGCAATTGATTGATGGCTATGCCGGTGAGTGCACTAAGAAAAAACCTGCCATAATCTTTCTTTTGAATGACAGCTTTTCGTGGCTTAAAAAAATACAATACCCATAATAAAAAAGCGGTAACGGCAACCCTAATTAAATTTAAGCCAAAGGCTTTTATAAAGCCTCCATTTATTAAATACTTTACTGCTGTAAAATTTATAGCAAAGAAAATACTAGTGGCGAATAATGCTACATGTGCTTTTGTGTATATTTTCAAATTGACTATTATATTTGGGGCACAAAAATAGATAAGATTAACCACGAATACCGATAGTATTATTAATCGTTTAGTAATTAGTACGAGTTTTTTTGGCTACAATGCTCGAGTTTAGAGGGTTTAGAAGTTTAGTTTGCGTACTAAATTGACAGCTATTGATATGAATAAAGATGTATTTATCTAGCATAGATTATACAACCTTATTCATTTTCCATTTTTATGGTATATGCTTTTAAGAATATGGCTCCAAGGTTTTTGTATGGGGGTACATAACTTTCCCAACTTTCTCTTACCGCTTTACTAGGATCGGTAGAAAAACTTTTGGTTAAACTTTGCCACATTTTGCGCCACGAAAGATCTGCATTGCTTGCAAATACTTGGTTCATATAAGTAAGTATTGGACGATTGATATCGCCGGCACCAATTTCTTTTGTAGATATAATATGCGCTTCTGGATTAATTTCTAATATTTTATTTAAGTTTTGGTAACCACCGCAAGAGCCCAATACAACAATCTTAGCATCGCCTGGCATACGATCCATGGTGCGGCTTAGCCAATAGCTGTGGCCACGATGTACTACTACATTTGGTTTTAAGCCTTTTTCTTTAAAATAATTAGCCAAATGAATTTGTGCTGTGTCATCCAAATTAGCATCGCTTTCCAATGGCTTATTAGCAAAAACCATTACGTTGCCATTTGTGGATACCGCTTCCATCCATTCTTTTTTATCTGTTACCTTCCAGTCTTTGGTTGCGAATGAATTTCTAAATGAAGGGTAATATGCTTTTCCATCCTTATCTCCATAAAAAAACACTTGTTCTACAATGCAGCCGCTTTTATCCTGCATGTATTTATTGGCCACATCATAAATAGGCGGTATGCCAATTTCTTTGGTAAGGTTAACAGTGGAATCATTGAGCGATAAAAAAATGGATTTAAGTAAGCCATATATTATTTTGCCTTTTTTATTATCATTTTCAATAGCAGCCCTTTCATAATCAGTAACATTTTGCAACATACTTTGCTGCAAATTTGTATCTGTAATGCTACTGTAAGAATCTGCCACATCTACGGCATCTTCTAAATTACTTTTTTCTAAGTTTAGTACAAATGCTTTCATTACCAATTCCGATCTGGAAGTAGGCATTGTTTTCAAAAATGTATCAAGCCTATTATAATTTGCAGCCATTTTTATAAACTTGCGAAAATGATCAAAATTTACGGCAAGCAAAAGAGAGTCGCCTCGTGGTTTTGCGCCCATTAATTGCAACAACCTAGTAAAACTATGCTTATAGCTACTCGTGTATATATCGGCTTCGCACATTACCATCATGTAATAAATATCTTCTGCTTCCAGTGGCTGGATTGCTTTCATCCGGATGGTTAGATTGTTTTGATCGTGCAAATTATTTATCTGATCTACAAAATGCTGTTTTGCTTTTTTTTGTAAAGTGCTCAATAGCCCATTCGTACCTTGATAAGCAATGGCGGTATCAAAATAAGGTCTACTCATTCTCCTTGAGTAAGTGATAGCCGTTTTTACCAATAATTTGTAATAGCCTACGCTATCATACCCTACTTCTCCATCTCCTACATATTTTTTAATGCTATCTATGCTTTGTTTCCCACTTAATAAATCATCTAAAAAAGGGAAATAAAATAACGCATTGTCTGTTTGGCTAAGTTCGGCTACCTGCATTACCATTTTATCTTTATTGGCATGTATGAGTTTGCCAACGATAGAATTTTTTGACTGGGCGTATGTATAAAATTTTACTGGATTGAGTTTGCAAGCCAGTGAAATTAAACTATCAGCATAAACTTCTTGCGCATAGGGCGCAATGGTTTCTAAAATTTTATTAGGGAATAGCTGTACATATTTTAAATATATGATGGCTGCTCCACCTGCTCTTTCGTTTTCATCGCCCAATATTTGTTGGTTTATTCTTGCGATAGCATAAGATTGGGTTTCCAATAAATTAAGAATAGATTGTCCACTTGCTTTTGCTTTCATGGTTTTTTCAAAATCTTCCAACAGCATAGGAAGTTCTATCAATTTCAATTCTTTGTCTTTTACATATACCCTAAAATAGACCAATAAATCAGCTACATATTTCAAATACCTTACTTTATCATTGTTGGTTGGAAATTGGGCGTCATTGGTTTCTATCCACTGTCTACATTCGTTTGGCTTTCTAAACAGCGCATCGGTAACTTGGTTGTTTACTTCGTCGTTATTTCCAATACGCAAAAGGCCATCTTCTTTTTTGTCTAGTTTTTCACAGTTAATTTGCTCTCTTCGAATGTCTTCGTGCCATTTTTTTCTGCTTAAGGGAATATTGTTTGTATCGGAAAAGGCCGATGCATTGAAAATGAATAGGAATAGGGAAATTGTAAAAAATGTATGCTTCATAAAGTATTGTTCTATTGCAAATATGATGCAAATTTTATTCTTAATTACTATAAAGACTGTTAAGTTATGCCATAAGTTGCCTTGGGCTTAACAATTTAATAATGCAAGAACCTTACCATAAGTTAGATGCCCCTCAAATAGATACTTTACTTTTGCGTAACATTTTAATTATGAGCCTAGCTAAAAAAATTCTCATTGCCGACGATGAGCCAGATATTCTTGAGATTCTTTCTTTTAATTTAAAAGGAGAGGGTTATGAAGTAATAACTGCCAAAAACGGCGACGAGGCTATTGAGAAAGCAAAACAAACCAAGCCAGATCTTATTATTTTAGATGTAATGATGCCCAATAAAAATGGGATAGAAGTTTGTAATATTTTACGCTCCCAACCCGCATATGCTGCTACCATCATTATTTTTCTTACGGCTATGAGCGATGAAAGTTCTGAAATAAAAGGGCTGGAAACTGGAGCGGATGACTATATTGCCAAACCAATAAGCCCAAAGGTTTTATTGAGCAAGGTAAATGCCCTATTTCGCCGTATAAACAACGAAGGCCCGGCAGTTTTAAAAGTGGGTGATTTTGAAATAGACAGGGAAAAGTACATTGTATATTTAAAAGGAGAAGAAATTATTTTGGCACGCAAGGAATTTGAATTGGTAGCATTATTGGCATCAAAACCAGGCAAAGTTTTCTTACGCAATGAAATTCTAAATAGAATTTGGGGAACAGAAGTAATTGTAGGAGATAGAACCATTGATGTACATATCAGAAAAATCAGACAAAAACTTGGCATTGATTGTATAAGTACTGTAAAGGGTGTGGGGTATAAATTTGAAGTGTAGGAGCAGTTGGCAATTGCTAGTTGGCAGTTGGCAGTTGGCCCTTTTATTTGCCAACTTCTTTTTGATTTCTGCAAACTGCTTTTTACCAACTTCCAATTGGCAGTGGGCAAATGGCAGTGGGCAATTGGCCCTTTGATTTTCCAACTTCTTTTTGCAAACTGATTTCTTCAAACCGCCAACTGCTACTTGCAAACTGCTTTCTGCAAACTGCTTTCTGCAAACTGCCAACTGCCCTCTGCAAACTGCCCTCTGCAAACTGCCTCTTGCAAACTCCTTTTCTTGTATATTGCAGTCAACATAGTATTCAATGCCTTCTACTAAAAATTTATCTCCACAACAATTATCAGCCCTCACTGCTGCGGTTTTATCTATACCCATTTGTTTAATTATTTATCTAATCAGTAAAACTTGGTGGGAAGCTATTTTATCCTTACTCCTAATTTTCTTAGGTAGTTATGCCCTGATATTATTTACCCTGCAAAAATTTATTTACAGAAAAATCAAATTAATTTACAAACTGATTTACCAGACGAAAGCAACCAAAAGAGAAGAGTTTTATTACAAAAATATACTTCCACAAAAAGGAATAGATGAAGTAAGAAAAGATGTGGAAGAATGGGCCGAACAACGAAAAAAAGAAATAGAAACTTTACAAGCCAACGAGGCATTTAGAAAAGAATTTTTGCAAAACCTTAGCCACGAATTAAAAACACCCATATTTGCCATACAGGGTTATGTAGATACGTTATTAGATGGCGCCTTACATAACAACGATGTAAATGAAAAGTTTTTAAAAAATGCAGCCAGGAATGTAGTAAGACTTGTAGGGCTATTGGATGATTTAGATGAGATATCAAAACTGGAAAGTGGTGAAATAAAACTACTACCGCAGCAGTTTGTAATACAAGATTTAATAAAGGATGTTTTTGATGCCTTAGAGCTAAAAGCTGATGCAAAAAAAATAACCTGCATCATAAAAAAAGAATGTGATTTTCCGCTTACGGTGTATGCAGATAAGGAAAAGATTAGGCAAGTATTGATAAACCTAGTAGAAAACGCTATTAAATATGGCAAGGAAAATGGAACAGTAGAAGCAAGTGCTTATAACGTAGATGGAAAAAATGTATTGATAGAAATAAGCGACGATGGGTATGGTATTGCAGAAGAACATTTACCCAGAATTTTTGAACGTTTTTACAGAACAGACCTTGCTCGCAGCCGCAAAGCAGGGGGTAGCGGTCTTGGGTTAGCCATATGCAAACATATTATAGAGGCACACAACCAAAGCATACATGTACGTAGCAAGCTAGATGTGGGTTCGAGTTTTGGATTTACGTTGCCCTCCCGAAAGGATTAACTATGTACTATTTGTTCCCCTGTAATTTTTCTATCTTTTCTTATACGATAGTAATAAACGTTGCTGTTGGTTTTTTTTCGAACAAATTTGTAAACCGATATGGTGGCTATAGTTGCTGGTACAATTCCTAAGAGTACCACATTGATAGAATCTCCCATCAATTTCATTCTAGAATAAGCCACCAATAAAACCATCAAAACAAGTGTTGTTTTAAAAAACGTGTTTTTTGAATACAGCATAAAAAAAACGGCTATAGTACTGGCTACAGCTACATGCGAAGAAGCGATATTTTTATAAAAAGCAAGGCCTTGGCCAGTTTCGTTATTCCCTGTTTCAAAGAAAAGTTGGAGCGGAAGACCGCTAAAAATATTTTTGATTACCTGTGTTATTAGCAGGGTAAAAAATACCATGATCAATAATCTTGATGAAAGATTTTTTTTATTAAGAAAAAACAATAGAAAAAATACCAATCCAAAAGCAAAGAACGCATCGCCCATAAAAGTAATATTTACCAGTATGGTGTTCCAAAAAAAACTATTTAAAGGGTTTGTAAAGGCCATTGTATTTATGGACCCAATCAACATAGTGCCTGCTGCAGTCATAGTAACGGAAAGAATTACTATCCAAGATATATATCTAGTGGCAATAAGTTTTTTCATATTGATACTTTATTGCAAGTAAGCTTATCAATATGAATAAAAAATTATTATAAGGTTATGTAAATATTAATAAATAAACCAAATGCAATTGAGCAAGTTAAAGCATGATTTTAGTAAAAAAATGAATCATTAAATTTTATAACGCTCGGCTATTCAAACTCCAGCTATCAACTATTAGAATAAACTTTTTTGCTTTTATCTATAATCGCTAAAACGATAAATATAAAAATTATGCGCAGGCTTATTGCTTCTTAAAATTACAATAGTTGCTATTGAGTCAATTGTTTTATAATACTTATCATTTATTTTTCTTACATCATAATAGTCATCAGAATGAACAATACAATATGCAGTATCCATTTTGGTATCAATTAAATTAAATTTGTTTCTCCAATCATAATGATGCAAATCTTGCGTAGTACCAAGTCCTATCATTTTTATACCCAATGGCAATGCAAAATAATATTCTTCGTGTGCACCCCACCAAGTATTACAAATAAGAGGGGGTTTATCTTTTATAGGTTTAGCAGCATTTTCAGTATTGTAAAGAGTGGCAAATTTTTCACCTGCTTCTTTCCAGCCGTATGCATCTAAACTTATATCGTACTTCCCTAAATCTAATCCGCCTTTATTTCCAAATGTACCTGGATAAAAATTTACACAATAAACAATAAGCATTATAAATATCAAAAAATACAGTGTAGCCGCTTTGAAGATAAAATTATACTTCGAAAATTTCATATCAGAAAGGCCAATTGCGGCAATCGGAATAAGGGTAATGTAGGCAGGGCCACTCCAATGTGGTAGAGAAATTTTAAATAATGCAATGTAAAAAATAGCTACTAACAAAGACAATGCAATAAACTTAAATACTGTAACCGAAGAAAAAGCTATTCCACTAATTCTTTTTCTGTAGAAAAAAATAATTATTAAAACAACATTAAATGGATTATTAATTACAAGCTGCCCTACTGTTTCCTGTAATAGCCCAAACCAATTCAATGTTATACTTCCATCCTCTATCACACGTGCGCTATGAAAACGATAAGTAATAAAATCATTGTGAATATTCCAAATTAAAATCGGTGAAATGATAATAGCAGTAATGAAAGCTGCCAGGTAAAAAAAAGGGTTTGAAAATAATGAACGTTTAAAAAATAATATATACAAAAACATGCCGCCCCACAAAAAAACAGCATGTACCTTACTCATGATGGCTAGTCCAGCCGCTATACCAAATAACAGCCAGTATTTTGCCCTGTTTTCATCTTCAAATATTTTTGTAATAAAGTACAAGCTTGCGGTCCAAAAAACCATTTGTGCTGCATCGGGTGTTATAAAAATTCCTGCACTAATAGCAGCATAAAAAGAGCAATTGTATAAAAAAACGCCTACAAAAGCTGCTCCATCTGTGCTGATAGTCTCTATGGTTTTATACATAAAAAAAGAACCAATGGCACATCCCATAAAGCTTCCTAGTCTTAAAAAAAAGACATACTCTTCTAGCCATAAATTAAATGTGGTTAGTTTAATAAAAATAGCAACCATTGGGGGGTGATCAAAATAATTCCATTGCAAATGCTGGCTGTATGTCCAATAATATGACTCATCGTTTCCTAATTCTAAAAACGATGAAAGAATTATTCTAATAAAAGAAAAGAAAGCTACTATTAAGATAGATTTCTGAGCATAAGTAAATGCAGTTAATGATTTATATAAAGAAGATATTGCCATTATTATTGAGGAAATAACCAATTAAAAGTTTTAACTATCTCATATAAAATTAGTTAAACCGTTTGGGGTCACCTAATCATTAATATTCCTTAATGATTAGGTAACATTAATTTTACAATCAGGCAACATACTTGTTGCAATTTACACCAATGGAATTAGAATCAGTAAATACTTCCTTATTTAATAGGCATAAGAAGTACTTTGTTTCATTGCTGTTTTTTATACTGCTTTCTTCCCTGTTTTTAGTTACTACAAATAAAGCATTTAGCTTTATCAGTTTAAATATTTATCATTCTTTTTGGCTCAATGTTTTCTTTATAAATTTTACTTTTCTAGGAGATGGTATTTTTGCCATTTGTTTAATTGCTATTATCTCTTTTTATAAAAAAAACAAACAGCAAGCTTTAGCTTTGTCATATTCATTTCTACTTTCTGGAATAGCAGCACAAATCATAAAAAATCTTATACACTCCCCCAGGCCAAAGTTATATTTTGAACCTGGGCAGTATCTTTATTTTATAGAAGGAGTTACACATGCCAATTATGCAAGTTTCCCCTCTGGCCATACTGCCACTGCATTTGCTATTGCAACTGTACTTGCCTTGATGTTAAAAAATAAAAAATGGCAGTTGCCCTTACTGTTAATAGCCATCCTAGTAGGTTATTCTCGCATTTACCTTGCACAGCATTTTCTAATTGACGTAATTATTGGCGCTTCAATTGGTAGTTTATCCGGCGTCTTTTCGTTTTACCTTGTAAGGAATTCAAAAAACATTCGGCTGTTTTTAAAGAAACAATATAGATTAATACGTTCGTCTATGTGGCGTTTACCTTCAACCACCACTGTTGGCACTTATGAGTAGTATCTTAAATACACAATTTATTCAATTTGGTATGGTAGGATTTGGCGGAATGCTGCTTGATTTTTTTGTTACATGGCTATGTAAAGAAAAACTAATCATAAATAAATATTTATCTAATACGCTAGGCTTTTGTATAGCTGTTTCCAATAATTTTTTATTAAATCGTTACTGGACTTTTAATGAAGTAGTGCAAAATATAAGTATACAGTTTTCAAAATTTGCAATGGTATCTGTATCTGGTTTAATCATAAATAATATTCTTCTTTTTTTACTTGTAAAATATGTAAAAGGTAATTTTTATGTAACAAAGTTTGCAGTTATTTGTATGGTTTTTTTATGGAATTATTTCATTAACCTGAGTTTTACTTTTAAGTAAATGATAGATGAATTAAAAAAAAAGGCAATCTTTTTAATTGCAATATCCACCATACTAAGATGTATAATTGCATCCTGCTTAGAACTTGGAAACGATGAAGTTTACTACCGCATGTATGCACAATATCTCCAATGGAATTATTTTGATCACCCCCCCATGGTTGCATGGCTTATTAGAATTACCACATTCAATCTATTTGCAGACAATTCACTTTTTGTAAGAATTGGTGCAATAATATCTGCTGCTGTTACTAGCTATCTACTATATTTATGTGGTAAAAAATTAAACAACAGCTATACGGGCTATTTAGCAGTAGTTATATATACCGCTACTTTATATGGTAGTATTATTGCTGGCACGTTTATTTTACCAGATTCGCCACAAACAGTATATTGGGTTGGTGGTTTGTATTTGTTGCTGTGCATAGTGCGCACAAATTCTATTGACAAATCTGCTAAAAAAAACATGCTCCTCTTTGGGATTGTTGTTGGTATTGCCATGTTGTGTAAAATACATAGCATTTTTTTGTGGGTAGGTTTTTTGGGATATGTTTGTTGTTACAATAGGAAATGGATTATGCAACCCACGCTTTATATTGCCGGGTTTATTACTTTGCTCTTATTTTACCCTGTAATACAATGGAATATTAACAACCACTTTGTAACCTATCTTTTTCATGGAAAAAGAGTTGCCATCGGTTCATCCGGATTGGAATTCTCGTCTTTTTTTACGTTTCTTGCCGGGCAAATTTTTTATTACAATCCAATAATAGTTTTTTATATACTAATGGCTACTATTGCTGGGCTAAGAAACAAAATAAGCATCTCTTCATATCAAAAAAAGCTGTTGTTTTTTTGTAGCTTTCCTTTACTAGTTATTTGTACTGTAGCTGCACTGTTTAATACAATTTTACCCCATTGGACCGCACCCTCTTTTGTTACACTTGTGTTATTAACAGCCGCTTATTTTGCACAAAAAAAACCAGGTAATATAATCACAAAAATGATATTTCCAAAACCATTGCAATATGCTATTGGTTTGCTGATAGGTATAATCATTGGAGGAATTATACTTGTAAATTTTTATCCCGGTACCACGGGCAAAAAAGAAATATTATTTTTAGGAGAGGGGGATTTTACATTAGATATGTATGGTTGGAAAAGTATAAAAGAGCCAATTAAAAAAATCATTCAAAAAGATATTTTAACTGGAGAAATGAAAAGCGATGCTAGTATTGTTTGCAACAAATGGTTTCCTGCAGCACACATAGATAAATATATAGCCATGCCTTTACATAAAAATTTTATGGCAATAGGAGATACAAATGATATCCATCAATATGCTTGGATAAATAACAACAGAAAAAAATTAAAAACCGGAGATGATGCTTATTGTATTGTACCTTCTAACAACTATGAGGATGTAAGAATATTATATAAAAAATATTTTAAAACAATTTTACCTCCAATAATAATTGAACAAAAACGAAACGGCATTATTTGCAGATACTTTTATGTTTGGAGGCTAAAATCTTATTTAAATTAAAGCGTTTGCTTAACAATTTCTTAGCATAATCCTAATATTCATTTAACCTTACAGTTACTATTTGTTTACACTACTATTCAAACTTTGCTAAACACCTTATTATGGAACGCAGAGCACTAGATGTAGTAGTAATATCTGATATACACCTAGGAACTTATGGATGCCACGCTACAGAATTACTCACTTATTTACAAAGCATTTCTCCTCAAATACTAATTCTTAATGGCGATATAATAGACGGCTGGCAGTTTAGCAAAAGATATTTCCCGGCGGCACACATGGCGGTAATAAAAGAAATACTGGATTTTATTACAAAGGGAACCAGGGTAATTTACATAACCGGCAACCACGACGAAATGCTTCGCCGCTATTCGGGTTTGAGTATGGGTAGCTTTATTTTAGCAGATAAATTTTTGTTGGAAATAGATGGAAAAAAGATATGGGTTTTTCATGGCGATGTTTTTGACAACAGTACAAAAGGAGGTGCAAAAATTCTAGCCAAGCTTGGTGGACACGGGTACGATTTATTAATTCTCCTCAACCGCTTCGTAAATTTTGTGTCCAAAACATTTGGTGGAGAAAAGATCTCTTTGTCGAAAAAAGTTAAGAACAGTGTAAAAAAAGCGATTGCTTTCATCAATAATTTTGAAAATATAGTAGCAGAACTAGCTATAGAAAACAAATATGATTTCGTTATTTGTGGGCATATACACCATCCCGAAAAACGCATTATAGAAACAGAAAAAGGAAGTGTTACTTACCTCAATTCGGGAGATTGGATAGAAAATTTATCGGCACTGGAATACAACGATAAACAATGGAATATTTATTTATACAACGAAGCGGTTTTGCCTATGAAGGTTGTAAGCAGGCAAAAACCAACTTTAAATGTAGTATCGGACGAGGTTAATTATTACATAAACTCATTGAAGGTTTATGATGAAATGAGGAATTTTATATAAACAAAATATACAGCTATGAAAATATTTTATGCAGTACAGGCTACAGGCAATGGTCATATAAGTCGTGCTATGGAAATTTTACCTTACTTGGAACAATATGGAAGTGTAGATATTTTTCTTAGTGGCAGTAATAGTAATTTACAAATGAATGCCAATGTTCAATACCGCAGCAAGGGTGTAAGTTTATTTTATACAGGAAAGGGCGGGCTTAGTTATTTTGACACTATAAAAGCATTGCAACCAAAAAGAATATTCAACGAAGTAAAACAACTACCTGTAGAAAAATATGACCTGGTGATAAACGATTTTGAAAGCATTACAGCAATGGCTTGTGCATATAAAAATGTAAAAAGTATAAATTTTGGCCACCAAGCTAGTTTTATGAGTAGTAAAACCCCAAGGCCAAAGAAAAAGGATTTTATTGGGGAGATGGTTTTAAAAAATTACGCACGTGCTACAAAATATGTAGGATTGCACTTCGAACAGTATGATGATTTTATTTTACCTCCCATCATTAAAAAAGAGATATGGAATGCAACAGCAAAAAATGAAGGATATATTACAGTATACCTTTCTTCATACTCAGATAGTACCATTGCAAAGTATCTATCCCCTTTAAACGATTTTAAGTTTCAAGTTTTTTCAAAACAAGTAAAAGTAAAAACACAAGTAGGCAATATCTGCTATATTCCCATTGACAAAAACGCCTTTAACGAAAGCCTTATCAATTGCTATGGAATAATTACTGGTGCCGGTTTTGAAACGCCTGCAGAAGCATTGTATTTGCAAAAGAAAATATTGGTATTACCTATTAAAGGGCAGTATGAGCAATTATGTAATGCAGCAGCATTGGAAAAATTAGGTGTAAAAACCGTTCCGTCTTTAAACAACAATTTTACTAGTTTGTTTAATGATTGGATTGCGAACAGCAATCAACAAAAAATAAATTTTACAAAAAATACCGAAAGCATTGTAGATAGTATGATGCAATTTGCAAACAATCTTATAGAAAACCCTTCACTTGATTTGGAGCGGTTTGCTTGGCAATGAAATGCACACGAGGCAATTTTTAACGATTAATATTTTGTTTACATAGCCCCTTAAATTTATATGAAACGTTTGTTATAGAATTTTACTACAGCCTATTTTTTGGTTTTAATATTAAATGTCATCTCCAAAATAATTAATAGTTATGTAATGATTACTTAATATAGTTTGGTGTTTAGCCTTATAACTTTGTGTTCCAATAACACTACAAAACTATTAAGATCATCTTAGCTTGGTGAAACTATTCTCAACCGATTTATAATTCAATAATTATGAAAAAAATATTATTTTTCCTACTACTACTATCAAAAGTATCAGCCTTTTCGCAAGTAACGGCCGATCCAGCGCTTAGTCCAATAAAAATAACTTCCACATTAAATATGATTACGAATGAATTGCAGCTTCCTCAAAATGGTATTGTAAAATTAAAAATTCCAATTTATAATTTAAACCTCGGCAACCAACTTCCTTCAGGCACTTGCAAAATAAAAATTGGTCTAGGGTCTAAAATGATATTAAGCCCAACATTTAATTTAAGCACAGTAAATACCAGTAATTATTTTGAATGGACAGCACTTTCATCTGGCGGGCAGGTTCAAATAACAGGCGAGTTGATTGCCCAATTGCCAGCAAATTTTTCGGACACAGCTTCCTTTGATGTATTGGGGAACATATTGGGTGGCTCTACTATTACCACCAATTTTTTAGTTACCAATCACAATACCCCTATTACATTATCCGACGAAAATGGGAACAACAACACTTCTTCATTGTTCTATTTCGTGGTACCGGCTTTAGTACCTGTAACTTTTACAGCTATAAGAGCTACTAAAAAAGAATGTTCCATTAAAGTGGATTTTAACATAGAAAATGAAATAAACGTTGCTAAGTATGAAGTTGAAATAAGTGCAGATCTAAATAATTTTGAAAAAATAGGTTTATTACAAGCTACAAACGCAAGCAGTTACACCTATACTTTTAATGTGCCTGCAAAATACCAAGTACCTACATGCTTGGTTCGTATAAAAGCCATTGATATAGATGGGAAATTTCAATACAGCGAAATTAGAAAGCTATCTGCTGTATGTAATTTAAAATCTACTGTGTCTTTGTATCCAAATCCAGTTCCAAGAAATATAAGTACTGTTACTATAGAGAAAAACAATGGTTTTTTTAATGGCAAGTATATTATTTCCCTATTCGATTTTACAGGTAAGCAGATATTACAAAAAGAATTAACATTGATAAATACGGCTAGGATTATTTATGATGTAGAAGCAATCGCTTCTGGGCAATATTTGATTAAGTTGTTTAAAAAAGAAACTGAAAATTTGGAAGTTTTGAAAGTTATAAAATTATAACATTCCAAAAAATGTAATAAAAAAATTGGATTTTGGTGAATAAAAACATCGTCTATTATATGAAATATTAATTAATAGTATCTCACATAAAAGACAAACAAAATTAACCACTAAAAAAAGAGTTGTTGAATAAATAACAGCTTAACAAGAAGATTAATATGCAAGGAATTCTGAGGTCTCATTACAAACTGGTAGAAAATTACTTAAATAAACTGCTTGCCGAAAACGCACTTCATGTTCCGTGCACGTACCATTACGAAAGTATATTGGAGCACAAAGAAAAGTTGAAAGATATTTATGAGAATTATCAAAAATCACTTAGTCAAATGGCTGAATTAATAAAGCAATTTGATGACCACAAACAATCTGTAAGGAGACTTATCATTCTACAAAAAAAGAAAAAGAAGGAAACGCTAAAATTACAAACTTCTTCTACCAATAAGCAAACTCTACAAAAGAAAATAGCACTGGCGCAATAGACTAGATGATAAATTTTATTTACTTTATTTGTGCTTTAAATGCCTTCTATTTTCAATTAGTATTAGCACAATAATAGATTCCTTGATAATTTTATTACTTGATTTGTGTTCTAATGCTACACCTATATTCAATTAAAATGAAGTTATAGAAACCTTTACAACCTACAAGTAAATAGGACCCACTAGCAAAGTATGAATTCACTTACTAACCCTTGCTCCTTATATTTCTATTAGTAAAGACCAATATTCCTTAATACTTGGTACAATACGTTTCGCTACAGTTTACAAAAGCTTTTTTACAAAATCCAATGTAGAATTTATACCAAATTTATTTATAATTTAGGCCAACTATTTTCACGCAAGGCTCGCAAAGGAGCAAAGTTGCAAAGAATGACATTGGACTATTTTACAAGTCCAAAAAGTAGTAGAACCTCTTTGGTATTTTCTAACCAAAAAAAACTGCATAAAAAAAGCTACCGAAATTTCGAGGGCACTGAAAAACTGGCTGTTTATCAAAAGAGGCTGTTTTCTAAATTGAAAACAGCCTCTTTTCTTTAAAGTATTCGAGTCGGGGTCCATCACCAATTTCATATAGGCGATTCTCAGAGCTTATAATTTCCTTT
>JANPCB010000118.1:0-56202 GCA_031430735.1 Ferruginibacter sp. | reverse complement strand
ATAGGACGATTAGGAGGATGGAAAGGATACGACTCTCAAGGTCCGCCAGGGGTTATATGTTTGAAAAAAGGACTCGATAGGTTTAATGCAATTATAGAAGGAATTAACATTGCTAAAGATATGTGTACAGGGTAGCTGCCGGCAGGCAAGTATGAGCCAATATTTGTGCGACTTTCAGACTTGAACTGAATACAATTTTCCTATGTTTACCTTCTAGAAAAGAAGGAAGAAAACCTATGTAACCCATACACCAAATCGCATTCTCTTTACCGGTTGTTTATGGGTATCGAACCCTATTCTCCACTTTCACAGAGTAGCGCTTTACCATTAAGCTACAAACAACATTTTGTATAGTAGACATCCCGCCTTTTGCGGGAGAACCTGCAGCCTCTCCGTTCCAAACGGAGTATCCGATCCCGCAATCCTGCGGGAGAATACTACTATATTTTAAAGCGGTTCGTAAGGGAGTCGAACCCTTGTCGTCAGATAGACAATCTGTAATGTTAGCCGTTACACCAACGAACCCTAAGTAACCCATACGATCCAGCAATTCTGCGGGAGAACTCCCTTATCATCAAGTAGAAAGCTTGATGTTCTAACCGTTAGAAGAATAGATCATTTTCGTTAATAAGTTTAAAAGAAGCGTCCCTGTTGCATCTCACAGGGAGCGCTCTCATTCCTCCTCCTGCATATAATTATTTTATCGCCTTCTTTTTATTAAAAGCTATTTCTATTGCTTTGTGAATTACAAATACTGTTATTAAAAATTTCATTTCCCTTTATTTACAAATCGTTCTATGTGTCAGACAGCTCGCAAAATATTAGTATGTATAGTTTCTGTGCAAGCTGTCAGACACAAAAAAAAGCCCAATCGTTTTTGTTTAGTACGATTGGGCTTTCTTTGAAATGTAAATATATCATTCACACTTTCGAAGTTTACACAATCGTTTTTTATGATCATTTTTATTCGAACCACTACAAAAAATAAAATATACTTTGGGCGTAAATATGCCTGCGCTACTCGGCAACAAATGGCGCATGTTGTTTTTATTTATTTGTGTATTCAGTTGAAACATTATTTTATTTTAGTTTTTTTAATATTTAATTTCTTAAATTAAAAAACCCCGCTGTTGTGGGCGGGGCTTAAGTTATATCGAATTAGTATTTTACTATTCATCAGCATAACATGCCCCGCTATTGTTATAGTCAGCCTTCGGCGAACTAAAGCAATTTGCTGTTCCAATATGTAGGTTTATTCGTAACATGTTTTGTTTCTTATTTTTGTTTTGCAATGCAAAGATGAATTTATTTTTTTGAAACTACCAAATTTATTTTTAAATTTTTTTTAAAATAATTCAACTCTTCAAAAAATATATAGAAGTTGCGTTCAATTTTTTCTTTAAAAAAGCTTAGAAATAAACAGCAAAAGAATATTTAAGAATGGCCTTTAATCTTTCTTAGAAAAAAATAATCGAAGGTAAAATATTGGTTGCCTAAATAATTTTCCTCTTTTACTTAAACTACCCAATCCTTCTGTGAGTTGGTTGCCAATGAAACCAACTTCACTTGCTTTTCTAATGATGAAATTACAAAAACGTGGCCATTGTGCTATGCGTAAAAGCATTTTGCTAAGCTTGAATTCTTTCTCCATTTTTTGGTAAATAATTTTATCGTAGGCTTTATTAAACGCTGCCGAAAAATTATTTTCTTTAAAACAATTAACAATATGACCTGCTGCCAAACGCCCACTCCGCACTGCATTTCCAATACCTTCGCCCGAAAATGGATCTATAAGCGAAGCAGCATCCCCAATCAATAAAAACCGGTTGCCGGATAAGTTTCTCTTTTTACCTCCCAGGGGCAAACCAAAACCTTTTACCGTTTCCAATGGTTGGGCATCTTTAAATCTTTCTACAAGATTCGGGTGTGTCGTTATTAAACGATGCATCAGCTCTTTCAGATTAACTTTCTTTTTTGCCACTTTACTGCTCAACATACCAATACCAATATTTGCTAATCCATCAGGCATCGGAAACATCCAAAAATAGCCAGGGGCTGTTTCTTTAAAAAAATGTAGCTCTATCATGTTATCTGCATTAAAGCCCGTAACATTTTTATAATATTGCCTCAAACCTGCACTGTAATTATTTTTATCTACTTCATGCAACCCAAAAGCTTTTGCCACAATTGAATGAGCACCATCAGCCCCTACCATCAATTTTGTTGTAAACGAATTGTTGGCTGCAGTAAATGAAATACAATCAATCTTTTCCTCAATTTTTTCTACGCAAGCATCTTCATAACAAAAAATATTCTTGTGCGATTTAGCCTCTTCAAACAAATAATTATCAAAATCTAATCTCTTCATAACATAACCACAGCTTTTTACTTTGTTGTGGTATAATGGCATAGCAAAAGAAGCCTTTGTAGAAAATATTTTTATGCCATACGATGCTGTTTTTTGAGCATTATTTTCAAAGCTTTTTAAAATATTTTCGCCCATTAAATGGAGCTGGTTTACTACATCAATGTTTAAAGCATCGCCGCATATTTTATCTCTTGGAAAAGTAGCTTTATCTATCAAAGCAACCCTTAAACCGCTATTGGCTAATGAAATTGCGCAACAACTACCTGCAGGACCAGCACCAATAATGGCTACATCAAATGCGTAATTGTTCTCATTTTCCATACTGATATTTTAGAGTAACTTTTATTTATGTTGACGTTTTTTATTTTTTCCTTAATTCAATATCCTTTTGATTGATTTAATAACAAATATAAAAATGAAAACGTATGCTAATCATTATCTTTCTCCTTCGCATTTACCAGCACAAAAGCTGCACGCTTTGGTCCAGGGTAAGGAATTTTATCGCCTTTTACCGCATACCATATAATTTCATTTAATGCATCATCTGGTGCCGCATCTTCTTTAGCAAAATTAAACTCTTCCGATTTTTGTTGCCATTTATTTAGGGCCATATTTTTATCATTTAAATTTACATTGGGAGTAATTGCTGTAAAATTACTTGAGGCGGTAGCCGATTGAAAGCAACGCCACATAGGAATTGCGGCGGCATCGTATTGTGTCATAGGCGGCATACCTAAAATTAGTTCGATGCTGCGCAACATGGACGATGTACTATACATCGTATGGTCTACAAAGTTTCTCTTTACAAATCCACCTGCTACATAAGCCGTGCTTCTATGCGCATCTACATGGTCCGAGCCATTTTGTGCATCATCTTCCAAAATAAAAACAGCCGTTTCATTCCATATTTTTGATTTAGCTAGGTGTTCTATAAACATACCTACTGCCAAATCATTGTCTGCCAAACAAGCTTGTGGCGTAGGGCCACCTTTGCGTAATCCTACGGTATGGTCGTTTCCAAAACGAACCGTACTAAGTTGTGGCAATGCATTTATAGCAATCAATGAATCGAAATCTTGTTTCCATTGTGTAAATCGAAGGCTATCTTTTACTGCCATATTATATCCTTCAAAATAATTACACATATTGTTTTTGAGAGAAGAAATATTTGCTTTGCCATTGTCTGCAAATTCACCATAGGTTCTATATGTCACCTTATTTTTTTTGCAATGATCCCAAATAAAACCTCCCTTATTATTGGCAATTTCCCTGTTTCCTTCAGCATCGTATTTACCAGCACGGCCACCATAACTTGTGGGCCAAGTTTTTTCTAAATAATCCGTAGCGTAAGCACCCATACTCCAATTATGGCCATCTGCACTCACTTCTGCATCTACATAAAAATTATCGAGCAATACAAAATCGTTTGCCAATTTGTGTTGGTTGGGTGTAATTTTTTCACCAAACAAACAAAGGCTTTCATCGCCATTGCCTTTCTTTATATCACCTAAAACTTGGTCATAAGTTCTATTTTCTTTAATAACATAAAACACATATTTAATTGGAGATTTATCTCCGACTTTCATTGGTATTGGATTACCAAGCAAGCCATCTGCATCTGTTTCTTTTGCTTTTGTATAGGGCGTATTTGCATAAACGGCTTTTGAGAAATCGCTCAATTGTTTTTCATTTGGCACAGGTATAATACTCATGGTACCTTTAAACAAGCCGGCTATATATTGCACCCCTATTGGCTTTGATGTATCTCCTTGCTGGTATATTACAGATTCTCGGCTGCGAAATGGATTGGGACCATAGGGATTTGCCAATGAAGAATAGCCTTTACCATTGGCGACAAATATTTTTTTGCCTACAACTTTTACATTTGTAGGATACCAGCCCACTGGAATAAATCCTTTTGACAAACTTTTACCTGGCGTGCTTATATCAAAAACTGCCAAGCAATTATTATCTGCATTGGCCGCATACATCGTTTTTTCATTTTGACTCAAAGCCATACAATTTGTTCCGCTGCCGCTCGGTGCATTGGGATATAGGGCGGCATTTAATGTTTCTATAACTTTTTGCAGTTTCGTATCTATAATGGAAACGCTGTTATCGTTTGCATTGGCTACAAATAAAAGCGTTCCTTTTTTGTTTAATACAATTTCGTTTGGATTATCGCCTACAAATATTGTGGAAGAAATTTTTCTTGTCTTTGTATCTACCAATATTATTTTATCGCATCCCCAGCAACTAATATACAATGTTGCTTTATCGGGCGAAAGCAAGCAACTATAGGCTTCTGCTTCAAGTTTTATTGTTTCAATAATTGCTTTTGTTTTCAAATCAATAATGTACAAAGAATTGTTTTCTTTTGTTACAACATACATTATCTGCTTTGCATCATCTACCTCAATTCCCGAAGGAGATACCAATTTTCTCTTTGCCGTATCCAATCTAAATGTATCAGCAATTTTTAATTTATTATGTATGATATTATATTGCAATATCCAATTATCGTTTCCTCCACTGGCAAATAACTTTTTTTCATCTGCTGAAAACTTTAATCCGTACCAAGATTTTGTAATTACGATTGAATCTAATTGTATTTCTTTTTTGGTATCAAACAATTGTATGGTTTGTGTGCTTTGACCATTGTTTGTAACTGCCAAGTATTTGCCGGTTTTACTTACGGCAATATTTAATGGCAAATCGCCGAGAGCCAATGTTTTGCCCACAGGTGTAATCGACCATCCATTGGGCAGCGTAATGCGTTGGTTATTCAATTGCTCCAAAGTTTGGCTTTGTGCTTGAATTGCTGAAACCAAAAAAAACAAAAGGAATATGTGCTTCATAAAAAGAATTGAAGCAGTAATTTACGAAGAAGAAATTTGTAATGTAGGTACTGGAATGTTATTTTAATAATTCAAGGATTTTTTCTTGTACCATTGGAGCTTTGTTTACAATCATTAAATGGCTTCCACCTTTAATAATGATATCTGCTTTTACAAAACGAATCGGTAAAATCCTATCGGCTGTACCATGAATATGTATTAGGTTTTCGTGCACCACCTCATTTTTTAAATGCACAATCTTATCTACTGCCCAGTTTAAAAAATCAACATCGGTAACTTTTAGCATAGCTGCCAATAACTTTTTATCTGCACTGGTTCTGGCACTAAAAAAACGATTGGTAAGTTTATTGGCTTTTACTAAAACGCCTGCTCTTATTAATTTATGCAAATAAACCTTACCTGCTAGCCGATAATAAAATGGAATTTCTTTTTTATTTTTGGAAGAGGAAACAAGAATTATTTTTTCTGTTTGAATATGTTTGGCGACTTCTACAGCCATCATGCCACCAAAAGACAGGCCCAATAAAATGGGGGTTTTTATGGTTATGGTTTCAGAAAGCCGTAAAGCATAATCCTCCATGCTTTCTTTTGCTATCGGTTTTATCCAGTTTACATGAATAACGTTGTGGCCTCCAAAATTAATATTATGGAAAATCCTTTCATCTGCTCCTAGCCCGCTAAAAACATAAATCGTTTTCATGATTAAAAATATTGTAGCTTATTTTGGCTTTTTAAAAAGCACATAAACAAAGAGGCCACAGCTTACAAATAAAATACATTTACCTGTTATTAAAAAGATATCTGCTAATGGCGCATGAAGAATTTTCTGTAAAATACCAAACCCCTCTACACAAAATCCTATTACCAAAAGAATGACGGCATATTTCATTTTGATAAGAAACTATTTTACGAAAACAAATACTCCACATCCTGCTTGCTTAGTGCCTTCACAAAGTTTGCATCATCTGCAATTAATTCTTTAGCCAATATTTTTTTGCGCTCTTGCAATTGTAAAATTTTATCTTCAATAGTATCAATACAAATCATACGGTAGGCAAAAATATTTTTCGTTTGCCCAATACGATGCGTTCTGTCAATGGCTTGTTGCTCCACGGCTGGGTTCCACCATGGGTCTACAATGTACACATAATCTGCCGCCGTAAGGTTAAGCCCCACACCACCCGCTTTTAGGGAAATTAAAAACACCCTGCACTCATTGTTGTTCTGAAAATTCTGAATGGCTTTTTCTCTATCGATAGCGGAGGTACTACCATCAAAATATTCGAATGGAATATTATTCTCAATTAGTTTTTGCTTTATCAATGCAAGCATACCAAGAAACTGGGAGAATATCAAAGCCTTGTGATCACCAATATTTTCTGTGATTTCTCTGGTAAGCTCATCCAGTTTTATCGAATGGTTTGGAAATTTATCTTCCTCATTCAATATGGCCGGACTATCGCATATTTGCCTCAGCTTCATTAACCCTTGCAAAATGGTCAGTTGCGATTTACCAATGCCTTGTTGATCGATGGTGCCCAAAATTTTATCTCGATAACTATTGCGATAAGCATCATATATCTTCCGTTGCTCGGTTTCCATTTCGCAAAAAAGAATTTGTTCTGTTTTATCTGGAAGGTCTTTTGCTACTTGCTCTTTTGTTCTGCGCAGTATAAAAGGATACAGTAATTTTCGCAAGTGGTCTTTTGGTTCTTGCTCGCCAAATTTATCGATGGGATTTGCAAATTCATTTCTAAAAAACTCCATCGTACCTAATAAGCCAGGGTTTAAAAAATTCATTTGAGCAAAAATATCAAACGTATTATTTTGCAAAGGTGTACCACTCATACACACCCTATTAATTGCATGTAGTAATGATGCGGCTTTGGTAACTTTTGATGATGGGTTTTTTATCGCTTGGCTTTCATCCAACACCACGTAATCGAACTTTATTTTTAAGAGCATTTGTATATCGCTGCGCAAGGTGCCATAGGTTGTAATAATAATATTGGCCGCTTTTAATTCTTCTACATTTCTGCTGCGTGTGCTACCGTGGTGTACATGTATGCTAAGTGTAGGCGTAAACTTTTTTATTTCATTTTGCCAGTTATAAATAAGTGTTGTAGGGCATACCACTATTGCAATAAGCGACTCATTTACTTTTTTATAATGATCCAGCATGGTAAGTGCTTGCACGGTTTTACCTAGTCCCATATCATCTGCTAAAATACCGCCCCAACCTACATCGTTTAAGTAGCTTAGCCAACGATAACCCGCCAATTGATATGGTCTTAAAATTGGTTCTAGTTGATGAGGCGGTTCAATCTCTGGAATATTTTTATACTCTTTTAAGCGCTCATACTTTTCATCTAATGCAAAACTCATTTCCTCTTCATTGCGGTTTTCATAGAGATCATCAATAACACTCATGTGAAAGCGACTAAGGCGTAATTTATCTGTACGGCCTTCTCCAACTTTAAACAACAATGAATACTTTTTAAGCCATTCGTCTGGTAAAATACCCAGTGTACCATCTGTTAATTGTACAAATGAACGTTTTTCTGCTAGTGCTCTTTTAATATCTGCAATGCCTACACGCTGCTCGCCAAATTCAATTTCTACTTTTGCATCAAACCAATCTTGCCCACTGCTTACATGTATATGTGTGCTTGGCTTGGCTGTATTAAACCTAAAATTCTTAAGTGCTTCAAAACCAAAAACAGGCACTTTCATTTCTTTCATTGCATCTACAAAAAGAAAGAACCAATTGTTGCGTAGCACTTCTGCACCCTTTAAAACCAAACTGCCTGTTTCTTGCTTTGTAATAAAACCTGAATGCAGGTTTTCCAGTTTTTTCATAAAGGCATCTTCTGCCTCTTTGTTGCGTTGTATCTGTAAAATTTTATCGCCGTCTGGTATAATAAGTGTTTCCTTATCTCCAGGTTTTGTTTCAAAACCCTTGTAAGAAAAAACGGGTTGAAATACCAAGAAATCGCCTCTTTCTTGCAACATCAATTTTATATCTGGCGTAGAAATACTTACTTCTTTTACGAGTGACCTATCAAACTCCACTTCATACTCTTTGGTAAGTGGAAGAATAACCGATTGCATTTTTTCTGCCCAATTTTTTTTACTTAATGCAATATTACCTTCTCTAATAAACTTCTCCGCTTGTATTACATCTTCGGTTTTCTGCCAAGTGTAGAGCGTATCGTCATACATAAAAATAAGGCTACTATTTGCTTTGTTTTCGGCAAAAGAAATGGGTTCTCCATTAATTTTAACGATGCAAGATATTTCGAAACCGTTTTTTGTAGCACCCACTTTAAATACGGGGGAAAGCAAGGAGTCGCTTATTTCTATTTCTTTTAAGTTTACTGTTTTTAATTTTTTTGAAAACGGCAAAATAAATATGAAGGGGTTGTGCGCCTGTTCATCAAAAATCTTTCTCAATTTTGGGTGAAGGTATTCTGTAATAAGCGCCTTCGTTTCATCTGGCAATTCGTCTCCATCTGTATGGATAATATTTTCCCAAATACCACTAAAAGGCGAATTGCGGTTTAGGTATTTGTTTATTTCATTTTCTTGCAATTTGCGTACTTGCTGAAAAAGCAATTTATCATCTTCAGAAAAACCCTCCGTATCTACAAATTTTGTAAGGTCTATTTTTTCTGTTTTACCCAAATATTTTTTATTGTCTTCATCCGGCTCTCCTTGTAAGGCTTCTACAATAAAACCGGGGTAATTTTTTGCATTAAAATTAAAGACCAAACCAAGCCTAAGTGCTGTTTTTTTCTCAACAATTTTTTCTTCTACAACTGTATTGGTTATTGGAACAAAAGAAGGGGCTGTTTTGTAAACGGGTACATCGGTGGGAGCGACCACTGCAACAACTCTTTTTATAGAAGGGTCTAACACTTTCAAAAACGGCTTACTGTCTTTGTAAGTAAATTCAAACTTACCAGCTAAATCATCGTGCAGGCTATAGCCATATATCTGAAGTAATTTATTTTTTTCTTTGTCTCTATTCTTAATACTATCAAAATAATCAGATCCATAATTGTGTAAGAGCTGTACAAAAAGTACTACTTTATGCTCGCACAATGGATGCATGGCCTCGCTACACATGCAAGAAGTATCAAAATTTCTTTCATCATTTTTTTGAATTACCAACGGATATTTTTCTCCCTTGATCATAATTTCTGCCTCTACTCTTTCATCTTCTGCCTTTAAAATAGTAGCTTTTGTAGATTGCATCAATTCCTCTGCCTCATGAAAGATGGATGGCGATGACAACATTTTCACCATTTTAAGGTCTATGTTTTTCATCTTTGCCACAGTATGCATCTGGTTATACTGTATAGCACTGCTATGGAGTAAATTTTTATCTACCATATCTTGCAAGCGCAATAATGCTGCGGCTTCGTGCCTACAGATATCTCCAATATTGTATGGGCAACTACAGCGCAAACTCATCGATTTTGCATCGCTGTACTTATCTATGTAAACCTTGTAAAATGTACTGTAAATGTCATCTTTTACTCTAAAAACTATGCTCCCCATGAGTTCGTCATGCTCTACAAGCTCTACATAATTGAGTGATAAGATTTTCTTGCCTCTACGAATTACATCGTCAGTTCCATTATTGTAAACGTATTTAACTAAATGTGGTAATGCCAAAGGATAAAATAATTTATATATGCTGAAAATGGAAATATGCTATTACTAAAAGAAAATGCCTTTTAGCAAACGCATTGTGCAAGGTACGAAGGGAAACCGAAAGGGGCAAGGGTAATTTGGAAAAAATTAATGTTAAGTTTTGATTTTAACGAAAAGAGGTTGCTTTTTGTAGAAAAGTCTATACAAAATAGCATTCATTTTATTTATTTAAAATTCTATTTACCAATTTCCCTTCTTCATAAATAGGCAACGCAGGTGCTGCATCGCTGGTTAAACAATAGCGTATATCTTTTTCCAAGTGGTATTTGGTCAAACGATGATAATGTGTTGCATTTCGCTCTTTCATATAGGCATATAAATCTGCTTTAGCAGTCATGTAAAGGCTTTCCGCTATTTGTGAAGAGTCGCAAGTAATGGTAAAATCATCTTTTATCCTATTAACAACAGCTCCGGCAAACAAGGTATCTTCAATATTCACTTTGTCTTTCCAAGCTGCACAAGCCAAGATAATATTCATATTTTTTTTGCGCAAATGATCACAAACGGCCGAAATATTGGGAAAAGAGCCTGTAATTATTTCTTTGGCCCCTCTTGCATGCGCCATGTGTAACAATTTTGTACCATTTGTTGTAGTAAGCACCAATGTTTTGCCTTCTATAAATTCTGTAGGATATTCAAAAGGTGAATTGCCATATTGTAAGCCTTCAGCAATTTGTCCATCTCTTTCTCCTGCTGTTATACAACTAAGTTCACGCCCAATTCGAATACAGTCTGGTATACTATCTACGGGTATAACTTCTTTGGCTCCGTTGTGCAATGCAGTTGCAATGGTTGAAGTAGCCCTCAATACATCTATTATAACAACAATACTGCTACTTACATCATATAAATGCAATAAGGAAGGGGAAAGGCATGTGTAAAGTGATGGTTTGCTCATAACGGCAAAAATAAAGTATTTGGCTTTATTAAATCTTAGGAGCTATTTTTATAAGCATTTCTACCAATTCTTCTTTTCTTCTGCGTGCTACATCCAATATGATATCGTTACACAATTGTAATTGCCCACCATCGCCTTTTATATATTTTTTTACAAACACTAAATTTACAAGCGATGCATTGTGAATTCTAAAAAAAGCATGGTGCTCTAATAAATCTTCAAACTCTTTTAAGGTTTTGGAAGCCATTAATTTTTTCCCATCTGTAAAATGTAATTGCGTGTAATTGCCAATAGCTTCTAAATAAACGATTGTATCAATGGGTATAAATTCTAATCCAGTTTGTGTAGCAATGGCTATTTTTTGTATACTGCTTTTGCTGGTAGGTGTTAATTGGTTTAATAAAATATCTAGGCGCTCGCTATTGTTTAACTGTTGTTTTTGTTCATTTAATCTTTTTGCAACAACAATGAGTTCTTCTACATCTATCGGTTTTACCAAATAATCAAATGCGCCAAATTTTATGGCATTAATGGCATATTGGTTATAGGCAGTAGTAAATACAATGTTGAAATTTTTATTAGCAATTTTTTCTAACATAGCAAACCCATTCATTCGAGGCATTTCCACGTCTAAAAACACCACCTGTGGCTGGTACTTTTCTATGGCAACAATACCTTCTTCTGCACTGCCACACGCTGCTACAATTTGTATAGTAGGGCAATTTGCTGTTATTTTTTTCAGCAAAGCATTTCTGCTATTTACTTCATCGTCTATTAAAATGGCTGTTATCATTTGCTTTTATACTTTTAATGATATGGTAATTAAAGTGCCGGTTGCATTTCCATGTGCATCTTTTAAATCCTCTATATTAATAGCATTATTTAGTGTAGTGTTAAATAAATTGATACGTTGTTCAGTAAGTTCCAAACCAAAAGAATCGTGGTCTTTTTTAATGCTAGGTTGCTGGCTACTTGCATACCTGCCAATTCCATTATCTCTTATAGTGTACTGCAAAATGCCATGTAGTAAAGAGGCATTTATTTCTAACAAACCGGGTTTATTTTGCAATGGTTTTAAGCCATGCAATATGGCATTTTCTACATAAGGTTGGATGATGAGTGGCGGTATTTTATAATGGCCATTTAGCAATTCAGCATCTGCAGTAATATTGCAAGAAAAACTGTTGTTGCTCCTTAGCTTTTCTAAATCTATATAGTAAGCAAGGGTTTCCCAGTCTTTCCAAAAAGACACTATATTGTTTCTGCTATTATCTAAAATGTTGCGAATAAGCTTTGCAAATTTATTGAGGTATGCACTTGCATTGGCAGCATCATTGTCCAAAATAAAATTATCGATACTGCTTATACAATTAAAAATAAAATGCGGATTCATTTGACTGCGCAATGCCTCCAGTTTTGCGTTGGATAGCTGCTCATTCATCACATGCATTTGATTGTGTTGCGCCTGAAGTGATGCCTCTGCCTCAATTGTTTTTATTTTATCTGCCATTAGTGTAGCAATGGTGCTCAATATTTGCAGATGCTGGGAAGTAAAAAAGTTTTTTTCTATATGTTCGCTATCTATTACTCCAATTAATTCATCATTAAAAATAATGGGAACTGCTATTTCGCTCAACCTAACCATTTCATCGGGGCGGTAGCGACTGTCTATAGATGTGTCTGGTATTAAAACTGCTTGTTTTGTTTGTATCACATAGCCTACTATTCCTTGCCCAGGTAAAACGTCAAAATGATTTTTGCTAATTTCTTCTGCAGTACCCTTCGGACCATAGCCCGCTTTCTGTATCATCTTGGTTTTATCCTCATTCCACAAATAAATTATGCAGTCTTCAAATCCTAATCTACCAATAAGATTTTTAGCAATATCCCATAATACATCATCTACCTTATTCTTATCGGTTAATGAAGTCGAAAAATAATTAATAATTTTTTCAACCTCCAGTTTGTTTTTATATTGCTCAGCATTTAGTTGCTGCACTTTCAATTTTTCTGCTGCTATTGTTCTTATGTTTTTTTCACGCCATTTTACAAACAAGTAGGCAAGTAAAAAAAGGAGGAAGACAGTGAGTAAAATAAACCACCAAGTTTTATAAAATGGCGGGGCTATATCAAACTGAATAAAGAGGGGCGCTAGGGCAGCACCTTTTTTTCTCACAAATAATTTATAGTTGTTTGAAGAAAGGTTGGAAAAAGAAACGTTGTTTTCCTTACTCAAAGAAATCCAGTCCGCATTATTTAACTTATACTCCAACTGTACTGGGGCATCATTATCCAATAATAAATAGCCGAACTGAAAACTTATATTATTTTCTGATACAGAAAATTTATAAACAACATCCAACGGGATATTCTTTTCATTGAGCTTACTGTTTCGTAGGTAAATTTTACCTACGGGTTCACGTTTTAAAAAATCATTTGTATTCCATGAATTATACCCTGCTTTTTCTTGTTCTATCTGGTATATATTACCGTTATTATCCGAAGCCAAAAAATCGGAGTAATTTGAATAAGTTTTTCCTCTTGGAAAGTTGGAGAATTGATTTGTACTGCTGTCAAAACGGCTTAAACCAGCATAAGTTGCCACCCATAAATACCCTTTAGAATCTATAGTGAGCCAATGACAAGTATTATCAATAAGACCATCATAAATAGTGAATCGCTTAAATTTTTTGTTTATCAGATTAAAAAAATACAACCCATTAAAATTATCTGCCAAGTAAATATCTCCATTTGCATAACCTACTATAGCATTAATATTTGCACCCCTTTGGGAAGGAGGTACATTCATTAAAAAATGTTGGGTGGTTTTCTTTTCAATATCATACAAATAAATTCCTTCATTTGCTACCGAAACAACCAAGACATTACTCATGCTATCATACCACAAGGCAGTATATTCCTTTTCCTTTGAAGGATTAACTACATTAATAAACTTTGCATCAGTACTTTTTAGATTAAACGTAAATATACCCTGTGTTCTACTCCTTACCCAAACATTTTGTAGTTTATCTACCACTATTGTACGCAACGTATAAGGGCTTTCTTTAAAAATTTTTGCCGGCAATTTTATTTCGGTTAATTGTAAGCTGGTAGGATTAAATTTGAATAAATAATTGTCTGTAGATAAGAATGCGTTTGTTGCATTTATTTCTGCATATCCTAAAACACTGTTTGTATTGGTAGCGGTATGAATGTTTAAATCCTCGGTCTTTTTTGTAATTGGATCAAAAAAAACTGTTTTACTATTATAATCTCCAGCAATAATTTTACCTGTATATTTTGATGAAAAGAATTTATAAAATCCGGTAGGCAATGCAGGTATTTCATTGTACTTAAAAAGGGCATTTTTTGGGGTCATTCTAATAAGGCCATTGTTTGTAGTTAAAATCCAAAAAAAAGTACTGTCCTTAAAAATATTGATATAGTATGCACTCGGTAATGAAAGTTCATCGTTTGTAATATTTGTAATGACATCTAAAAATTGCTTTTTCTTTTTATCAAAAAAAACCAAGCTTTTATTCGCACAAAAAACAAGGGTATCACCATTGTATGGGGTAATACCACTAGCAATGTTCCAAGTAGTAGCTTTAAAATAAGAAGCAGGCACAGGGTAGTTTTCCCAGGTTTTATTGGTAGCATCAAAAAAGAAAATTCCTTCTGAATAAGTGCTTATCCATAAATTATTATCATTGTCAATGTATGAAATATTGCATCCATAATAATCGAGTATTTTTGGATTTGGATAAAACCGAAATTGAAGTGTAACGGTATTTACACTAAAGAGCCCATAGGTAGTGAGCACCCAAAATTCCTGCGTATTTTTTTTTTCGATATTTAAAACAACCACTCTGCTATGGTTGCCATTTACCGGTTTTACTTTACTAGCAAAACTTGCCCAACCACTGCTGCTGAATGTTTTTGTAGCCTGATTAAAAATTAATAAATCGTACCAGCCACCTACCCATATATTTCCTTTCCCATCTTCGTTTAAAGCAAAAAAGGCTTGACTAATTTTTGGCATTAACAGCGTATCGGGTGCATAATTTTCAAACAGCTGTGTATGACTATTAAATTTACTTATGCCCGCAAAGGTACCTAGCCATATGTTTTTTTTACTGTCTATGAATATATCCTGCACACCGTTACTGCCTATACTACGGTTATCTTTTGGATTATTATAAAAAACATCAAATGCACTTCCATCAAAACGGTTTAACCCATTGTTGGTAGCTAACCATAAAAAACCTTGTGCATCTTTTTCTATTGCATTTATTGTATTACTGCTTAGTCCTTCTTTGGTGGAGAAGGATTTGTATTGGAAAGGTTGTGCGTACAGTAAAGTAGATATTGAAAATAATATTACGGTGATACAACGTTTCATTTTTAAATATAAATAAATATTTTATCTTAAGCTACTTGTCTCCATTTTTAACAGGCAATAAAATTGTTTCCCTTTTTATTGTGTCCACATTGGTCTTATTAAAAACTCCTTGTCCACATGGCCCAATAATAGCATGCAAATAAGAACCTGCATATGCCCGAAATCCATTGGTTAATTTTATTTGAACAGGACTTCTGTACCTTAATTCATTGCCATAGCTACCATTCATATTTTGTGCAGATTGAAGAACACCTGCTGTTTGATAAAAATACTTGCCTTGTACATTACTACCAAGCGTTAAAAATGGCGCACAATTACCATACAAATCGCTTCGCCAAATACCTCTACCCAAAGTTGCAGCAGATATTACTTGATTGGTTTCGTTTACAAACAAATCGGTAACGGGAATAATGGGTAAACCATTGTAAAATGGCACCCAATCGTTCATTGCAAAAGCCATATAAAATACACCGATTTCTGTACCGATGTACAAATCATAATTGCTTGTACAAGATACAGAATACACTGGCACATTGGGTAAGGAGCCTGTTAAGTTAACCCAACTTTGACCGTTGTTGCTTGAATAAAGAATCCTATTTGCTCCATTATTTCCTGTTGCTGTTATTACAACTATATCGGCATTACTACTGGAAGATGCAATGTCGGTTATGGTACCAATATTGGTGGGCCAACCAGCCGTACCCGATATTACAGACCAACTTGTGCCTTGGTTAGTACTCATACGAACCTGGGTGGCACTTGCTGCAAAAATTTTATCGGGTTGTTGTGGGCTTACTGCAAAACCACCGTTATATGTTCGGCTTGGCGTTAGACCACCATTGTTATTGCTAAAGGTTGCAACCTGTGTCCATGCAGCACCTTTGTTATTGGTTCTCCATACAGTACTATCATAGGCCAAGTAAACAATATTTCCATTAGTTGGATGGCATATTAAATCTGGATAAAAACCTTTGTTCGCATTGGGAATTGTATTGGAAACCCATGCTATAGAATTTGTGCTTCTTTGATAACGTGATACCTCAGTATTTTCAACTAAAAAGAAAGTATCGTTATTAGTATTTACAAAATCTGAAGCATAGCCATCGCCAGAGCCCGCATACACCATGTTACTACCATTGGTTGAATAAAAAGTGCCGTTATCTTGTGTACCACCGATGTATAAATTCTCAACACCATCAAAACCTTCCATTTTATAAAACTGTGTACATTGTAACCCTACTGATTTATCCGCCCATGTAAGCCCATTGTCTCTACTTAAAAATACACCGCCATCGGTAGCTGCATAAATTCTATCACCAGTAGGACTATACACTAGGTCGTGTATATCGGGATGCACATAATTTGTAGGCATTGGGTTACTTCCACCACCTGATGTAAAATTTGTGAAACTTCCATTACTTCCATTACTTATAGATGTTGAAATTGCAAACCCGCCAGCGGTCATAAAATTGTTATTAATAGGGTGAACAGCAAAGGCATAGTTATAAAATGCTTGTGCTTGAATTAAGTTTTGATTGTTGATTAAATTAAAATTATTGCCGCTATTTATTGATTTATAGATTGTTCTTCTATTAAAAGCGGTATCGCATTGCATATAATAAACTTCATTAGGTTGTGCAGGCGTTACGGCTAATAAGCCAGCTTGATTACTCAATGAAATAATAGGTGACATATTGCCGCTTGTTGTAAAACTTTGTCCATAGTCGGTAGATATTAAAACAGAAAAACTAGAGGAGCAATATACGATTGCATCATTGGTGGGGTGTTGTTCTACATCAAAAAATCTATCATTTTGTGTAATTCTACTCCATGAATTACCAAAATCATAAGAACCGTAAACCCCATTATCGGTTGCAACTAAAAGTACATTAGGAAAACCCCTTAGTTGAATTAATTTATAATTTCTTTTTGAGTTAAAAACGGATTGCGAATTACCTAATTTGTTCCATGTGTTGCCACCATTACGAGTAATTAATATTCCCAAACTGTTTTCATTAAAATTAAAACCATTACCCAAAAAGTAAGCCCCATAAGAGTTGCCTGTAAGCATTAAAATTGTGTTCCCTGTTGGGTCGTTGCTATCAAATGCCAAACCAGCCACCCCACAATTAGGTATATATGATGAAATAGAGAACCAAGTATCCCCACTATTATTACTACGCCATAAGCCGCCAGATGGGCTACCTGCAAGTATTATATTTGTAAAATTGGGGTGTATTAAAATTTTATCAATTCTGCCAATCCCTCTAGTACCTCTGTTATTATTGGGTCCATAAGTAGTGGTAAAGGGGCCAACAGCAGTCCACTGCCCACTATTAGAAGTAGCACCACGTGCTGCATTTTTTATTTGCTCAGCTGTTTCAAATAATTTTGCGGCATCGTACGCTACTTCGCCTTTTTCATTCAAATGCCTTGCTGCCCACCAAGCCCACCTATTCCATTTTTTATATTGTGAAAATAGCTTCTTGTCTGCGTGAAAATTATTAGATTTATAATAATTATCTACTTCATTCATTATCTCTGTAAACTTTTTTTTGCCTTCAAGCCTAGATGCTAGCGCTACCGGTACATCACTTACTTGGCAATATGCAGCACTACTAATGAAAAACAATAATCCTATAAATACATTTTGCAATTTCATGATAACAACAATTTTTAATTATTATTCTTATTTATTTTTTCTTTCAGTAACTCTATTTCTTTTTGCTGTTGAATAATATACAATGTCAATTCTTCCATTTTTTCCATCATTCTTTTTTGCATATCGCCTAGTTGTAAACCACTTTTTTCAATTTCATTGGCGGAGGGGATATTGGGTAAGTGGTTGTTTTGTTGTATATATTTTTCCACTTCGGCAAGTGGTTGTAATTGATAACTTTTATTAAATACATAATCGGGCCAGTTGGCTGTTTCTACAATTACTTCAGTGCTTCTTATATTTCCATACACCGAAAGTTTGTTTGTTGGATTATCTGTTCCAATACCAACATTACCTGCCGCAGTAATAAATATTCTGTTGGCAGAGTTGGTGTAGAGTGCAATGGGCATTGCACCAGGTGTACCTAGCGAAATCGTATTACCATTACCAGGGCCTCCTACAAATGCATTAAATTTTGCCGAGCCACTTGGGTTACGTATAGACAAAGCAGTAGAAAAATCTGCAGCCGTTTGCAGTGTAAGTTTGGTGTTAGCATCGGGTATATTGGTTCCTATTGTTACATTGCCAAGGTCGGGTATATCGCTTATGATTACGTTACTACCGGCCTTGCCACCTCGTATGTAAACATCTTCTGTAGCACTGTAATTAAAATGGCTCATATAACTTGTACCCCTTATTCCTAGAGCACCTTGGCTGCCACCAGCTAAATCTGCCAGGCCAATTTCGAGCGTGTGTGTGGGCGCACCTGTACCTATAATTCCTACACCTGTACGTTGAAAATTAGTACCAATATAATTATTACTTGGCGCACCATATCTAAATTCTGCAACCATTTGGTTATTGCTTTTAATGGTAAATGGTTGATTGTCGGAAGTACCGATAAAATCATTTGCAGGGTTAGTACCACTGTTTCCATTTAAAGCCCAACCACCGCCAGTGGCAGCTTTATTATTACTTACGATAACCCATTTTTGCTCCGCTCCATCATACTGCAGGTTTATAATTCCTTTATCTTCTATAGTAAAATCTGCATTAGTACCAGTAATAATCCTATCATTCACACTTGCAGTAGCATCTAAATTATTTAACTGCATGGTAAAACCACTTCTATTAAAAAGCGTTACCAACCTACCTTCTACGCCTTGTGTAATGCCAGCAATTGTATAGTTTGCTGTAGGGCCATTTACTCGGTAGTAGCTAAATTTATTGCTGTTTACATCTAGCGCTAGTGTAATGCCATTGGGTACTACAAGGTCGGCACTGCGGTAAATTACATCACCATTTACATCCAGTACAGCTTGTGGCGTAGCGGTATTTATACCTATATTTTGTGCAAAAGTTATTTTGCATAAAAAAATAAAGGAGAAGAAAAATAGTTGTTTCATTTTGTATTTTTTATAGTAAAGAAAATTTTATGCTATCAAACCATATTTATCAATTATGCCTTTTCTTTTTTCGGGAAAGCCAACCAAACCAAATTGCGTTCTTAATTCCTCCATTCTTTTATCAACATTTGCCTTGTCGTTTTTTCGCATTTCTGGTGTTATTTTATGAAACACTTCCTCTAGATAATCTTCAAAATTTTGATTGAAGTACATATCAATAGCTCTAAATGGCTTATCTGTACCGTTAAAAAAAGTGTGTTCAATTCCTCTAGGACGAAGATGCCAACCGCCTGCCGGTATTTCATACAAAGTATCTTCTATCAATACAGATCCTGTACCTTCTACCACATACATCAGTTCATCCAACGATTTATGATAGTGTGGCGCTGGGCCCATTTTTTTGGGTGCAACCGCAAATTCTACACAAGAAAACTGTCCATTGGTTTGGCTATTTTTTACCAATACTTTTATATCTAATCCACCTGGCCCTGGCTGTACTGGAGTGGTTGGCGCTATTAAAAATGGCGAAAGCTGTTTATTTATTTCGGCATTTTTACCACTCGTATTTTTAGTACTACTACAGGAAGATAGTAGTGAGCTAAAACCAACACCTGCTGCAAATAATTGCAATATGGCATCTCTTCTATTTGAATAATTATTTATCATATTGTTTTATTGATTTAATTAGATGGTTCTACTCCTATTAAAATGGTTTAATTACCTACATCTCATACTTGATAAATAGTAGCCTGTTTTAAACTTGCTGTAGTCCTATTAAAAAAGCTATGGTTTAATTTGTTGATACCACATTGTGTGCAGCTTAAAGTGCAGTGATATATTACCTACATTTTGTGCAATGCACAAGTTTGATAATAAAGGAAAGAGAATAAAAGGAGATGGCTTTGCTGTCTGCATAATTTTAAAATTTAATTATGCTAAACTAAATGTCCAAAAAATTACAAAGGGCTGTAGTTTACTAAATGGCTGTGTTGGATTATTGGATGGCGGCTATTTGTTTAAAACAGTATGCCAAAGGTTTGTTTCTGCATAATGGGCAATTACACGATTGCGCTCTATCAACAATTTTTTAAAATAATGTTGTAAGAAAATCCATAGCACAAATTTTCCTATAAAACCATAGGGCGCTTCTAAGTGAATAATATCGGTCATTAAAGTGCCGCTGTCTTTTTCTTCAAAAATATGCTGGTGAGAAAAACTTTTCAAATCTCCCTTTTGCATTTCATCGGTAAAAGAAAAGGGGAAATTGAAGGCGGTGATTTTTGAAGTGAAATATCTTTTTTTAAATAAATGGTTTGCCTCCCAAGTAACGGTTTCGTGTAAGTTTATTAAACCAGCGGTTACGCCAGCTATTGCTTTTTCGTTGGTTTTTGCAGTAGATACAAGGTGTAAATCTATACTTCTACTAAGGTCGAAAACGACTTCGGGTTTGGATTGTATGAATGTTTGGATTTTAAAACAAGACAAAGTTAGCTGTTGAATATTTTTTGAGAAAATGTATGATTGTTATTTAGATTGGCTAAAGCCAAATTTATCCCTGTGCTAAAGCACAGGGCAATTCATAAAGCACAGGGCAATTCATAGAGCACAGGCCTTTTTAAATTGCACCGGCCTTTAGGCCGGTGATAAAAGAATCTTCCAATAAGGGGCTTTAGCCCCAAACGAATTTTATCGGGGCTTTTACACAAACGGCACTTTTACCACAACCGCTTTCAAATTGCTGTTTCTAATTTTTACAAAAATCTCACTACCTATGCCTGCATGAGCAGTAGCTACATAACCCATGCCTATTGCCTTACCCAACGATGGCGCTTGCGTGCCCGATGTTACGTGGCCAATGGTATTTGCTGCTGCATCTACTATTTCATAATCGTGGCGGGCTATGCCTTTATCTATCATTTCGAAACCCACTAATTTTTTGGTAGCACCTTCGGCTTTTTGCTTTTCAAAAATCGCTTTGTTGGTAAAGTCTTTGGTAAATTTTGTTATCCAACCAAGGCCAGCTTCTATGGGAGATGTAGTATCATTTATATCCATTCCGTACAAGCAAAATCCTTTTTCCAATCTTAGGGTATCTCTTGCTCCAAGGCCAATCGGTTTTATGCCAGATGCTGCGCCAGCTTCAAAAATGGCATCCCATATTTTATCTGCTGCACCATCTTTATCAGCAAAATAAATTTCTACACCACCACTGCCTGTATAGCCTGTTGCACTTATCAATACATTTTCTACGCCAGCAAATTTTCCTTTTGCAAATGTGTAGTAGGTAAGATTTAAAATATCAATATCGGTAAGTGTTTGTAATATTTTGGTAGCATTGGGGCCTTGTATGGCAAGCAAACATGTTTCTGCAGATATGTTTTGCATTATCACATTATTGGTATTGTGATGCGTTATCCAATCCCAATCTTTATCAATATTGCCTGCATTTACAACCAACATATAGGTTTTATTTTCTTCTATACAGTAAACCAATAAGTCATCTACTATACCGCCATCATTGTTGGGCATACAACTGTATTGTGCTTTGCCTGCAGTAAGTTTACTTGCATCATTTGTGGTAATACGCTGTATCAAATCTAGTGCATGTTCTCCTTTGAGCATAAACTCTCCCATATGACTTACGTCAAAAACACCTGCATTGTTGCGCACGGCAGCATGTTCATCGTTTATACCCGTATAAGAAATGGGCATATTAAAACCTGCAAATTCTGCCATTTTTGCTCCAAGGGCAATGTGTTTTTCTGTAAAAGCTGTATGTTTCATGAATATATTTTTATGCTGCAAATGTAATTACAAAACAGTACAAAAAACCCTACCGTTTCCAGTAGGGTTTTATACAACCTCAACATAACAATTGTGTTATTCTAATTTAAAATCGTCATAAACAAACTACTTGACAAAACATTGTATAAAGATGTAGTCTCATTGTTTTCATATTTCTCCAATTGCTTTTCTATTTTTTCTTTTTCTTTTCTCAAAGAGTCTTTGTATCTTTTTTCTTCTTTTTGCAAATTCATTTTTATGGTATCAAATTTATTTTTAGGCGCATTCTCATCGTACCTGTATGTTTCATCTGTAGCTTCATCCTCCACAGTCACTCCGTTTTCGTTTATACGTACCCCGTTATTGCCATCTCTAATGTCTATGCCATTTCTATTAATGCGCACATCATTTTTTCTTTTATAATTATCTGCAGGCTTCCCGTCTAAACCCACCAAGCCATCTTTTGTCATTGTGTACCAAACACCATCGTTCCATCCACTTTCTAGATTTTCAAATTGTATATTTTCAAATTCTGTACTTTCCCAGTCATTACCAAAAGGTCCATCAAACCTAAAATTGGTTCTATTCCCTATATTTCCGTTTACTTTTATTTGCTTGCCAATGGGTACATAAATGGTTATAATTACTTTTTGGTTTCTAAATTTATCTGTTTTGTTTACCGCTATGCCTCTATCAATTATCAACAAAGAATCTTTTTGCTCTACTTTATAATTGATGAGTGAAGCTAGTGTATCTGCATTTCTTCTGGTGTTTCCATTGGCTAGTTTTATCATGGTTACTTTAAAACTATCGTTGGCAGATTTTAATATTTGTACAGATATATTTCTTACATAAGCTGTATCCTCGTCTACTCCTTCAAATGGATCTGTACTAAACCATCTGTTGTGCGTAAAACGACTACCCGGTGCAAGGTTAGATATCTCCAATGATTTTACTGATGGGTTCGGTAGATATATTTCTTGTTCATTAATATTTGCCGAATGCCTAAAATCCCTGCTTACTGACGATACCAACAAAGTAACACAGATCCAGCCTAGAACCCACATGGAGATAAAGCTTAAGCGAAGCATTTTACTTCCCGTTTTTATTTTGGCAATTTTTCTAATAATCCAAGTAATAACGCCTATCATAGGAGCTAGTATAAAAAATAAAAGCGTTCCCCAAGCCGATACATTTTGCCAGCCATCTGTTAGAAGATAATTTTTCATTGGAAAAACGCCCATTGCTGCTATACCAAACCCAAACAAAGCAAATACCAGTGCAATGCCCACTATACCAATAATAGTATATGCAAATACTTTTACTAAAAAGATAATGATATCTCCTAATGAACGCCCACCCTTTTTAGCTACAGTACTAGCTTCTGTACCAAATGCTTTTCCTTTTTCTCCAGCTACAGTAGCAAATTCTTTTCCAAATTTTTGTGCCCTATCATGTACGCCTTTCATTTCTTCTACCACCGATTCTTTAATAGAATTCATATCTACTTTTTCGCCTTTCATCTCTAATTTTTCTGCAGTAGTGGTTGCCTCTGGCAATACCAACCATAGAATTATGTAAATGATTAAAGCTCCTGGACTAACATTAAAAACGTTGGAAAAATCACCATCAAAACCAAACCAATTGCGTCTTGTAAAAATTGAAAGCAGCGGAAGTAGGAACAATACCCTAGGTATCCAAACATTTATTCCCAAATAATTGGCTATACCGCTACATACACCACCAATAAATTTATCGTCTGCATCTCTATACAATTTCTTACGACGGCTACCTATTACAGTAGTTGCGCTGCTTGGTACCGCTATCCACAATATAATGTATGGTATAAAGCCTATCCCAGCAGAGAATAATAATACAAGAAATATGATTCTTACTATTACAATATCTATATCAAAATAATTGGCAATACCACTACACACACCGCCTACCAATTTATGATTCTCATCTCTAAACAACCTTCTTTTTCCAGATGCACTGGTATAATGCGTTTGATTTTGCTGAGCGTTTTGGCTAGGTTGAGTATCAGCTGTTGTAGATTGAGCATCGTCAAAATCTTCTGGCCTACCCATGCTGGTAATAATGGCGTTTACATCTTCGTCTGAAATACAGGTAGCGCCGGCTTTTATTCTTTCTTGAAAAAGCTCGCCAATGCGGTTTTCTATATCGTTGATGATTTCGTCTTTGCCTTCTTCCATTGCAAAATGGCGATTAAGGCTTTCGATATAATATTTTAAGATTTCGTAAGCAGATACTTCTATTGGAACTACCCTGCCTTGAAAATTTATATTTATTACTTGTTTCATAATAATTTAATTATGCTTGTTAATGTTGTTTGTTGTGGTTGATCTGTTGTTAAGCTATTTCGTAAGAGCTGAAACTGCATTTGCCATTTCGTTCCAAGTTGTTTCCAGCTCCATGTAAAAAGCCGCACCTTTTTCTGTGAGCGAAAAATACTTTCGTGGCGGACCACTGTTACTCTCCACCCATCTGTAAGTAAGCAACTCGGAGTTTTTTAACCTGGTGAGCAGCGGATATAGGGTGCCTTCAAAAATATTGAGGTTGGCTCCCCTCATTTTATCTATAATATCCGAAGGATAAGCTTCTCCTTGTTTTATTACAGATAAAATGCAAAACTCCAAAACTCCTTTCCGCATTTGGCTTGCTGTGTTATCTATATTCATGTTTTTAAAATTTAATTTGTTCTATTTTCTACTTTGATAACACAAAGATAATAACTTTTTAGTACTATGCAACACACAATACCTTGGTAAAAGCAGTAGCTTGCAGTATATTTTTCATTATATCATTGATTAATAAATATTTATGACATAAAAATATTTTTAAAATATTTTTAAACTTGGTATAAGCGGAGAAAAATCATTTATGAATGGTAACAATTAGGGATGATTTCTGCTGTATTTTACATCCATTATTTAAATTTTAAGCGATTACAGCATAATAATGGAAGTGCCCCAACAAAACAAACCCATTCCTTCACTAGTATTTTGTATCCTCATGGATATAATAGGTTGTGTAAGTTTTACTATACCTGTGGTAGGCGAATTTTCTGATGTGATTTGGGCGCCACTTTCTGCTTACCTATTTATGAAAAGCTTTGGAGGTAGGTTTGGACGAATAGGTGCGGTATTAAATTTTGTGGAAGAAGCATTGCCATTTGCAGACATTATACCATCATTTAGTATAGCTTGGCTTATAAAAAAATACTTTTAAATTTTAAAACTCACACATTAGCAGCAAATTAACAATTCAATTTACTATTAATAAATACATTTATAGTTAAACATTCGCACATGAAAAAAATAATATCTACCCTTGGTTTTCTGGCCATTATCTTACAACTGACAGCACAAGTTAGTTTTACGGCGCTTAGCTTTTCGCCCCAGATGCCTCAAGCAAGTAACAAATTAAATTTTGAGTACAACTCCAACTACTCTCCGCTTATTAAACAAAAAAATATAGACGTAATGGTTTATCTTTTTAGCGATAAAGGCTTTAAGGTAGTAGAACCTTCTGTAAAAAACATGGCCGGAATTTTAAAAGGGTTTGTACAATTAGACAGCAACACTACCGCCATCGCTTTTAGTTTTGTAGCAGATAAAGAAAAAGACAATAATGGTAGCAAAGGATACATCGTACCAATTTACAATACAGATAAAACACCTGTGGAAGGATATTATACTGCTGCTTGCAATATATACAATGGCTTTGGGGAGAACGTATTTGGTATGCAGTCTGATGCAGCAAAGGGTTTGGCATTATTAGAAGAATCTATTAAATTAAATCCATCTCAAAAAAGCAAGCCTTCATTTTTAAGCCAGTACTTAAGCATGGTTAGCAAAGTGAAAAAGAAAGATGGAATACCCATCATACAAGCAGAATTATTGGCATTTGAAAATAATGGAAACCTTACTGATGTAGGATACAATACACTTATAGAATGGTATAGTAGAGACAAGAAAAAAGAAAAAGTAGATAGTCTAACAAAAGCAATGAAAACTGCTTTCCCCAACGGTGACTGGCAAAAGAATGAAATGGGCAGGGCATTTAACAAAGAAAAAGACCCTGCAAAAAAGAAGGTTTTGTTTGATGATTTTGTAGCCAAATATGGTAATATAGAAAGTAATAAATTTATAGTAGATAATTTTAAAGGGCAACTTGCACTTGCTTATGCCAATGCAAAAGATTATGCAAATTATAAAACATTAACCAAGGACATGAGCAAAGCAGCCAGAGCTATGAACAACAACAATATTGCTTGGGCAATGGCAGAAAAAGGAGAGAACCTAGCACTTGCAAAGGAATTGGCGCAAGAAGCTACTCTTTTTACTAAAGCAGAAATAACAAAGCCCACCGATAAGAAACCAGAAACATATACCAATAAACTTTGGGAACAAAATCGCAAAAACACCTATGCTATGTTTGGCGACACGTATGCATTTATATTATACCAACTAGGCGATTATAAAACTGGCTTACCCATTGCCAAAGAAGCAGCTACCATCAATAATTTGAAAGATGCAGATTATAATGAGCGCTATGCGTTGCTTGCAGAAAAAGCGATGCCTGCAGCAGCAGCAAAAAAATTAATAGAGGGTTTTGTAAGAGATGGAGTGGCAAGTAGTAAAACCAAAGAAGCGCTTAAAAATTTATATAAAATCGAGAAAAAATCTGACGAAGGTTTTGATACCTATTTATCGAACTTAGAAGCAACCGCTAAATCTATAAAACGAGCAGAAATTGCAAAAACAATCATAAACGAGCCATCGCCAAAATTCACTTTAAAAGATTTTGATGGTAAAACGGTAAGTCTAGATGATATGAAAGGCAAAGTGGTGATTGTAGATTTTTGGGCAACTTGGTGTGGGCCTTGTATAGCTTCTATGCCTGGTATGAACAAAGCACTAGCAAAATACAAAGACAATGAAAATGTAAAATTCCTTTTTGTAGATACATGGGAAAATGTAGAAGACAAATTGAAAAATGCCAAAGATTTTATGGAGAAAAAGAAATATCCTTTTTATGTATTGATGGACAATGAAAATAAAATGGTTGAAGATTTTAAAGTAAGCGGCATACCTACAAAATTTATTATTGACAAGGAAGGAAAAATTCGTTTTAAGGCAGTTGGTTTTTCTGGCAATGATGATGACTTGGTAGATGAAGTAAGTACAATGATAGAGCTAGCGAGCATGTAATATTTTATTAGAATTTAGTTCGCCAATTGTAGCGTAGGATTGGCCTTAGAAAAAAAGCGTTAAGAAAATTTGAATGTTTGTCGTTAAGAAATGAAATCAATGATACCAAAGATGAAAATTATTGTTTGTTTGTAAGTCGCACCCCTGTTGGGCTTTATTCTACTGTTGTAACTGATTTCATTTTAGACAAATATTCAAATTTTTAGCTTTTTTTCGTAAGCCTTGATTTTTTTGTTACTTTTTGTATCAAGACAAAAAGTAAATACAAAGAAACCTATATCATATTATTCTGTGGAACAAAGCACTTAATCCTATAAATAATGTAAAAGCACAAAGCGTTTTAAAAAACTTCGTTTTGTGCTTTTTCTTTTTTTACTACTACTGAGAATGCTTTAATTTTGTAGTATGTCTCGTTTTCAAATACAATCCAGTTACACTCCCGCAGGCGACCAGCCAGGTGCCATTGCACAACTTACCGAAGGCATTAATGAAGGAGAAAAACACCAGGTATTGCTGGGTGTTACGGGTAGTGGAAAGACTTTTACCATTGCCAATGTGATACAAAATACGCAAAGGCCCACGCTGGTGATTACGCACAACAAAACACTGGTAGCGCAATTATACGGCGAATTCAAACAATTTTTTCCGGATAATGCTGTGGGGTACTTTGTATCGTACTACGATTATTACCAACCCGAGGCTTATATGCCCAGCAGCAATACCTATATAGAAAAAGACCTTGCTATAAATGAAGAGTTGGACAAACTTAGGTTGCAAGCTACCGCTCAATTATTGAGTGGGAGAAGAGACATTATAGTAGTAGCCAGCGTGAGTTGTATATATGGTATGGGCAACCCTGCAGAATATGAAAACGGAATTATTAGAATAAAAAAAGGACTCGTAATAAGCAGGCAGGGATTTTTACATGCACTGGTAAATAGTTTGTACAACCGCAGCCAAGGAGATTTTACCAGGGGCACATTTAGGGTAAAAGGCGATACGGTAGATATTAATTTACCCTACGTAGATTATGGATACAGGGTAAGTTTTTTTGGCGATGAGATAGAAAGCATAGAAACACTGGAACTTAGTACAGGCAAGCGCATCATACAGGTAGAAGATGCCGCCATTTTCCCCGCATCGCTTTACCTTGCTCCAAAAGATATGCAAGCAAGGGTAATAAGCCAGATACAAGACGAGTGCTATGCCCAGGCAGAATATTTTAAAAAATCGGGGAAGTTTATAGAAGCACAACGAATAACCGAACGGGTGAATTATGATATAGAAATGATAAAGGAATTGGGCTATTGCAATGGCATAGAAAACTATTCCCGCTTTTTTGACCAGCGGCAACCAGGTGCTAGGCCCTTTTGTTTGATAGACTATTTTCCGAAAGATTTTTTATGCATACTAGATGAAAGTCACCAAACGGTACCACAAATAAGCGGCATGTACGGTGGCGATAGAAGTAGAAAAATCACCTTGGTTGAATATGGTTTTCGTTTGCCCTCGGCCATGGACAATCGCCCACAAAATTTTCATGAATTTGAAAACCTAATAAACCAAATTGTATATGTATCTGCCACACCGGGCGAATATGAATTGGAAAAATGTGACGGCACAGTGGTAGAGCAGGTTGTAAGACCTACAGGATTATTAGATCCCCCAATAGAAGTGCGTCCATCGGTAAACCAAATAGATGATTTGCTAGATGAGATAGACAAGCGCATTCAAATGGGCGACCGTATTTTGGTGACCACCCTTACCATACGCATGGCAGAAGAAATGCAAAAATATTTGCAGCGCATCAATGTAAAATCTAAATACATACACAGCAAAGTGCACACGCTGGATAGGATAGAAATTTTGCGGGAGCTTCGCTTGGGCATTATAGACGTACTGGTTGGTGTAAATTTATTGAGGGAAGGATTGGACTTACCAGAAGTATCGCTGGTAGCCATATTGGATGCAGACAAAGAAGGTTTTTTGCGCAACGAAAGAAGCCTTACGCAAACGGCTGGGCGTGCAGCCAGAAACAAAGATGGACTGGTAATTTTTTATGCAGATAAGATTACGATGAGCATGCAAAAAACAATAGATGAAACGCAGCGCCGTAGAGAAAAACAAATTGCCTACAATACGTTGCATGGCATATCTCCTACTACCATCATAAAAACAAAAGAGCAGGTATTTGCACAAGGCAGTGTGCTCGACATAAAAGGATACGATGCCGCCAACGCTAATGCGGTGGGCCCAGATGAAGACATCATAACGATAGCCGCCGAAGATGGCGTTGTGTACAAAACCATTCCTCAAATGGAAAAAGGCATAGCCAAAATAAAAAGAGAAATGGAAAAAGCCGCAAAAGATATGGATTTTATGGAAGCTGCTAGGCTAAGGGATGATATGTTTAAAATGCAGGGGGAGTTGGAGGGGATGAAGTAGGTGGGGTTTGGTAGGGTTTTCGCTATAACAATTTACAAAAATATTAAAGTAGGCAACTAAGTCCTGCCAAGACTGAAATTTTTTAAAGTAAGTTTTGCTGCCGCTGTTCTTTCAAAATTATTATTTGAAAATTTATATAAAATTATAATACACAAACATAGGATAGGGTTTTGTAACAGTCGGGCTTTATGGAATAAGCCACAGCATACCTATTGGATGTAATTCTTAAAAACACAGCAAATCGGAGTCATTAAACATTTTACTTTTCTTGAGTTTATGCTTAGATTTGACCAATTGAATTCCAGATATAATATTTTTAATATCAAGACAAACATTATAATTGAAAAAATAAATTAATGAAAATACTGCCAACGTTTATTGTACTTTTTATTTTTTCAGGGTTAATTAAAGCACAAAAGCCGCCTGCCAATCCCACAAAATTTTATCCTGCCCAAATTTGGAAAGATACCAGAGGTCTTCCAATCGATGCTCATGGTGGAGGCGTTATGTATCACAATGGTATTATATACTCGGCTCTGGTTCTAGCGGCTGGAGATCCAATAAAGCTAGGTATTTTGTTACCGACTCTTTAAATGGAACTTATACAGAATTAGGTAATCCTTGCGAAGGTAAAAACCCACATAATAGCATTTACGCCGATACTACTTTTGGTGCCCAAATAAATTACATACTAAAAGTTGAAGGAAAGAAAAATGCATACATTGCTATGCTTGATATTTGGAAACCAGACCAACCTATTAAGGGCTTATATGTTTGGCTACCTTTGATATTTGAAAATGGTATTCCAAAAATTAGATGGAGAGATAGATGGAATCTTATTATATTTAACCAAGAAGTCAATGTAAAAAATTGATTTTTAGAAAAAAAATTAGTCCCTAGTTTAACTTTTTAATTCAATAACAATGCGAAGTTTTAAATCATCACCCATAAATGCGTTGGCTATTACGTTGCTGTTAATGCTGCAACTAAACCTGCATGCTCAAACAGCTAAAACTACCGATGTAAATGATACGCATTTAATTAAAAATGCCGATTTTGAAACAGGCACTTTAGAAGGTTGGAAACATTGGCGTACAAGATATTCATCTATAGTGAAAGATGCTTATTCTGGTAGCTATGCTGTAAAAATTGGACCAGAAAGAGCCTTCTGCAATCAAGAAGCAAAAGTGAGGTCTAATGCATTGTATCGCCTTTCTGCTCATGTAAAAACGGAGTCTGGTGCAGAAGAAGTACAATTAATAGTGAGTAATTATGGTGGTATTGAAAAATCTGTTGCAAGCAGTCTAACTGATTACAATAAAATTAGTATCGATTTTCAAACTGCATTTAGCATAGATACGATCATGATTTCATTTGTACATCCTACAGGAGCTGGTAGTGTTTTTGCCGACCAAGTAGAATTGCTGTATTTAGGCGAAGCACCAAAACCTGCATTGCAAGAGTTTGTGCCATTACAAAAAAGAGTACTTGAAGAAGATCTTGGCTTAAGCCAACAATCTGATGAAACAATGAATGGATTTGTAAACGATAAGTTTGGCATGTTTATTCATTGGGGTGTGTATGCTACTATGCCAGAGGGTAATGAATGGGTAAGGCATCAAGAAGCTTGGGGACAAGATTATTACCAACGTAAAGCTAGAGATAGTGCAAAAGGCTTTAGTGCAGCAAAATTTAATCCAAAAGATTGGGCTGATTTAGCTAAAAAAGCTGGCATGAAATACACCGTTTTAACTACACGTCATCACGATGGATATGCTTTGTTTAATAGTAAACATCCTGCAAGTTGGACAAGCCAAAAAGATTTAGGCAGAGATTTAATTAAAGAATATACCGATGCTATAAGGGCTTCAGGGTTACGTGTAGGTTTATATTATTCTCCCATGAGTTGGCGATATCCTGGCTATTACGATGTATTTGGTAATGATTGTAAACCCAATATTTGGGGGTATAAAACCGCTAAATGGCACAAAGAAGATGCAAGGGTGATGAAAGAAGAGGTATACGAACAAGTTACAAAGCTGATGAAAGATTATGGCAACATAAGTTATATGTTTTGGGATGGTGGATGGTTGGCTCAAACTGTAAACTTAGCGTTGGAAAGAAATTTTTGGAATCCTGGTAAATATCAAGATCCAGCAAATGAATGGCCTATAAATGAAAAATACATTACAAAAGAAGAAGAAACTGGCAAAGCATTAGGAATAATGGGTGTAGTGCGTAAGTACCAACCAGACATGATCGTAAATACAAGATTTTCTTGGATTGGCGATGTATTTTCAGAAGAAGGTGGTGGTTATACTTCAGGTAATATTCGTACTGAAGAGTTTACAGAAAAATGTATTAGCCTGCAAAAAGGTGGTTGGGGATATAGACCAAACTCAAAAGTGTACAGCTTTGAAGAGATTGTAATGTATTTATCTAATTGTGCTGTTAGGAATGTCAATTTCCTTTTAAATGTATCACCAGATAGAGAAGGTGTAATTCCACAAAATCAACAAGATGTATTGCTTAAAATGGGCAATTGGCTCTCAAAAGTAGGAACTGGAATTTACAATACAAGAGGTGGTCCTTGGCAGCCACTTTTTGGTGAATATGGTTTTACTTACAGAGATAATAAAATTTACTGCCATATTAATAAAGGGTATCGTGAATTGAAATCTGGCCAGTTTACAACGCAATCATTAGGAAATAAAAAGGTTTCTAAAATAATAAATCTCTATGATGGAAAAGCGCTTTCATGGGTTAAAAATAAGAATAACACAATAACCATTAAAGACGTAGATTATTCGCTAAATCCATCAACTACCCTATTGGAAATTTCGCTTACTGAACCAGTTTATAAATGAGATTGCATAAACCTCTAATTTTTAGGATAGTTTATAATAAATGCAAGTGTCGTTGAAATTGTTGATGCTCCCTGGCTAAGATATATAAGCAACCTATCTCTTGAGCCCAAGCGGATATGCAGCCCTGTGCGGTAGCGTATCTACCGCTTACTGCGGTACAAGTTGTGCGGCCCTATATAAAGCAATAATTTTTTATTTATAAAACAAACAACGACCTGTTTTTTGCGCCTCGGCGGGGTTTTCGCCATAACAATCTATAAAAAATATTAAAGTAGGCTGCGAAACCCCGACGTCTGAAAAAAGCTTAATCTCTTAAAAATAAACCTAGCCCTATTTAACGTTACGCTAGATATTAAATAATTGCTACTATTTTTCTACGTCGGTCCTACCTGTCGGACAAACAGGGTTTCACTCATAAGCTTTTATACTTTAAAATGTATATTGGTGAAAACACCGCCAATACGCAAAAAAGCCAACTTATACTGAAAAATGGAACATATTAGAAAAAGCTTTATTTTTAATGAATAATCATTAAAATAAAAAAAATGAAAGTAGTAATATTTTTATTGCTGAGTTTTACATTATCAAACATTTCTTTTGCACAAGAATCTCCTGAAAAGCCCATTCAACAAGCAATAATACCACAAAGCAAAGAAACCGTAGAAGCATTAATGGAAAGGCAGCGAAAATTGCCCCAAACAATAATTATTAGAGAACATTTTGAGCCCAATTATCCCGACCGTAACAATCTGCCGCAAAACCCAAATGCAAGGGCTGTTGCATCGTATCCAATAAATATTACTGAGCCAGAAGGGAGAAATAATACTTCCATAGAAGCCGCACAAACACCCTCCACCTCTTTTACTGGTGCTACATTATCCGAAACAGGTGCTTTCCCTCCAGATGTTATGGGGGCTGTAGGGCCTACACAATACATCGTAGCCGTAAATGGCAGAATAAAATCTTTTAATAAAACAACAGGTGTTGCAGATGGGGTTTTAAATTTATCTCCCGATGTTTTTTTTGCCTCTGTTTTAACGCCAGTTACTACACCGGTATTGCAAGTATTTACATCAGATCCTCGCATACGATACGATCGTTTTTCTGGCAAATGGATTATTATAATCATAGATGTACCTTGCACCAATGCTGGTTGTTCTAGCACTGCAGCTAATAGAATTTTAATAGGCGTTAGCAACACTTCAACAATTACTGCAGGCACCGTATGGACATTTTCTCAATTTCTTGGTCAAGCAAATACTTTTACCGATTATCCTACACTTGGCGTTGACATTAATGCCATTTATATTGGCACTAATATGTTTAGCTTGGCTGGGTCATTTGTAGGCACAAATGGATATGTAATCAACAGAGCAAATTTATTAGCGGGCGGTGCTTATACTGTAAATACTTTTTTAAATCTTGCGGCTGGTGCAGGTGCTGGTCCTTATACACCTCAAGGTGTAGATAATTTTGATGCAACAGCTACACAAGGGTATTTTATTGGGGTAGATAATGCAACTTTTTCTACATTAATGCTCAGGCGTATAACCAACCCTGCTGGAGCAACGCCTACCATATCTGCTAATATTAGTTTAACAGTTCCAACAACTACTGTACCTGCTACTATTCCTCATTTAGGTAATACTGGTGGCACAAATGGTAATTTAAGTGCATTAGATGATCGATTATTTGCAGCTATGATTAAAGGCGGGCATTTATGGACTGCTCATAACATAAGCGTATCTACAGCTGGTGTAGGTTCTACATTAGCTGGTGCTAGAAACGCCGCTCGTTGGTACGATATTACTAATCTAGGCACAACAGCTTCTCTTACACAATCAGGTACTATTTTTGATGCGGCTGCTACCAATCCACGATTTTATAATATCCCAACAGTATTTGTCTCGGGGCAAGGGCATGTAGCATTTAGCCTGACAACTGGTGGACTAGCCGATAGAGCAAATGCTGCAACAACTGGCAGATTTACTTCAGACGCTTTAGGTACAACACAAGCACCTATACTTACCACCGCAAGTGCTACAGCGTATAATGCTGGTGGTCCTGGTGGGATAAGTGGTCGTAGATGGGGCGATTATTCTTATGTTTCCTTAGACCCATTAGACGATATGACCATGTGGATGACAAATGAATTTTGTAGCTCCACAAATATCTATGGCGTAAATGTTACAAAATTATTAGCACCGCCGCCTGCATTGCCTGCTAGTACCAGCCCAAGTTCTACCAGCGCTGGTCAGGCATCGGTAAATGTGGTATTAACAGGAACTGCTTTGGCTGGAAGTGGCTTTTACGACCCCGGTACAAATCTTCCAGCACCAGCTTTACCATTTAATCATATTGCTGCAACTGTGAGTGGCGGCGTAATTGTAAATAGTGTAACCTACACAAGCCCTACAAGTATAACACTCAACCTAAATACAACTGCTGCAACAGTAGCAAATCAAACCATTACCGTTACCAATCCCGATGGGCAATTCCTAACATCATCATCTGGTATTTTGACAATAACTGCTGCTGTACCTGCTATATATACTTTTAATGGCAATGGCAATTGGAGCGATGCCGCTAATTGGTCAGGAGGTATCATTCCGCCTGCAGTGCTCCCTTCACCTCGAGAGATTGTTATTAACCCTAGTGCTGGTGGCGAATGTTTATTGCAAATAAGCACCGTACAAACAATTGCCAGCGGTGCAAAACTCACCGTAATAGGCGCAAAAAAATTGAGGGTGGAGGGTAATTTAATTATTCAATAAGAAATCGTAACAGGAGAAATATTGCAATAGGAAAATAGAAATCTTCAAAGCGCAATAGTAGTTGTGTCTAAAAGAACATGGATGATTTTTAAAAATTTACATGCTGCTTAATAAATATAATACTGTTTAAATGGCAAACATGCGACTCAGCGGGGTTTTCGCAGTAACATTCTACAAAAAATATTAAAGTAGACAGCAAAATCCTGTCTGCCCAGCATGGTTTCACAGATAAGCATTATATTTTAAAGTGTATTTTTGTGAAAAACCCCTTCATACGGTTATGATAAATTGTACGCCTAAAAAAATTGAATTGAAATCAATTTTACTATTTCACTTTTTATTTTTTTCCTCTATCCTATTTGGACAAATTTCCTTAACAGGAAAGGTAATGGACAGCAAAACAAACGAGCCCATAGCAGGGGCATCTATTTTTATTAACAATACTTCTTACAAAACCATTACAGATAAAGATGGGAATTTTTCTTTATTAAATATTAATATACAAAAGGGGGAATTAATAATAAATGCGCTGGGTTATAAATACAAACTAATAAACATTGATACCAAAACAGCTAATAATATTCCAATAGCATTAGAGCAACAAACAAAGGAATTGGATGCAGTAGTTGTAAGCAGCTATGAGAAAGATGGGTATAAAAAATGGGGCAAATTGTTTTTAGATAATTTTATAGGAGATATAGCAGAAGCAAAGGAATGCAGCATAGAAAACGAAAAAGTGCTCAGATTTTTCTACGACAAGAAAACCCAAGTATTAGAAGTAGTAGCGACTGAGCCGATAAAAATAAAAAACAAAGCACTTGGTTATGAAATAGAATATACCCTAGAAAGTTTTGTATACTATGCAAAATCAAAAGTTTTAAGTTTTGGTGGGTATCCGGTATTTACAGAAATGAAAGGAGGTAAGAGCAAAACAAAACGTTGGGCAAATAATAGAAAAGAAAGTTATAGAGGTAGTATCATGCATTTTATGCGAAGTGTTTTTCGGAATACATTGGAGCAAGAAGGATTTAGTATTTATGCTGCTAAAAAAGTACTAAACAAAGAAAAAGCAAGGTTGCGGGCCGCCACAAAAGAAAGAATGCAAATGAATGCCGGGGCTGCAATTAGTATGTCGAGCATGTATCCTGCCGATTCTGCTGATTACTACCAAAAAATTTTACAACAAGAAGATTCATTGTTTGTAATAATGACAAAACTAAAAATTGACAGCATTGCTTATGCGGTAGATAGTGTAACGGCAGGTTTATTTTTCGATGATTATTTGATGGTAAATTATTTTAATAAAAATGCATCTCAACAACGCAGCGAATATAGCTATCAACACACAAACCCGGTACAGAGTTATGTAAAATTATCATCGCCAGAGGAATTACAAATTTTTGCAAATGGAAATTATTACAACTCATTTAACTTATTTGCAGAGCAGTTTTGGGCAAGTTTTGAAAAAGCTGCTAGGTTACTTCCTTATGATTTTATTTACTTGGAATAAAAATACTTTCAATCTAAATTTACAAAATGATTATTAGAGAAGCAACCATTGCAGATATAAAACAAATACAACTAGTACGGAATGCTGTAAAAGAAAATATGTTGTCCAACCCCAACTTGGTAACAGATGAAGACTGCGCAACATTCATGACCGTAAGAGGTAAAGGCTGGGTTTGTGAAATAGATAATGAAATTGTTGGCTTCTCCATAGTCGATTTAAAAGAGAACAATATCTGGGCCTTGTTTTTAAAACCCGAATTTGAAAAGCAAGGAATAGGTAAACAACTACACGACATCATGCTTGATTGGTATTTTAGTCAAACAAAAACAAATGTTTGGTTGGGAACCTCCCCAAATACCAGGGCCGAGAATTTTTACAGAAAAGTCGGTTGGAAAGAAATAGGCATGCATGGAAAGGGTGAGATAAAATTTGAAATGAGTTATGAGGATTGGACAAAAAGTAAGAAATATTAATAATGAAGAAGCAGCAAAAGTATAGGTGGATTTTTAAAACCAGCATATACAAATAATAAAAAAGATGTTTCAAAATGCTCTAAAACGAAAGGCCCTATAAAAGGGAAATTTATGCTCTTTTTACCTATAACAATGCAGTCTCGCCGGGCAATGTCATTAAGTTAAGGGTTGTCAGACTGAGCCTGCCTTTGTCGGCAGACAGGCTTGTCGAAGTCGGTGTTATAAAAACGTTTTGTATATTCGGTTTCGACAGGCTCAACCTGACAACTTCGTTTCTTAACTTAATGACATTGCTCGCCGGTGTTATCACAACAACAATCTACAAAAATATTAAAGAGGCACTTAACCCGCCGCCGAAAACACTACAACCACTAAAACAAACACCTACCTACTACCTTAACTCCCTTTAATAAATAATTGCTGGTAAACTTTATCATCAATTAGAACCCTAAGTATATATTGCCCGCTGCTAAATTTTGCAGTGTTGATGGTGCTGGTATTGCTGCTTTCAGTTTGCTGTAACAACATAATGCCGTTTACGTTGTATACTTGTACAATGGCATTTGTATTCCTGTAATTTCCAGGAATGCTAATGTTGAGTTTATCCTGCACTGGGTTGGGAAATAAAACGAGTTGGTCCTTGCTGGCGTCTTTTAAGAAAACAATATCTGAATAAAAAGAACGTCCACTTACATCAAACTGTTTTAGCCTGTAATACGCATCGCCTGTAGCGGCGTCTGTTTGCAAATAATCTGCTGTTGTGCTATTGCTGTTTTGAAGTTTTGCAAGCGCATCAATTGTTTTTATGCTGGTAAATCTTACGCCGTTGGCACTGTATTCAAGTTCATATTTATCTGTAGAATTGTTTTCGGTTACTTTCCAGTTTAGTTGGTTGCCCGCCGTAGTTCTTTTTCCTTTAAAACTTAGCCAACGCACAGGTAGCACTACATTATATATGAGGTCGTTGTCCCACACGCCCCTGCCATAAGTGCCTACCCTTATTTTGCGGCTATTCAATTGTATGTCCAGTTCATTTATAGCTACAAGAGGCAAGCCTGTTAAAAATGCCCCCCAATCGCTCATGGTATTGTCTCTGTAATACACCCCTGTATTCATGCCTATGTAGAGCGTTTCTCTTGGATCGTTCTTGTCCATTACAATACTTCGTGCAGCAACAGCAGGTAAAGTGCCTGCAATACTGGTAAATGTAGCACCCGCATCGGCAGATACCATTACCCGTGCCGTGCCAGAAGAACTGGTAGTTATCCATATTTTAGTTGGTATAGTGGGATGTACAAAAATAGAAGTGATGGTTCCTGCTGCTGTTCTTGTTGTCCAAGATGTACCTCCATTTTGTGTGACATGTAAAGAAGTACCATTGGAAGTATAAATGTAATTTGGATTGGAAAGAGAAACAGTGAGGCAAGCAAGGGAAGTAGCAATGCTGGAGCCCGATATACTTGTCCAAGTACTTCCACGATTTGTTGTTTTGTACACACCGGTCCAACCAACAAATACAATACTATCATTAGTGGGATGCACAGCAAAAGGTGTTACCCATTGGCCGGAACTAGGTTGAGAAAGGCTGCTGTAACTAGATCCAGCATTGGTGCTACGGTATAGTTTACCATTCTGCGATGTGCCATACACTACATTGGCATTGGTATAGCTGAATTCCATTTCCATACCGTCGGCTCCAAGCCAATCTATCCAGCCAGTAGCTTTGTGCATGCTACTGCCATTGTCCTGTGCGCCACCGCCATACATATCGGTGTTGGTTTGTGAGCAGTCTATGCGGTAAAATTGGCGAATACCAAGACCCGTTGTAAGATCTATCCAGTTATCTCCCACATCAATACTTTTATATATACCACCATCTGAACTGGAATAGATAGTATTTTTAACCCAGTCGAGTGTATGCACATCGGCATGGTTGTAACCAATGCTATTAGGTAAGCTCCATGCTGTAATAGCAGTAAAACTTGTACCGCCGTTGGTAGATTTAAAACAAATGATGCCAGCAATGTACACTTCATCTGCATTGGTGGGAGAAACACACATGGCCATATCGTAAGTGGCTTGACCCCTATAGTCTGTACCTGTTGTACCATAACCAAAAAAATTATTTACACCCGTTGTGCCAGAAATCGTACAGACTACTGTAGTAAAAAAAGTAAGTCCAGCATCATTAGAGCGATACATTCTGCCAAAGACGCTACCGCTTGCCTGCACTGCATACACAACATTGGGGTTGGCTGCAGATACTGCTACCAATGTACGCCCGCTGTTGGTAATACCCGCTGCTGCGCCAAGTGCTGTCCAGTTTACCCCATTATTGGTAGATCGTTGTACATGACCTGTGGCGCTTGTACCTGCAGCATACATTGTATTTACATTTGCGGCGTTAAATTCAATGTCTTCTGTAGATATAGTAGAAACCTGTGACCATGTTCCTCCCGCATTTATACTTCGGTATATGCCGCCTGTACTGGCTGCAAATACGATATTGGAATTGCCCGGCTGTACCAAAAATTTGCGCACAGTACCAGCAATACCACTCATTGTTGTCCAAGTAGCACCACCGTTGGTAGATTTATAAGTACCCGAAGCGGCAGCATACACCGTATTCACATTGGCTGGATCAACTGTTATTGCTGTTACATTCATTCGGTTGCTGGCATTATCAGAAAGCGATACCCAGCTCCCACCACTGTTGGTCGATTTCCAAATGCCGCCTCCTGGCGAACCAATAAATACAACGGTCGTATCTATAGCGGCTATACCGATACAAGTTATGCGGCCTACGCCTGGGTTCCAGCCAGAGGTTCTGTTCCAAGATATTGGACCCCGCTCTACCCAATTGCTTGCAGTAGGATTGCGCTGCATGGTTTGCATGGCTGTTTCAAAAGCAGCATTTTCATCAGCAGGAGGTCGTATATAACCCTGATTGTCGAGGTGAAATTTTTGCTCAAACAACCAGCGTTGGTATTGATTATAACCAGAACCTTTGTCGGTACCCACTGTTACAAAATACTGTTTTGCGATGGAATCAATCTCACTCAATTTCAAATCCCTGCGCTCCATTAGTTGATAAATATCTGTTTGGGCAAACGAGATAGTTGCTGCCAACAATATTCCTGCTAACAAGTATATTTTTTTCATAAAAGCATTTAGTTATCTAATAAACGTAAAAATAAACACATATGTTGTATTTAAATTATTTTTTTGGGATAAGATTGCAGGGTTTGTGATGTGATTGCTGAGCCTTGATGCCGTCTCATTATAGTCGTGTAAATTAAAAAAAGATTTTCTAGGCACAAATTTCGTTGGGGCCTGTTTAGTATAAAGTGCAGGTTTCTTCATTCTCAGAAAAAAGGCAAAAAAGACAAACAATTACTGCTCAAATAATATTATATTTCCAATCTAATACCATACGCAGATGCAAAAAAATATGTTGTTTTTTATAATTTTATTTTCAGTTGTTTTCAATGCTGTAGCTCAAAAAGAAAAAGATACTGCTGCATACAATCTTAGTAATTTTCTAAAACCCGTAAAATGGAGAAGCATCGGGCCGTTCAGGGGTGGCCGTTCCAATTGCGCTACAGGCGTAGTGGGCAATCCTGCTGTATATTACCAGGGAACCACTGGCGGCGGCCTTTGGAAAACGGATGACATGGGCATAACCTGGAACAATGTATCTGACGGATTTTTTAAAACGGGTTCGGTGGGTGCGGTAGCCGTGGCAGAAAGTGATGCCAATGTAGTTTATGTAGGTATGGGCGAGCATGCGATACGTGGTGTAATGACCCATCATGGAGATGGCGTATATAAATCAAACGATGCAGGAAAAACATGGAAAAAAGTTGGACTAGATCTTACACAGCATATTGCCAGAATTGTTGTTCACCCAAAAGATGCAAACATTGTTTATGTGGCGGCACAGGGTGCTTTGTACAGCAAATCGAAAGAACGGGGAATTTATAAATCGGTTGATGGTGGGGCAACCTGGAAAAATGTTTTGTACACAGATGAAAAAACTGGCTGCTCCGAAATATCCATGGATATGAACAACCCGATGATATTGTATGCAGCCATGTGGGAACATGGTCGCCAGCCGTGGAAAGTTACCAGTGGTGGTGCAGGTAGTGGGTTGTATAAATCAACCGATAGTGGCGAGCATTGGGAAAAAATGACTGAAGGGTTGCCAAAAGAAATGGGGAAAATGTCCGTTGCTGTTTGCCGATCCAATTCAGAAAAAGTATATGCATTGATTGAAAGCGATTCTGAAAAAGAAGAAGGTGGTTTGTATATGTCTACTGATGCTGGTAAAAGCTGGAGCCAAGTTTCCGACGACAATCATTTAATACAACGGGCTTGGTATTACATGGAAATGTTTCCCGACCCGATGAATGAAAATACGTTGTACGTAATGAGTGCAGCAGCATTCCGTTCCATAGATGGCGGTAAAACATGGGAAGATATTTCTGCCACGCATGGTGATTATCACAACCTTTGGATTAATCCATCGAACTCAAACAATATGATCATTTCGGATGACGGCGGTTCTGCCATCAGCTTTAACAAGGGTAAAACTTGGAGCAGCCAGAACAATCAACCTACTGCACAATTTTATCGCATCAATACCGATAATCTTTTTCCATATAATGTTTATGGTGGGCAACAAGATAATAGCTCGATAAAGATAGCCAGCAGGGAGCCAAACAGTGGCGGTATTGGTACAAGCAGCTGGACTTACTCGGCCGGTGGCGAAAGTGCTTTTCTTGCATTTAATCCCGATGATCCACAGTTTGTTTTAGGAGGAAGTTACCAAGGAACCATTGAAGTATTAAACACAAAGGCAAAAGCAGGTACAAATATTATGACTGCTCCCATACAATACATGACCCGTGATGCAAAGGACATGAAATACCGCTATAACTGGAATGCACCCATCATTTGGAGTAAACATGAACCCAATGTTTTTTATCATGGGGCGCAATTTTTAATGCGAACAAACGATCTGGGCAAAACATGGAAAGAGATTTCCCCTGACCTTACAAAAAATGAAAAAGAGAAACAGGGTAAGCCGGGTGTGCCCTATACCAATGAGGCGGTAGGTGCAGAAAATTATGGAACACTTTCTTATGTTATTGAATCGCCGTTTGAAAAAGGAGTGATGTATACAGGCAGTGATGATGGCGTTGTTTCTTTAACAAAAGACAATGGAGCACATTGGCAAAACATAACACCTGCAGGCTTGCAAGAATGTCTTATCAATGCAATTGAAATTTCTCCATTTGATAAAGCCACTGCTTACATTGCCACTACACGGTATAAATTCAATGACCATACACCCGGTTTGTTTAAAACAACCGATTATGGTGCAACTTGGGTAAAAATAAACAATGGCATTCCATATGGTGCATTTACCAGAGTTGTGAGGGAAGATGCAACAAGAAAAGATCTGTTGTTTGCAGGAACAGAAACAGGTATGTATATTTCATGGAATGGTGGAAAAAACTGGGAGCCCTTTCAGTTGAACCTACCTGTAGTTCCCATAACGGATTTGCGCATTCACCAAGGAAATTTAATTGCCTCCACTTCAGGCAGGTCGTTCTGGATATTAGATGACCTTGGTTTGATTACTCAATATAAAAAAGATACTACGTTTAAAATATTCAATCCTTCCCCAGCATATTTGATAAATGGCGGTAGCGAATTAGATGAAAGCAAGGCAGAATTTACTGGTTTACATAATTCACGTGGTGTGAACCCATCAACGGGCGTGGTTATTTATTACCAGATTCCTGATGCAAAAGATTCTATTGAATTAACACTAGAAATAAAAGATGCTGCAGGAAATATCGTCAATATATTCCGTTCAAAAAAAGACAGCACTTACAAAAAATACGATGGTGGTCCGCCAGCAGAACCTGTTTTATCATGCACAAAAGGACTGAATCGTTTTGTGTGGAACATGCGGCATACAACAATGCCAGGTGTGCCCGATGTGTATATTGAAAGCAGCTATCGAGGGCATAAAGCCATTCCGGGTAAATACAGCTTTACACTAAAGAGAGAAGATAAAAAAGTTTATACGGATGCAGAAATACTTGCCAATCCAACTTACCCAACAACTGCCGATGGTTACAAGGAATACAACAGCACAATGAGTAGTATGGAAAAAGAACTGACCAACATGCACAAAATGATCAACAATATAAATGAAAAAAGGTTGCAATTGGAATCATTACTAGCCAGCATGACCGATAATAAATATGCAGCTTTAAAAACAGAAGCCTCGGCATTGGCAAAAAAAATGAAGGTATGGGATGAAGATATGATACAGCGAAAAACAAAAGTATATGACGATGCAGATAATTTTCCGGCTAAGTTTACGGCCAATTATTTATTTCTGATCAATCAAACGGAAAGCGATATCCCGAGTGTAAACCAGCCTTCGCTGGACAGGATGAAAGAACTGAACACAGAATGGGCAACACTTAAAAACAGGGGAGTAGAAATACTGGATGCTGCTATACCAGCACTTAATAAAAAATTATGGGATGCTGGTGTAGGAGCAATATGGAAATATTAAACAAATAATTTTTATTACTTCGTTATTACATAGTCAAAAAAATAATTGAGTACTGATTTTGTGCATGGCTGTTGCCTAGGCGGAGTTATAGTATGCAGCCTATCCAAATCATAAAAGCTTGTGCTGCAAAAACCAAACGCAAGAGGAAAGTTTACTCTCTTTAAAAGTTGTAACGACGTGCAGTTTTTATGTTAATTGATAATGACTAATTTTAAATTCGAATAAAATAAAACCAGCATTGTATTCCATTTTAAGAAACCATATTGAAGCATTTTCAAAAATTACAGAGGATGATTGGAATTTATTGCTCCCTCAGCTTCAAATAAAAACCATTCGCAAAAGCGAATTATTAATAGCGGAAGGAAAGAGGGCCGGGGAAGTGGGTTTTGTTTTAGAAGGTATGTTTCGCCAGTATTATACAAAAGATGGCGAAGAAAAAACAACCTATTTCTTTTTTGAAAACCATTTTATCAGTTCATATATCAGTTGCATTTCCGGCAAGCCTTCCCTCATTACAATTGAAGCATTGAGCGATGCAACATACATTTCTTTCCCATATCAAATTTTGCAAGAACTATATGATAAGAGCATGGCCTGGCAAAAGTTTGGAAGGCTTATTGCCGAATACTTCACCATGGGGCTGGAGGAAAGAATGGTTGGTCTGCTGATGCAAAGCCCCGAAGAACGGTATCTTGATCTGTTGAAAAGTAATAAAAAGAAGATCATGGAAAGGGTTCCGCAACATTATGTAGCCAACTATTTAGGTATTACAGCAGTGAGCATGAGCCGCATCCGTAACCGGCTGTCCAAAAAGAAATAGCTTATTTGTTTTTACCGATGCTGCCCAGGTGTGTATTGGAAAAACTGTCGGCGTATTTCAGGCCGTATCCCCAAATCCTGTCGAAAGAAGCATGCGCAAATAAGAGTATGCCAATGGATGTAAGTATATCATAGTGAAAATAGTAACCCGAAATGGCCAGCAATATGGCAATTCCTTTATGGTGAAACAAGTTATAGATAATCGCTCCAATTTTAGTATTTATTAGGTATCCCAGCATCGAAATATCTGGTGTAAAGAAAAGCAATGTCCAAACCCAGATTGACAATCCGAGGTTAAAGTAGCTAAGCAAATAAATACCAATTGCTGTCATGGCGGCTTCTTCTAGTTTTAATGTTGTCTTCATTTTGTATAATTTTCAACAAAACTACCATGAGGGAAATGGTTGGGCGTTAACATAAGATAATAAATGGGGAAGAACGGAGAGTTTAGCTTTTTAAGTCCAGATTGCCTGTTTACAAGTCATTTTACTGCTTTTTTTCGTGTGGTTTGAACTGTGGCAAAAAATTGCAATTGAACTATTTATGTATTCCTTGGTATTCAGCGGCAAGTATATTTTTTTTCTATCTGTTGAAAAAAGTGCTGTTGAAAAAAGGTCAATAAAGCTAGTATACTTCATTTTACTCAATATTAATACCATTCATCCAGGTATGTTACCATGCATGATATTATGCAATACATAGTAGTATGCATTCATTTATTTTTGAATAATAATATTAAAAGTAAAAAAAAGTAAATCATGAAAAAACAAATTTTAACCTTTTTGCTTGTTGCTTTAGTCGGCTTAACAAGTTATGCTCAATGCGACAAAAAAATTATGCTATCGGCCAATTCAACAGAATACCTTAGTGGTTCTGGAGAAGTTGAAAAAACTGATGAACAATTGACAACTGTTGAATATGATGCTAAAGAAATTTCAATTATAGCAGGTGACAATGCTATGGATGGAACAGTGAATTCAATAACCTGCAACTGGAAAACTGCCTTCAAAGAAGGTAAAACAATTATCAAAGCAACCATTTCTCATCCTAATGGACAAAAGATGAACTTAATTTTAACCATAGAAGGGAAAGATGGTAAGAATATGATGACGGCCGTATTTGAAGAAATGCCAGACTTGAAAATCCGAATGCCAGTGGATAAGTTTGAAGAGAAAAAGTAATATTTCCATGAAGAGATGCTGTCTTTAACGATAGATCTTAGCCCTTGTTGGCATTCTAAATATACTTAAATTTTATTTAGTAATTGGTTGCTCTATTTTAGCGCCGCCGTTGTTGGTATACAGCATAGCTTGTGCCGCCGTGCGTACCAACAACACTTGCTTAGACTACAATTTAAAACCAACAACACTTCACCATCTCTGGCAGAAATGAGGTCCAGCCTGTGTGCTAGTTTTCTGTGCCAATGTAAAAGAATAAGCTGTAAAAATCCTTTCTGTATCAAAATAAAAACAATTAACCATACAAACTTTTACCCGAACTGGCGCAAACTTTCTACTATTATATTTTTGTATTTATCTTCTTGAAGAATATGTTGCCAGTTAAGTATTGTGGCAGTATAAAACTGAGGCCACTCTGTAGGGTAATTCATTTTCATGAAGATAAAAATATAACTTTTTTCAGGAACCATAAACGAGTTGTTGGTACGCTTGGCTTCTTTGCTTGCGCTGCATACAAACAACGGCTGCTCTACGGTTTTCGAACGGCGGAATAGGAAGCTTCTTATATACACCAACAGCGGCAGGAATCATACCAAAGGTTTGTCTAGAAAGAAAAAGAGGAAGATGAAATTACAACAACCAGCTTCATTATCTTTATCCTTTAAATCTACATTATGCCGCAACTTGATTATACACAACGGGCCCGGCGCTTTACAGTCCGCTATCCTTTTCTCAACAGCTTGTTGTTACAGATAATTTTTTGGATACCCGCCAATATGGTACTCGCATTGTTGCTTCATTTTACCTATTTATCCGTGAATGAAAATGTAGTAATGCCACTGCCGCCGCAGCTCGGCCCCACCATGGTTATTGGTATTATTATTGGTATTTTGTATGGTGCCGTGTTGGGTAGCACCGAGTATTTTTTGGAAAAACAATTTTTCCGGAAGCGGAGCCTCGGTATTACTTTTTTACTAAAGCTGGTGGTATCGCTATTGACTCTTTCCTTCTTGTTTGGCTTGGTACGTTTTGTGCTATTTGAAAAACTCGTGCTGCCTATGGTACAGCAGGAAAAATCACCACTGAGCGATGCCTCTTGGCGATATACGTTTTATATTTTTCTTGTCTACTATTTTTTGATGGCCTGTGTCATCACTTTCATTACCCAAGTAAATAAAAAATACGGACCGGGTGTATTGGTGCCGCTTCTGCTGGGTAAGTACCGCCAGCCAAAAGAAGAAGAACGCATTTTTATGTTTATGGACCTTCAATCCTCTACCAGTATTGCCGAGCAACTTGGCCACCTGCGATACAGCAGTTTCATAAGGGATAGTTTTATGGACATTAACCAGGTAATTGGGAAACACAATGCAGAGATATACCAATACGTAGGCGATGAAATAGTATTGAGCTGGCGTATGGAAGAAGGATTGAACACCCTATCCTGCATACAGTTTTATTTTGCTTGTGGCGAGCAATTTACCAAGCGGGCCGCTTATTATGAACAGCAATATGGCCGCTTGCCTTTTTTTAAAGCAGGGGTGCATGGTGGAAAAATAACAGCTGTGGAAATTGGGGAGATAAAAAGGGATATCGCTTACCACGGAGATACCATTAATACTGCAGCCCGTATACAAAGCTTGTGTAATGCGTACCAAAAAAGTTTATTGGTATCCAAAAGAATTACAGAAGTGGAGGGTTTTAACGAAAAGTTTACTGCTGTTTCATTGGGTAAGGTGACGCTGAAAGGGCGGGTGGAGCCGGTGGAACTGCTGAGTGTGGATGGTTTGAGCATAGGGAGTGAGAAGTAGGAATGGGGAAATACAAATTGGTTTACTGGGTTTGAAGACTCGGTACAATTCATAGTTTGTTGGGCTTAATAATAGGTTCATTTAACATAATTAAAAATGAATGATAAAAATATTTCGATACATGCCTAAAGCAATCGATCCAAAGAGATGATCTTTTTTAAATAAAATTGAATTTGGGTGATTTTCTTGCCGCAAATGGTATTAACACTTATAATGCATTCATCAATTTGATAAATAATAAGAACATGAATATCTCCAATCAAACCGATCTCGAAACATTTAAAGGCTTAAAATCGAAAGACAATAGGGCTTATGAAATTCTGTATAAGTTTTATTATCCGTCGGTAAAAAACTTTATTACCAAAAACAACGGCTGCGAAGAAGATGCACAGGACATTTTCCAAGAAACCATTTTAGTATTATTGGATAAAGTACCTAAAGAGGATTTTAACTTAACCTCTTCCTTAAAAACATACATTTTTGCCATCAGCAGTAATCTTTGGTTGAAAAGATTGAGAGATGGCAGTAAAATGGTGAAAACAGAAATAGACGTTTATGAAAAATACTTAACAGATTATGAAGAAGCAGAAACAGATGTGAGCCATGCCAATACAAACAGGTTGGTAAGGGTTTTTAAGATAATGACCCATAAATGTATTACGTTGTTGAAGGCAATATTTTACGACGAAAAAAATATTGATACCATTACAAAAGACTACGGCTACACCAATAAACACAATGCCCAAAATCAAAAATACAAATGTTTGGAACAGGCCCGAAAAGGGGCTGATAATCTGAATTAAGTTTATCAATCACATCTTGTCAAAAAAGCGAACTACAAAAAATAGTTCGCTTTTTTATTTTCCGGCGGGTGATTTTACACCCTGCTTTGGTATTAACATGTATTAAACAATTAATAAAATTTAAAAAATGAAAAAAGTAAAATTAATTATTGCCATCGTGTTAGTGGCAACAAGCTTTAGCAGCTTTGCACAAATGCCAGAAAATTCGGCCAATCCAAAATTGATAGCCGTGGTAAACAGGGCTAATTGGTGTGCGGTATGCAAGGCAAACGCAACAAGGTTTAGCGCAGTACTAATGCCTTATGCGGCGCAGGGTGTAAACATCTATTTAAATGACCTCACCAATGAAACAACGAAAGCGGCGTCTAAACAGGAATTGGAAAAGGCCAATGCTTTTATAGCTGTAAATACAATTCCCCGCCAAGGAATGGGAAAAGTATTAAAAGCATGCAGGTTGGTAAAAGACAAAACACAAACACAGGATGTATCTGGCATAGTTACATTCATCAACCCCAAAACACACAAACAAGTAAAGCAAATCAGCATTGCAGAATCTGATGAAGTAATGATAAAAACCATTAATGACCTTTTAAATTAAAAAGCATGAAAAAGCAAACAAAAATTATTTTAACCATTGTATCAATAAGCTTAATGGCCATTTGTAGCTGGTATTTCTTTGGATAATTAAAATCAAACGAAATGAAATCGAAGATTCACGAAGGCAAAAATAAATTAGAAGAAATGAGTAAAGAGTCTGTAAATATTTGGGGAATTAACGAGTACGTAGGAGATGGAATAAGTTGCCCCATCACAGCAGCAAACTTACCTGTTCACAAAAAAATTGTTCTCTTCTTTTTTCGCTTTGGTATCTGTCCGGCTTGTGTTACCATGAGCTTAGTATACAATGTAAAAAAAGCGTTCAGAAAAAAGGTAAATTAATTTAGGTAAAGAAAAAGTATATGTGCTTGCAAAGAATTTCCTTTTGCAGGCACATTTTATCTTTTCAAAATGAAGAAACAATTTTGAAATTAAATAACTTAATATCCCAATTGAAAAGTAACTTGTAAATCAAACAACCATGCGAAAACGAACCATAATAAACCAATCAATTAAGAAAAGAACAACGCATTGCTAACAAAATTAAATTTCCATTCAACATAGTTAAAAAATGAAAAAAATAACTGAAAATGTATTCCAGATTCCATTAATGCCAAGAAGTGGAATCAATTGTTATGTAATTGACGATATTCTTATTGATTCAGGTATCAGAAGCTCAGGCAACAAAATTTTAAACGCAATTAAAAATATTGCAATAACCAAGCATGTGCTTACTCATGCGCATGCCGACCATCAAGGCAGCAGCGACTTTTTATGCAACAGTTTAAACATTCCTCTTTTGACATCTGAACTTGAAATGGAGAATGCAGAATCAGGAAATGTTATTTATGAATACCCGAATAGCAATGGTTTGATAGCAAAGTTTCAACAGAAAAATTGGGCAGGTAAGGGCCATAAAGTATCACAAATACTAAAGGAGGGTGACGCTGTTGGAAGTTTCACAGTTATTGATACACCCGGTCATTCTAAAGGACATATTTCTTTTTTCAGAGAAACCGATAGGGTGATGATAGTTGGTGATGCCCTTGTAAATATGAATTTGGTTACCACTATTGTAGGACTTAATCAACCTCCAAATCTATTTACAACAGACAAAAAAAAGAACATGGAATCTATCAAAAAAATAGCCGCCTTAAAACCAAAAATTCTTTGTTTTGGACACGGGCCTGTGTTATTTGATAATGGGGAGTTGGAGCAATTTATGAGTAAAATGAAGGGATGAAAAATGTTATTGACTTAATACTTAAAAACAAATGCTGGTTGAAACAAATATCAAGTTGAAATGAAATAATGTAAAGGAAGTAGACTAAATGGCAAAGCAGCTTTACCAAGCGTACAAGTTTTGGTACGCTTGGCTTCTTTGCTTGCGCTGCATACCAACAACGGCTACTCTACGGTTTTCGAACGGCTGAATAGAAAGCTTCTTATGTATACCAACAGTGGAAAAAATTAATGCTGTATTTCGACAACAGTATTATCTGACAAACCGTGCGGTCTTATAACGGCTTCTGCAAGCGGGGAAAAAGGTAATGAAGCGTTACAACTAATAATGAAAACGGGAAGAAAGTATTAGAAAAAATACAAATTACAAAAAATAGTAGTATATTTCTTATTCAAACTTGAAACAGTAAATGCCTGAATCTCGTCAACTGGCCGTTATTATGTTTACTGATATTGTCGGTTATACTGCTATGATGCAGTATGATGAATCAATGGCTTTAGTTAAATTGAATCGTTACAGGGATGCATTGAAATTAAGAGTAAAGGAATTTCATGGTGAGATCATTCAATATTTTGGTGATGGTGGCCTTATTATTTTCAACAATTCTTCAGATGCGCTGAATTGTTCAGGGAATTTGCAGAAAGATTTACAGGAAGAACCACCTGTTCCTGTTCGGATTGGTATACACTTGGGAGATATAATTTATAATGAAGGAAATATTTTTGGAGATTGCGTCAACATCACTTCCCGTATAGAAAGTATGGGCGTACCGGGAACCGTTTTGGTCTCGGAACATGTACAGAAGCAAATAAAAAATAAACCAGAATTTAAGCTTATTTCAATGGGCATCTTTGATTTCAAAAACGTAGTTGACCCAATGGAAATCTTTGCATTGCAGATAAATAATTATCCGGTTCCCAAAAGGGATGATTTAAATGGAAAATTTAAAGAAGCACAAACTATTAAAACCATTGCAGTTTTACCTTTTGTAAACATGAGTAATGATCCTGAACAGGAATATTTTAGTGATGGCATTGCAGAAGATATCATCAACTCTTTAACACATTTGAAAGACTTAAATGTTGCAGGGCGCACATCGTCTTTTCAATTCAAAGGAAAAAATATCGACCTGCGCCAGGTGGGTAAAAAATTGAATGTACATAACGTACTGGAAGGCAGCGTACGTAAGCAGGGAAACCGGCTTCGTATTACAGCCCAGCTGGTTAATGTTGATGATGGATACCATATATGGTCAGAAAGATTCGACAGAGAAATAAATGATTTATTTGCAATACAGGATGAGATCGCTTTTTCCATAGCGGAAAAACTACTAGTAACATTATTGAAAAAAGAACGCAACCTGATCACTAAAAGCTATACACAAAATATTGAAGCTTACGAATTGTATTTAAAAGGGCGGTTTTACATAATGAGACGTGGCACATCCTTAATAACTGGTATACAATGTTATAAAAAAGCCATTGCATTGGATCCGGATTTTGCGTTAGCACACTCTGGTTATGCTGATGCGAATTTATTACTGGCAACGTATGGAATAGTGTCACCTAAACAAGTAATGACGCTTGCAAAACAATCAGCTGATAGAGCAATACAGCTGGATGCGACGCTATGTGAGCCCTATTGTTCTCTGGGATATTATTATACTTGCATGGAATGGAATTTCCCCGAAGCCAAAAGAAATTTCCTCAAAGCCATAGAATTAAACCCAAAATATACTGAAGGTCATTTTAGGTATGCCTGGAATTATCTTGCTTGTATTGAATGTAAATTCGATGAAGCAGAAAAGCATGGAAGAATAGCTATAAAACTGGAGCCTCTAAGTGCAATTTGTTATGCTAATACTTCTCTTATTCTGATGAGTGCCGGAAAATTTGATGAAGCACTTTCCTTATGTAAAATTGGTATTGAAATGGATGCCAATTCGTTTTTATGTCATATAAATGCAGGTAGAACGCACATGTCGTTGAAACAATATGATGAGGCAATTTCTTCCTTTGAAACTGCCATGAAGCTAACAAACAGACACCAGTTTGCAGTAAATGGACTTATATTTAGCTACTGCCTTTCGGGTCAGTATGATAAAGCACGTATTTTAATGAACGAATTAAAGGAGAGATTTGTAAATGAATATATCTCTAAAACATTTATGGGTTTATCTGCAGCTTACCTGAATGATATGGATGAAGCGTTTGAATACCTGGAAGAAGCATACAACGATAAAGATCCGATTTTAATTTTACTTAACATTAAAGAATGGGTTCCTGTTGCTCTTACTAATGATAAACGTTTTCAAAAACTTTTAGACAAAATAGGTTTTCCAAATAAAGTTAATCACTAAATATTGATTGATTTTATCATACATTTTTTTAAACGCTGCCATAAGAAACTATTTTGCAAATAACAGTAGTTTCCTTCGTTGGTCACTACTCAACTTCATGAGTACCCATCGTATCCTCTAGTGTGAGGCCGAGGGGTGTTCGACCAGCCGACCCATTCAAAATAAAATCACCTCCAATAAGAAACGCTTAATATTTTCAACTTAACCAAAATAGTGTTGCAAAAAACCAAAATGATCTATACCCTTTTCGTGCACTGCATCTCTGCCAGAAATGAGGTCCAGCTTGTGTGCCAGCTTTCTGTGCCAATGTAGAATAAGCTGTAAAAATCCTTTCTGCATCAAAATAAAAACAGTTAACTATACAAACTTTTACACAATCATCGGGTCTAATAAAATTACATCCAACAATACCTTGCACTCTGTAGGGTAATTCAATTTCATGAATATAAAAATATAATTTTTTCAGCTATGCTACTCGAGTTGTTGGTACGCAAGGCTTCTTTGCTTGCGCTGCATACCAACAACCGCTGCTCTACAGTTTTCGAACGCTGGAATAGGAAGCTTCTTATATACACCAACAGCAGCAGTAATATATTGAACTTATTTTTTCAAACTAATTATACCATTTAACATTTTTTCTGTTCCTCTTGTTATGGATGTTTTACCTGTTGTAAAGTCTGAAGTTAGGATAACCCAAAAATTTTCAGTTCCATACCACCTTGTCATCATTGTATGATCATCTATCATAAAGCTGCTACATTTTTCGTGCGTAATCTGGTCTGTAGTACCTTCTTTCCAAGATAGGGTAGAGTCTGAACTAAAAGTTATATCAATAATTAAACTCCCAAAATTGTAGGTTAATTCTTTGTTGAAAATGTCTTTTGTTTTCATCCCAGGTTGACTAAATGCAGATAATGTTATAAAGATGAATAAAGGGAAAAATAGCTTTTTCATTTGATTTTTTGTTTAATAATTAATTTCGCATAAAATCCTGATGATGGTAGTCATTAAAAGTAAATACATAATAACCATCAGCACTTTCAACCAAAATTTTAATAATATTGTTGTAACAATCAAATATAGGGTTATTATTTGTTATTATTTTCTCATGGCTTGATTGGCTGAGACCACGCGGCGGCGCACGGGTTGTGGCGATGGGCGCTCACGAATGTATGAGGTGACCAACGAACAAACAGTTTAGCATTTGATATGCCATAGCAGCCCCAAAGTTTAACAGGCAAAAACGGCGAAAAATTATTGCCCCTGTATGAGGATCTCATTTTCAAAGTCAGTACCACCTATCTTTAAATACAATTCCTTTGCTCTTGCAATATTTCCCTCCTGGGCATATAATTTAGCCCAATACCACAAATTTCTGTAAGAAGTTTTATTTTCCTTTCCCATCATCTTTCTTGCATTTTTGTAATCCTTTAAGTAATAATATGAGATAAGGGCCTCATCTTTCAAGTGATTGTACATACTTTCATTCATTTTTTTTATCCCACATTGTTTCATGTATTCAAATGCTTCCAGGCTTTCTTTATACAAGCCAGCCTCATTCATGAATTCCATATAATTCTGAGCTCCCATCATGCCTCCAAAAGTAAGGGGGGATGGTTTCCCTTGTGCATCCTTCCAGTAAAAGCTCTCGTTCATTTCTGCCAATACCGAATCCGCTTCTCCCATCATACATCTAAGTATATTGTATTCCCGTCTGGAAAAATCTTTAGGACATACTTTGTAGGTCAGTTTCATTATCTTTCTTGCTTCCACGTATTTTTTTGAGCTTTTGTATAATCTGCTTGCCCTTCCCAACATCAAGCAATATTCATTGTCGCTATTGTCGCTGGCTATAAATTCCTTTTCCAGCAGCAGCGAATCTGTCTCCTTTTCAAGATATTCAGTTATCAACTTATTCTCCCGGTTGTTGGCGTATCTGTTATTATCTAATAGATTAACTGTGTATAGTCTTTCCTGAACTGTCCTGGGGCCAATACTATAATACTGTTGAATGTATTTTTTACCTTCTGTATCATTTCCTTTTGAAAAATAAAACATGGCCATTTTTTGATAAAAAAGTTTTAGTTCCACCTTGCCCTCTGCAGAACTACCCATTGCTAATGTATATTGTTCAATTAAACTGGCAGCATATTCATGCTGGTCAATTGCGGTAACAATTCCTGCCAGGTATAGGTAAAAAGGCGAAAGTTGAATTTTGCCTGCATAATAATCCATAACCGATTTAAAATTCTTTTGGGCAAAATCCTTATATCCCAGCAATGCTGCAGATTCGGTGAATGCAAGCTCAATTTCGAAAACAGCTTCCATACTGAGCTCCTCCAATGTCCAAATTTTTTCGGGGCAGTCTCTTATACTGCAGGTATTGGCAAAAGGCGGGACAGGCTTGAATTGTGTGAAATTTTCCTTCTGGCAAACTATATTATCTCTATTGTAACAATTTGTATAATACTGTAAATACTCACGCATAACACCAGTATGAAGGCCTGTTCTATTATAGGTAAGCAAGGTATAAAATTTTTCGATATTGATAACTTTACGGGAGGGGTGTTGCAGATTTTCCACTGAGTTTGTAGCAGCAAAAGATTCATTACTTACCTTAGCAAGATCCCGATATAAGTCCCCAATATTTCTCAGCAATTTATTAGCTCCAAAATAGTTCCCGCTATCATACGTCTGGGCAAGCTCTTCTACTTTAATACTGATAGATTCGCAGAGCGTTGACATCTGATCATCTAGCTTATTAGCAATTACCTGCTTCCTGCCCTTTATCATTGCAGCCCTTAGCCCTTTCGGTCTTGAGGAAAACCTGAAGTTAAAGGAGGTGCCGGAATTTCCGCCTGCAGATGAAGACCCGCCGCCAGGGGCCGTATAAGAAGAGTTGCTGCTAAAGTTGCTTTTAGTATTATCCCATGTGTAAGCATCTGCCTTGGGGGTGTATGTTTTTGTAACCACTGGCGTTACATAAGCACTGTTTGCCTGTGTATTTTTTTGTCCACCGGTTGAGGTAGTGGTGGTTTGTCCCATTGCAAATCCAGAGGCGATAATGATAAAAAAGATAATAAACAGTATTCTGCTCTTAATGAGGGTACAAAAATGATTCATGGCAGTTATTTTAAGATTAGGTTGTAATATAACCTAATAAAATGATAGAAGATTTGTTACAAAATATTTCTTTTTTTCAGCAACGTCTCTCCTCCGCCTCCTGGCACAGGTATGTAAGATACCTATTAATTTAAAAACTATCGCAGCATACTTTCAAATTAAAAAAAGTATCTCTGGGTCGAGTAGGCAAGGGCATTTCAGCCCGAGCCGCTCACAGAACCGTGCTTGACAGTCTCCCATCACACGGCTCTTGTTATTCAATAATTAAACG
>JANPCB010000117.1:0-9404 GCA_031430735.1 Ferruginibacter sp. | reverse complement strand
CTTTGCTTCATCGGCTTCATTTCCTGTTTAAATTTTTCCTTTATTTCATCCAACTCATCTTCCTTTCTGTCCAAATCAATAAAGTTTTTTGAAAGGTTATCTTTCTTTTCCGAAAGCTCATCTTCTGTGAAGTACTTTCTTATGACTTCACGCCCTTTTGGTGTATGGGCATTGATAAATACATTTTTCATTTGCGTATATTTTAATGTTTAAAAATTATGTGAATTCAAATCGTTCATTCTCTTTAATAATGGTTGTGTTAAAGGGGAATTTATCTTTCGGCACTTGCTCAATCATTTCCATTAAGTTGGCAGAACCAGTAAATACTACCCTCTTGCTGCTATCAACCAAAATTTGTAATGACAAACATTTTCCTGTACCCTTATCAAATTTTGATAGCTCAATTTTGTAGGCTTCTACAGATATGGCTTTATTTAGTATTCTGTCAATTTTTATTTTATCCCCTTCAAAACTTTTTACATGTGTTTTAATTCCAAAGTCTTTAAATGCGTTCATAGAGTAATTTTTTTAATAAATTTTTTGAGTTGCATTGCTTGGCCCATCCATAGTAGGAAGCAATGGAAGCGTTATTTTTTCGATTGTGCAGCATCCTTGCAAATCGTTGTTTAATTCCCTTCCTTAAAAGTATATGTGTATGGTAAAATCGGTATCCAACAAAATCAATGCTACGGGCAGCAACTGGAAATACTTGATAGTTTTTCTTTACTTCTAAATCCAAATTTTGCTGTAAATAGTTTTTTATCTCTATCAATAAATTATGCAAATAGGCTTTGTTATGACTTAGTACAACAATATCATCTGCATAACGGAAATAATACTTTACTGCCTTATTTTCTTTAATCCAATGGTCAAAATATGTAAGGTAGAAATTGGCAAAATATTGGCTTAAATAATTACCAATAGGTAAACCTTCAGCACTATCAATTATTTCATCCAGCAACCACAATAAATCACCGTCTTTAATTTTCTTACGTAGTAACTGCTTTAAAATGCCATGGTTGATGTTGGGATAAAATTTCTTTATATCCAATTTTAAACAATACCTGGTGCCATCTTCATCTTTTAAGGCACGTTTAACATCGTTGGCAGCGGCATGAATACCTTTACCCTTAATACAGCTATAGGTATCTTTTGTAAAACAAGCAATAAATAAAGGCTCTAAAACATTCATTACTGCATGGTGTGTAATTCTATCGGGAAAATATGGCAACCTAAACACCTCCCTTTCTTTTGGTTCATATACATTAAAAGTTGTGTATGAAGAGGTTTTATAGGTTTTTGTTAATAGCATTTTTTGAAGCTCTAACAAATTGCTTTCCTTGTTTTTATTATGAACAATAACACCATACTGCTTTGCCTTACCCTTTTGGGCTTTTGCATCAGCCAATTGCAAATTTTCTATGCTGCATATTTGTTGATATAAATTACTTTTCCGTTTCATTCCTTTGCTTTAAAAGCTCCCGTTCATTTGCATTACTAAGGATCTTTATAAATAGTTTGTTTTTTGCCAAGAGGCAGGGTTTATGCTGCAATATTTTTAGCATAGGTGAGAGCTGACATTCGTATTCGTATTCCAGTTATCGTAATCGTTGTATGAAAGCCTGAAGCCTGACAGCGAATAGAAACCAACCCACACAGCATACAACCGTAATGCTTTTATCCGATTAATAAATATTCTTCGTACAACTCTTTAAATGTTTCAAACGTATGCTTGGCAGCCTCTCTGCTAACAAAGCAAAGGCGAGAGCCGACATACGTAGCCGTATCCCAGACACCGTAACCGTCGTACGAAAGCCCGAAGCCCGATGGTTTGGTTTTGTCTTCTACTATATCTGGCCATAACTCAAATTTTCTTTCTTCCATATCTGCCCAATTTGGTTGCCAACCATCATTTACAGCTTCAACTATTATTACTAATTTGTAGTGTGCAATAATTGCTTTGTGGTGCTTATGTACTGGCTTTAAAAAAACTGGCAACTCTGTAGGATAGCCCAAAGCCTCACAGGCTTCTTCAAATGTTTTAATTGCTTTCATTCTTTATTATTTTATGGTTAAAAATTCATTGTACAAATCCGCAAATTGTTTACCAGCATACTCTGCTAATTCCCTGCTTTTATAGCAAAGGCGAGAGCCGACAGCCGTAAACGTAACCCAGCCATCGTAAACGTCGTACGAAAGCCCGAAGCCCGACTTTTCTTTAAACCAAGGCACGTATTTATATTCATTACTGTCTGACCAATTGGGCTTCCAACCCTCATTAAGTGCCTTTGCAATAATTACAAGTTTGGTATATGCTACTATTGAAGGAGCATCTTCATCTAAGCCTCCAATGCCTATTTTTACTTTATCTAAATTCAATACTTTACAGGCATCTTCAAATGTTTTTACTCTGTCTGTAATGTTTTGCAAAGTGGTGCAGGCGTTTGCCTCATAAATTGTTTCAATAACTGTTTGCATAATTGTTTTTTTTAATTGAATAATTCTATTTGTAATGGTTTTGCTAAATATTCTGCATCATCTAAAAGTGATTGATGTACTTTTAGCATTTCCCTAATTCTGCTACCATAGCTTTTATCTGCATACTCTTTAATTTCAATTGAGTTGGTAGATATGTAATAGCCGTGACCGCTTGCCAATAAACCACGTAATATTTTAGCCTCTCTGATGTATTGAACGATTTTGCGAATACGTGCCGGACTTGACTTTAAATTGCGGCTTTGTAGATAGATAATCAATTGCTCTCCAGTAATGGCATTAACTTTCCCTATTGCACTTGTAGCAATTCTATTAGCTATAACTGGCAACAAAACATTTTCTTCTTGCTCGTTAAGCTCATGGGTAATATGTTCAAATCCTTGCACCATTAGTTTAAAGCCATTTTCATTTCTTCTTTTAAAGCACTAATACAAGTGCGTACCAAATCAACACAATGTGTGCAAGTTCGATTACATCTTTCTGCTAATTCATAGTTGCCTATTTCTTTACTACAGCAATCGTTTATGTATTCTTTTACCAATGATGGAGCATATTGTTTTTCACGGCTGCCAAGGCTTGCAATGGTGTTAATGTGGGCCTGTTTACGAGTACGGTGCAATGTTTCCTTTGCAATACTCATTTGCTCACCCGAAAACGCCATCCATTGTTGTAATTGAAAACCATACTCAATAAGTTTTTCAATGCTTTGTACATCGCTGTATTTAGTGCCTTCAATGGTATTTAGTATTCCTCTTAATTGGTCAATCTGTAACATCTTAGTTAATTAATTTTTCAAAAATTTCTTTGTTGTAAATATGCTTTTTTGTAATAGTGCCATTCTCATATCCAGCCTTTAAAGCAGCAATGTATTTTTCTCTACCCCTCATGTAAACATCATCTCCTTTTTGCACCATGTAACGATAAAGCAGCTTTGGATTTTTCTTACTCACTGCAATTATCAACTCTCTGTTAGCTCCAATAGTATCTATGTACCAGGCTGCACCCATATCATAATCAAATGTGTCTAACGACTGCCTAAAAGCCTTTTCATTGGTTACTGCCAATCCTTTAAATTCTACTATCAAACCAACCTCTCTAATCCAAGCATCTGCCTTGCATCTTCTTTTAATACCACCCACAGTTCTATAAAACTCATGCTCATGCTTGATGCTTTTGTACTGCATGATATTCTTACACAACCAGTCAGTGTAAAATGTTTTTTTCATCATTTCAGCAAGGTCATAATCGGGGTCGTTTACATCTGCTTTCGCTGGCTCAAAAATCAAGGCATGTACTAAGTTTCCAAATTCAAAAATCCGCTCAATGTTCTTAGGCATAGGCTTACCACTAATGCTTTTTAAAAAGCTATTACTAACAAACTCTTTTTGTAAAAAGTACTTTTCCATTGCTCTTAAACATTGTAGGTTACGCCTTGAATTTGTGGTTGACCATTTTTTGCAGCAAAATCTGCAAGGAATTCCAACTTAGCATTATCACCACCATTCTTTAAATAGAACTCTACCAGTTTGATGTACGCCGTTGGAAAACTTACTGTTGCTTTTAGCAAGTGTTTTTTTACACTTATAGCACCAGTACTTTGCATACCAGCCTGTGTATCTAATTGTACCTCTAAAGCCTTTTGCTCCGCCAGGTTATTAGCATTTTGTTTTTTCTGGTCTTCCTGTGTTTGTAATGCTTGCTCCCTTTCCAGTTGTTGCTTTTTGGCTAAGTCAGCAGCATCTTTGCGTTGTTGCTCTGCTAATTCTGCATTTTCTTTTTCCAATTCTGCTAACTTTTGCAATTCCTCTTTTTTGGCTGGAGCTTTGGTTTTTAATTCATTTACTAAAGTGGTAATTGCATTGGTGTACTTGTCTGTAAATTGAGCAATGGGGAAAGTTGTTTTTGCCTCTGCTATTTTAGCGGTGTACTCTTCGTAGCTTAAAAGATTGATGTTGTATTCTGCTTTAAAAAATCCACTATACACATCTTCTTTTAAAAGTGGTTTGTACCCATTTAATGCTGCAATACTGCTATCAAAACTTTCAATAGTTAAACCGTCAAAACGGCTTCTTATTTCAGTTTCGGCATTGTGTATATATCTGCTTAAAGAAACATCTGCATTAGTCTTTAAATCAATCAACACCTTTTCCAGCTCTGCTTTTTTGGCAATTTGTTTTTGCTGATTAAGTTGCTCTTGCTTACGCTTATTAGCCTCTGCCACTTCGTAATCATCGCATAGTTTTTTAGTACGGTCAATTTGTGTGGTAGCACTTGCACATATTTCCTTCTCCAATGAAATCATATCTTTTTGAAACTGCACAACTGGATTGGTAGTGTTCAACCTTGCATCGGCAATTACCTTTACATGCTTATTTACACCGCTAATCATTTTACGTACATCTTTTAACTCTTCATCATTTACAACGGCTGTAATGGGTATTAATACCGATGCAGCTTCATTTAATTGCACTTTCATTTGTTGCAAATTTTCCTTAGCTGCTACTAATACTTTTGGTAAATCACTAATGGTTACTTGCAACTGTTTTACCTCAATTTCGCCAACGGCTTTCGCTTCGTCCAATTGGTCTAAAACATCATCAATTATAGTTTCTGCATTCATAAAATTTTATTTTAAGTTTTTAAAACAAGCAACCACTAACGCAGGTTACTTAGTCTCGGCAGGAATTTTTTACTTAGATGGTATATTAATAACCAACGGAGTAATCATAAATGTTTGTGATTTAAAAGCGTTTTGCTTGTTTTGTACATCACCCTTGTAAACAATTTTACAAGCGGTGTTTAATGGTAATGTTTTACAACTACTTACCAAACGCTTTGCAGCATTGGCATAGCGGCGTAATTTTCCATCTTCTTTGCGTAAGAATAAAGCACACTCCAACTCAATTAAAACCTCTGGGTTTTGGAAGTCGGATGCTTCCCTTGTAATAAAGCCAACGAACACCCCACGTAATTCGTCTCCTGCATTTTGGGGGTCCCAGTATTCAACTGACAAGTCAACTGGTACTTCTTTGGCATCCTTTAAATCGGGTATGCTTTCTACATTTGAAACATCCACCATACTTTTTGATAGTAGGTTCATTTCGTTTTGTTCTACTTTTGCCAATTCTGTTGATTGGGCTTTTTCTTCTGTTTGCATTACATTTGCGTTTTAGAATTAATAATAATTGTTATTAAGAGCCATGTTAGAGCATGGCTTTTTATGTTGTTATATCCTTACTATCTATCACTACATTTAATTCATCTTGCAATGGAAATAGCACCGATAATTTTATTTGCCTCATCTTAGCCTCCAAACAAACTTGCTCGTAAAATTTAATTAGCAAAGCGTTTATGTGCTTATCCTTTGGGGCTGCTTCATGTATATGTGTTATGTACATTATGCGTTGTAAATCTTCCATAACTAAAATTTTGTTTTTGGTAAATACTTAGTATTTATTTTACTTTCTGCTATTAAAAAAAATTCGTAATCATCTTCACTTTCCAATTTGTACACACTCTTAAAATCTTTTACCGACCGTTGCACTTTATCCGCTAACTGCACATCCGTTAATCCTGCATCAGTTATTTTTACATTTTCTGCCAACACATCGTTGATGTACAATTGCAAGGTTTTCATTTTTAATTAATCCATTTTTTCTTTTTATAATACTCATTTTTTACACGTTTACTTTCTTTATAAATCTCCATTGCAAATGGGTAGAGAATTATTATTAAAATGGCACAGCCTAAATTGATTATTGTATTCATAAAATGTTACGGTTTGTTATTCTGCAATAGATGTAAAGCAGTAGTATGGTTGTGATGAAATGGATTTTGTTCATTTTCTTAATGTTGAATTGTTATTTATATAAGCCTCCACATCGGCTCTTAAATACTTAATTTTTCTACCGCTGCCAGTACTCCAATTGAATGTGCCTTTAGTTCGCAAATCCAATAGTCTACGACTTTTTAAACCAGTAACTTCAATAACTTCACTTTCAAACATCCACTTAGTAGGCTTGTAATTTTTAGCTATTGGCAAAATCGTTTCTTTTATAAACTTTACATCATTCATAAGATTACGCCACGTCATTGCTGGTATTGCTACGTACTCCATTATGCTACTTTTAAAATGTTAGCTTGTGATATTTCAATAGCATCTTTTACTACAGTTGCCATGCAGTCGGCATACTTAGCAGCTGCCTCCATTTTTGTTTGTTTGTAATAATCAACCTCCCAGCCTCTTGCTATGTTTTTTTCACACACCTCAATAATATCAAGCCAGTTAATGGCCAGCTTCATATTTAACTTTTGCATGGTAATTTCTGCTTTCATTGTATTTTTTTAAGTGGTTAATAACTGCTTATATTTCGGCTAATTTTTTACGCATATTTTTTACTGCATCTCTTTGCAACTTTATTGACTCAACTTTAGGAGCATAAAAACTCTCTATTAGTGTTACAACTTCATTTGTTGTTGTAAATCCTTTTACAACTGCATTTCTAAAAGTGTGTGCGGCATAACCTTCGCCCTTTTTAATACCAACTTCTTTACTCATGCGGTGGAGCTTAATCCAATCACCATGCTCAATGAGTTTGTTTTTTTTCAACTCTTCGTAATAATCTCTGCTTATAAATGCCATATTTTTAATTTTTAAATTCTATTGAAAAACTATCTTTAGAAAGGAAAGTAGTTGGTACTGCTTTTAGAGGTAAGCCCAATTTTGAAATAATATTATTTGCTTCTAAAGCTGCCTTATCGGCCCAACCATTTGCAACACTGTAAACCATATTATTATCATAAACCATAACTTTTGCACTGTGATAATTAGTTCTAAATGTTTCCAATTGACTTTCTACGTTATTTGTATTGTTCAGCATTTTTATTATATTTGTTTCCGTTTTCGGAATTGTTACACAAAGATAATGGAACATTTAGGAACATTCCAAATTGTTCCTAAAATATTTATTAACATATTTATTCACATAATGGCTTTTGGATTTCACATAAAAGATTTGAGGATTAAAGCTGGCTTATCAGTTAGAGAATTAGCTGAAGCAATGGGTGTAAGTATGGACAGGCTTGCTAAATGGGAGCAAAAAGACTTTGACCCAAGGTCTGAAGATAGAAGTACTATTGAATGTTATTTTGGTATTGATTTAGAAGCGATATTAAACCTCAAAGAAATTCCTAAAAAGCTGCTTAAGGAAAGGTTAGGAAATGATACAAAAAAAAGGAACGTTCCACGTGAACAAACATCATATTTAGAAAAAAGGAGAGGAATTAAGAATAGCGAAAAGGCAGACATACCCGTTTTTGGAAGTTTTACAACCTTAGGGAATGTTACCGTTTATAATGATGACCGTATGAAAAATGAAGTTATTGCTGGCTTACCCCCTGCACTATTCCCTAATTGTAATTATGCTGAACGGGCCAAAGGACAATCGATGTACCCATTAATTATGAATCAGGCTCTTTTAGTTGGTTACAATGGTAGCATACAAAGTTTAACTTATGGTGAGATTTACATAATTAAAACTAAAGACGGATTGGACACAACTAAATATGTTCACCCTGGCACTGACGATTCTAAAATAAAATTAAAGGCATACAATAAAAGTGTTCCTGAACAAGAGATCAGTTTAGAAGATGTAACTTTTGTGTGCCGTATTCACTGGATTATTAACCCTACATAAAAATTAGATTATGAAAAAAATAATTATGGTTTTATCAATAGTACTAATTTACTCCTGCCATTCAAATTCACTTTCTGAAAAAGACAAAGAATTAATAAAATTAAATGTGGCATTGCATAATAGCACAGTTGGGCTTGATATGAAACTAAGAGGGTTTAACGTAGATACTACTTTAGTTGGTTATAATCCAAATGGTGACCCTGATTTAACAATGGAAAAACTGTTAGAATATTGCAAAAAAAATAATATTAATGCTCTTGAATTTTCTAAAAATATATTAACAACAAAATAGTATGAAAAAATTATTTACCATCTGTTTAGTAAGCATTTTCTTTTTTTCTTGTAAAAAAGAGAATGCCTCCACAGATAAAACCTGTTGGCAAATAATTGACTTTGCTGGCAATGATGTTGGAGGAACTATTTGTGATAAAACTGAGGAGGAGCTATTGAATTGTACAACTTGTGGTAGTATTAATGGATCGGGTACTAACCCTTTAAGAAATTATATAGAATGCAAGTATTATAGAGTTGATGCTCCTAAATACAATTGGGAGAGAAAATGCCCAGGTGATGCAAACTATAGTGGTAATTACTACCACAATGAAAAATATGCAAATTGTTGGTTAGCAACCAATGGATGTGTAATTCGTAAAAAATAAAAATGCTAGATATAACAGATAAAAAATACCATAGCTATCACATAACAAGGCGATTTTTATTTGCAGTGGATAGGATTGTAGGCAACCGAACTAATGGTAAAACTTCCTACAAAGAAGTGTGTGAAATTATTGGTATGTCATCTAGCAATTTGCAAAGGTTAAGAGAAAGCACTGGAGAAAATTGTGTTACTGTTGAAGCTATAGGTAGATTATGCAGTCACTACAAAATTTCTTCTTCCTATTTAATTTTAGAAATTGGCAATTTGTATGCCGACTTAGAAATATTTTCAGCGTATGAAAGTCTTGAAAAAAGAATGAGTAAAGTCGAGGATGCAGTCAAGCAAATAGAGTTGTCAATTAAACCCAAAAACTAGTTTTTACTTTAACATAAAAATTTAAGTAACTGTACAATAATTGATTATAGCAAATTAGCTATTCCTTTCGTGGGCACAAAGTGAAGCATTATGCTTCACTTTGTTATTTTAATTATGTTCTATGTTTATGCTATAAAAAGTTTAAATCGAAACTATATTTACGTGGGTTTAACAGATAA
>JANPCB010000116.1:0-7439 GCA_031430735.1 Ferruginibacter sp. | reverse complement strand
GCCTCTAACGAGGCTAAATACTTTCAAATAATAGCTCCAGAGGAGCGACATATTAGTAGAAAGGTATTAATAGTAGGGAGTTAAAGCTCCAGGGGAGCGCCATGTAAAGCTATTTGCATAATCTTCCGAACAGTTATGGTGTCTTCACGAACCGTTTGCTAAGTTCTCCGCATAGGCTTGGTTATAGACCAGCCGGTCTGTTTTTATAAAACCACCACCTACTCCAACAAAACTTTTGCAACAACAGTAACCCGCTAACAAAAAAAGCAACCCGCTAAATCAATGCGCTTTACACTAACAATTATTTTACATAAAGTTCAACCAAACAACCTTACGTTTTTAGAAATATTGCCCGAAATGAAAGACCAGCTTTTTATGTGGTACCTAGAGCAGAAGATATAATACAAAAATACAATGTGTGAATTATGTAATTTTTGCAAAAATTGTGTAACAATTATTTATCGTAAAACATCTAAATTTTATATCCAAATAATTAGTCAAATTTGGTGGACAACTGCATGGAAAAAGAAATTTATAAAAATAAAAACAATGTAAAATAAATGACTAAGCCGCTTAATATAATCCTTGCCGAGGACGATTTGGAAGATCAGATTTTTTTTATAAATGCGTTATCAGAGTTGCCCATTTCTACAAAGATCACAACATTTAGGAACGGCGAGGAACTCATGAATTACCTTATTAAAAATTCAACCAGTTATGGTAGCACCGATTTCCTTTTTCTGGATTTAAGCATGCCACATAAAACTGGGTTTGAATGCCTGTTTGAGATTAAAGAAAATGCAATACTAAAAGATTTGCAGGTGGTGTTGTTCACATGTTCTTTTGCCAGAGATATTGAGTTTGAAAAGGACCTCATAAACAGACTTACAAGAATGGGTGCCGCGGGTTTTATACGTAAACCTGACAGTTTTGAAGAAATGAAAATAATAATTGAAAAAACACTCAATAGGCTGACAGATAAAAATACCCAATAACTGCAAAACAAGCAGCATTTTTTACTAAAACTAAACTTTACAATACGTTATGTACGAAATTCAAATCAAAAATATACTACTCGCAGAGGACGACGAGGAAGATGTACTCCTTTTCAATACTGTTTTATCTGAATTGAATCAGCGTATAATTGTTACAGTAGCGGCAGACGGGGTTCTGTTGATGGCTCTCTTAAAACAAGCAACCCCTCTGCCCGAAATGATTTTCCTTGATTTGAATATGCCTCATAAAAACGGCTTTGAATGTCTAAGAGAAATCAAGGCTAATGAAAAATGGAACAGTATTAAAATTGTCATACTCTCCACTTCATCTCAACCGCAACAAATAGAAAATGCGTATAAAGGCGGCGCCGATTTATACCTCGCCAAACCCGTCAGCTATACCCAATTTAAAATAATGATGGAAAAATGCCTCTCCCTTAATTGGGAAGGGTTAACATAAACGACTTATTAAAATCTAATTACAAAAACAATAACACTTGGAGGCAACTATCTTTTTACAGCAACTTCGGAGCAAAACAGCATACAGTCACCAATTGATTGAGCAAAACAGTTTGTCACAATCATTGATGAGCCAGCATGTAACCATGACTCAGTATGCCCAATACCTTAAAAGCATGTACGGCTTTGTAAATGGTTTTGAAAAAATGGTTTTTCCATTATTAAAGCAATATCAATTGCTCCAAATTGACGATAGAAGAAAATCACAGCTTATACAAGCCGACCTTGCCTTGCTGAATCATACAGCAGCAGAGCCTTCTGTAAACGATGATCTATTCAGCACCCATTACCAAACTACCGCCGCTGCATTAGGCGGTATGTATGTGCTGGAAGGTTCTACACTTGGCGGACAAATCATCAGCCGACATTTGTCAAAAGTTTTGGGTGATTCAATTATTGGAAAAACAACGTATTTAACAGCTTATGCTGGGCAAACAGGCAGCATGTGGAAAAATTTCTTGCAACTGCTTTGTGATGTAGGTGCAACCACCACCAATGAAGATGAAATTATAGAAAGTGCTGTAAATACATTTTCGTTATTAAACAATTGTTTATCGAAACATTCCTATAAACTCGTTGAAGATGAAAATTAAAAATCTGGTTCCAGACCATCAAGTAACGCTTACCAATTGCGAAAGCGAACCAATCCATATACCAGGCAGCATACAGCCTTTTGGTTTTTTACTTGCCGTAAAAATGGGCGATTATTCCATTGCTTTTGCGAGTAAAAATTGCGAAACCTATTTTCAGTTGCCCTTGAATGAAATAATGGGTAAAAGTTTGCATCTGTTTTTTGATGCAGCAGAAATAAATGCCTTTATTGCCCAATACAAATTTGACGGTAATGAAATGGAACGCCCTTTTGTTTTTTCTTTGCTGGGCAAATTGTACAGCACATCTGCCCATAAAAGCGGAGACACGGTTGTTTTAGAGATGGAACCTTTTGCGGAGGAGCATATGCAGCTGCCCGACCTGTATATACAAACAAAACGTTTTGCCTATCATACAGAAAAGTCGGATAACCTAAAAAACCTTTGCCAAGATATTGCCTATGAAACAAGATTGATTATGGGTTACGACCGCGTGATGATATACCGTTTTGACAAAGATTATAATGGCGAAGTGTATGCCGAAAGTAAACGGGAAGACATGAAACCTTTTTTGGGACTGTTTTATCCCCATACAGATATACCCTCACAAGCCCGTGAACTTTATCTACGCAACCCTATAAGAATGATAGCAGATGTGGAGTATGAGCCTGTGCCTTTATTTGCATTGGAAGAAAAAGGCGGGTCTGCCATTACATTAGACCTTAGTCTTTCTTTTTTGCGTTCGGTGTCGCCCATTCATATCCAATACCTGAAAAATATGGGTGTAGGTGCTTCTTTCAGCATTTCATTAATTCACAATAAGAAATTATGGGGGCTTATATCCTGTCATCATGACACCCCAAAATATATCCCTTATTATGCAAGGCTTGCCGCACATTTGCAGGCGGTATTTCTTCAATCGCAAATTGACGTGCGGCAGGTGGCAGATGAATTTGAGCTTACTAAAGAAACCAATAGAAAGCTGCAGGATTTGAGCGAACAATTTGCCAAAGAACAGCCTGTTATTAGCACTGAGTCAACATTGCAATCGCTAAAAAACCTTTTAAATGCAGACGGCATTGCCATCATACATAAAGGCAATTTATTTACCGCAGGCACAGTGCCGTCAAAAGAAGACTGGCAGTTAATGGCAGACTGGCTTTTTAAAAATAAAAAAAATGAAAACTTTAATACATCAAGGTTTAGAGATGATTATTTGCCAGCCAAAGCAATGAGCAATGGTGTGGCAGGAATTTGTTACCAACAGTTTGGTTTATTACCGGGCAATGCCATATTTTGGATGCGGAACGAAATGCAAACCACCAAACTGTGGGGAGGTGACCCCAACAAGGCGATACTGTTAAACGAAGAAAACAATTTACTTACGCCCCGAAAATCATTTGCAGCATGGAGTGAATCTGTAAAATATCAAAGCACGGAATGGCTAAGACCCGAATTAAATGCGGCGGCTGCCATATCATTGGTAATACAAAGGCAATTGCACCTAATTGATTTAATAGAAGAAGAAGTAAAATACCGCAGCCTCAATGAAAAACTGCAAAAAGCAAATGATGAATTGGCTAACATGCATTGGATTAGCACGCATGATTTGAAAGAGCCTTTACGAAAAATACAGATATATGCTTCCATTATTTTAGAAAAATACAGCCATGAAATTCCGGGTACTGTAAATACGAATATTGTGCGTATGCAAGCTTCCGCCGCCAAAATGCAGCGGCTCATTGAAGCACTGGTTTCTTATGCAAGTTTAATGTACGAAGAAGCAAAATTTGAAAAAGTGGACCTAAATAGTGTTATCAAAGAAGTGGTCATGGATCTAAAAGAGGAAATCGAGGAAAAAGGGGCTACAATTGACATTAGCACTTTACCCACTGTAAAGGGTATTAATTTTCAATTGCAACAGTTGTTTGTAAACATTATCAGCAATTCTATCAAGTTTGCAAACCCAGATGTGCCGCTGATTATAAAAATAAGCAGCACAAAAACGACTGATAATCCTGCAACAATTGCGGGCGAACCGCTAAAGCAATGGTTTAAAATTTCTTTTATCGATAATGGTATTGGCTTTAACAACAGCTTTAAAAATGCTATTTTCAAAGTGTTTCACAGGCTTCATGCCAACCAACATACGGGTTCGGGCATTGGACTTGCCATTTGCAAAAAAATTGTAGAATCACACAATGGGTACATTATCGCCACTGGTGACATAAACAAAGGTGCCCAGTTTGATATTTATCTTCCTGAGTGATAAAAACACCCCGTCAGTATTTTGAGCAAAATAAAATCAAAACGCTTGGCAAATGTTTCAAAACTGTGCATTTTATCTTGTTCGGTTATACGTTTTGCATTTCTGGAAATGAGGTACAGCCTAGTGCTAGCTTTCTGTGCCAATGTAAAAGAATAAGCTGTAAAAATCCTTTCTGTGCCTTAATAAAATCTATTTACTATAAAAACTTTTACACTTTCATCGGATCCAATAAACTTACATCCAACAATCCCTTGCAGCCAGCATAATCTATTGCACTCCTGTACTTGCAATCTCTGCAGCAGCAGGTGCAAGTAGGGCGATACAGGCTACCCCGATGCATTTTGGGAATTCTGTTGGGCATTTCCGCTCTTATGGATGTACGTATATTCCTTTAACTGTCCACAGGGAGGTTGGGCAAAGGTTCCATGCAGGACAAACAACAATGCCATTTTTGCACAAAGTCCTGTTCATTTGGGCGTAATTATAAAAAATTGCAGCAATATATTAAGTGTTAACTTTAGTATTTAAAAATTGATACTTCGATTATCTTTTTATGAAACGTATATTATTTTTTATTGTTTTCATTTCAAATTTTACTTACTGTCAGATAAACAGACCTCAGCACGACCCTCCAGAAGTGGTAAATAAATACACTGAAGTATTGGTATTTGATATCTGTACCAATTCTATTACAGTTGCTGATGCTTCTAAATTTAAAATAGGCGATACAGTATTAATGATTCAAATGAAAGGTGCAATAATAGATACCAGCAATACAAGCAGTTTCGGAACTATTTTGAATTACGGAAATGCCGGTAATTACGAGTTCAATTATTTAAGTAACAAATCGGGTAATGTATTGACTTTTAAAAACAGGCTTACAAAAACATACGATATTCCTGAAGGCATTGTACAATTAGTAAGGGTTCCTAAATTAAAAAATGCTTATTTTGGGGGCGGCCTAACTTGTATGCAATGGGATGGCACAAAAGGAGGAGTTTTGGCTATAATTGGCATTAATGGACTTACTTGCGCTGAAAGTATTGATGTAAGTAACATGGGGTTTAGAGGTGGAGAAGGGTACAATGCCTCTTTACCCCTTTCAAATTGCTTTGCAAATAATTACAATTATCCTTCATCAAGCCAGCTTGCAGGATTTAAAGGAGAAGGTATCTCTTTACTATCTCAAAACATTAGTAAAGGAAAAGGTAGCCCCGCTGCATCGGGCGGTGGCGGCCTAAGCCACAATAGTGGCGGTGGCGGTGGTGGCAACGCTGGTATGGGCGGCTTTGGTGGATACCAGTCTGATACCTGCGGCAATGCTCCATTTGATAACAGAGGAATTGGAGGAAAAAATCTTACTTATACAACAGCAGCGAATAAAATTTTTATGGGTAGTGGTGGCGGCGCAGGAAACGCCGACAATACAGATTTTACAGCACCTCCGCTTTCAGGAGGCGCAGGAGGCGGAATTGCAATTATCATTACTGATAGCCTTTCAATCTTTGATAAAGGAATTTATGCAAATGGTGGCAATGGAACTTATTGTTATTCGGCTAATTGTAACGATGGAATGGGCGGCGGAGGCGGCGGGGGAACTATTTTGATAAGTACTTACAAAATGAGTGATGTTTTTGATATACAGGCTTGGGGTGGTGATGGTGGCAACATATCTACACCGATAGTTCCTGGTGGAAAAGTTGGGCCAGGTGGCGGTGGTGGCGGTGGTGTAATTTTTTTAAAAGCTAACAGCATACCTTCTAATATTGCTATAACCACTAATGGTGGTAATAAAGGAAATATTATAAATACAAATGATTCCTGGGGGGCTACAAATGGAAATATTGGTTTAAATTTTTTAAACCTTGTATTGCCCTTCGATACAGTTTTATTCAAACCAAATATTGATTCTGTCCGTATTAAAGACAGCCTGTTAACATGTAATAGCTTTAAATTTAATGGAGACAGTTACACAAACTCATATCCAATAGCAACATGGCATTGGGATTTTGCTGATGGAAATACTGCCTCTACACAAAATACTACACATAGCTTCTTATCTGAAAACTCATTCCCTGTAAAATTAATTGTAACAGATATAAATGGATGCAAGGATAGTATTACTGATATTATAAAACCTGTAATTATAACTGTAGATGCAGGGATGACCAAATCGTTTTGTTCCAATGTACCTGTTTCTACTACCTTACATGGAAATGGTAATGGGAGCTATGCTTGGATGCCAGCAGTATATCTTAACAATAGCTCATTGCAAAATCCTATTGCAACAATTGATACAACGAGGATGTTCTATTTAACTGTAACTCATAATGGTTGTTCGGTAACAGATTCTGTAAAAATAATTATATACAGAAACCCAAAGCTTGCTATCACAAAATCAAATGATATAAATTGTACTTTGCCATTTACAAAATTAAAAGTTATTGGAGCTACAAAATATGCATGGAGCCCCTCTTCCACATTAGATAATAGCATTAGCGCAAACCCAATTGCTAACCCTTCCACAACCACGATGTATATTGTATCAGGAATTGATGGCAATAATTGTACATCAAAAGACAGTATAACCGTTGTTACAGATTTTTCGACAAGTAATATTATGTTGCCAAATACTTTTACCCCCAATGGAGATGGCATTAATGATTGTTTTGGAATAAAATATTATAGAGATGTGCAAAACCTGGTCTTTATAATTTATAACCGCTATGGAGAAAAAGTATTTGAAACAACAAATGCTACTAAATGCTGGGATGGTTATTATAAAGGCCAGCGGGCAGATTTAGGCAATTATGTATATTACTTAAATGGCCATACCTTATGCGGCCATATAATAAAGAAAGGAAGTATTGTTCTAATGAGGTAAAATATAACTCTACTTGCGCAGGTTTGTTAGGAGCTTATTAATTAAAAACTATCGCAGCATACTTTCAAATTAAAAAAAGTATCTCTGGGTCGAGTAGGCAAGGGCATTTCAGCCCGAGCCGCTCACAGAACCGTGCTTGACAGTCTCCCATCACACGGCTCTTGTTATTCAATAATTAAACG
>JANPCB010000115.1:0-5068 GCA_031430735.1 Ferruginibacter sp. | reverse complement strand
ACCCATGTAATTATTGACCAACTATTTACTGTAGGAAAATACCTTACAATTAACTCATAAGCTCCAATGGCAATAGTTATCCAAAAGGTAACTTTAGCTGGTAATGCACCACCTGCACCATTGCCAGTTCCTGTTGAGTCTTGTGCAAATGTTAGCATACTAACAAAACACATCATTAATAAAAAAATTAGCTTTTTCATTGTTTAAAATTTATAGTTAAAAATTATTTACGTTTTAAAAGTTCCCTTACTTCGTCTAAAACAGTAAGGCATTTTTCATTAATTTCTAATGATTTTTTAAACTCTGTTTTTATGAAATTTTCATGGTCCTGTTGCTGCAAGTCCATCTTCACTTCCATTTTTATCATAGTTGCTTTCATCTCATCAATAGTAGCCCTACGTTGCTTTTCTAAATACCAAATAACTGCTATCATAATTATGGCAAATAAACCTAATACACCATATTGAAATAAGGTATCAGTACCTTTTTGAATCGTTGTTGTTTGTAAAAAAATTGATTTCATTATTATTTTTTAAGAGTTGGTTATTATTTTTTCTTTTTTAGTGTCAACCAATAGAGCACTTATAGAAGCTGCCTCATTTTTGTCATAATATTTCTTTGCAGCTGCTAAAGTTTTATACCCTTTTACAAGTGTACTACTACCAGTAAATAGTGGTGGCGGAAAAATTATTACAACAAAATATCTTTTCATAAAAATTAATTTAATTTTCTTGTTACAACATCTCTACGCTTTCCGCTAATAGCTTCTACTTTGTAATACAAATAACCAACATCAGCAAAACTTTCGTTGTAACTTGTTAAAGCACTCGTTGTATTAAAAAATGTTTTTACTGGAGTAAAATTTCTATAATCGTTGCTGCCACTAATCACCAATCTTCTGCCTTTAAATTTTATTTTTAAATGAATATTTGCCCCATTTTTTTTAAGTGAGAAACCTCTGCCTATGCCAGCAAAATCGGCAAACAAACTATCCGTTAATAAACATTCTAATAGAGCTTCAGTATGCTCTCCCTTTCCCAATCTACTTAGGTGTAAACTATCTGGACCAAGCATTTCAGGCTTTGGTCTAAAACCAAAAACACTATCATATAGTTTAAAATAAACACTTGCAATGTTTCGTTTGTGATTAGCCTCAAACCAATCTAATAGTTTTAAAGTACTATCATGGTATGTTTGTGCCGTAACTGGACTAATAAAAGTTCTTTGTCGGGCAATGTTGTCAACAATAATATATTTCACCCCTCTAGCCTTTAAAGTATCAACAGTGCTTTTAAAACATTCAATAATCGTATCAACAGGCATTCCATTCGTAATTTCGTTTGAAGATGCTGCAATAATTACTAAATCCGGATTAGGTTTTAAAACGCTGTCTACTAATCCAAAATCATTTTCATAATTAGTAAAGCTCCATGTCCTACCAGTAATTTTTCTTGGGTCTATGGAGCCAATTGTTCTAGCACCTAGATGGTTGATTTGAATTACTTTTACTGGTCTCCCAGTAAAATCTCTCATGGCATAAGCATATAATCTGTACCAAAAACTGTCTAATGGAATATCACCATATTGGGCAACCATACTACTGCCAACTACAGATATTCTAAATGTGTCGTTTTGCGATTTTGCAAAACAAAAACTTAAACAAAAAAATATTGCTATTATAATTTTTTTCATATTATTAATTTACTAATGCCAATTTATAAGTTACTCCATCAATTTCAACTTCTATATATTCAGTAGTAGTCATTACAACAGTTGCAGCTACTCTTTTTCCTAACTTCCATACTCCAGCACCATTCGTTGGTGGTGCTGTTTTAATGTTGCCGTTAACTTCTAGTTTTTCACTTGGGGTTAATGTACCTATTCCAATATTACCACCTAAACCAGTAATCCAATGATTACCGTTACTACCTATTGTAAGTACATTACTTGCTGTTACGTCTGCTTGAGTAATTGCAAAGCCTATCGATACATTATTTGACCCAGTTGTTATTCCACCACTACTTGTACCAACTACAGTATTTCCACTTCCTGTTACTGCTGTACCGCTTACACTGGTCATAGCACTTCTGCCAATAGCCACGTTATTACTAGCTACACCACCAACACCAGTATTCATGGCGTTGTAGCCAATTACCGTATTGTATAAACCGCCCGATAACCCATTCATTGCAGAACTACCAATAGCCACGTTAGCAGCGGCAGTTGTCATTGCAGCACCAGCAAAATAACCAATAGCTACATTTGTACTACCTGTTGTAAGATTTAGACTAGCTGAATGCCCAATTGCAACATTACCTTGAGAAGATGACGTACTTAATGGCATTACACCGTTACCAATGGCTACGTTTTGGGGGTTTAAACCGTTACCACCTATGCCAATTGTTAATCCATTTATTAAAGCATCTCCACCAACTACTGTTAGTTTTTTTGTTGGACTAAATGTGCCTATACCAACATTGCCTGCATTGTTGTTATAAATATTTGAACCGCTTAAATCCCAACGGCTAACGCTGTTTTTAAATTGGATATAATCTTCCCAATACAAATGACCGCTTGTATTAGAGTCTGCTCTTGGTATATCTATTACACCATCTTCTATTATTAATGGAAGATTAGCTATATATAAATATTCTCGTAAACTATCAACACTTAATTTATAATTTATACCACTTTTTACAGTAGGTAAAAACGCACCACTTGGATTGCCTGTTAGCGAAGGCATTTGGCTAATCTTTATTTGACTAAATGTTGTTAGCGAATTAATCGCCAAAAGCGTAATTAAAATTTGTTTTTTCATTTAGTTTATTTAAAAAGGGTGGCACCCTTATTCTTCTATAATAAAATCGCCACCCTCTGTTACTATTGCAATGTCATCTTCCGTTATTATTGAGCCGGACGGAATGCCGGCATCTAAAAAGCCGAGCAGCTAAATATTGATTTGATGGTAGTATCTTTTACCATTATCGGTAAATTAACACTTACCACTTCACACTCAACATTCCAAACCACTTCTTCTTCTAAATCATCCGCTACAGGGTCTTTTGCTTTAATAGAAGCTGGTTTGTCAAAAATTCTTACCAAACTACTTGTACGGAAAAACGGCACTAAATCCGTTCTTTCGCTAATCTCATTAAAGAAATGATAGTTGTCAGCATAATCAGGGTCATTAAAAACAAGTTTCATTGTTCTTGGCCCATAACTGCTTTTTCTATCTCCGTAACCTTTTAATTCTTTAGGGTCCCCAGGGTCGTAGCTGCCTGAAGTTTTTGGAATTAGGATAATACTTTTGTTAGTAATTCCATCATTCCATTTAGTAATATCCGTTGGGTTTGCCAACAAAGTAGGCAAGTAACTTTCTTTAATGAAGCCCGAACTTCTTGTACGAGCAAACTCTCTTACTTGACCTTCAGGGCAATCGTGGCAGTTATGCAAAGCCTCATTAGCTCCGCAACCGTATAAATATGAATAAGACATAATTTATTTTTTTAAAAAGTTAATTAATCACACAAACATTGCTCAACACAACGTTGTGAAAAACTCATTTCAATTTTGTAGCGAATGAGAAACATACTCATCTGCTCATTTAAATAAATATCCGATTGTGGATATTCTTGCTTGTAAACAGCCAATGCCTCCATATTAGATGATGTTGGTGTTATTAAACAATTAATAATTTTTAAGTCGGCTAATAAAGCAGTACTTAATTTTTGCGGCATACCAAAAATTAGCAATGGCTCTAAAACATCTTTTGTTTTACCCGTTATTTTGCTATTTGTAAGTACCACCATTGATAGGTCGCTAACACACTTGATATTATATTCATCTCCATAACTTTTTTTCTCAACGCTGTAGGTTTTGCTATTAAGTTTATGATAAACTTGTAATGCTAACTTACTGTTAAGTGCTATTGGAGTGTCTTTACCTTGTGCATCAACTATTGCAGGCAATAATTCTAATTTATTAGGGTCTTTACTACCTTTTATGCTTCTTGAAACAACAGTAGTTAAGCCATAGAATATTGCTGGTTGCAATTTTTCTTTATTCAAAGAACCGTTCTTTAAATCTTCATTTATAAATGATATTATTTGATTTAAAAAAGGCATCTAAATTGTTTTTAAATACTCAGGTAAATATTCTTGAGCAGTTTTAATTGCTAAGTCCTTTTCTCCTATAGTAAGTTTTGTTAATATTTTTTTCTTATAAGTCGCTTCAACGTAATCTGCTTTTTTTCGGTTGTCATTATTTAGATAGCCAATTCCGTAGCCATTGCCTGAATCAACAATGTTTAAATCATTTTCCATTTGACGGGTTAATGAAATAACGACTTTAGTATCGGTTGTACGATTGTAAACTTTTCTGTTTTTACCAACTTTATCCTCACCAGTAAATACGCCAGTTTGTTTATTTAAGCGAATTGTTCTGTCGCTATATACACCAGCATCTCCTTTAGCTTCAGACTTTTTGGCTTTGTAATTACCCTGCTTATCTTTTTTAGCATCTTTGTAATTACCAGTTCTTACAACCATATACTCCTTAGAATAATTACCGATTTGATTGCCGCTACTATCTTTACCATCAACGTGTACTCTATGTTTTAATTCAGGTAATACAGCCATTGCAACTGTTCTAAGTATTGCATCTGGATTATTTTGTAGTGCTTGTATTTGCTCCAATTTTGCTTTTACAACTACCGCAATATTTGTGCTTACACTTAACATTTTACTAAGGTGTTTGCATTACCCATTTTACTGCATCGTTACATTCAAGGCAGGTTTTTAAACAATCGCTATCTTTTGGATTGATACTATTTACAGCATCATTTAAAGAACTTTCAAACTCACTAAAAAAATCTTGTTTCAATCGTTCTGCTTTTTCTAAATCAATAGTGGTGTAACTACTCATTTCATCTGTACTGGTACGTTCAATCATTAACTCAACACCGTGCAAATACCATAGTGCAACATCAAACAAATCCTTTTTTTCACAAACCAAACATTCAACTACAATCTTATCGGTTAGTTTGTAGCACTTATTTAATGCTGCTTTT
>JANPCB010000114.1:0-20831 GCA_031430735.1 Ferruginibacter sp. | reverse complement strand
TCCCTTAGTATATCTATTTTTTCCAGCATTGTGTTCTTTCAAACGAATATTTACATCTTTTGCCATCCCAATATAAGTAGCTCCATCTAATTTGCTTTTTAAATAATATACTATAATCATGATGTTGAATTTACAAAAACGCCTCTCAAATTTGAGAGGCGTTTTGTTTTGCCGTGTACCATGTACGGGAATCCCTGCCTGCGTGACGCAGTCAGGCAGGGAACCATCGTTATTCCTCCGTTTTTGCCAATTTATTTTGTAGCCATTTTTTTCCTGCTGCCGTTTTAAAATATTTTTCTCGCAATCTTGCAGTTGACCAATCGGGAAAGGTTTCTGTGTACAATATTTCCCATGGAATATGTCCCTTAGTATATCTATTTTTTCCAGCATTATGTTCTTTCAAACGACTATTTAGATCTTTTGCCATCCCAATATAAGTAGCTCCATCTAATTTGCTTTTCAAATAATATATTGTAATCATGATGTTGTATTTACAAAAACGCCTCTCAAATTTGAGAGGCGTTTTGTTTTGCCGTGTACCATGTACGGGAATCGAACCCGTTATTCCTCCGTGAAAGGGAGGCGTCTTAACCGGTTGACCAACACGGCGTTCCGTTTTTCGGACTGCAAAGATATAGATATCAGTTTTCTTATCCAAATATTTTGAAAATTCTATTAAAATTCATTTTATCATAGGGTTATTTCTTCATGCATCGCTGGTATTTCTACATGAGCAAAGCCTTTATCTTCTAGCTTTTTCTTAAAATTTTGTTGCACTTCATATTCTCCATGCACAAGAAAAACTTTTTTTACTTTACTGGCATCTTGGCAATCTAGAAAATGAAGCAAATCATTGTAATCTCCATGTGCACTCATACTGCGTATCTGCCCTATTGCTGCATTCACATCGTGCCATTGCCCAAAAATGCGCACTTCCTTATCGCCGTTTATCAATCTGCCGCCAATTGAATGCGGCTCGCAATAGCCCGTGAGCAAGATACTGTTCTTACTACTTTCAATGTTATGGCTTAAATGATGCTTTATTCTTCCAGCATCTGCCATGCCGCTTGCAGAAATTATTACACAGGGCTCCTTTCTATAATTCAACAATTTTGATTCATCTGCAGATCTGGTAAAAATAAGGCCAGGGAAACCAAAAGGATCATCGTCTGAAAGCAAAACTTGCTGTAACTTATCATTAAAATTTTCGGGGTGGCTTTTTATTACTTCAGTAGCTTCCATACTCAACGGGCTATCTACAAAATAATCCAATGCTGGCAACCTGTTTTCTAAACTAAGTTGGTTGAGCGCATACAAAATCTCTTGTGTACGACCAACACTAAAAGCTGGCAAAATTAATTTTCCTTTTTTTTGCAAACAGGTTTTTTCAATCCATTGCAACAGAGTTTCTGCAGAAGTACTCACTTCTTCATGCAATTTATCTCCATAGGTCGATTCTATTAGGATATAATCTGCCTGATCGAAATCTGATGGTGCACATAAAATAACATCTCTGTACCTACCTACATCGCCACTAAAACTAATGCGGGTTTGTTTGCCATTTTCTGTTATGCGTACATGTACGGCTGCACTACCTATTATATGGCCCGCATCTGTAAAACAAAACTCAATAGATTCGTCTATCCTATGCCATTTCCTGTACAGCACCGTTTCAAAATGCTTTGCAGCTTCCAATGCATCTTCTGTTGTATACAATGGCTTTACCAAGGGTAATCGTTGTAAGGCCAATCTTTTATTTGTGTACTTGGCTTCACTTTCATGTATACCTCCACTATCTTCCATCAATATGCTGGCTAAATCTTTTGTGGCAGGTGTTGCATACACTACACCCTTATAACCTTCCTTTATTAATTTAGGTATCAACCCACAATGGTCTATGTGCGCATGAGATAGAATCAAATAATCTACTTCACCTGGTTCAAAACCAAAATATTTGTTTAGTTCATCAGTTTCATCTCCCTTGCCTTGAAACAAACCACAATCCAATAACAACTTTTTCCCATTATCCAATGTAACAAGGTGCTTAGAGCCGGTAACTGTTTGTGCGGCTCCGTGAAATGAAATCTTCATAATAAAATATTTTGTAGCTAAAGGTAACAAAGAGATGGTTAACAATTTTCATTTATTAATTGAAAGATAAAACAGGTTATTTTGTGTGTAAACAATGCATCCCTTTTAATTCTTATACGCTTCTTATTATTTGTTTTTACCTTTATAAATAATTAACAGCACTAGCTATGATAAAAACAGGTGATTACAATCTTTTAAAAGTATTGCGTACGGTAGATTTTGGAGTTTACCTAGATGATGGAGCAGATGGCATTTTATTGCCAAAAAGATTTATAACAACCCCATTAAAAGAAGCAGATGAAGTAAATGTATTTGTATATCATGATGGAGAAGATAGGTTAATAGCCACTACGCAAAAGCCTTTTGGCGTGGTGGGCGACTTTGTAAAACTTAAAACCGTTTCTGTTACTGAGCAAGGTGCTTTTATGGATTGGGGATTGATGAAAGATTTGTTTGTGCCCAAAAGCCAACAAATAACCGGCATGCGCCCCATGGGAGAATACCTTGTAAAAATTTATAGAGATGAGCAAACAGGCCGGGCTGCTGCAACAGAAAGGGTAGAACAATTTTTAAATAACGAAAGCCTTACAATAAAAGAAGGCGATGAAGTAGATTTAATAGTGCTTCGCAGAACGGATATTGGATATTTGATGATCATAAATAATCTTCACACGGGTGTATTACACATGAATGAGGTATATAGAACAATTGGGGTGGGAGATAAATTTAAAGGCTTCATCAAAAAAATATCGCACGATAATAAGATAGATGTTGTAGCAGGGAAAATGGGTTACAACCGAGTAGAGGGTGAGGCGGAAAAACTATTGAGGTTGTTACAAGAGAACGATGGCTTTTTACCTTACAATGATAAATCTGACCCCGAAGCTATTTATGTATTTTTTGGGATGAGCAAAAAAACGTTTAAAATGACGACGGGTAATTTATACAGGGAAAGAAAAATAATTTTTGAGGATAATGGAATAAAAATGATGTAAAACCCATTGTTCAATTACACGGTTAAAAAAAGCCATCTCTTATAATGTAGAGGTGGCTTTTTGTTTAACTAAAAATTATTAAGAAGCATTTTAAAAAATGGTACTTTCTGCATTTCAATTACCCATGGCAGCTTGTTTCATTTGATAAGCTGTTTCTTTACCAAGGTATCTTTCTATCCTATTTTCTAAGAGATAGATAAGTGGAGTAAGTAAAATAGCAACCAAACATTTGTACGTATAATTTACCAAGCAGATAGCCAATACCAATTGCATGGACCAATTATTGCCCAAATAAAATGCAATAAAAAGTACAATAAAACTATCTACCAATTGAGATACTAAGGTGGATCCTGTGGCACGAAGCCATACTTTTTTCTCTCCTGTAATTTTTTTTATTTTATGAAAAATAGTTACGTCTACTATCTGGCTCACAAAAAAAGCGACGATGCTACCCAAAATAATCCACATACCTTGGCCAAAAACTGCATTAAATGCATTGCTCATATTGGGCACACCTTCATTGACTTTTGTACCATACCAAAAATCGGCTGCGGGTATATGCATGGCCATGTAAAACATTAAAAAAGCATAAGCTATTAAAGCTATGGCTATGTAGGAAATGGTGCGTACAGCTTTTGGACCATAATATTCATTTACAATATCTGTCATAATAAACTCTAGTGGCCATAGCAATACACCACAAGTAAGGCTGATGGCTAAACCGCTTTGCCCAAACAAAGTAAAATTTAAAGGAGTAGCTCCAAACAGTTTTTCCAAAGAAAATATTTTACCTCCAATACATTCTGCAATTAAGGCATTGGCCACAAAAAATGCAGTAATGATGATGAAAAGCTTGGTGGGTTTATCTTTTAAAATGGAGCTTATCATTGGTATCTTTTTACTTTATAATATTCAATTTTTTTAGCAGATTTTTTTTCATCGCTATTAAATAATTATACATATTTTAGTTCTTATGTAATATCATGATCCAGTTTTCCAGAAAAAATTATACCATATTTCTATTGGCAGCATAATCAAATTAAAATATAGTATAAACGAAGAAATATTTATGGGCTGCCTTAAAATCTTTTTAGCTACAATAAGTATTGCAAATAAAATATCCAATAAAATAGATACAAACAAACCTAAAACAATAACCGTTGCAACAAAAGAATGAAGTGGAATTACAGCATTAGGGTTTCCACCTTTTCGAAGCCATATTTCAAACAATCTTAGTATGGCAGCTATAATAAAACAAACATTACAGATAAATACTAGTTTAGAAAATGTACGCATACAAAAATGATAACTTAATACAAAGCCTATATACTTATTACTTATTACTTCTCACTACTTACTACTCTCTACCTCACTTTGCCCCAGCCAAACCAATCATGACCATTGGCAAATAACATGAGCCCTAGTAAAATTATCATTCCAGCTATCTGCGCATACTCCAAAAACTTTTCACTAGGCTTGCGGCCAGATATCATTTCTATTAAGGTAAATAATACATGTCCACCATCTAATGCCGGTATAGGCAATAAATTCATAAAGGCCAACATAACCGATAAGAAAGCGGTAATATTCCAAAAAGATTCCCAATCCCAAGGTGTAGGAAAAATAGAAGCAATACGTTTAAAACCACCTACTGCTTTATAACCTTCTGAGCCAGGTGTAGCTATTTTTTTTACTTGCCCAGCATAACTTCCAAGCTTGCTAAATGTTTTGGAAACGCCCGCAGGAAAAGCTGCAAAAAAACCATATTTTTTCTCGTCAATTTTTAATAACCCAAGGCTATCCATTTCTGTATATTCAATTGGAGGAAGGCCTAATTTACCATCTGCATTTACTTTACTTACCAGTAATTGTTTTGCTCCGTTTCTTTCTATCTCTATACTTACGGTACTATTCTTTTTGGTTTGTAAAATAGGTGCCATATCATTAAAAAATGCTACAGGCACAGAATCTACAGATAATATTTTGTCAAAATGTTTTAGACCCGCTTTCTTTGCATAAGAAGTATCAAAAAAATTATCTGACAAATCGCCTACCAATGCGGGTCTTCTTATTTCTAAAAATCCAACTCCTTTTTTCTTTAATTCGGCTAATTGACCTAAGAGGTTTTCGGGTAAAGTGATTGTTTTTTGCTGCCCATCTCTTAATACCAATACTTCGTCGGATGTAATTAAATTACCAGGAATATCATCAAAATAATCCGCGGTTTTACCATCAACAGAAATTATTTTATCTCCGTTTTGAAACCCAAATTTAAACAACAAACTATCTGCACAATAAATACCATTTTTTACCGAACTATTGCTTATCTTTTTTTCGCCCCAAGCAAATAACACCATTGCGTAAATAAAGAAAGCTAAGAACATATTCATGGTAACACCAGCCAACATGATGATTAATCGTTGCCAAGCAGGTTTGCTCCTAAATTCCCAGGGCTGTGCTGGCTTTTTCAATTGCTCTTTGTCCATGCTTTCATCTACCATGCCCGCTATTTTTACATAGCCTCCAAGCGGTAACCAACCAATACCGTACTCTGTATCGCCTATTTTCTTTTTAAAAATAGAAAACCATGGATCAAAGAAAAGATAAAATTTTTCTACTTTACATTTAAACCATTTTGCGGTTATATAATGTCCAAATTCGTGAATGGCAACAAGTATAGAAAGAGATAAAATAAGCTGTAAAATTTGTAACCCTACATCGCCCCAGTTAATTGCTAATAGTTCCATTAAAAAGTATTAAGTATTTAGATTTAAGTATTTAGATTTAAGACACAAGACATAAGATAAAAAATCTTAGTGTTCGTAAAATAAAAAAAGTTTGAGTTTAAAACATTATTAATTATTCATTATAAAATTATTCATTATCCATAACTTACATTTTCATCACGGAAGCGGCGAAGTTACGAGCCTCTCCATCTGTTTCAAAATATTCTTCTAAAGTAGGCTTTTCTATAAATGCCACATGAGCCATTGTTTTTTCCACCACAGCTGTTATATCTAAAAAGCCGATTCTATTTTGCAAAAAAGCCCACACCGCCACTTCATTTGCTGCATTCAATACACATGGCTTGTTGCCACCCGCTTTTAATGCTTCTATAGACAAACCAAGATTCCTAAAAGTTTTATAGTCAGGCTCTTCAAAAGTAAGACTCGGATATTTTTTAAAGTTAAATCTTGGAAAATCGTTCTTCATTCTATCTGGATAGCCCAATGCGTATTGAATGGGCAACTTCATATCTGGTAATCCCATCTGTGCTTTTAAGCTACCATCCTCAAACTGCACCAAACTGTGTACAATACTTTGTGGATGCACCACAACTTCTATTTGCTCAGGTTTTAAATTGAATAGCCACTTGGCTTCTATCATTTCTAGCCCTTTGTTCATCAATGTTGCCGAATCGATGGATATTTTTGCACCCATACTCCAATTAGGATGTTGGAGTGCATGATCTCTTTTTACATTAACCAAAAAGTTGGGTTTTTTACCCAAAAAAGGGCCGCCACTTGCTGTTAGTATTATTTTCTCTATCGGGTTGCGAACTTCTCCTACCAAACATTGAAAAATAGCAGAATGCTCACTATCTACAGGTATAATGGGAGACCGATATTCAAATGCCTGTTGCATTACTATATCTCCGGCTACTACCAATGTTTCTTTATTGGCCAATGCTATTACTTTTCCTTTTTTTACCGCTTTGAGGGTGGGCTTTAAGCCAGCAAAGCCCACAATGGCTGCAAGCATTACATCATATGTATCAAAATCAGCTACCTCTTCTAGCGCTTTTTCACCAGCAAAAACTTTTATTTCGGTTCCAGCCAAAGCTTGCTTTACTGCTTCATACTTTTTGTCGTCACCAATTACAACAGCATTGGGCATAAACTCTAGTGCCTGTTCTATTAATAACGTGTGGTTTGTTTGAGCAGTAAGTATTTCAGCTTCTAAGATATTTGCATGCGCACGTATTACCTCTAGTGCCTGCGTGCCTATAGAACCTGTAGAACCTAATATAGCAATGCGCTTTTTTTGTGTCATGAAAGATTTTTATTACTGTTTGAAAAATGCTGGAATTACTTTTTCTACTCTATTTACTTTTCTACCCTATTTACTTTTTCTACCCTATTTACTTTTCTACCCTATTTACTTTTTTCCTACTAGGTATTCTTTACTTCTAAAAAATCTGCAATTTTCCTATCATTACTCAATTTAGGGACTTTATTTTGGCCGCCAAGTTTGCCTATGCTTTTCATATATACTTTAAAGCCATTTTTTTGCACTATTGTTATTTTCAATTCTTGCAAAATATTACCTTTCACTAGGTCATCATAATAAACATTTTTCGCCCGCAGGTTATCGTCAATTTTCTTGGCAAAATCATCTAAACTTTTTGGTGCAGTTTCAAATTCGATAAACCATTCATGGTAGCTTTTACCTTCATCCGACGATACATATGGGGCCACTGTAAATTCATTGATGATAATATTTTCCTCTTGCGTAGCTTTTAAAATGGCAGCTTCTGCTTCTTCTACAATTACATGCTCACCAAAGGCAGAAATAAAATGTTTGGTTCTACCACTTACAATAATTCGATATGGGTTGGTAGATAAAAATTTTACTGTATCGCCAATATTGTACGCCCATAAACCTGCATTGCTGCTGATGATGAGTGCATAATTTTCTCCTACAACCACGTCCTTCAATGTTAGCCTTTGGGGTTGTTCATTTTGCAATTCATCTACCCGTACAAACTCATAAAAAATTCCACTATTGGTGTTTAGCAACATACCCTTTTCCTTTTGCGAATCTTGAAAGGCAAAAAAACCTTCGCTGGCAGGAAACAACTCAATTGTATCGGTAGGTTTACCAATGGATTCTATTAGCTTTGCCTTGTAAGGTTCATAATTTACACCACCTTGCACCATCACACTAAAGTTTGGAAAAATCTCATTCACTTTTTTACCCGTTCTTTCTTGCAACTTATCAAAATACATTTGCACCCAAGGTGGTATTCCACTTATCAACGTCATGTTTTCGTTGATTGTTTCATCCACAATTTTTTCTAATTTCTCCTCCCATTCTTCTATGCAATTTGTTTCAAAAGAAGGCAGTTGATTGCTCCTAAGGTATTTTGGAACATGATGATTTACAATTCCACTCAATCGACCAGTAGGAATTCCACCTACACGTTCGAGCTCAGGTGATCCACTCAAAAAAATCATTTTCCCATCTGCAAATTTGCTGTTTCCACTTTCTACCATATAACACAACAATGCATTTCTTGCAGTATTTATATGGTTGTGTATGGAATCTTTTGAAATTGGAATATATTTTACTCCGCTTGTAGTACCACTTGTTTTTGCAAAATAAATAGGCTGTCCTTTCCACAATACATTGTGTTTGCCTTCTTTTATTTTTTCTATATATGGTTTAAATGCTTCATAATCCCGTATAGGCACCTGTTTTACAAAGTCTTCGTGGGATTTTATTTCCGCAAATGAATGGTCTACACCAAAAACGGTTTTACCGGCAGATTTTATGAGCATAGAAAAAATTTGGTCCTGGTCTGCTAGAGCAGTTCCCATTCCCTTTTTTATCTGCTTGTATATATAATTGGCAAAAGGTTTTGCCAATAGCGATTTTAATTTCATTTTTTCAAGTTCAACTAATATTCAAGATCAATTTTTTAGAAGCACAAAGTTGATGTGTTATTTAAAAGAAAGGTACAATATTATCACAAATTTATAGCACAAATATCCCCAAACTATTTACAATCGCCACAAGGCCAATTGGTATCTAAATCTATGACGGTTACCACAGTAACATCATTTTCATGTGGTGCAAATACTATTCTTACACGCTGCCCATCATGGGTTACACCTTCTAACGGATACGTTATTCCTTTTTCACTCTCTTGCTCTTTACTATAATTGATTTCTCCTTTTTGTAAAATTTCTTTCACCTCCGTTTCATCTATATGCCTGCAGTCCATTCTACATTTTGCATGCTTACTGTACTTTATTGTTTTATTACTACCCCGCAGTTGTGTATAAGCTTCTGTGGCATTTTGTACGGTTACCCTATTCCTAATATCGGTATTGGCCCCTCTTTGAGCTCTTTTTATAAAGAACAATGCCAAGGCTGCAATAAGTAAGACAATATAGGAAATATTTTTATTTTTCAAGGTTGCAAGGTAGGGAAAAAAGGGGCATCTATATCGGGTAATGAACATGGAAAGGCCGACATCTTGGCTCAAAATCGCAAAATGCACCACTTTTCTACTTTGTAATATAGTAGATATTAGAATTTACAGGAATATGCCTCGTTTTGCATAGGATAAGATCTTATCTAAAATCCCTTTTCTAGATAATAAATAAACGTTTAACAAAAAATAAAGGGTCTTTAGCATTAAAATAAACCTTCTATACTTAAATATCTTTCTCCCGTATCATAATTGAATATAAGAACTGTACTACCGGCAGGAATTTCAGGCAATTTCTTTGCCAATGCTGCCATGGTAGCGCCACTTGATATACCCTGAAAAATACCTTCTTCTTTGGCTGAACGAATGGCAAAATCGTACGCTTCCTCTTTGTCAACTTGTATTACTCCATCTAACAAATCGGTATGTAAATTACCTGGTATAAATCCAGCACCAATACCTTGCAATGGATGCGGTGCAGGGCTACCCCCACTAATTACAGGCGAAAGTGCTGGCTCTACAGCAAATACCTTTATGGCAGGAAAATGCTTTTTTAATACTTGTGCAACACCTGTTATATGTCCGCCCGTTCCAACTCCTGTGATTAAAAAATCGATGCCCTCAGGAAAATCTTTCAAAATTTCTTCTGCAGTAGTTTTTACGTGAATGTCAATATTGGCGGGGTTTTCAAACTGCTGGGGCATCCAAGCATTTGGGGTGACTTCTACCAATTCTTTTGCTTTTTCTATGGCACCCTTCATGCCTTTTTCACGTGGGGTTAGTTCAAAGCTTGCTCCATATACACTCATTAATTTTCGGCGCTCCACACTCATGCTTTCGGGCATTACCAGTATGATTTTATATCCTTTTACAGCAGCTACCATGGCCAAACCAATGCCAGTATTACCAGAGGTTGGTTCTATGATTATGCTATCTTTATGTAGTATTCCTTTTGCTTCTGCATCTTCTATCATTGCCAAAGCAATTCTATCTTTGATGCTTCCGCCGGGATTGGATCGTTCCAACTTTGTGTAAACGTTGATATTATCAGGAAATAAACGATTTATTTTTACGTGCGCTGTGTTACCAATGGTATCTAAAATACTTGCTACTTTCATTGTTTTTGATTTAATTTTTTTAAATGATAAAATTTACAGGCTCTTTAAAATCTCTTCTGTCTTTTACAACTGTTTGTGCATTGTGATATACGACACTAAAAGGTAGAACGTTTTCTGTAATCCATGTGTTGCCACCAATAATACAATCATGACCAATGGTAGTATCTCCTCCCAAAATGGTACTACCAGCATAAATTACCACATTATCTTCAATGGTAGGGTGACGTTTGGTTTCTGCATCTTCTTTGCGCACAGCCAACGCACCTAAGGTAACACCTTGGTATAATTTTACCGCTTTGCCGATAATGGTTGTTTCTCCAACAACAATGCCAGTTCCATGGTCTATAAAAAAGGGACACCCAATAGTTGCTCCAGGATTAATATCTATACCAGTTTTACTATGCGCTAGTTCACCCATCATTCTGGGTAAAATAGCTATTTGTAATTTGTTTAAAATATGTGCAAGTCTATAAATGGCTATGGCATAAAAACCAGGGTAACTTAAAATGATTTCTTCTAGTGAATTTGCAGCTGGATCATAATCTAAAATAAACTGTGCATCTTGAATTAATTTTTCACTTACCGCAGGTAATTGTTCAAAAAAACTTTCTACAATTGTATTTGCATGATCGTTGCTTTCGTTGATACAGGTTGTAATAAGCGATTTTAAATGGGCCTTCAACTGTAAAGTGGCATTTACATGTATCAACAAATAATCAGCTTCATTGTCTACAACAGGAAATAAAAAATGGTACAATTCTTCCGTAAAATTGATTACCGATTTTTGGTCTGGCAAGTTTCTTCTTAAAATATATCCGCTATACAATTGATTTTCTTTCAAATGTACAAAATACCCTACCAAGTAAATAGACTTTTAATGATTTACTGGTAATTTTTCTCATATCGCAATAATATTTATTTATGATTACCTAACAAATAAGGCTGCTAAAGCAATTATTTAAACAAATTTACCATTGGCCCCAGTGAAAATGAGCCCATTCAACTCATACATTATACAACTAATTAACTAAATTTGCGGCCCATGCAAAAAACAGTTGCCTTACATACCCTTGGCTGCAAACTCAATTTCAGTGAAACCACTGCCCTAGGTCGTATGCTAGAGAATGATGGTTTTGCGAAGAAAAATTTTGATGAGATAGCAGATGTATATGTTATAAACACCTGCTCTGTTACCGAAAATGCAGACAAAGAGTGTAGGCAAATCGTACGAAAAATACAACGAAAAGCGCCAGAGGCATTGGTAGTAATAACGGGTTGCTATGCACAATTGAAGCCTACAGAAATAGCTGCAATTCCTGGCGTAGATTTGGTACTAGGTGCCGCAGAAAAATTTAATATAGCACAACATCTAAAAGAAATTTCTAAAAACGATCCTACCAAAATTTGCAGCTGCGATGTGGAGGATGTAAATATATTTGTACCATCGCATTCCATAAACGAACGCACCAGAATATTTTTAAAAGTACAAGATGGTTGCGATTATAATTGTAGTTTTTGTACCATACCCATGGCAAGAGGCAAGAGCCGCAGCGATGAAATAAATAATGTAATAGAAAACGTACAGTCTATTGCGGCAGGTGGCGCAAAAGAAATTGTACTTACCGGAATAAATTTGGGCGATTTTGGAAAGGGGAGCCTCCTCCAAACCTCCCCCGAAGGGGGAGGCTTACAGCCCACACGCAAGCAGCATGGAGAAAATTTCTTTGATCTTATTAAAGAATTAGATGCACTAAATAGTATTGAACGTTATCGCATATCATCTATTGAGCCAAACCTATTGAGCAATGAGATTATTGAGTTTGTAAGTAACAGCAAACATTTTATGCCGCACTTTCATATACCACTACAAAGCGGTAGCAACAATACCCTGGCAGCCATGCGCCGCAGGTATAAGAAAGAATTATATGCAGAAAAAATTGGTTTAATAAAATTATTAATGCCCCATTGTTGTATTGGTGTAGATGTAATTGTGGGTTTCCCTGGCGAAACAACTGCAGACTTTGCCGAGACTGTTGAATTTCTTCGTGGACTTGATATTTCTTATCTGCATGTATTCACTTACTCTGAGCGTGACAATACACATGCGCTTACCCTTACGCCTGTAGTACCTATACAGGTACGCAACGAGCGTAATAAAATTTTGCGCAATTTGAGTTACGAAAAAATGCAAGACTTTACCAACAAACATATTGGCCAAACAAGAAAAGTATTATTTGAACATGTGAATAAAAATGGCATGATGGAAGGCTATTCAGACAATTATATTAAAATAACTACCCCCTTTAAAAAAGAATGGGAAAATGAAATTGTAAGTTGGGAAATATAAGTATTGAACTTACGGCTACTTCACAAACCACCACCTAATACCCACCCGTATCATCAACCCTTGCGTAGGATAGTGTGGTGCTGCAAAATTGTTATCAATAAAACCAAAGCCATTTTTAAAACTTGCCGTGTTCAAGTTTTCTGCTCGCAAAAAAGTTGTAAACCCTTTTATGCGAAAATTGAAGAAGGCTGCTATATCTGGTCGGTTTTTTATGGTAACGGTGTCTTGCGGAACAAACTGACCTAAAATGGGAGAATAATTATTTGCTTTGTAAGGGGTGTAATATCTTACTTCCAAGCCTGCACTCACCCTCAAATTTTTGTACACACTACCTTCATATGCTATCCTGCTTCTTGTAAAAACGAGCGGTACTCTTATAGGCGCTGCATTATCTGTTTGTTGCAATGTAATGTCTGCGTAATAAAAAACATTCTTCTTTAGCCTTATTTTCTTAGATGCAAAAACTTGTAGTAAATTAATGGGCTTGTTGTACTGATCGCTTTTATAAAAATTGGTAAAATAGGCATAATTATTTATCAAATAATTATTAAAACCAAACTTTATAAATTTATTGGTGGCTGTTGCACCAAAGGATACAATGTTTTCTTTTTTATAACTATTTGTATTGCCTATATTAAAGGAAGACCTATTGTCAAAAATAAAAGAAGGCGTTCTGTTTACATTGTTAAAATACAATTCTACATTTCCCAACTTCTTATTTAAATACCTACCAATACTGGCTTGTGCGCTGTAATCTCCCGCATTCAATCCATTCAAATAAAATTCTCCTTTTAGCAATACATCCCACAATTTGTTTCTGGTTCTGTTGCGATATTCCCCATGCAACAGTACATTATAAAAATTATAATTCCCCGTTTTAAGCGTAGCTTTTATGGTTTGTAAAGATGCACCCGCAAGAAAAAACTGTGCAGCATTTTTTGTATCCGGAAATTGAATCAAGGAAAAATCGTTGGTAAGCGTTTGCCATTTTTCATACAACTCAAAAGTATCTTTAGGCTTGGTAAACTGTATTGCATATACATTTTTATAATAAATTGAATCTCCCAACGCATCTTTAAATTGGTAGGTATTTGTAGATAGCGTAAGGGTATGCTGCATCCTCAATTTTGGATAAAAAAGATATTCAGTAGTAGAATCATTTATCGCTATAGAATCTCTTTTACCAATATCATAGCTTTGCCTTAAGAAGAATATTTTTTCTTTGTACGTATTACCCGTTTTTACCGATGCTTGAAATGGATTTGGCTGAAAAGGAAGTGCATTGCCTAAATTTACAGGTATGCTAAATCGTTCTTTCTTATTGGGATCTAGCAGCAAAGCGTCATCAGTAATTCCTCCATTTTCCGAGGATTTTAATGCATTTGAAATTAATATAAACGACCCATTGTACCTTTTTCTCTTTCCTTGATATGTACTAAACAAACGTATGTTATTGTGATTGGCATTTTGCGTTACAAAAAATCCAGGGGCACTGATAAGTCTATACTCAAATCCAAAATTTATGTTCTGCCTTGGATTTTGTGTATGCAAAGCTTGCACCATCTGTTCTTTACCACTAGCCAGTTGGTACCCAAGCATGGAAAAAGGACCGGTTGTTTTATAAAATTTCGTTTCCTCCAGTTTATACCTATAAATATCATAAGCATGAAAACCGGCATCCCACCCCACCTTGGTAAATGGTTTAAAAATAAGTGGGAAAGCTGCAGCACCATTGTTGCCAAGATATTGAAAAGAAGAAGGGACAGAATAATATTTATCAAAATCATTTACGGAAGAATCTATCGGATTTCTTCTTACGGAATCTAAAAATTTATAACTTATGGTAATGGAATCTGCTAAATCATCTCGTCTTTCAAAACCAAGTGTGTCTAGTTTATTATTGCTTTTCTTTTTGGTTGTATCAGATAGCTTTGTGTTTCTCAACTCTCTATTTTTTGTACCCCTCAGAAAACCATCATCAGTTGAGGTACGAGGTTGCTGGCAAAAAGCCTCTCCAATAAAAAAGATAAATACAAATGATAGTATAAAAAGTTTCATCGTCAATTATAACTTTACAACCAATTCTTTAAAAAAAATGAGCAAGATAGTAGGTTGTTTTTTTGATTGCCTTTCTTCCAATTTGCTTTTAAAATTATGTTGCATTTAAACATTCTGATTAAGTACAATGAGCGGTTACCTCCTAACAAGGGGATAAATTACGTTCGTTTTTAAAAACAGATTCCTGGTATATTAATATTATCGTTCAAAAATACGTGCTTTCCCCCTCTTATAAAAGCGAAAGCAGTTCTTTTTAACAATCGCTTAAGTGTGTTCCATAATAAAAGATAATAATAAGTATGTGCCGAAGAGTGCTACACCGATGGCAGAAACGATGACAAGGACAATGTTGTTTACAACCGATATTGGCTTTTACAATAATGATGCTTATGCAAATAACCTTTCAAAATACAATAATTGCCAGTGGATTTAGGGGCGGTTTTCCTTATCTTCGCAAAAATTTTTTTATATGAATCTTCACGAATACCAAGCAAAAGAGCTTTTAAAAAAATACAATGTACCCGTACAAGAAGGCATTGCCTGCAGCACGGTGGCAGAAGCTGAAATGGCTTACAGACAAATTCATACCCAATACAGCAGCAAGTTTGCCGTTATAAAAGCCCAGATACACGCTGGTGGTAGAGGAAAAGGCAGTATTGTAGGTAAGGAGCAACGTGGTGTGGCAGTTGCTAAAAATGCAGAAGATGTAACACGCATAGCTACCAATTTGCTAGGTGGTACGTTGGTTACTATTCAAACCGGTGAAGCGGGCAAAGTAGTAAATAAAATTTTGGTAGCACAAGATGTATATTATGATGGTGCAAGCCCTGTAAAAGAGTTTTATCTTTCTATTTTATTGGATAGAACAAAAGGCGAAAACGTAATCATGTACAGCACCGAAGGCGGAATGAATATTGAAGACGTAGCCCATGATACCCCAGAAAAAATATTTAAGGAGTGGATACATCCTAGCGGTATGCTACAAGGTTTTCAAGCAAGAAAAATTGCTTTTAACCTAGGCCTAAGTGGCGAAGCTTTTAAGAGTTGCGTAAAATTTGTCACCAGCTTATACAATGCCTATGTAGGATTAGATTGTGGAATGCTTGAAATTAATCCCTTATTTAAAACCAGCGATGATAAAATTATTGCGGTTGACTGTAAGATGAATGTAGATGATAGCGCACTTATACGTCACCCCGAAGTTGCAGCACTTAGAGATATAACCGAAGAAGATCCTACAGAAGTGGAAGCAGGCCAGTTTAATTTAAATTTTGTAAAGTTAGATGGCAATGTTGGTTGCATGGTAAATGGCGCAGGCCTTGCCATGGCTACCATGGATATGATAAAATTGAGTGGTGGAGAGCCTGCAAACTTTTTGGATGTAGGTGGAAGTGCCAATGCGCAAACAGTAGAAGCTGGTTTTCGTATTATCATGAAAGACCCAAAAGTAAAAGCTATTCTTATTAATATTTTTGGAGGGATTGTACGTTGCGATCGTGTAGCACAAGGGGTGATAGATGCGTACACCAGCATAGGCAATATAAACATACCTATTATTGTACGCTTACAAGGTACCAATGCAGATGTAGCTAAGAAATTGATAGACGAAAGTGGATTGAAAGTACAAAGTGCGATTTTATTAAGTGAGGCTGCGGAGTTGGTAGGTAAAGCAGTGGCGTAAGAAAAGTATTGCGTATTTATTACTAAAATATTAATATAAAAACATCCCAAAATTACGGGGTGTTTTTTTTTGTGAACTTAAAAGCAATGATGTAGTTTTTGGGCAAATATGTTTTTGTTATTATTACACATTTATTAAATGCTTAGTAATCGCTGTCCAATATTTTATCTTTCTCCTCTATTATTAAGCAATATTTCCTTGTTTATCCTTCACAATTATAATATATCAAGCTTGATAAACCAGCGAACCAGGCTTTACATTTTGTTTAACCAATTTTAGCACTTTATCAATTTGTAAAAAATGACGCATAACCATGCGGTCAATGGACAGTATTAGGGCGTTCCTTTTTGACTTCGACATCAATTAACTTAACTGATTCGAATATCATTTGAATGCAGCGGATTTTATTGTATAAAATTTTGGTTAAAAAAATAATGAGTTATAATTTTACAACAAAACATAGATAATATCAACAATATTCTATTTGGCACTGTCTTTTGAAATAATTAATCCTTCTTCTGGTAAACTAAGTAAGATACTCCGCTCATCTATAAGGGGTTTTAATGCCAACGAATGCAATGAATCTAGCAATACATTTTTTAAATAAAAGGTTTTTACCTCTTTATTTAATTGGTTCCAACGAATAATTTTACATTGGCAACTTGCATTTTCCACCTCATTTATCACTTCTTCAATGGTTCCTCCTTTGCCAAGTTTTGTATATATTTCCCTAATACCAATTATTTTATTTTTTTCTCCAATATCAAAATTCCAAGAGGCAGAAACGGCCACTATAAATTTATTATTGGATTGTAGGTTTAGCAATGAATGTCTGGGAGATTCAATTTTATTCGAATTGTTTTTTATGTGAGAAAAAACAGAAACAATGCCTGGTGATTCAAATTGCATGTAACCAATATGGTTAAAGCTAGCACCAAATCTATTAAAAACAAAATAGCCATCTTTGTATTTCACCTCTACAACATTGGGCACCACTTTATGATAACGGGTGGGGTCAGAAATTCTTGCTTGAGGTGATCCTGTATAACACAACCAAAAGCCTTCAAGATTGTCTATTTCAATTTTGCTTGGTTGATACGGAATGATGTTCATGTCTTTCTTCACCGTTTCCCAATCTCTCTTAGCATTAAAATACATTATTGACAATGCAATAATACCCACACATGCAGCAGTAGTTACAAAGGAAACCGCTGTAATTATGCTACCCTTTTTTTTGTTTTTACTTTCTAAAATGGATAATTGTTTTGCCAGCGCTAGCTGTCGTTCTTCTAGCAATTGGCTATCTTCATTTTTAAGATCCCCAGGTTTTTCTAAAAGGTTTTCATCTACCGGATTTTGTTCAAATTTCTTTCTTCCTATTCCATACAGATAAACATAACAAGCATCAATAAAAAAAGGTCGGGGATTGGAGACAATACCGATAAGCGCATCCTTGAATTGCCCACCCGTAATATCATATTTCCTATAAGGATATTCCTTTCCTGTTTGATTAATTTCTGCTGTGTAATTATCCGTTCCCCATTCTTCAAATCGTACAGGTAGTTGATTGCTAATGTCGCTTAATACAATTGCAAGAGACTCATAACTTTTTCTATTGGTATTTTGAACTATTTCTTGTCCAGTTTCCAATTTATACTTCTCTATTGCTTTTGTAAGCAAGTACATGATTTCATCCTTCCCTTTTTTTACTTTTGGCATAAGTCTTTGACAATGATTACTCTAAAAAATTTCCGAAACAAAAAAAGCATTTCAGAAATGAAGTTAATTATTAAAAATCAATTCTGAATCATTCAAATAACTATTCTTGATTAAACTAGTATTCATTTGTAGTAAGATTTCCTTGCATTATCAATCTGGGTTCGGGATAAGAAAAAACATTTTACTTATGAATACTACCAACAGCAAGCAATTGAACTTCATTGGCGGTACTCCATTCAGTATTTTTATGCCCTACTTTCTTTTTTACATTCTTTATATGATTAAGTTCACCTTTTAAAATAACAGGTAAGATCAATAGCTATATGCTGATGCTCAACCCTAACTCAGGTTGATATGTTTCAATTGCCAGCTAGGATATTTGCAGGGGTTTTATGATTAATATTACAAATAGCAGCGGCAAAATAAAGTTAACCCAACAAATAATTATAGAATAATGTGAGACAAATTATCTATTTTGTTTTTAAATATTAGTTTCTATGCGCAAAAACCTATTCCTATTGCTGCTTATTATTAACGTAAATAATAGCTATGCCCAAATAAAAAACTTAACTGCTGGCAAGCAATTTTTTTATTTTAATAATGGAGGCAAATTAAAACATCCGATAAAAGTATTTTATTTTAGTCCAAAAGAGCATGCGCCCGAAATGCCTATCGTTGTGCTGTTGCATGGTGCACGAAGGGATGCATCTGCTTATATGGATAGCCTAATAAATGCTGCCACTGTTTTTGGATGCAAAATTATTGCTCCGGAGTTTGACCAAGAGAATTATCCAGGAGCGGATATGTATAATTTGGGAAACGTATATGATAAGAAAAGCAAAAGTTATCATACGAAGGATGATTGGAGTTTTTCTATAATCGAACCATTATTTGATACTGTAGTAAAACAAACTAACAGTGCTTGTAAAGGTTATTATTTATATGGTCATTCTGCAGGTGCACAATTTGTTCACCGCTTTTTAATGTTTGTAAATCAAAATAGGGTTATCAAGGCAGCCATTGCAAATGCAGGATGGTACAGCACTACAAACAGAAAGGTTGCATTTCCTTTTGGGCTTAAAAAATCGCCATTGGAAAAAACAAATCTTGCTTCCTTTTATTCGACTAAACTATTTGTTTTATTGGGCATGGCAGATACAGATAGAGAAAGCAAAGATTTTAATGCAACCAAGGAAGCCGATGCTCAAGGCAAAAATAGATTTGAAAGAGGGCAATTTTATTTTAGGACTGCAAAAAACAATGCCAGTTCATTGAAAGTTCCTTTTAATTGGACACAAGTTTTTGTGCCCAATGTAGGACATTCAAATGGCGAGATGGGAAAATTTGCCTTCTCTTTATTTTTTATGGAAGTGCAGAAACAATAAAGTTGATTTCCCACAACAAATCAAGATAAAGCAGATTTTTTTGCCTACCAGGGATTTGATAAAAGATAAAAGGCTTCCCTTTTCAGAGAAGCCTTTCCTTAATCAACATAAAACAAACCTTACATTTTTGGTAACAATACAGCATCTACAACATGTATTACACCATTGCTTTGGTTCACATCTGCAATTGTTACATAAGATTTTCCACCTGACGCATCAGTAATTTGTACTTTTTTCCCTTTTAAAGAAAAAGTTAGATCTGTGCCAGCTACAGTTGTTGCTGTAAATTTGCCGCCACCTGCTTTTATTTTTGCAATTACATCTGTTGCACTTATTCTACCAGCTATTACATGATAAGTAAGTACCGTTTGCAATGTTTTCAAATTTTCTGCTTTCAATAAATTATCTACAGTACCTGCTGGTAATTTTGCAAAGGCAGCATTGGTAGGAGCAAACACCGTGAAAGGACCTGCACCAGATAAAGTTTCCACTAAACCAGCAGCTTTTACTGCAGCTACCAATGTTGTATGGTCTTTGCTGTTTACTGCATTTTCAATGATATTTTTTGTAGGGTACATTGCTGCTCCACCTACCATTACCGTTTTGCTCATTTGAGCAGAAGCTGTTATTGTAGCCATTGCCACTACTGCCAGCATAAATAAATTCTTGATCTTTTTCATAATTCTTTTTTTAATGACTTATTAATTATTGTTTGTTTAATTATTTTATATTTTTTGCTTGCGATCGCAATCCATTTACGACAACAATTCAAATAAAGTTTTAACTGTATTAATTAAGAAAATGTTAATGCATGAAAAAAGCAGCCTAATAGCTGCTTTTTTGTATCAATAGTCTGTTTGTGTTTCTTTCGGTTTGGGTTTTATCTTCTCCCTTTTATCATCTACTACTGTAGGTGGGTTTGTGTTGATTTTTTTATCTTCCTTTTTATTATCTGTATTTTTAGGTATGTTCTTTTTTATAGTATCTTTCGGTATTGCAGGTGGGGTTTGTTGTATTACAACTGAATCTTCTTCTTCCAAATATTCTTGTTGCTCATCTATTGGGTTACCATTGTCATCTGTAACAGCTTCTCCTCTTTTTAGCGTTTGATAAAAGTTTGCATCCGCAAGTATGGGGTCGTTTTTAAATTCTACCGGAACTGTAAATTCTTTTTTCTCTGTGTAATATTTGTATTTCTTATATTCATATAATTTTTCCAT
>JANPCB010000113.1:0-11423 GCA_031430735.1 Ferruginibacter sp. | reverse complement strand
TTTGCTGGTAATCATCAATGACATTCTCGATATTTCAAAAATTGAAGCAGGCAAAGTTGAACTGGAAAATGAAGCCTTTTCTGTAAATGAATTGCTGAATAATGTGCATACCATCATGCAGTTTAAGGCGGAAGAAAAAGGGCTGGAACTTAAAAAAGAAATGCCGGCAGAAGAATTGAATGTGATTGGTGATGCCAACAGATTACGGCAAATTCTCATCAACCTGATTGGTAACGCTATTAAGTTTACCGAAAAGGGATTGGTTACTACAACCATAAAATCAGAACTGGCCGGAGAAAAATTGAACCTGCACTTCACCGTTTCTGATACCGGCATTGGCATTGATGAAGATAGAAGGATTAAAATATTTGAATCATTTGAACAAGCTTACAGCGATACTTCACGTAAGTTCGGCGGCACCGGCTTGGGTTTAAGTATTTCTAAAAAACTAGTAGAACTGCAGAACGGAAGCATTTGGGTAGAAAGTGAAAAAGGCAAAGGCAGTCAGTTTCATTTAACCATTCCTTATGCCATAGCAGCAACTACCACTGAAGTAATAACATCAGAAGATTTAAATGCCAACACAGCTGATGCATTAAAAGACATACGAATACTACTAGTAGAAGACAATACTTTTAATGTAGTGGTTGCGCAGGAAGAACTGGAAGATGCCATTGAAGGAGTTTATGTAGAAGTTGCCGAAAATGGATTGATTGCTGTAGAGCAATTAAAATCTTCTTTTTTTGATGTTATTCTCATGGATGTACAAATGCCTGTGATGAATGGATTTGAAGCCACCAAAGCCATCAGAAACCTTGACAGTGAAAAGGCACATACACCCATCATTGCCATGACAGCCAATGTACTTAAAGAAGAAGTTGATTTGTGTTACCAGGCAGGCATGAATGATTTTATCGGAAAACCGTTTGATACAAAGGAATTGCTGAATAAAATTTATAACTTAACAAATAAAATATCATGAATAATAAAAAGCCAACCGTTTTCATTGTAGATGATGAACCATTATTGTCTGAAATGCTTGCCGATTATTTAAAGGAGCAATATGGAGACTTTAACATCGTATCTTTTCCAACAGGGGAAGCCTGTTTAAAAAGTTTGGATGAACAACCAGATGCGGTTGTTTTAGATTATTATCTGAATTCCAAAGAAAAAGATGCAGCAAATGGTATTGATATATTGAAGGAAATAAAAAAACAAAACACAGCGCTGCCGGTAATCATGCTGTCTAGCCAAGAAAGTTATGGAACAGCCGCACAAACTATCATGTATGGGGCTGTGCATTATGTAATAAAAGGCCAGGATGCTTTTGAAGAAATTTATCAACTAATTAAAGCCAATGTATAGATGGTAGATTTAACCTTTTTAAAAAAGTTTACAAAAGACGATTCCAAAAAAATGAAACGCTACATTTCGTTGTACCTTGATGTAGCGCCAAAAACTTTTGAGGAAATGAAACGTAACCTCCACAATGAAGATTGGCAGCAGCTTCGTATTAATGCACATTCACTAAAACCACAAGCCGATTTTATGGGAATCAATAGTTTGAAAGAAGAACTCATAAAAATAGAAGAGGCTGTGAGAACGAATAATATTGATGTTATAGACAACCTGTTTAATACATCGCTTAAAATAGCTGCCGACTCGGAGATTATACTTAAAGAGATGTTAGTTCAATTCTAAAAAAACGCCTTACATCAAAAGGTTTTGTGCAATTGAAGCATAACGTTGAAACAATAATCGGCAATGCAAACCTGCAGGCATGACCAGGCTTTGGTTTGGGCGCAGGGAATTCTGTTGGGCTTTTGTTGATTAACGTAGGCTTTTGTTATCCGCAGGATGTACACGGGAAGCTGTGCGCTGTGCATTAATTTAGCCCAGCCTGCAGGCAAGCAGGTTCAGTTGCGGCAGACAGTTGGTCAATTGCAAAACTGCACAGATCCTCACTTGCTAGGCGTAGTGCATCCTGCTAACATTAACACACGTCAATAAATGAAATAAGTTTTACGATAACATTTTATAAGCAGACTTGGAAACGACATTGATAATTTAGACACAGTTTTAAGTTACTTCAAACCCTTGTAAATTGACAGAAACGAATTATAAGTTTCAGGGTTTTTAATTTACAAAGCAGATAGTTTGGTAGAAGTTCAGGAGTGGAACAAGACCTCCCCTATCATAAAAAATCAAAACAGTTCTGTAGAGGTTAGACTATTGATACCATTGCCAACCAATGGCATACCTAGCATTAGCAAAGGGGTAGCCCAAGAGGTAGGGAAGGCAAATGTAGAGCCAAGGTTAGAAGACACTACGAAACTACAAACAGCTTACCTTCTTACAACTTTAAATGCCATATTGCGACCGTGCCCTTGCATTATAGCAAGATTTATCCAAGACAATGCTAATTTTTCCAATAATTCAACCTTGTCGGACTTACCAAAATCTATGCAAGAACCAAAACCAGCATCTATTGACAATTGCAAGGCTACAGACTTTGCTTTTTCACTTTCGCCTGCCATAAACATATCAATAGCTTCGCTAATGCCAGATTTTATTTACAATGGAAAAATTTATTATAACCTTGTTCAATTGGTAATGGAACAGGTAGGCGGAACTTGGAAAGCGCCTATTTTATGGCGACTAAAAGATAATATAATGAGATATGGTGAATTGCGAAAAGACATACCTCATATATCTGACAAAATGCTAACATCACAATTAAGAGAACTAGAACAAGGTGGTTATATTAAAAGAAAGGTTTATGCAGTTGTACCGCCAAAAACAGAATATTCATTGACAGAACAAGGAAAAGACATCTTGAAACTCATAACCACAATTAGAAACTACGGTCTGAAAATGATAGAAAAACAAGGACTGAAATAATAACAGCACATAAGTAGGTTTTGTGCAAGTATGGCTTTACAAACAAACGTCAGCCAACCTACTTACCTGCGGGCAGGTTACAAATCTAGGCTGTGTTAGAGGTAGAAAAACTACTTTAAACTTTACTTTAGTACTTAATTTCAACCAACACAAGGCAAAGAGTTTTTTAATTAAAGAAGACAAAAAAACAAAAACAGAAAACCAACTAGAACTGGCTTTTCTGTTTTTATAGATTCACAGTTAAAGAAGAATATGAAATCCTTAAATTTCGCTTACTTTACAAATTCAAACTTTCTTCAAAATTGACTCAGTAAATTTGCGCCATGAAATTGTTGCTAATAGAAGATGAGAAGGAACTTGCTCTAAGCATTCAAAAATATTTGACAGAAAAAGACTTCGTTTGCGAATGGGTTGATAATGCAAAAGCGGCAATTGATAAAATTTCCATTTACGACTATGATTGTATTTTACTTGACCTCATGTTGCCAGACGGCAATGGTTTTGAAATCTTAAAAGAATTAAAAGACCAAAAAAAGGCAGAAGGTATTATCATTATTTCAGCAAAAGAAACCTTAGAAACAAGGATAGAAGGTTTTAATCTTGGTGCAGACGATTATCTCACAAAGCCATTTCATTTATCCGAATTGTTGGTAAGAGTTCAGGCTTTGATAAGAAGGAAAAACTTTAAGGGAAGCAATATTGTTTCTTTCAATGAAATACAAATTGATATACATTCTAAAGAAGTAAAAGTTAATAAAAATAAAATCGACATTACTAAAAAAGAAATTGATTTGTTGCTTTACTTAATTGGAAACGAAAACAGGGTACTATCCAAAAGTGCAATTGCTGAACATTTATCTGGTGACATGGCAGATATGTTGGACAACCACGACTTTGTGTATGCACATATAAAAAACCTGAAAAAGAAATTAAACGAAGCAGGAAGTGGAGATTACATTAAATCAGTTTATGGCTTAGGCTACAAATGGAAAAATGAATAAAAAACTATTACATAAAACATCAAGGGCTTACTTGCTTTATTCGGTATTGATTTTAACAATATCGGCACCAATATTTTATTACGCAACAGAAAGGCTTTACCTTAAAGAGGCAGACGACACATTATTACTACACAAAAGAGAGTTTCTAAAATATGCTCCTTCTACTTTAAAAAATGCCGACATACCAGTTTGGAACAGCTTTAATCGAAACATAAAAATTGACACTATAAAGCAGGTAACCAAAGACACAATTTTCTTTAGTTCTTACTATGACACATTAGATGCGGAAATTGAACCTTACAGAGAACTGAATTTCCCTGTTAGCATACAAGCCAAACAATATACTTATTCAGAAAGAATTAATTTAGTAGAAACCGAAGATCTCTTAAAAAATATTGCAATTTTATTTTTTGCAATTATTTCAATTTTACTGTTTGGCTTATTCTTTATCACAAAAAAACTTTCCATAAATCTTTGGAAGCCATTTTATAAAACACTTCAACAAATTGAAAGTATTGATATTGACAAAACCAAACAGCCCGACTTTGCCAAAACGGATGTAGAGGAATTTAATCGTTTAAACAGCAGCATACAAAAGCTAATAGAAAGAAATACGCTCATTTACAAAAGCCAAAAAGAGTTTATAGAAAACGCAGCACACGAATTACAAACGCCTTTGGCAGTTTTTCAGGCAAAAATTGATACGCTTATCCAGCGTTCTGATGTTACGCAAGAGCAGTCAGAAATTTTAGGTTCATTAAATGAAAATGTTGCTCGTTTAAACCGTTTAAATAAAAACCTGTTGTTACTTTCTAAAATAGAAAATGATAGCTACAGCGACAAGCAAACCATTTCATTAACTAACTCTATTCAAAAAAATCTTGCCTTTTTTACTGAACAGGCAAAGGCAAAGTCATTGATAATAAAAATGGAACTGCAAAAGGATTTTGAAATAAAATCAAATCAAGTATTAGCCGAGGTGCTAATAAGCAACCTATTTTTAAACGCAATAAAACATAATATAGAAGCTGGAGAAATTACAATTGCTATGCATGAAAACAAACTTGTATTTTCTAATACTGGACAACCCTGCCCTTTAAACACTGATAAGTTATTCAAACGCTTTGCTAAAGAAAACCCTTCTGAACAAGGTACAGGCTTAGGCTTATCCATCGTTAAAAAAATAGCCGACATTAATAACTGGGCGGTTGCCTACAATTATAAAAACAATCTTCATTCATTTTCTATTATATTCTAAAATTCAAACTTTCTTCTAAATCATGTTGCAGTTTTGCAATATGATTTTTTAACTCACTAAAAATAATAACAATGAAAAAGATAGCAGCAACAATGGTAGTAATGCTTTTTGCAATACTCAGCTTTGCACAAAAAATGCAGGAAAAAGATATACCTGCCAATGTAAAATCTACTTTTCAAAAAAAGTACCCAACTGCTTTAGCAGTAAAGTGGGATAAAGAAGGAGAAAAGTACGAAGCAAGTTTTGTTCTTAATAAAACAGATAATGCTGTTTTAATGGATGCACAAGGCAACATTGTGGAGACTGAAGTTGAAATTGATTTGACCCAGTTACCAAAAGGCATTTTAGATTATGTAAAAACACATTATGCAGGCAAGCAGGCAAAAGAAAGTGCAAAAATTACCGATGCAAAAGGAGCAGTAACATATGAGGTTGAAATTAAAGGAATGGATTTAATTTTTGACAGCAACGGAAAATTTATTAAAGAAATAAAAGGGTAATTTAAAAGGAATAACAATGCGGATAAAATTCAGTTTAATATTTTCATTATTTGTATGTAAGGTTTCAATGTTACAGGCTCAAACTTCGGCAGTAACCCTATCAGGCATTATAAAAGGCAAAGCGGATAAAACCACTTTGCCTTTTGTAAACATAGTTTTGAAAACAGAAAAGGACAGTGTTTTTGTTACAGGCACAGTAAGTAACGAAGAAGGAAGATTTACTTTAACCAATATAAAATCGGGTAGTTATGTTCTGCAATTATCTTACACAGGCTTTGCATCAAAATCACAACCCGTTTTAATAGGCTCATTAAGTTCTTACTTAGACCTTGGCACAATAGAATTACAGCAAGATGCAAAACAGCTGCAGGAGGTTGTTGTTAGCTCAAAGCAAGATGATTTAAGTAACAAGATGGATAAAAAAACGTATTCAGTTGCTGCAAACATCAGCCAGAGTGGTGGTTCGGTTTTACAGACTTTAAAAAATTTACCGGGTGTAACCACCAGCCAAGATGGAAAAGTGGAACTAAGAGGTAGCGATAAAGTAGCCATTTTGATTGATGGTAAACAAACTGCACTAACAGGCTTTGGCAGCCAAACTGGATTAGACAATATCCCTGCATCAGCCATTGAAAGAATTGAAATCATAAACAATCCATCCGCTAAATATGATGCCAATGGCAATGCAGGTATCATTAATATTATCTACAAAAAAAATAAGCAACAGGGCTTTAATGGTAAGCTTGGTTTTACAACAGGTGTAGGAGCATTGTGGCAAAAAAAAGCAAACCTACCAGCTATCCGTCCACAATATCAGACAACACCAAAGATGAATCCTTCCCTTTCTTTAAATTATCGTAAAAATAAAGTGAACGCTTTTTTACAGGCAGATTGGTTGTACACCGAAACACTAAACAAAAATGAATTTGTAACCAGAACTTTTGATAATGGTACAATCATTCATCAACAAACAAAAAGAAACAGGAACACCCATTTTGTTACTACCAAGGCAGGTATTGATTGGAGTATTAGCAATCAGGATATGTTGACTGTTTCCGGTTTATTTGGCCTTGAAAAAATAATTGACCGTGGCGACCAGCCTTTCTTTAATGAAGATTTTTCAAAAAGAGACCGCCTTTGGCAATTTGTAGAAGATGAATTAAAAACGACGGCTGTTGCATCAATAGCTTACCAGCATAAATTTAAACAGGCAGGGCATTTATTAAATATCGGTTTCAACTATACATTCCACAGAGAAGATGAAAAATATAATTTCGTAAATACTTTGGCAACATACACAGGTTTAGATTCTTTTAAATTGTTATCAGACGAACACGTTGCCGATTTTAATATTGACTATGTAAAGCCCTTAAAATATGGACGAATTGAAGGAGGCATAAAGTTTCGATATCGGGATATACCAACAAATATGCAATTTAAGCCTGGCTTAAATTCACCTTTAGATATCAATGCAGGTGGAGCAGCTACTTACACAGAAATTATTCCTGCAGTTTATGGTAGCTATGTTTACGAAAGTAAAAAGATAGAAGCCGAAATTGGATTAAGGGTAGAGTATGTGGATTTACAATACAAAGTGAACCCAAACCACAACACTTATAAGAGCGATGGTTACAATTATACCCAGCCTTTTCCCAATGTAAGGTTAGCATATAAAATAAATGACCAAAATAAAATTTCTTTGTTTTACAACAGAAGGGTTGATAGGCCTAACGAAGTGGATATTCGTATTTTTCCTAAATATGATGATGCCGAAATTATAAAAGTAGGTAACCCTGCACTTCGTCCACAGTTTACCAATTCTTATGAGTTGGGTTATAAAACGAATTTAAAAAAAGGCTACTTCTATGCTGCATTATACCATCGCAGTACAGAAGGAACTATTACAAGAATAGCAACGCAAGTTCCCCCAAGCACTTTAATTTACACCGTATTTCAAAACGCAGGGCATAGCAATAATACAGGTATAGAAATGGTCTTGCAACAGGACTTTTCAAAGGTATTCTCATTCAATACCAATGTAAATATCTATCGTAATGTTATTGATGCATTTACTGTTCAAAATAAATATCCATTAGTTTCAACTTACACAGCAGGTAAAGAACAATTCACTTCGGGTAATATTAAACTCAATGGTATTTTTCACTTACCAAAGAAAACCGATATACAAATAACTAGCATTTATTTAGCACCCGATATCATACCACAAGGCAAAATAGATACAAGATTTTCTGTAGATATGGGGATAAAAAGGCAAATACAAAAAAGCAAGGGAGAACTATTTTTTAATGCCAGCGATATTTTTAACACACTTAGGATTAAAAAAGAAATCAACGGCAATGGATTTAAGCTTATTAGTACTGATTATTACGAAACGCAGGTTTTCAGGTTGGGATATAGTTACAAATTTTAATATAGTTTAAAAAAGAAGTAGTATTTATACACAGACCAATATTTTACAGCAAGCATTTTACATTTACCAACTTTAAACTCTAACAAGCCGACGTTGTATGTCAGGCACATGGGCAAATTCAAATTATAGATGACCGATTAGAATCACTAAGTATATGGAAAGCTGGGCGCCCAAAAACCATGATTCAACTTTCATTTATCTATTGGGCAGCACAGCCAGCGGGCAAAAATCTGTTCAGTGTTAATAGTATCCATCTAAAATCATTTGCGTAAAATCAGTTTTAATAAATTTTAATCCTCATATCCCTTTCCGCATGCAAACACTATTCTCTACATGTTCGTATTGCCCATAATTCGGAATAATATTGTAGCCAGCTTTTGTATATAGTGCAATTGCTTCTGGCTGTTTCTTACCTGTTTCCAATATACAATTTTGAAAGTTGTTTTCTTTGGCCCAAGATTCCAATTCCACTAAAACTATTGCTGCAAGCCCGCTTCCTCTATAGGAGAGTTTAGTAAACATTCTCTTTATTTCTACTGTATTTTCATTGTATACTTTGTAAGCGCCGCAACTTACTGCTTCCTTATTCACATACAATACAACTACATTTTTAATGCTATCTATTTTATTAAACTGGGCATAAAAAGAATGTTCAGCACCATCTCTTATTGCCAAATCTTTATCGAGTAGGGATACCAACTTTTGAAAATCTACATCTTCGGATGTTGTTCTTTTTATTGTTATCAATTTTTGAAAAATTAAAATTTATGGAAGAATATCATCACTGTAAATTATACTAAGTGCTTCTACAAAAATTGAATTAGGCTATCGTATTGCTACATTATTTTTGAAACCAAAAAAATTAATTATCGTTTAACATCATTTTTGCTACCATTTCTCTCATGAGCATGGCTCCAGGTGTACCATTGTCTCCTACCCCTTTGCTTCTAAGATCGTAGTGATGAAGCAGCAAAAGCATTTTTTCAATACCAGCATATCCATAATTCTTCATGGCGTCTTTTGCTTGTGAAAGCGACACCGGATTAAAATAAAACAAAGGCTTTAAAACTGCATCAGATTTATCGTTCATACCATAAACTGCATAAATTTTACTAAAATAAGCATACAATGCAGGGAGCAACATTTGTATAGCCACGGCTTTGGGATTGGCCTCAAAATAATTGATGATTTTTATGGAGCGGCCAAGGTCTTTTTTTGCAATAGCTGCTTGCAATTCAAAAACATTGTATTCTTTGCTTATACCAATGTATTTTTCTATATCATCTTCATCTATCGTTTTTTTATTTTGCAGGTTTACAGACAATTTGTCTATTTCGTTTACAATACGGCTAAGGTCATTGCCTGTGTGCTCCTCTAACAATGCCGCTGATTTGGGTTGTATACTGTAACCTTTGCTTTTTGCAAGTTCAATAATCCACTCTTGCATTTTACCTTCCGCTATTTTTTTTGTTGTAAGTACTTCGGCATTTGTTTGTAATATCTTGTATAGCTTGGTACGTTTGTCCACTCCTTTGGCTTTGTAACCTACCACAAATATGGTGGAGGGCAATGGAGAAGCTATGTATGCTTCTAGTTTATCAATTTCCTTCATATGTTGCGCTTCTTTGAGCACAACAACTTGTTTTTCAGCAAACATGGGGTAACGCCTACAAGCATTAATTACAGCTGCCCAATCTGCATCTCTGCCATAAAAAACGGTCAAGTTAAATTCTGCCTCGGCAGCCGGCAATAGCAAATGCTCTGCATAATTTATTACTTGGTCTATATAATACTCTTCTTCACCCTCTAACCAATATACTGGTTTGAAGGATTTTTTTTTCCAATTCCCTATAATTTTTTCAACGCTCATAAGTTAAAATTATGCACATTCATACCTTTAACATATTTTTTATGAATAATTGGCATAGTATTCGTAAATATGCTACAGTAGATGCAAACACAAAAATATTGTATTAATATTTAGTTGTTTCTTAAAATTTAATTTTATCTAATTTAAAAATTATAATTATGGCTTTTGAAAATTATCCGGAAACAGAGCAAACAACCCAAAAAACAGTAATAGCTCCTCCCGCAGAAAAAAAAGTAGTACGTTCTATTCTTACCGGTGTTTTGGTTGTAGCACTTTTGGGCACTTGGGGATATATCATTTACGATAAAAACAAAACCCAAGAAAAAATAGAACAAAAGGAAACCATCATCGCCACTACATCTACCGAAAGAGAGCAGTTGAAAGTAGAATTAGATGCAGCTGCCATGCGATATGACGAACTAAAGACATCCAACGCAAAGAAGGATAGTTCTATAACAGTAAAAGACCGTGAAATAGGCGAAAAGCGTGCTAAAATTCAACAGCTTTTAAGCAAATCCAATGCTACCCAAGCAGAATTGGCAGAAGCAAAAAGGTTGATTCAATCGTTGAACGGAGACATTGATGGATACAAAGAACAAGTGTATGTATTGCAACAACAAAAAACACAACTGATAACTGAAAAAGCTGCAGTTGTACAACAAAGAGATAAGGTTCAACGCAATTATGATTCTTCTACGCTTGTAATAAAACAAAAAGAAGACTTATTAAATGTTGGTTCTACCTTACATGCCTCTAATTTTACTATTGTAGGATTAAACGAAAGAAAGAATGGCAAAGAAAAGGTAACCGAAGTTTCTAAGCGAGTAGATAAGTTTCGCATAAGTTTCGATTTGGATGAAAACATGATTTCTGAAAGTGGTAAAAAAGAGATTTACGTTTGCATCACAGCCCCCGATGGAAATCCAATAGCCGTGCAAGCATTGGGATCAGGAACTTTTAGTATAAGAACTGGACAAGAAATTCCATACACCCAAAAGCTAGATGTAAACTATACACAAAACAAAAGACAAAATGTAAGTTTTGAGTGGAAACAAAATGCAGACTTCCAAAAAGGCAATTATAAAATAGAAGTGTACAACAATGGATTTAAAGTAGGAGAAGGTTACAAAGGGTTAAAAAAAGGCGGTTTATTTAGTTAATACAATTCCCCCCCATATTCAATAAAGCAGGGGCTGCCTCAAAAGTTTGAGACAGCCCCTTTTTATTAGGTAAGGTGATGGAGAAATTTATCGTTTAAGCGATTCTTAAAGTCCTCATTTTAGTTTTGTGACTTCCTCTTTTTTACTAAACGAAAATGGTATTAATCAAACCTCCATTAAATAAATCTACCTTAGTATGCTTAATTTGATCACTTCTGTTTGATTTCCATTTTCAGAAACCTTTAAAGTGTAAAAGCCTTGAGATAAATTGTCAACTGCCAACTCATTGGTACCATTTTTAA
>JANPCB010000112.1:0-61496 GCA_031430735.1 Ferruginibacter sp. | reverse complement strand
CGCCCCCATAACTCCTCCCCAAAAAGTGAAAACTAAAAAGCGATTAAGCTAAAAATTGATTTTAACTTAATCGCTTTAAAAGTTCTATTCTTAAAAGGAGGGCTTTTTCAGTGCCCTCCTTTTAAGCTAGCCTATTTTTTTAAATTATTTGAAAACCCATTCGTTCAAAATTATTTCCGAGTATGATTTTATCATCTACCCCTAACCATTTATTGATAACGGTTGCATATACATTTCTAAAATCTACTTTGTATTTTAAGTCGCCTTCATCTAAATCGGAAAGATTGGGCATTTCATTTAATAATCCTTTTTGTTTTAAGCCACCACCAATAAAAAACATATTATTGGCTGTACCATGGTCGGTACCATTGCTTGCATTTTGAGAAACCCGGCGACCAAATTCGGAGAAAGTCATCATTAATACATCTTCAAAACGACCATTGCTTTTCATGTCATCGGTAAATGCTTTTACAGCTGAGTTCAATTCATCAAACAATCTTTTTTGCTGTTGCTCTTGGCCGGCGTGCGTATCAAAACTACCCAAAGAAACATAATACACTTTGGTATTGATATCTGACAAAATAAGCGATGCGATTGTTTTAAGGTTTCTACCAAGCTCAGTTGTGGGATAGGTTTGAGTGGAAGGATGCAGCTTGCTTTGTTGAAAAATATAATCGGCACTGCTCAGCGTTTCGCTCATTGTTTTATATAGATAGTCTACCGTTTCTTCGGACTTAACATGTGCAGCATTTATATCCTTATAAAACTTTTCATTGCTGGTATTGTATAATCTTTTGGGGTCTTTAAATGCAAGCCCCTTGTTATCATTTCCTTTTAAAGCTAAGCTCAATGTATCATCCAGTTCTAGTGCATAAGTTGGTTTATCGCAACCTTTGCACTGGGCATCTAAGTACCGGCCTATCCATCCAGTGTTTAGGTACTCATTACTTGCACTGGCACTGTGCCAAATATCCATACTACGAAAGTGAGAACGATCGGGATTGGGATATCCAACATTGTTTATGATGGATAGGCTACCATTATCATACAAGCTTTTGAAAGCTTCCAAAGATGGGTGTAATCCTACCTCATCAGTAAGCCTTAATGCTTTGTCTTTGGCAATTCCTATCGTATTGCGCTCTTTGTAGTAAATATCGTTGGTAACTGGAATCACGGTGTTTAAACCATCATTGCCTCCACTAAATTGTATTACTACCACCACTTTATTACCAGCAGGTACCATGGCTGGTTTTTCAAATGCCTTTAAAAATTTTGGCATCATTAAAGAAGCAGTGGCTAAGGAGCCAATTTGGAGAAATTCTTTGCGTTTGAAATACATAGAAAATTGTTTTTAGCCTCCCTAAATCCCTCCACAGGAGGGACTTTCAAGTCTGTGATTATTTAAAGAATTTACTTTTATACAAGCTTCAAATCTTGTATCTAATATCTTGTGTCTAATATCTTGTGTCTAACAAAGCTGATACTCCGGTGTACTCATTACGTTTACCACTACACTTTTTATAAAACTTTCCCTGCTTTCGTTGTTAAGATATTTATCTAGCAATTTATTGTCTATTCTTCCTTTTGTTTGTAAAAGGGTATCAATGATTGTTTGTGCCAGTATTGGGCGAGCCGTATTTTCAAAAATCTTATTTACAACAACCCAATTTATTTCTGCAGACATTCCACTTTTTTTGAATGCGGCGTTTTTTCCAATCCTCATTCTTCTTTCCGCTGTGATTCCCATTTCAGTATCATCATCGGTTTTGGGGCGAATATCTATTGCATCTTTTGAAGCAAGTGCTTGGGGAATTTGCAAGCGCACCATTAGAGTGCTACTATCTATCCAATTGCGGCCACCCGGCCACCCGGCTACATTGGGTGGGTAAAATAACATTTGTCCCAATACTTTTTGAAACAACAATTGTGCATCTTCATTATCCATGGAAAGTGGCAAAAATCTTCTAATACCTACCATCAACTCTACGGGAGATTTTATTTTATTACCCATATTTTTTGGGTTGAAAAACCAATCGCTGGTAAATATATCTTCTAATAATTTTTGGATATCGTAGTTGTTTTTATAAAATCTGTTGCTAAGAAATTTTATGTTGGCTTCATCTATATCTTCGTTTACAAAATATTTATATATTTTTTTGCAGATGTAAGTAGCAGTTTGTGGATTTTTCAATAAAATGTTTATAATATCATCTCCAGTAAAATTGCCTTTTTGTCCAAAAAATATTTTCTCTTCATCATCGTGCAACCGAGGGCGAAATACAAACTCCCCATTAAAGCCAAATGCCCAACCTGTAAAAGCCCTGGCTGATTCTTTGATATCATTTTCTGTATAGTTTCCTCTTCCTAAAGTAAAGAGTTCCATTACTTCTCTTGCAAAGTTTTCGTTTGGATGCCCTTTTCTATTTTGCTGGTTGTTTAAAAACTGAATCATGGCAGGAGATTTACTTACTGCTCTAAGTAGGTCTCCAAAATTGCCTAAGGCATTTGTATGAATAATGTTGAATAAATCCTGGGAAAACATCGCATTCCTTGTTCTACAGGCAAAATGCCCGTGCCAAAAAAACGTCATTTTCTGTCTTAACTGGGCTTTGCTGTTTATCATCATATTAACCCATGTAATATTCATATTTTTTAGGTCATCCCTGTATTGCTGTGCAATCAGCTTTTTTGTAAGCGCATCTATTTTATTGGGTTTCATCATGGTGCCATCTTCGCCCATGTAGGCTTTATCTTTGCGAGGGTCTGACACAATATCCATTTTAGCCGGCAAGTCGTTGGAGGTATTTACCAGTGTACTCCAAAGCTTTTTTGGTGTAATGCTATCTAATTCAGCTATGTTTTCGGCCATAGGACCAAAAGCTGCACGCCATAGTAAGTGTTGATTTTTTATTCGATTGGTTATTGGCATATGTACAATATTTTATAAAGCATTGGTTTGACCTCAAAAAGTTTGATAGGTTTAATTTTTGTAGGATAAAGATATTTTTTACTTCGCAAATAAAGGTATTAACAAATATATTGGTGGCACAAAAAAATCTACCCATTTTAGGTAGATTTTTTTATATGATTATTCAAACATTTACTTTCTATTTCTTAGCATAATAACTAACATAGGCGAGCACATTCTCTTTTTGGGTGGCATCCAATTTTGCTTTTGGTGCCATCCAATCTATAATTTTAATCCACTTTTCAGCTATATAATCTGATGGCATTTTTAAGTCGTGACACTGGCCACATTTTGCTTCAAAAACCAATTTGCCAGTTACTACTTCTTCCGATTCTTTTTTAACTTCATTGGTTTGTAAAATTACTGCTATAGTTTCTGCTACTGCTTCTTTGGGTAGTTCAACAGGCTTAATCGGATTTTCTACAACTGTTTTTGCAGTAGCAGTTGTTATCTTTTTTGCACAACTAAAAAATAAGATAGATAAGATTGCTATCACTGTAATAATTCTCATGTAGTAGTTTTGTTTAATAGTAAAATAGCAATGATGCCTTTTTTTAATCGTTGCTTATTTTTGCAGCCCCAAAATATTGATGCAATACTTTTGGTAAATGAATACCATCTTCTTTTTGATTGTTTTCCAACAAAGCGGCTACAATCCTTGGTAGTGCAAGACTAGAGCCATTGAGGGTGTGTAACAATTGGGTTTTGCCTTCTTCATCTTTGTATCTAATTTTCATCCTATTGGTTTGAAAAGTTTCAAAATTACTCACAGAGCTTACTTCGAGCCACTTTTTTTGTGCGGCAGAAAAAACTTCAAAATCATAAGTAAGCGCAGAAGTAAAACTCATATCGCCCCCACATAATTTTAAAATGCGGTAAGGCAATTCTAAAAACTGCAACAATCTTTCTATGTGATTTACCATTTCCTCTAAAACCTCGTAACTATTTTGAGGATAGGTTATTTGTATTATTTCTACTTTATCAAATTGGTGTACCCTGTTCAAACCACGCACATCGCTACCAAAACTACCCGCTTCTCTTCTAAAGCAGGGTGTATAAGCCGTCATTTTTACAGGAAGGTCGGCCTCTTTTACAATTTCATTGCTGTATACATTGGTTACTGGCACTTCAGCGGTTGGTATTAAGTATAGTTTGTCTTCGGTAACATGGTACATTTGCCCCTCTTTATCTGGCAAGCTACCGGTACCATAAGCCGTGGTTTCGTTTACCATAAGTGGTGGTATAAATTCTGTATAGCCAGCCTCTATATTGTAATCTAAAAAATATTGAATAAGTGCCCTTTGTAATTTTGCTCCTTTGCCTTTATATACAGGAAAACCACTGCCAGCAAGCTTTGCACCCAGTTCAAAGTTTATAAGATCATAGTCTTTTATTAACTCCCAATGTGGTTTTGCATTATCGGGTAGTGTGGGCATGTTACCACCTGTAAGCACGGTTACATTATCTTCTGCCGCATTGCCTAGCGGTACGCTTGTATGGGGTAAATTGGGAAGCAATAAAATTTTATTTGTAAAATCTTCTTCCATGGATTGTAAAGCAATTTTACCGGTATTTAGTTCTTCTTTCCAGTTGTTTACTTCTGCTCGTTTTGTATTGGCAATAGCTGTTTCTCCTTTTGCCATAAGGGAACCTATTTCTTTAGAAGCAGTATTTACGGATGCTTGAAGTGCTTCTGTAGAAACTTTTAGCTTGCGAATTTCTTCATCTAAAGCTATTAATTCATCTACCAGATTAATATTGCCAAAGTTTTTTACTGCCAGTTTTTCCTTTACTATTGCCGTATTTTGTCTTATGTAATTTATTTGTAACATATTCTATGGTTATGTTGCAAATATAAGGGCAAATGGAAAAATGGGAAAATAGGCAAATGGGCAAATGGGCAAAATGCGCCTGCCTTGCTTTCTGCCGGCAGCAAAAAACTTTATGGCTTTGAGGCGCAATTTCTTTTTTGGCCATGCTTATTTGGTACATTTGCAGCATGCAACATGTGGAACAAGACTTACAAGTACGCTGGCTTAAGTTAAGAATCAAATTAAAAGATCATTTTGGTATAAAACCAGACATGAATGGCGTATTACTGCTCATAGGCGTGCAAGAGCTTGGGCAGGGGCCGCAAGATTTTAGCAAAGAACAAAAACAAGATTTGATGCACATTGCTATTTGTACTATTTTGCAGGCAAGTGGTTTTTACACTCACGATGGGCTTGATGAAGAAGGTTGGCCTCATTTTACGCAGTTAAAAGCATTACCGGAACTTTATTTAGATGATCAAGAAAATTTTCTAAAAGATCATGTATTATTGTATTTTCAAACCCAAGGATTTATATAAACAAAAATAAAAATGAAGAACGTTTTTAGATTATTATTATGCTGCGCAATGGTATTAATGGCAAATGAAACCAATGCTCAAATAAAAAAGAAAGTTGTAACTAAAAAAACTGTAAAACCAGTTATTAAGGCTAGACCAGTAGCAAAAAAAACTTTACCCACTAAAGTAATTGATAACTCCATCAAAGTAAAAATTACTACCGACTCAGGAGTGATAGTGGTAAAGTTGTACGATTCTACTCCATTGCACAGAGATAATTTTGTAAAACTAGTAAGTGAACATTTTTATGATAGCCTAATTTTTCATAGAGTAATAAGCGGGTTCATGATACAAGGAGGCGACCCTCAGAGTAAATATGCTCAACCAGGAGCTATGCTTGGCAGTGGTGGCGGTGATATGACAAGAATACCTGCAGAATTTAATCCTACTTTATTTCATAAGAAGGGAACACTTTGCGCAGCAAGAGATGGTAACCCAGAAAAAGCAAGTAGCGCCTGCCAATTTTATATAGTACAAGGAAGTAAAATGACCGATGAGCAATTGGATGGGATGGATAAGCAGCGTGTTGTATTGGATGGGATGGGTAGGCAGCTTGTTGTAAAATATACGCCTGAGCAAAGAATGATATATAAAACAATTGGTGGAACTCCTTTTTTGGATATGAATTATACCGTTTTTGGAGAAGTAATTAAAGGGCTAGAGGTTATAGACAAAATAGCCAGTGTACAAAAAGGGCAAGCGGATAGACCAATTGGTGATGTGCGGATGAAGATGGAGATTATCAAGTAGCAGAGGGCAGTTGGCAGTTGGCAGAGGGCAGTTGGCAGAGGGCAGTTGGCAGTATGCAGTTTGCAGTTTGCAAGGCGCAATTTGCAGTGGGCAAAATAAAAACAATGAAACAGTAAAAGTAATTCAATAATCACGAGCTTCAAAAGTCCCCCTTCGGGGGATTTGGGGGGCTAATTAAACAATTAAAAACATGAGCTACCCACAAAATTTAAAATACACCAAGGACCACGAATGGATAAGTATAGAAGGCGATACTGCAACTATCGGTATTACTGAATTTGCACAAGGCGAACTAGGTGATATCGTTTACATAGACATATCTACCATTGGAACTGCGCTTGCTGCAGAGGAAGTTTTTGGAACAGTAGAAGCAGTAAAAACGGTAAGCGATCTTTTTTTGCCGGTAGCTGGCACAGTACTGGAAGTAAACCCAGCGCTAGAAGCAAATCCTGAGCTTGTAAATAGTGATCCTTATGGGGCAGGTTGGATTGTAAAAGTAAAAGTAGGCAACCCTGGAGATGTAGATAATTTAATGTCTGCAGAAGCATATGGGGCATTGGTAGGATAAAAGCTCCAAAACCCATCTATAATAGCTAGAGCTAGGTTGTACAACTATAAAAAATAGAATGATACCTCTTAAAAAATTCATGCCAGGCATTGCCTGGTTTTTTTTAGTGCTTATTTTAATTTGCCTTCCAGGCAATCAATTTCCTAAAACAAGTTGGTTGGATTCTATATTTTTTGACAAATGGGTACACGCAGGGTTGTTTGGCATACTGGCATTTTTATTTATGCTACCTTATGTACATTCAAGTTTAGCAAATAAAGAAAAACTACAAATTATTATTAAAACAGCGCTTGCAGTAAGTGTATGGGGGCTTGCTACAGAATTTATACAAAAATTCTTTATTCCTTTTAGGGCATTTGATTTGTGGGATTGGGCTGCAGACAGCGCTGGAGCTTTGCTGGCTTATATAGTTTGTAATAAGAAACTTAAAAAAACAGCCAAGTTAGCATAACCTTTTACATAGCCGCTTTGTCGTGCAAATAATCTTTGCGTTTCAACTCAAAGTTTTTACCTAAGTATAATCTTCTTACCTGTTCATCTCCTGCCAATTCTTCGGCAGTACCATGTTTAAAAATACTACCATCTATAAGTAAGTAGGCTCTATCGCAAATAGAAAGCGTTTCGTTTACATTATGATCGGTTATAAGAATACCAATATTTTTATATTTAAGTTTTGCAATAATTTCTTGAATATCTTCTACCGCAATAGGATCTACTCCTGCAAATGGTTCATCCAACAAAATAAATTTAGGATCTACCGCAAGCGCACGGGCTATTTCAGTTCTTCTCCTTTCGCCACCACTTAGGGTATCACCATTGTTTTTTCTTACATGCTGCAAGCGAAATTCGTTTAGCAAAGATTCTAATTTTTCTTTTTGTCCTACTTTAGTAAGTTTCGTCATCTCTAGTACTGCAATGATGTTATCTTCTACACTTAGTTTGCGAAAAATACTGGCTTCTTGTGGCAAATATCCAATGCCCATTTGAGCTCTTTTGTACATGGGTAGTTTGGTAATATTAATATCATTTAAAAAAACCTCTCCTTCATCTGGCTTTACCAAACCAACTACTTGATAAAATGAAGTAGTTTTACCTGCACCATTGGGGCCAAGTAGCCCCACAATTTCCCCTTGTTTTACATTAAAGGAAACTTTATTTACTACTGTACGGCTACCGTAAATTTTTACTAGGTCTTTGGTTTGTATGGTTAGGCTCAAGTGGAAATGTATTTTTTACAAATTTAAGAAAGAAATAATTGGAATAAAAGTGAACCTTCATTTTTAACAGCTCGTAAATGTTTTAAATATTTGCCTTTGCTTCAGTAAATTTGCAAGAATTTATGGGAACCAACTGGTAAAACCATTCACAGAAAAAGAATATGAAAGTAATAGACCACTTAAGCCAAGCGAAAGATACCGTTATCTCCTTCGAAATATTACCACCCCTTAAAGGTAAAGGTATACAGTCTTTGTACAACCATCTAGACCCATTGATGGAATTAAAACCCTCTTTTATTAATGTTACCTATCATCGTAGTGAGCATGTTTTTAAAAAAACAGCCGATGGTAATTTTACAAAAGTTGTGGTGCGTAAGCGCCCAGGTACTGAATCTATTTGTGCAGCCATAATGAACAAATACAATGTAGATACAGTTCCCCACCTTATTTGTGGTGGCTTTAGCGTAAACGAAACAGAAGACGCTTTGATAAATTTAAACTACTTGGGTATTGATAATGTACTAGTGCTTCGTGGCGATGCGGCAAAAAATGAAACCAGTTTTGAAGCGGAGCCTGGAGGTCATAATTATGCCATTGATTTATTGAAACAGGTACAAAATCTGAATTCGGGTATTTATCAAGAAGAGGAGCTGAAAAATACGGCTAAAACAAAATTTTGTATTGGCGTAGCTGGTTATCCAGAAAAACATTTTGAATCGCCTAATATGGATACAGATCTTCAGTTTTTAAAAGACAAAGTAGATGCTGGAGCAGATTACATTATTACCCAAATGTTTTTTGATAATAAAAAATATTTTGCTTTTGTAGAAGCTTGTAGAGCCGTCGGTATAAATATTCCCATCATCCCAGGATTAAAACCGATTTACAATAAGAAACAACTTACCATGTTGCCAAAAATATTTTCGATAGAATTACCTACCGATCTTAGTAATGCAGTAATAAGTTGCAAAACGGATGAAGATGTGGAAAAAGTAGGTGCTGCATGGTTGCTTCAACAATCTATTGAATTGAAAAAAGCGGGCGTGCCTGCTTTGCATTATTATACTTTGGGAAGGCCGGCTTTAATAGCTGATGTAGTTAAACAAATTGTGTGATGTATCGTAATTGTTTAATAGCTATCCGCTATTAGGTGCAAGGAATATAAAATTGTAGAAAATTAAATAAAAACTGTATAAAAATTCATTTTTCATTTAAAGAATTTACCTCTATAAATTTACCCATATTATCTGTAATCTAGTTGTGTTATAGTTAAAAGATCATATACAAAACAGCTTTTCTGTGAATCTGTGGCAATATTTTTGCCACAGATTCAGAGAAAAAAACAGAAATATCATTTTAATCTACCCCTTTAAAAATCCTACATTGTGTATTTCATACATAAAATTCTTTTGCACCCAATAACATAGTCATTAATTGTTTATAATAAGGATGCCAAGTATTATCACTTGGCATCCTTTTTAATTACTTATTTGAGCATTTCCCTAAATGTAGCTTCATTGTATTTAACCGTATATTTTTTTCTCAAATTATCTACCCATTGTTTTTCTAACACATTTTGGTAATCATTTATCACTAGTCCCCTTGCTTCCGAAAATGACCGTTGCATACCCGCTTCGTACAATTTTATATACTTTACAAATGTTGCACTACCATCTGTGTTTATAGTAAAGAGCGAATAGCTACCAATTGCTGGTTTACCACTGCTTAAGTTATCTAAAATCTGTGACAATTCATTTCGCCCACTATCCGCCTGTATTTGATTTTTACTTTCCTGCGCAATGGTATTCCAGGAAATTCCTTTTTCACTATCTTCCAATGCTTTTTTTGCAGTTATTTCATTGGCACAATTAAATACCAATACATCTGCACTTGCACCCCATTTGTAATTTTGTTTATTGGCTTCAAAATATTTCCTTAATCCTATAGAATCAGCACCTGCTTTACTCCATACATTTCGCTCCATAATTTCGAAAAGCAAATTACCTTCCCTAAATTCTTGCATCTGGTATTTAAATTCGATGTTATAATCTTCTAAATTTTTTTTATAATAATCTAGCACGGCTTTTTCAAAAAATTTACCAAACAGGGTTTTATTTTCAACTGGAAGTGCTTCTGGATTGGATTTATAATCCCTAACAAATTTTAGCCAATTGCTTCCTCTTAATTGTGTTCCATCTTTAAAACCCAGTATTGCTTTTTTACTAATGGGAAGCGAAGCTATTTTTGCTTCGGATGGGTCTTTCATTAAAGAATCTGCATTGCTAAAAAGCATTTCGTTGGTTATTGCTGCAACCCTTTTAATTCCTGTTTTAGTAGTAATATCTTTTGCAAATTTTTCTTTTTCCTTATTAATACGAGTATCCTGAGTTACTTTTTGTTTGATGATGAATTGGTATGCCGCATCATTCTTATCTGTAGGAATAGCTGTATTACCTAATCGTTTTACAATATGATAACCAAAGTTTGTCTCAAATGGATTGGTTATATCATTGTCTTTTTGCAATTCAAAAACGTTTTTCTCAAAAACGCTGTTGTATTTTCCTGAGCCAAACTCCGGCAATTCACCCCCACCCATATTGGTCATTCTATCGTCGCTATATATTGTAGCTGCTTCGCTAAACATAAGACCCGCTTTTAACAACCCAAAAACAGAATCTGCTTTTTGTTTCACTTTCATTTTTGCATCATAATCTGCATTAGGTGGGTAGGCAAAAAGAAGTTGTGCTACTTTCCATGTACCTACTGCAGGCCTTTGCCCTATAATTTTAAATATTACCCAACCTTTGTTGCTCCTATATGGTGTGCTCACCTCCCCCACCGCCGTATTGTAAATGATGTTTTCGTACTCGTAAGGAAGCGCAAATGCAGTCTGAAAGCCAATATCAGCAAATTTTACCGGAAAAGATTTTGCCGAAATATTGGTTACAATTTCTGCATAGTCTGTTGTTTTATTTTTCTTCAGTGCATTGTATAATTCCATTGCAGCATTGTATGCCTTTAATGTATCGGCTGGTATTGCATTTGCCAGAACAGGTACTGAAAAATAATGCACCTGTATATCTTTGGCTGCTCTTTCTATTGCTTCATTTACGAGTATTTGCATTCCCTTTTCGTCGTTCAAATAATTATCAATTACTTGGTCTCTAAAATTCTGAATGTCGTAACGAATTTGCGATATCGTATCTAGCCTCATTTCTTGCGCAGCTTTTACTTTCAATTTAAAATTGGTATACAATTCCAAATACTCCCGCATAGCTTTTTCTTTATCAGATGTAGAAGGTTTATTTTTATTGTAAGCCCTTAAAAATTCTGCTTTACTGGTTTCACTATTCCCAAATGTAAATAGCTGTTGTGCAGAAGCAACGCAAAAACTACAAACAGTGAGAAAAATAATAGAAAACTTTTTCATTCTTTTTAATATAATTTTAAGCTGATTTTGAAATGATATTAAGATAAACAATTGTTGCTAACCAAATGCAAAGCTGTTAAGATTTAATTTTCGTTCCTATTTTAATGTTCATTTTTTATTTTCACTTCCAAAAAATCATTCAATTGTTCAAGCGTAAGTTTCTTTGCAATGATACGCTTTTCTTTATCTAGCAAATAAATGGTAGGTGTAACGGCTATATCATACAACTGCCTGAATGATGGCCGTTGGTCTTTCGCTTCCATATCTACCATTTCTTTGGTTTGGTAAACATTTATCCAATCATCAATTTTGTGCTCAACGATGTAACTGTCCCAAGCCCCTTTTACCTTATCAGTTTCTGAAAGTACTGCATATATTTTTAATCCTTTCTTTTGCCAGATAGCTCTATAAAATGAATCTATCCTTGGTATTTCTTCTTTGCAATGACCACAATTAGGGTCCCAAAATACTACAAGCGTAAAGGCTGCATCTACATCATACAATGCATTCACTTTCCCTGCACTATTTACAAATTCCATGTTGGCAGCCCTTTCGCCCAACAAATTACTCATAAGCATAAATGCCCTTCTACTGATAATACTGTCCTGGTATTTATTGAGCCAATTGCTCACCCCTTTGCTATGGTACTGTTGATACAAATGAACAAATACAGCATCTTGCCCCATGTATTTTGGGTTAATGTATTCATCCGTAAACCAATTTAGCAAAAATTTGTACATCTCTGGATTTGATCTTGCAAGCAATAATTTGTAGTCTATATCTTTAATAAGGCTATCCGATGATTGAGACATTACTTGCCTATAATACGTTTCCAATTTTGGTTGAAAAAACGGTGTTCGGATGATCCTATCATCCATAAAACTTATCCCATCCCAATAATGGTTTTTATAAAAATAATAATTTTCCAAAGAATCATTTAGGGTTAAGGGCACTTTGGTAGGAAAGGCAGGCTCCCTTAATGCATTTAAGAGCACCGCCAACATAGACGTTGGTTTGCCTTTTATCACCCCTTCTCTGTATACATTTAGCTCATTGTTTAATTTTTTAAAAGCTGCTTCATTTTTTACAGAATCTGCTTTTGATGTAGAAGCATTAAAAGCCTTCTTTGTTTGTTCGAGTAGCTTACCCTTTACACTTACATATGCTTGGTATTTTTGAAAATCTACATTGGCAGGGGAACCTGTTATTTGTATCTTATCTATATGATTGGTATCTGCTACGATGTTAATATTTTGCTCCTTATCTACTAAGAAATCTGTAGATAGCCTATTACCGGGAAAGAAAATAGTATATATACCAGCTGGCATTTTTTTTGTAGATGTAAAAAGAGCGATACCCGTTTTGCTTACTTTAGCCGAATCTTGTAAAAGAAAATCTTTTCCCATTCGGTATGCAAGGTTTACGATACCATTTTTGCAATTAACTTTTACAGTAATTTTATACCCTTGTGCCTTTGCATAATAATTAGCAGAAACTAGTAGGATAAATAGTATATATTTTTTCATCGATTTAATATAAAAGTTGTCAAATGTATCTAAAAAATGCGGTTTAATTATAATTTTTCAAACTAGAAAACAACTCTTTTTTGTTTTTTAACATCCCTTAATGCTTTAAGAAATAGTATTTTTGCTCTGTGAGAAAAAAGAATAAAAGAATAACATTAGAATCTATCACCATAACTGACTATGCCGCTCAAGGAAAAGCGATTGCAAGGCACGATGGCAAGGTAATATTTACAGAAGGGGCAATACCTGGAGATGTAGTAGATATTTTACTTGTAAAAAATAAAAAAGACTGGGCAGAAGCTAAGGTATTGAAATTGGTAACGCCTTCAGCTGATAGGATAACCCCATTTTGTAAGCATTTTGGCGTATGTGGGGGTTGTAAATGGCAAATGCTACCCTACGAAAAACAATTGCAATACAAACAGCAAGAGGCTGAACAAAATTTGATACGTATTGGAAAAGTGACCAATGCTACCATATTGCCTATTGTAGGAGCAGATAATCATCAGTTTTATAGGAATAAATTAGAGTTTACTTTTAGCAATAAAAGGTATTTAACTTCTGAAGAAATAGGCAATGATGCTATTGATACCGAACAAGATTCCTTGGGCTATCATGCGCCTAGGGTATTTGATAAAACCATCAATATTTTCGAATGCTTTTTGATGGATGATGTAAACAACCGCATCCGCAACAGTATGCGTGCAATAGCCGAAGAAAATAAGTACCCTTTTTACGATATTAAAGAGCATACTGGCTGGCTTAGAAATTTGATAGTGCGCTATTGTACTACCGGAGAGCTGATGGTAAATCTTTGTATAAATTATGAAGATGAAATAAATACCAAGATCATAATGGATGCACTATTATTAAAAGTGCCCGAAATAACTACTTTATTGTACACCATAAATCCAAAATGGAACGATACCATTTATGACCTTACGCCACTGGTATATTTTGGCAAAGGGTATGTAACAGAAAAATTATCCACAGGACCCAATGGGGAAAATTTTGAGTTCATCATAAGCCCAAAATCGTTTTTTCAAACCAATACAAAACAAGCAGAAAAGTTATACGGCATTACAAGGGATTTTGCCCAGCTTACGGGTGAGGAAATAGTGTATGATCTTTATTGCGGCACCGGTAGCATTGGCATTTTTGTAAGCCCAATGGCAAAAAAAATTATTGGGGTAGAGCTTATAGAAGATGCCATAGAAGATGCTAAAAAAAATGCCGCCATTAACAACATAAGACACGCCGAATTTTTTGCTGGCGACGTAATAAAAATTTGTAACGATGATTTCTTTGCCCAGCATGGCAGGCCAGATGTTGTTATAACCGACCCGCCAAGAGTGGGTATGCATGATAAATTGGTTACAAAATTATTGGAAATAGCTGCACCGGTAATTGTATATGTAAGTTGCAATACCGCTACCATGGCTAGGGATATTTTGTTGCTTAGCGAAAAATACAATGTAGAAAAAATCCAATCAGTAGATATGTTTCCACATACACACCATATAGAGTGTGTGGCTAGGTTGGTATTGAAAAATAATTAGAGGAAATAGCTATCATAAATAGTACTAAATGCCTTTATGATAGCTAACTAAAATAGGCATAATCATTGTTACCTAAATATAAAATCAAAAATGTCTTATAATAATTACGGAAATAACTTTTTAAGATCTTCTACAGCAGTAATAAACCTAATAATCTTGAATGCAATTGTATTCATTGCACAAATGATGTTTGGTGGTTTAAATACAGAAAGCAGTGTTACAGATTTGTTTGCTCTGCATCATTACAAGTCGGATGAGTTTAAGCTTTACCAGATAATTACCCACATGTTTATGCATGGAGGTTTTATGCATATCCTTTTCAACATGTTTGCGCTTTATATGTTTGGTTCTACCATAGAAAGAATTTGGGGACCAAAAAGATTTCTCATCTTTTATTTCATATGTGGCATAGGAGCCGCTTTGGTTCAAATGGGTTCTTATGCATATGAGTTTAGAAATATTGACAAAATGATTTTAAGTTTTAGTGAAGTACAACAATACCAACAAATTCTTAGAATGAATGCAACGGTAGGGGCTTCAGGAGCTATCATGGGCGTAATTGCCGCATTTGGTTACTTATTTCCCAACACAGAAATGCTTATCATTCCCATACCAATTCCTGTAAAAGCTAAATGGGCTGTGCTGGGTTTTATTGCTATAGATTTGTTTAGTGGTATTGCCGGCAGACCCGGAGACAATGTTGCTCATTTTGCACATATTGGCGGAGCGCTTACTGGTTTTTTAATTGTTTACTTTCAGAATAAGACAAATAAAAAAACATTTTATTAAAATATTATTGATGAAAAGAAGCTGCTATTTAATGTTGTATTTGTTTCTAATTAGCCTTACAAGCTGTTTTGAAATAGTAGAACAAGTTTTTCTAAAAAACGATGGGTCGGGTAATTTTCAATTGACGCTTAACCTGAGTAAAAGCAAAACCAAGATTAACTCCATCATGAAAATGAAAACAATAAATGGGCATGATGTACCTAGTGAAAACGAGGTTAAACAGAAAATAAAAGAAATAGAAAAAGCCGTATCTAAAACTGCTGGCATTACAAATGTAAAAACCAGTATGGATTTTAATAATTACATAGCCAACATCAGCTGCAATTTTGCCAAAGTAAATCAGTTAAATGCCGTTATAAAAAATGTAGCTGCCAGCGATAAAAACAACAATAAGTACATTGAAAAAAGTTATGATTTTGATATTGCCTCAAACATATTTGCCAGAATAAACAAAATATCTTTGAAGCAAGACTACAATAAAATGAGCAATGCAGATAAAGAAGTTTTTACCGCTGCAAATTATACGGCTATTTATAAATTTGAAAATAACGTAAACACTGTTTCTAACAAAGATGCTAAGGTATCGCCTAGTAAAAAAGCTGTAATGTTACAGCAAAATGCATTGGACATAATCACAGAAAAAAAATCAATAGAAAATAAAATAACTTTAAATAAATAATAATGAAAAAAATATTCATTGCCTTTTTTCTTTTATGTTTTGTGTTATCAAACTTGCAAGCACAAAACTTACTATCAAAAGTACCCGCTTCGGCTACCATGGTTATAAAATATGCTGGCGAAAATTTTAGTAAAAATGTTCCCGTAAAAAAATTAGATACCTATAAATTTATAAAAGAAAATTTGTTTAAAATGATGGGGGTAGATACCCTTACATCGGTACAAAATATGGGTATAAATTTAGAGGAAGATAGTTACCAGTATATAGCTGCAGATGACTCTATGCTAAGCTTTGTTACAATGATGCATATAAAAAACAGTTCGCAATTCTTGCAACTAATAAAAACATCTTATAGCGCTAAAAATAAAACAGAACAAAAAAATGATTTCCAATTCTTATCCATTTCAGAAAACACTTATGTAGGCTGGAATGATAGATTGGCAGTGATTGTAAATACTACGTATCAAAATAAAGAAAGTTATTATACCCATAAATATAAAAGCGATACGGTGACTGTTACAACCGATGTTACCATAGCTACAGATACAGTGGCGCCATCGGCCCCTACTTTTACGCCACCTAAAATTGTAAAAGATGGATATAAAGTTCCTAAAAAATCAGACAAGGGTAAAAAGAAAGCTGTTGCAAAAAAAGGAACTGTAAAAAAGAAAATCGCACCCAAAAAGAAAAAATATGATGAAGAGGTAGTGGCAGAAGAAGACGTAGCTGTTACAGTACCTTATTCATCTGAAGAAGATAGCATCGAAAATAGAAAAAGGGAATTGTGGGACCAGCAGCAGGATATACTTGCCAAGAAAAAACAAGCCGCCAATGCAGAAAAAATAATGAGTACCGTTTTTTTGAGCAATATAAAAAGTATAGAAAATAACCTTGGCTATACAAAAGTGGTAGAACCTGCTGCGCATGTAAGTCTTTGGATTAATAGCGAAAATTTACTATCGCAATATCAAAATTATTTTTCTCGAGATATGTATTCCATCTTACGTTATGCAAAACCATCTTATCAAAAAGACAGTACACAAGGTTTTAAAAGTGCCTTAAATATTTATTTCGAAAAAGATAAAATGCGAGTGGAACAAAAGAGCTATTCTCAAAATGAAGAAGAAGCAAACTTGGGCAAAGAGGTAATGAATAGCAAGCAAAGTAACTCCTTAACAAATTACGTAAACCCTGGCAATATCGGTTACTTTTCTATGAGCATAAATACAGAGGCCATGATAAATTATTATTACACCGTAATAAAAAAGTACATGAGCAATATTCCCTACATGAGCGAATACAGCGAAGCCATCAATATTTATATAGATTTATTGCAGATATTAATTGACGAAAAGGGTATTGCAGATTTAATGCCTGGCAATTATTTATTTGTAATGCACGATATGAAAACCAAAATGGTAGATTATATTGATTATTCATACGACCAAGAATTTAAACAAAAAGAAGTAAAAAAAAGTAAAAAGGAATTGGCTCCAAATTTTACTTTTGTAATGGAAACAAGAAGGGAAGATTTTATGCAAAAGCTTGCTAAGATTCCGTTAAAATATGCAGAAAAAGAAAAATACAATTACAAAGATAAAGGCGGTTATTACGAACTGGCATTTGATAGTACAAAATACCCCATTGGCAGCTTATACTTTATGGTAAAAGATGGCAAAGCGCTTGTAACTACCTCAAAAGAAGCCGTAAACAACACGCTTAATAATACCGGATTTATGGTGGAAGCAGCTACAAAAAATGCCATCCTTAATAATAACTATTCAATAAACATCGACACAAAAAAGCTATTTGAAATATTAGGTACAGAAGCTAGTTCCGTTACCAATAAAAAAATGGCCGCTTACATGAAAGACAACATGGGCAATATAAATACAGCAAGCAGTTACAAAGATGGAATGATACAAGGAACTACTACCATAAGCATTACAGGCAACCATACAAACAGCCTAGAATTTATTTTTAATATGTTAGAAACCTTAAACAATCTTATGGAAGAAGAAAGAATTGCGCAAACACAAAAAGCAGATTAAATGAATAAAAAGAGGTGGGTATTGCTTTTACTTATTGGAGGGTTGGTGTTCGGTTACATAAAATTATTCTACAAAAAGCTTGACCTAACCGCCGTACCAAAAAGTGCAGATAGTATTATAGCTTTAGATGTAAAAAGAATAACCAATACCATTCTTTGGAACATCATTACTACACCTAGCCAATGGAAAATAAGCAGCAATAAATCTAAAAAGAGCGATGAAGTTGAGTGGAAAGATATAATAGATATACCTGATTTTGTTTTATTATTTCATATAAAAGAACAACCCATTACCACTTGGTATACGCTCCTCAAAATAAAAAATGAAGAAAACTTTACGAAGGGTTTGTTACAACAACATTTTGTACAACAGGACTCAAGCCTTTTTTTGAATTTGGCATTGGGTATTCTATTATATAAAAAAGAAGGAAAAATATTGGTTACCAATTGGGCTACCGCTACAAAGCGTGATGTAGCAAAAGTAGTAGATGAACTTTTTGTTCAAAAAGAATTTATTGCTAAGGAAACACTTACAAAAATACTGAATGCAAATAGCCATGTAGCTATGCATTTTAATGCCAATAAATTCTTTGGAAAAGACGGTATTGTTTCTGCCAATTTTGATAAAGGAAGAATTGAAATAAAGGGTACGTTAACTCCCAACAACCAACTTGATTTTAAAGAAAATAATTTCACCTATTCTGCAAACTCATTGCTTACAATTGGATTTACACAACCAACGGCTTCTGTTTATGGTTTGATAAACGATACATTAAAAACCAATATTTCAAAAGCTATGAATCTCAACATTGATTCATTGCTATTACAAAGCAATCGATATTATCAATTAGATATTACCAGTATACTACCTCGTATAGATTCTGCCATTGCCTATACGTATGACGATGATTTTAATAAAGTAGAAAAAGTTGTAGTCAATAATGTGGAAGAACCCGCTTTTCATTTTAGTATTGTAGGCGATTCAATTTCAACTATTTTCAACAATTGGCAATTGGATAAAAAAATAGAACAAACCAACAACGGCAATTTATTTTTGCCAATACCTTTTGTAAAATCATATTGTGCAAAAATTAACGACAGTTTATTGACCATCAGTTCTAATAATTATATACAAAGGACTGCAAATAAAAATACAAAATGCCTCTTATTTGTACATTTACTTGTTGCAAAAGCCCCCACTTCCTTGCTAAAATATTTACCAGATTATTTACAGAAAGCTATTGTAAACCTAGAATCGCTAGACTTTGTTGCGCATAAGGAAAAAGCAAGCATAGAGGTAAAATGTGTAATCCGAAGAAAAGAATAACCTTGTCGCAAGGGTTGTAAACCTTTATTGGTAATTTCAAAATAATTCGTAAAAAGATTGACAACCCTATTTGCAAACTGCTACATTTTTAAATGCACCCAATTTATCCATACATCAATTTCCCTTTGTATTTTTGCAGTATAAATAAATTCTAATGGGAGAATCTGATCGTTTTCATAAAGAGGATTATAAAAAAAAGAAAGGCAGTAGGTTTTTACTTGGTGCCGATGGAAATGCACTTATGGCTCTTTTTGCTATAAACGTAATATTCTTCTTGGTGTTACTGGTAATACAAGTGGCCGTATTTGTAGACAGCAAATCGCCTGAATTTTTTTATTCGCATGTAATACGCTGGTTCGAGCTACCGGCAAATCTTACCACGCTTTCAGAAAGACCTTGGACTATTATCACTTACATGTTCAGCGATTCATTTTATGGATTTATGCCAGGAGGCGTTATAAGGGCAATAACCAATATGATATGGTTGTGGACATTTGGATATATTTTGCAAGAAATGGCTGGCAACGAAAAAATTATACCCATTTATATCTATGGAGGTTTGCTGGGTGCTGTGTTCTTTATTGCAGCAAATTATTTAATTCCTCCTCTTGACACTATGAGGCAAACCGCCGGCTTATTAGGAGCAAATGCAGGTGTGATGGCTGTTGCTATGGCTACTACTACCCTATCGCCAAGCTACCGTTTTTTTACCCAAATTCGTGGTGGCATTCCTATTTGGGTGCTCATGGCTATATATATTTTGATAGATTTTGCAGGTGTGGCAGGTTATGGAGCAGCCTATAGCCTATCCCATTTAGGTGGTGCTACGGCAGGTTTCTTATTTGTTGTATTTTTAAGAAGAGGTAAAGATGGAAGCGTATGGATGAATAAAACATACAATTATATCAAACACTTATTTGACCCAAAGGAGAAAAAGGAAAATAAAAAGGATACTGTTTTTTACAATACAGGCGATAGAAAACCCTACACAAAAACAAGCAACATAACGCAAAAAAGGGTAGATGAAATTCTAGATAAAATAAATCAGAAAGGGTATCATTTTCTTACAGATGAAGAAAAGGCTTTTTTAAAAAAGGCAGCAGAAGACGAAGCATTATAGAGGCTAGTTTACAAAATAATAACAGCGATTGTAATTAAACAATCGCTGTTTTTTATGGTTACGGAGTAGCTACTTGAGCCCTGCCGGATTTTTTATCAGCTCTTCTTCCTAAAATATAACCACCAGCAGCTCCTATTACACCGCCAATGACTGCACCTTTGCCTTTATTTTTTGAAATAACTGCACCTGCTACTGCACCACCTACACCGCCTATAGTTGCACCTTTTGCAGCATCACTCCATCCTTTCTTCTTTTGAGGCACTGTTTCTGGTGTTGCCACTGAGCCATCTCCGGCATTAGCTGTACCAGTTTCCGATTGGGTAGGTGCAGGAGCTTGATTTACCGGCTCATTGTTGGTTACAGGTGCTCTCCTAGGTTGCGTCTCTCTCACCCTTACATATTTCGTAATGGTACGTACAGGCGCTTGTGTTTTTTGGGGTTCGGAAACTGCTATTTCATTTTCCATGGCTTTATCGGTAGAAACATTGGATTGTTTTAATAGCGAAGTGTCTGTAAATACAATCTGCTTTTCTGTATTTATATTATCTTTCTTTTGGTTATTACATGCTGAAAGTAAAACGGTTGCAGAAACAATAGTAAATAATATTTTTTTCATAATTGATAAGTTTGTATATCTAAGAAGCAAAATGGTGCCAATGTTTCAAAATAAAAATCTATTAAGAAATATTTATGTTAATGGCTTTTAACTTTTCTACATCTTTGTTTATCTTTATTGCATGGCAGGATTTTTTAGGCGATTTACAAAACGTTTTTTTGCATTTTGCAATATTATAGTTGCGATTCTGTTTCTATTGAGTTGCTATGCCTCTTGGTTCAACCCAAAGTATTTTTGGGCTTTAGGTTTACTCTCACTTGCTGCACCTTATTTGCTTGTGGGTTTATTGGTATTCTTACTATTTTGGTTATTTGCAAAAAGAAAATTAATGCTTATTGGTATTATAACATTACTGCTTGCTATTAGGCCGATTTCTAAAATATTTCCTTTCCACTTTGCCAAATCATTTGACGTACAAAAACAAAGTACCCAAGTTCGGATAATGAGTTGGAACGTAGATAATTTTCAGTTGTTGGCATATAAAAAAAATCCATCTATAAAAAACAATATGCTGAATTTGATTAATCAATACCAGCCTGATATTGCTTGTTTTCAAGAGATGGTAGCAGCCGATACTTTTGTTGATTTGAACAATGAATACTATCGTAAATATGCGTTTTACCCACTAGCTGGTTTTGATAGTGCCCTTGGATTTAAAAATAATTATTACAGTTATGATCCAATAGATGATTTCGCTAGGCAGCAACATTTTGGTATTATCATTTTTTCGAAATACCCTATTATAAATAAAAAAACCATGCGCATTCACCCCAATGATTATAATTCTACCTTTCAATTTGTAGATATTGTAAAAGAAAATGATACCATAAGGGTTTTTAACATTCACTTACAATCTTTAAAGTTTACCACAGAAAATTTAAAATACATAGATGATGCCAAATCAACAACGGATATAGATTTAGAGAAATCTAAAAATATAATTTCGAAACTTAAAACCGGTTTTATAAAAAGGCAAAAACAAAGTGATGGCATTAAAAAAGAAATAGAAAATAGTCCATACCCTGTAATTGTTTGTGGCGATTTTAACGATGTACCCAATAGTTATGCTTATTGTACCATTGGCAAGGGTTTGAAAAATGCGTTTGAAGAAAAAGGTAGCGGCATCGGGAGAACCTTTTCTGGCATTTCTCCTACGCTACGAATAGACAATATTTTTGCTGACAAGCGTTTTTTAGTAGAACAATACACCCGAATTCCTAAAAAACTAAGCGATCATTTTCCCATTATCACAGATTTGGTGCTAGAGCCATAAGTATTATCAATACCAGAAAAAAGTAATGGCTTATACAAAAGATAAGGTATCCGATTAATTAGAATAACCAAAACCAACACAGTTTACAGATAATCCTTGCGTTTAAATTGATATTCAAATATATTTGCATTATTGGCAAACGAATGAAAGCTGCTATAAATAATGAAATAGGAAAGAGGTTAAAAAAAATAATATGGCATTAGAAATTTACAATACGCTTACTAGAAAAAAAGAAATATTTACAGCATTAGAGCCTGGTTATGTAGGCATGTACGTTTGTGGCCCTACTGTATACAGCGATGTGCATTTAGGCAACTGCCGTACTTTTATTTCCTTTGATATTATTTACCGTTATTTAAAATACCTGGGTTTTAAAGTGAGGTATGTACGCAACATAACCGATGCAGGGCATTTGGAAGGAGACAGGGATGAAGGAGATGATAAATTTAGCAAAATGGCTAGGAAAGAAAAATTGGAGCCTATGGAAATAGTACAACGCTATACATTAGGATTTCATGAAGTAATGCAATTGCTCAACACATTGCCGCCTACCATAGAACCTACCGCTACAGGGCATATAAGCGAACAAATAGCCATGACCCAAGAAATAATTAAAAATGGTTATGCTTATGAGGTAGAAGGAACTATTTATTTTGATGTAGAAAAATACAACAAGGAAAAACCTTACGGCATACTTACCAATCGAAAGCTAGAAGACTTGCTAGAAGGTACCAGAGACCTTGGGGGCCAAGATGAAAAAAAAGGCAGGCTTGATTTTGCTCTTTGGATAAAAGCAAAACCCGAACACTTGATGCAATGGCCTAGCCCATGGGGAATGGGTTTCCCAGGCTGGCATATTGAATGCTCTGCTATGAGCAACAAATATTTGGGCAAAAGATTTGATTTACATGGTGGCGGTATGGATCTTGCAGCCACCCACCATACAAACGAAATTGCGCAGAATGAAGCTTGCTTTCATGAAAGTCCTGCACAGATATGGATGCACACAAACATGCTTACGGTGAATGGTACCCGCATGAGCAAATCGTTGGGTAATGGATTTTTACCACACGAATTATTTACCGGCTCGCACCCTCTTTTGGATAAAGCATACAACCCGATGACGGTAAAATTCTTTATGTTGCAAACACAATACCGCAGCACATTGGATTTTAGCAATGAGGCTTTACAAGCTTCAGAAAAAGGATTGAAACGCTTATGGGATGCATACGAGGTATTACAAAAACTTTCATATACTGCTGGAGAAATAGATGCCGAAATAGAAGAAAAAGTAACAGGGCTTGTAAACGGTTTCGATGAATGCATGAACGATGATTTTAATACAGCAAGGGTGTTAGCAAATATGTTTGAGTTGGTACCTATCATTAATTCTATAAAAGATGGATTGATAAAAGTAGGCGCAATTACGGAAGCTACATTTGGTTTGTTATCACAAAAAATGAAAGCCTATTTAGAAGATGTGTTTGGGCTACAACAAGCCACAGAAGCCGGCAATGAAAAACTTTCTTCGGTTATGGAATTATTGATAGAAATAAGAAAAGAAGCTAAAGCAAAAAAAGATTTTGCCACTTCTGATAAAATAAGAAACCAGCTTACAGCTATTGGTATTGTAGTGAAAGATGAGAAAGATGGGAGTGTGAGCTGGGGGGTGTGAGAATAAGCTGATAAAAAAAGAACATTTCTCATTACAATATATCCTTACAAATTATTGATTTTGTAGTAATTTTAGTTAAAAGATGTTCGTTTTTTTAAGTAAAATTTGATCGGTATACTGTAATTATTTATAAAAGTTATTAAGCTAAGAAGTTTTTTTATTAATAAACTTTAAATAATTTTCAATAAAATTAATTTGAACCTTACAACTTTAATAAAATGGATATAAGTACTAGTAAGTATCATTTTCAAAATCTTGATTTAAAAAATATTAAAAGCGAAGTGTGGAAAGATTTATCAGGTTTAGAGCATTACTTTAAAATATCTAACTATGGTCGCATTAAACGTCTCTCTTATGAGCAAGTGTATAACGATGGCAGAGTTTACGTTAGACCTGAGAGAATCATAAAGCCAATTATTTTTAAGCTTCATAACAATTTTGTAAAAGATAAAATTTATTTTGTAAGAAATAGAGTAATACTAAAAAAGAAGGTGTATGATTTTTCGATTGCACGATTACTATATCATTATTTTGTTGCCTCAATAAATCTAAACGATTCAAGTATTATTGTACTTACAAAAGATGGTAATGGATTAAACCTAAAATTATCGAATTTAAAAATTGCCTCCTTGCATGAAAAGCAAAAAAGAATTTATGAAAAAAAAAGAAAGTCTCCATATACTTTTGACGAAGAGGCAAATAAAAGAGGCATTATAAAATCTCAACAGGTAAATAATAAGCAGGTAACACAATATGATTTAAATGGGAAAAAAATTGAAACTTTTGCTAGCATTAGTATCGCAGCTAAAAGTACAGGAATTAGTCATAGTCATATTGCTCAAAAAGCGAGAGGTTCTCAATATTCAGCTGGTGGTTTTATTTGGCGGTTAGGGAACGAGAAAGAATTTGATATTTCTGAAATAAAAAATAAAAAAGCAGAACGAAAAGAGCAAAACAAAAGAGATTTTGGCAAAAAGGTTACTCAGTATAAAATGACTGGGGAAAGAATAGCCATTTACCCAACTATCAATGATGCAGCAAAAGCAATTGGTAGTTCTAATAGCAATATATCACAAGTTATAAATAAACTTAGAGCTAGTGCAGGTGGTTTTTATTGGTTAGAAGGTATTGGGGAAATTAAAATTGACTTGAGTAATCATGAATATGGTATAAAACTTAGGATAAATAATAGAGTAAAAACAGTTAAAGAAAATAATAAGCTAAAACAGTTAAAAAATGAAGATTTAAATTTTGCGAATCCGCCCAAAGGTTTAAAGCCTTTAACTATGGCACAAATAGATTCTATAAAACATAAAGCTAGAAAAAAATAAATTTTTATTTTACTATTAATAACAACTCGTTTTTTTAACCTGATTCTTTAAAATATTTTCTACTATAAATTCATAATAAAAGATGCCAAAGTTCTTGTAAAAAAAATTTCACTACCAATTAACTCCAACTCACACTAATTTTTTCCACACCCACTCCCCTTAGCACAATAATTTCATAGTTACGTTTTTATTTTACAATACAAATCAAAAACAAATGAATATGAAACAAACACTGAGAAGCCTGTTTTTTGTAACAGCTTTAGGCACCATGTTTACACTATCGTCTTGCGATAAAGATGATGATACACCAATAGTAGTACCACCAGTAGTTACGCCCACGGTTGTAGGAGTGGCGCAAGCAGATACAACATTTTCTATATTGGTGTCGGCAGTAGTAAAAGCGGGATTGGTAGCTACGCTTTCGGATGCTACAAAGTCTTACACTGTTTTTGCGCCAACCAACAACGCATTTAGAGCAGCAGGTATTACTTCGGCAATTATAGACGGATATACTGCTGCACAAGTGACCAATATTTTAACACCTTTGCTTACATATCATGTATTAGGTGCAAAAGTATTGTCTACTGGTGTACCAGTAAGTGACACCGTAAAAACATTAAACGGCAGAAATTTATTTTCTTCTAGAAATGCAAATGGTGTATTTTTAAATGGCATTAGAGTGGCTACAGCCGATATAAATGCAAGCAATGGAGTTGTGCATGTTATTGGAAGTGTACTTGTTCCACCTACGCAAACAATTGCACAAATAGTAACAGCCAATCCTAATTTATCTTTATTGCTCACTGCTGTAGTGAGAGCCGGCTTAGCGGGCACATTAAGTGGACCAGGTAAGTTTACCGTTTTTGCACCTGTAAATACTGGATTCCCTGCAAGTTTGGATACAGATGCGGAAATAAATGCAGCCCCAGTGGCAACTGTAGCCGGTATAGTAGGTTCGCATGCTTTTGGCACTAATATTTTTGCAGGCGATTTATCTGCGGGGGTTACTGGAGCTACTGTAAACCCACTAACTACGCTTACCATAGCATTATCGCCAGCAGCAACCGTTAGAATTACCGGAAGCGCAAATCCAGCATCAGCCATACAAACTACCAATGTTGTAGCTACAAACGGTGTAGTACATATAATAGATAGGGTACTGCAATAAAACATATTCCTTTAAAAACCAAAAAATCGAAGCACCAACGGCAGACTCACATTTGTTAATCCGTTGGTGCTTTTTTAGTATTTTACAGTATGTTTCAACACAGGTACCGATATTATTTTATACTGCTGCTATCGTTCTACACTTATTTAAGCACTTTGTTATGCGAAGTATACAAGTATTTTAAAATAGAAATAGAATGGTATTATGCGTCAGGCACTATTACTGTTGTAACGCTTAGTATATGGGAAACAGGTAGGCTCCTACAACCTTTTTTCGAAAAAAGAATAGGTGCGCACAAACATAAAGTATCTGGGCTAATTTATTTTTTCTTAATTACGAGCATCATTACAACAGTCCTTACAATAGGTTTTGTTTTGTTAGTTAGCATGGTATTGCATGAATATAATTTTAGCCAAAGCATAATTCCAATAAAATTAAATTTGATTTATTGCATATTGGTTAATCTGTTGTTTCATTTGGTAAACGCCATATTCTTTTATTTTAAAGAGTATAGGATGAAACTGATAGAGGCGGAACAGTTGAAAAGGATAACCGCACAAGCAGAATTACAGTTGGTAAAAAGCCAAATAAATCCACATTTCCTTTTTAATAACCTGAATGTACTTTCTGCATTGGTAATGCAAAACAACAGCGAAGCCAATAAATTCATAGAGGCATTTTCGCAAGTGTATCGGTATATTTTACACAACCAAGATAATGAATTGGTAGATATAAAATCGGAGTTGGAATTTATAAAGCCATATATTTTCTTATTGGAAAAAAGATTTAGCCAAGGACTTAAAATTGCAATTGAAATTCCCGATAAATATTTAAACAGCTACATAATACCTGCATCTTTACAAATGCTCATAGAAAATGCCATAAAGCATAATATTGCTAGCAGTGCAAAACCTTTACACATCTTGTTACATGCCAATGGAAATGGTACACTGGTCGTTTCCAACAATCTACAATTAAGAGAAACAGTAGAAAACTCTACAGAAATAGGTTTACAAAATATTATAAAAAGATACCAGCTTGTAAGCGGCAAAGAAGTATTGGTAGAGAAATCCAATGAAGAATTTAAAGTTACACTCCCACTGATTATTATAAACCAATAAAGGCAATGGATATCCTTATTATAGAAGATGAAATACTTGCATCTGAAAGATTGCAAATACTCATTAAAAATTACGATCCCACTATTAATATTGTAGGCTCGCTCGAAAGTGTAGAAGAAGCGGTACTTTGGCTTAGTACAAAAAAACATCCTGATTTGTTACTGGTGGATATACAACTTGCAGACGGACACAGTTTTGATATCTTTAAAAAAGTATCTACCAATAAGCCCATTATTTTTACAACTGCTTATGACCAGTATGCCTTAGAGGCTTTTCAATTGCTAAGTATAGATTATGTACTAAAGCCAGTGACAGCAGAAGCGCTTGCAAATGCATTTGCCAAATACAGATCGCTTACACAAAATAATAAACCTCAAAATAATTTTGAAGATGTACTTGCGTATGTAAAAGATAACCTCACTTCAAAATTTAAAAATCGCTTCTTAGCAAAAATAGGGCAACGTGTTTATTTTATACCTGTGCATGAAGTCGCTTGTTTTGTTGCCGATGATAAAATAGTACACTTGGTAGCTAGGGATGGAAAGCGCTATATAAAAAATGCCACTATGGAAAAATTGGAAAAGATAGTAGACCCCAAACTATTTTTTAGGGCAAATAGAAAAATAATTTTGCACATAGATGCCATTGAACAAATAAAGCCATACGACAATAACCGGCTGCAGGTTGTTCTAAAAAATATAAACCCTGGAGAAGAAATAATAATAAGCCGTGAAAAAACAGCAGACTTTAAAACATGGGCAGACAGCTAGATTTATGTGAGCCGAAATTATTTACTAAAAATGACGGATATTAGCGGCAAATAAAACCCATGCAACACATAGCTCATTTATCGAGAGATAATAAATTAAAAAAAATAATTGAATTACAAGAGCCATTTATGCTCAATAAACGAAACAACATCCATTTACATTTATGCAATTCAATCATGAGCCAGCAACTAAGTACAAAAGTTGCCGATGTTTTTCAACAACGTTTTTTGGCGCTTTATAATAACAAAATACCCACCACAAAACAAGTAGTAGAAACTCCTTTTGAAACCTTGCGAAGCATTGGCCTTAGCAATGCCAAAGCAAATTACGTACACAATGTGTGCCATTTCTTTTTAGAAAAAAATTTAAAAGATGCACAACTGCATAAAATGAGTAATGATGAACTTATTGCATTGCTTACACAAATAAAAGGCGTGGGCAAATGGACAGTAGAAATGGTGTTGATGTTTACCATTGGCAGGGAAGATATTTTTGCCATAGACGATTTGGGCATACAACAGGCCATGTGTAAACTATATAAAATTGATGAGACAAATAAAAAGGAAATGAAAGAAAAAATGCTGCAAAAATCTGGCAAGTGGAGCCCATATAGAACTTATGCTTGCAGGTATTTATGGGGTTGGAAAGACCATGGAGCTTGATAAATAAAATTACCTAACCATAACTTAGAGTTGTATCCATCCAATAATTTCTTCTAGATATTTTGCATCTACATCATCAAATTCATTTAACAATGCGCTGTCTACATCTAACACCCCAAGCACTTCATTGTTTCTAATAATTGGTACCACTATTTCCGATTTAGATAAACTACTGCAAGCAATATGGCCAGGAAATTTTTCTACATCTGGCACTATTAAAGTGTTGGCTTCCGCCCAAGAAGTACCACAAACACCTCTGCCTTTTTTTATACGTGTACATGCAATCGGCCCTTGAAATGGCGCTAGCACAAGCTCGTCTTGCTTTACTAAATAAAACCCAACCCACAGCCAACCAAATTGTTCTTTTAAAGCTGCTGTTATGTTTGCAAGGTTTGCAATAAGATCAGGTTCACCCGCTATGATTGCATTTATTTGTGGTAATAAGGTTGTGTATTGTTCTTCCTTTGTGCCTTTGTTTATCTGTAAATCTTCTGCCATTTGGCAAAGATAAGTGCAGATTAATAAATGAAATTTATTAACAAAATATGGATTTATATATTTGGTTCAACTTTTAATAATTAAAGTAAATAGGATTATTTATTTAGTTAGCAAACTCTTATTCTGAAAGAATTTCTAGTCTAGCCATAAGCCCCAGAGGGGCGGCATACCAGTAGATATATTAATTGAAATTGTCTTTTAGCTCCATAGGAGCGACATATTACCATCTTACCCGATTACATTTCGCTCCTACGGAGCTTATCAATTATAAAATTGAAATTCTACTAACATAACGCCCCCGGAGGGGCTAACTTTAAGCTAGAATTATCCTGTAAAGACTGGGTTTGCGAACTAAATACATAATCCTAAAAGTAAAATCATTGCAAGTAGCAGAAAAAATTTTTTTTAAAAAAACATCTCAATAAAATATACTGGACATAGGCTGCACTTGTTCTAGAAGTTGAATGATAGGATATGCAAGTAATGGTAATACCCATACAATTATTCGAGTTTTATTCGCCAGTAATGTTATAAGAAAAAAGCTGTAAGAGGGTCAGCCATAGGAGAACTGGTAGTAATTACATCTCAGGAATCAGGTATTTTTCTCAAATAAAAAGGAAAGCTAACAAGATATAAAATGACTTTTAATATCCTGTTAGCTTTCCATGATCAAGTCTACACTCTTTGATCTTTTAAGTTGGTATCATCACAACATACAATACTTACTGCTTTACGAATTTTATAGCAGGTATTTGGTTATTGTCAGTAAAAATAGCTTTGAGCAAATAAACTCCGCTACCAAGCGATGAAACATTTACTGGAATCACATTATTACCTTCTTGTAAAATTACTTGTTGCTGTTGGATCATTCTTCCCATCATATCCCACACTTGTAAATTTATTATGCTTTTAGCGGGGCTGCTTATGCTGGCAGTAAGCTTGTTTTGAACAGGGTTGGGCGCAATGCCATCAATGGTAAATACGGCAACTTGTTCGCCTTTTATTCTCACAATATCAGTATACTTGCTTTGATTGTTGATATCTACTTGGCGCAACTTATAATATTGAGTAGCACTTTTATTGATATTGCCATCAGTAAAATTGTATGTAAGGTTACTTGTATTGCTACCAGATGATAGTGTATTTACAAAGCCAATGCTGGTATAATTTTGTCCATCTTGTGAGCGGAGTACTTCAAACCCGAGGTTATTTTGTTCACTACTAGTTACCCATGTAAGTTTATTACCGTTACTTGTGCGGCTACCAGAAAAATTGATAAATGTTACTGGTAATATCGCTAATTCACTTGTAATACCAAACGGAGAAAATGAAGTAAAGCCTGTACCGGTTGCTATAGTACCCGTTACTGACCCATTGCCGAAGTATGTTGGACCACTACCAGCGCAATCTACCACTTTAGCTAATACACTGGAATATACAGCACCTGTTGCTGCTCCAGTATAATTCAATGAGATGGTGCAATTAGACCCACCAATTGTTTCTTCTGTAATGATCCATCTTGCCGTTACGCTGGATGCTGGATTGCCGCACGGAGGGGCTGTTGATGCTACGTTTACCGAAAAATTATCCGAAGTTCCAGTGTTGGTTATTGTAGCAGGATGATAAAGTGTTGTACTTGGCCCTACAGGAAAAGTATTACCAGTTGCACCTACCGCATTAATTTTTAAAAGACCTGTGCCATTGGTTGCAATATAACCAGTTGAAGATCCGCCACTGAGCGTACCTGCCACAGTAAGGTTGTTGGTACCTAGTGATATATTACCAGCATTTAAACTTAAAATACCATTTACCGTTAAAGGCGCAGCAAGTACTAGGTTATGAGTACCTAAATTTGCTGAATTGTAAATAAAGTTATTGAGTATTTGGCCACCTGCTGCAAAACGAGCTGTACCTATAGCTGTTGCTGTTGAACTAGTAGTTCTATCAATAATTAAATTGGAAGTGCTAGTACCACTAATTGTACCTTGGTTAGTCGACAAAAATGTAGATCCCTTACTCATTGTAAGGGTATTGCCATTCAAAGAAAGGTTATGTGTTGGTTGTTGCAAATTAAAACCGCCAGCTGTTGTTGTTCCCGTTATGATATTAGTGCCAGGGCCTAAAACAATGTTTAAGGCAAATGCAGGCACTGTTGGTGATATTGCCTGAGTTCTCAATTGAGCTATATAAAAATCGCCTCCACTTATTGTTTGTGTTGTTGTTCCTCCCAAATTCAAACTCATTCTACTCGCATCTGCAGCAGGGTCTGTATCAAAAAAAGAACCACTCATTGTAACGTTACCTCTTACCAGAACATTTGCAGATCCATTGCCTGTACCATTTAGACCTACCACATTGGTAATGTCTAAAGTACCGTTAGCAAAAGCAAAACCAGTTGAAAAATATTTAAGACCATTTGTTAGTTTTAAGTTGCCAAATGTTTCTGCTGGAATACGCACTGTGTCTGTTATATCTGTGCCATTCCAGGTGTATTCAACTGTACTGTTATTAGCTACTGTTCCAAAATGAGGGAAAGGCGTTTTACTAAAATCGCCGGGACCAGAACTGCGATATATTTTATTGGCTATTTCTACTGTTGCATTGTTACTTACATCTACCCTATGATCGATATCGTTCAGTATAGTAAAGACTGTTGGCAACGTAAGTTTTATAGGGTCAGTGCCATTACCAACAATGATTTTTGAGCCGATGCCAAATACCTGAAAGTCATCATCCAATGTATAGGTAGCTCTGTTACAAATTGTAAAAATTTGGTAATCATTAATAAAATTGGGTGGTGGAGTGCCTGTGCCATCTGCTGCTGTACCCCAGTTAGGCTCTAGCTCTATGCTACCAGTTGGTTTACTAAAATACTGCGTACCAGCCGCTCCGGTTAATGCAACTGTAGGCGGTACTGCTACACCACCACCACTAAACGTGATATTACCGGTAGCTGCCCCTGATACAGCCGATAAAAAACGAACATAAACGGGCGTTGCAGCAAGCGTAGCAGCACTATTAGCAATAGTTGTACTGCTGCCCCAGGTTGCATTATCGTTTGAAACCTGAAAATTAGATGGAGCATTTACGGTGATACTGCCCGGCGCAGGTGTAAGGAAGGTACCTGCAAGATTAAAAGAAGATGATGGAGAAGGTACGCTAACAGGAACAGTTTGAAAGCTTAGTGTTGTAGACGATACTGTTAAAGTTGGTACTATCATTGGCGTTACAAAAGCCCAGGTTGCTCCATATCTTATAGCATCTATTTCAAGTGTAGGGCCTGTAGATCTTGGAAATAAAAGTACCCCAGTAAGTGACGCAGCACCACTACCCGGATCCGCCGCTCCAGAGCCTTGAGCTAATGTGGGCGCAGTTTCCGTGCCACCTAAAACAGGGTTAATCCACATTTCAACAATATCGTCGGTACTACTTACTGCATTGATTGTATATTTAATTACTACTAAATAGGTAGTATTAAAAGGTCTTACCGTAGTTTCGAAATTTGCTCCTGTAGCAACTGTTACGGCTGCGTTTTTACCTACACCAAAATTGAATCCTCCGGTAGCACTTCTAATAAGTGCTCTGGCTGCAACACCAGGGCTTGGGGAGGGGCCTTGCATAATACCAGCATAATTTGAATTTAATGTACCAGCTTGGGCAGCAGTCGGGTTTACAAAAAAAGACGTATACATACTTCCAGATGTAACAGCTCCTGAAAAACGACCGGAGGCTGCTGTGGTAGGAGTTGTGGTGATATTTACGCCAAAACCTACTCCAGAAGATGGAGACCCCGGATAACTCAATCCACTGCTATTAACAAAAAGTGAAGGGGTAGTTGCATTAAATAGTTTCGGCCAACTATTGCTTTTCAAGGAATCATTGGTTGGATAGTTAAAATCCTCTGTAAAGGTTTGCCCCCAGCACAAAGAGCTCATAAGGGCAGCAAAAATAAATAAGTTAAGTTTTTTCATTTTGTTTCGTTTTATTGAAAATTTATTAATAAGTACTCATTTTTTAGTTCTAAGTTTTTTTAGGTTAGAACTACTCAATTTTCAAAAAAGTTATTTTTTGATTATGGTAACAAAAGCCCAAGTAGATCCATATCTTACTGCATCTATTTGACAAGTAGGGGATGCAACATCTCTTTGAATAAAGTGGGGACCAGTAAGACCACCAGTAACATCATTTATACCAGCACCAATAGAAAGATAGGGTGTGGGCTCGGCAGCTCCTAATAATGGATTTACCCACATATCAACGATATCGTCAGTATTAGTTGCACTATTAAAAGTGTATTTAAGCACCACCAAATAAGTTGTGTTTAATGCTCTTACTGTTGATTCGTAATTAATTGATGCTATGGGTTTTATGGCGGTTTTGCCAACACCAAAATTAAATCCGCCACCAGAAACAGCCCTAGTAAAAACCCTTGCGCCAGCACCGGGGCTAGGTAAAGGGCCGGTCATAATACCAGCAAAATTGCTACCTAGAGTAGAAACTTTTCCTGCAGTACTTACATTTACAAAAAACGACATGTAAGTACTGCCGGTCTTAATTGCTGTTAAAAATTTACCAACACGCTGCCCACTTGTAGTCATGTTTAAACCAAAACCTATTCCGTTTGATGGGGAATTAAGATAGGATAATATATTATTGTTTACAGTAAAAGCATTTGTTGAACCTGAATTAGTAATAATAGACCATCCATTATTTCCAACAAGGGTTGTTCCTGTTGCATAGTCAAAATCTTCTACTAAATTTTGCCCCCAACTTAAAGTGGTAAGAAAAAGAGCAATAATGAATACCTTGATTTTTTTCATTTTTTGTTTTATTTTTATATTGTATATATTATTAATATTGAAATTGAGAATTTAAAAACACTGTTACATGTATAAATTACAAATGTTCCAGATTTATTTTATGCTTGGCTGCGCTAAGGATTGAAGCGAAAATCCTGTTAAAGCGCCCAAATAAAAATTAAGGGGGTACATTCCAATAATTTTTCTTTTTCATTTTTTAAATTTTTCTGTTATTCCACAACTCGGTATTGGTGTTTTTATTTGTAGCTCCGCCGTTTGGGGGTTCAATATGTTTCCAATTATCAACTATGATAGATAAGGTGTTATTAATAGCTAGTTTACTACTTAAGTAAGTGATGTTTTTGATTATTGCCAAGATTTAATATACTTAATTAAAATACTCTACCTGTAATACTAAGGTCAGGTCCTAAATCACTGGTGCCAGCACCTATGTAGAACACACCTGCTCCACTGGCATTATATGGTGTAATCCTGAATGTTACTGTTGATGTAGGTGGTACATTTTGCAATGCAGCAATTCCAGATAAATTAAGAGGGTTGAGCGTGAAGTTGCCAGTAACAGCCGTTGGCCCAGTTAATATGCCTGCAAGCATAAATGCACCAGCATTAATTTGGTAGTCTACCTGGTAGGCAATAGGACCATCTGCAGCAATTCTTATTTTAATACTATCTATTGAATTGTAGCTAACTGTTTTTCCATTGGTAGATTGTAATTGAAAATTTAGCATTTTATTAGCTGTAATACCAGCTGCTGCTGTAGTTGTAGAAAAACTATTGGCCCCCCAAAAACCATTAGAAATTGAACCCGGAGACAATGTAGTACCCGACCCCCTTGTTAAGCCTGTAACTGCCGTAAGGTCTGTTGCTATTGAAGTAGGCATGAAGTTGGTTACAGACTGTCCTCCTCCTGTAATTGCAGAAGTGTTCCAAGAAATAATTTCGGAGAAAGGGCTTCTAGTGTCTACTATATTTGTTGTAATTGCAGGTGTTGATACATGGTCTTTATAAAATTGCCCAAGAGGTGTCAATACGCCACTTACTGCTTCGGGAGAACTATCCTCAAAAAAATAAGAATATCGCTCCACTTGTGGATTTGTTTCTAACCAAGGCAAAGCCAATGTCATAAAAGCTTGGTGTACTGCTGTGGGTCTGTTAACATTGGCATTAAATTCAGTAATCCAAATTGGTTTTTTATAAAGATTGTAAGCTGCGGCTACATAACTTTTAAACCTATTAAACACCACATTTACATCTGGATTAACCTCAAAACCATTTGAAAACCAGCCACCCCAATCATACCAATGAACGGCAACATAATCTATACGTAGGCTATCTCGTTTTGCTCTATTCATAAATTTAAGTAACCAGACTCTGTATTCCGATTCTGTTGTAGCTGGCGATCCCATTCTATAGCCTGTACGTAATACCCTTTTATATAGAGCGGCACCATTATACCATGTAATATTTGCCTGTCCAATCCCATCAGGTTCATTAAAAGTAAGTAAGGAGGTGATATTCGGTTTAGCTATTAACTCATCTACTTTAGCTTCGGTACTTACCCAATTTTCATCCCACGTCATGAGTGTGTATTCTCTGCCCGGGGCTGAATTATCATTGACACCCCAGTCGTAAAACCATGGTACATTTAATAAAGATGGCAACAAATCAATTTGGGTGCAGGCCCCTTTTTTATTTACACTTGTAACAGGTAATACACGGATAAAGGAAATTTTATCTTGTAACGGTAACGCTAGGTTTACAGTAACATTACTTACTGCGGCAACATAGCAAAAACTTTCTCCTGTTCCATCTTCATTAGCAGCTAATACTGCTTGAAAACCCAGGCTAAGTGTTATGGATTTTATTCCATTATTCAAACCACCAGGAATCGTAGCGCCCTTGTATATAGTGTTAGATAGACATGTAGCATTAGTGCCTGTTTGGTCATAGTTTTGATGTATGATCAATTGGGCATTTAATTGATTGCTAAATGCTAGCAGGATAAGGAATTGTAATATTTTTTTCATTTTTCTGATTTAAAATTTTGCTATATTTTTTACTTTATGCATTGTTGGTTTTAAAGTGATTGGTAGAGAGATTCCTCAACATCGTTGCTGCCACTTCCGCTGTAATATCCCTTTGCGGATTAGCAAGCATTTCATAACCCACCATAAACTTTTTTACGCTTGCGCTCCGCAACAACGGCGGATAAAAATGCATATGCCAATGCCATTCATCATGCGTCCCATCATTAACCGGAGCTTGGTGCATACCTGCCGAATATGGAAAAGAAATATTAAATAAATTATCGTACCTCGTTGTTAATTCTTTTAATATTACAGCGAAAGAATTCTTTTCCTCCTCTGTAAACTGTAGTATATTTTGAATGTGCCGCTTGCTGATAATCATTGTTTCAAAAGGCCATACAGCCCAAAAAGGTACAAGGGCAACAAAATGTTCATTTTCTGAAATGATGCGCTCCTGCAACTGCAATTCAAGTTTTAAATAATTGCTTAATAAACTTGTTTGATTCTTATCATAGTATTTCTTTTGCTCATTGGTTTCCTTACTAAGTTCAAGTGGAACAGAAGAGGATGCCCATATTTGCCCATGCGGATGAGGATTGCTGCATCCCATTATTTCGCCTTTGTTTTCAAAAATCTGAATATACTTTATAGCTGTATTATTGGAAAGATCACTGAATTCTTTTTGCCAGAGTTCTATCACTTTGATGATATCGGCTTCACTCATCAATGGTAAAGTGAGACTATGGTCGGGTGAAAAACATATTACCCTGCAAATACCGCTTTCACTTTTCGCCACGAGTAAATCATCCACGTTTACATCTCCATCAAACGTATCGCTAAGCAATGCAGAAAAATCGTTGGTAAAAACAAATGAATTTTCATACGCTGGGTTTATAGTTCCATCTGATCGTTTATTACCTGGGCATAGATTGCATGTGGGCTCATAAGAAGAACGCTCATCATTAGGCAATTCTTCTACCTTACCCTGCCAGGGACGTTTCATGCGGTGTGGCGAAACCAAAATCCAATCGCCCGTTAAAATATTTTTCCTCGTGTGAGGATGTTCTTTTAAATCAAACATATTACTCGATTATTTCTGTTCCATTTTCAATAGACGCTACATAAAAACTTAAAGGCAACCCCATTGCTGCGTGGTAAGCAGGTTCAATTTTTGCTATGAGCTCATCTATGTAATCTTCCTTAACTAAATTAATGGTGCAACCACCAAAACCGCCGCCCATCATGCGGCTGCCAAGCACATTTTCATTATTCCTAACTGCATCTACCAGCCAGTCTAGTTCCTTGCAACTCACATCGTACATTTTACTCAACCCATCATGTGTGGCAAACATCTTTTGCCCCAAAGCTGCAATATTCCCTTGCTGCAAATCCTCACAGCCTTTTTGTAGCCTGCTTATTTCTTGCACAATAAACCTTGCCCTTTTATCAATCAATTTATCTTTTGGCAACACATATTTATCAAGCATTTCTTCTGTTACATTGCGTAAAGAATGTATACCTGGTATATGCTCCTCAATCCATTGCACTGCCTGTGTACACTCATTTCTCCGAGTGTTGTATTCAGATGATGCCAATGAATGTTTTACATTTGTATTGAGTAAAAGAATTTTTATTCCATCCAATTTAAAAGGCACATATGCATAGTCCAATGAGCGGCAATCGAGTTTTATTACATGATTTGCTTTACCCATCATGGATGCAAACTGGTCCATAATGCCGCACATTACAGATGCATATTCGTGCTCCGCTTTTTGCGCCATTTTTACCATCTCTATTCTATCCAAACCTGCATCCAACAATTCGTTTAATGCAAAAACGGTTGCACACTCCACTGCTGCCGATGAGGACAATCCTGCACCGATAGGTATGTCGCTTGTAAGAATGGCGTTAAAGCCTTTTAAGGGAATCCCTTTCTTTAAAAACTGTGCTGCAGCACCTAATATGTAATTAGGCCAGCTAACATCGCCAACAGGTTTTAGTGACTCAATCGATGTGGTGAAGTTTTCATTTAAATCCAATGCCGTTAAATGAATTTCATTATCACTTCTTAGAGATACTGCTATATATGCGGCCTTGTCAATAGCTGCAGGTAAAACAAAGCCTTCGTTATAATCTGTATGCTCACCAATAATATTTACCCGTCCAGGAGATTTTGCAATCAACGGTTCTGTTAAATATGTTTCAACAAAAACTTTTTTAAGGGACTCAACCATCAACGCTGCCATAAATATTTTGTTCTTTTATTTGATTGAGATTGTATTCAATTTTATTTTTTGCGCTTGCAATAATCCTCCAGAAATTTGTATCGTTATTTCTCCTGCTTCTAAACCTGGCTCTACAACTGCTACCATTTTCCCATTAAACACATTCATATAACTAGAAACAAAAGCTGTTTGGTCAGTAGCATCACCATTACAAAGTGCTCTTAACCTGCCTGCACCTTCCACTTTAAAAAACAAAAAATTATTTGCTCTTGGGCAAAGGTTTCCTTGTTTGTCTAATATATCAACCGTTACATAAATTAAATCCTTGCCATCGGCCTTTACTGTATTTTTATCAGCAGTTAATTTTATCGAATAAGGTTCTCCTGCCGTTTTTATTATTTGTTCTGCTACAGGTTTATCATTTGCATCGTAGGCTACTACTTTTATTTCGCCAGGTTCATAAACCACCTCTTTCCAAATGATGCGATAGCGGTTGTTCTTACTGCCCTTATCTTTTTGTTTGATGCCCATACTTTTACCATTTACAAACAACTCGGCTTTTGGATAATTGGTATAGCAATACACCGGAACGTTTTGTCCAAGCCTGTCGGGCCAAGTCCAATGAGGCAAGATGTGCAACATTGGTTTGTTGGACCATTTACTTTGATAGAGATAATACCTGTCTTTAGGGATGCCTGCTAAGTCTACCATTCCGAAATATGAACTCCTTGCAGGTGTGCCTTCGTTGTAAGGAGTTGGCTCGCCCAAATAATCAAAACCTGTCCAAACAAATTCGCCTGAAATAAATTCCAAATCATCTTGCTTTTCAAACTCTGTATCTGGGGTGGTAGCCCAAGGTGGACATTCCAAATCGTAACTTGAAACTTGGTAATCGCTGTGCCATGGTTTCTTTGATTCTTTTACAGGAAATTTATATACGCCTCTAGAGCTAACGGTGGAAGATGTTTCGCTTCCATAAATAAATAAGTTTGGATACAGTTTGTGTTTTGTTTCATAATCTTCGGGCTTGTAATTAAAGCCTACTAAATCTACTTCATCCGCTAATCCATTTTTTAATGCACCATTGTGGTTATTAAACCCAGCAGAAACTGGCCTAGTAGAATCAAGCTGGTGACATATCTTTGTTAAGAATCTTGCCATTTCTTTTCCTTCTGCCATACCTTGCTCCCTTATTTCATTGCCAATGCTCCACATAATTACCGATGGGTGATTTCTATCTCTACGAATCATTGCACTTAAATCTTTTTCGGCCCAAGCATCAAAAAATTCACCATAGCCGTTTGCATTTTTCCCGTTTTTCCACTCATCAAAAGCTTCTACTTGTACCATTAAACCCAAGCTATCGCAAATGGCCAATAAGTCTGGTGAGGGTGGATTGTGTGAAGTACGGATGGCATTGCAACCCATCTCTTTCATCATTACCAATTGCCGTTCAGTAGCACGAAAATTAACAGCGGCGCCTATAGGACCTAAATCATGGTGCAAACAAACACCTTTAAATTTTAATGGTTGACCATTTAGAAAAAAGCCCTTGTCTTTATCAAAACGAATTGTTCTAAAACCAAAAACAGTTTTGTATACATCTGTTTGTTCTTTGCCTACAAATAATTTTGAAATTGCTGTGTACAGCACAGGTGTATTTACTCCCCACAACTGTGGTTGCTTTACTTTTACAGTTTGGTTGAAAAATAATTTTCCATCTTTCTTATTGTTTGAAGAAATACTGCCTACTTTATTACCATTAGCATCAAACAGTTCTGTGAGCAACATTAAATTTGAAGCATTATTTGCATCTGCATTAATGGTTGTTTTAATATTAACCTCTCCTATTTTTTCTGTAATAATTGGGGTTGTAATAAAAGTGCCCCATTGTGCAATATGTGCGGGGGAAGTTTTAACCAATCGAACATTTCTGTAAATTCCAGCACCAGAGTACCACCTTGAAGATTCTGGTTTATTTTCCAGCTTTACGGAGATTACATTTTCCTTATCGAATTGTATGAATGTAGAAAGTTCAAAAGAGAAAGACGAATAGCCATAAGGCCACTCACCAATGTACGAGCCATTCAAATATACTTTTGAGCGGCTCATGGCGCCATCAAATTCAATGAAAATTCGTTTGCCAATATCAGCCTTTGATATGGGTAAAACCTTGCGGTACCAACCAATACCAAAGCAAGGCAATGCTCCGGTTCTTCCTGTTCTTAATTGTGTTGTTTTTTCACCATCTTCTACCACCTGCACTTTTTGTTTGTCTATGTTCATGTCAAAGTTCTGCACCACTGCCCAATCGTGGGGTACGGTTATTTTTTGCCATGCTGCATCGTTTAGTTCTGTTAATGTTGCTTCGCTAATATCATAGTTAATAAAACGCCACCCTGTATCAAGCAATAGAACGTTTCTATCTTGTGCCTGAGCACAGAAACAAACTTGAAAAAGGCCAACAATAATTATTAATTTTCGCATACTCTTCTATTAAATATTTTATCAAGAACCAGTTTGTAATGCTGCAAGCTGACTCATTTTTCACGTACCCAATCATCTGTTCTAAACGATGAAACCGGTAACCCATTAGTTCCAAATAAATCACCCACTGCAAAAGACTTAAAAGCATATCTAACAGCCATCGGTAATGGAACTGCGACAGCTTTTACAGTTACACCTTCTCTTGTTATTACTGCTGTAGCAGGATGAAAAATTTTATCTTCACCAGCCATTTCAAAACAGGATAGTTGTTTACCAAAAGATGTTAATCCATTTGGCGCATCGCTAAATGTAATTTTTGCAGTTTCATTTTTGAATGTTACTTCTTTAAACTTGGGGCTAAAGCAACTGATGCCTTTAATTTGATAGGTTTGAGATAAGGCTAGATAAGCCAAACGGTTTGAACCAATTTCCTTATTTGCAGGATGTACTAAATTTTGCTCTCCAATATCTAAAATACAAGCCATACCTACATTTGGTAAGGCAGTGGATGCTTTAAGTTGTGCTTCACGCAGAAATGCTGAATTGGGTGGATTCTCGTTTTTACCAACAGGAGCAATTTGCATGTAATAAAAAGGGAAATCTCCTATTTGCCATTTTGTGCGCCAGTCATTTATTAATCCGGGCATCATCTTTTCATAATTTTCTGGTTCAGGTCTGTTTGATTCTCCTTGGTACCATATAGCACCTTTTATACCATATCCTACAATAGGGTTTACCATTGCGTTGAATAAAGTTGAAGGTGAACTTGGTGGGTTTTTTGCCTTGGTAGTATCCTTAATAAAATCAAAAGCCTTACAACCATCCTCGCTCATCCAAGGCTGTATGGCCGTGCCTCCCCAACTAGAATGGATAAGCCCAATAGGAACATTGAGTGTTTTCTGCAACATCCTCCCAAAGAAAAAAGCGGTAGCACTAAATTCAGGTGCGGTTTCACTGTTGCAAATTTGCCAACTGCCTTTGCAACTATCAAGCGGATTAGCACTTGTTGCTTTACCAGTAGTAAAAAACCGCATGGTTAAAGCGGGCGCATTTACGGTGGCTTCTAAAGAGCCTATTACAGGCTGGTTCATATATCCTTTCAGTGGCATTTCCATATTGGACTGCCCCGAACAAAACCATACTTCGCCTATTAAAACATTTTCAAGTTTCAACACTTTACCATCGCTTATGGTAATAGTGTAGGGACCGCCAGCTTTTGGTGTAGCTATTTTGAGTCTCCATTTACCATCAGCCGCCGCTTTAATTGCATAATTTTTATTATTCCAAGAGGTGAGTAATTTAACTGTTGAATTTTCTGTAGCCGTTCCCCATATTGCCACATCAGTTTGTTGCTGCAATACCATATTATTACCAAAAAAGGCAGGTAGTTTTATTGTTGCAAACAAATTCGTTGTTATAGTAATGAATGCAAAAAATATACTGAGTGGCAAAACAATTTTTTTTCTCATTTTTATTTTAATTACGTTGTTCATTTAAGATGCAGTTATATTTTCTTAATTGCTTTATTTATTTACTGAATGTTGTAGTTTTGAAATTCCTCCAAATTTTAGCAGCAACCAACCCACAGGATGTAAAAAAGCGATAATTAAAAACCAGCTTGCATATCCTGTTCCTTGAACTAAATCTAAAATAGGCGATAGTACTGCATGAAAGCCTTTGTCAAGAAAACCACCAGCATTTGAAGTTGGTCCAGAGACCATTGCTTTTACAATCATATTCATAATAATGCCACCTATTGTACTACCTGCAGCTACTATACTAAATACAGTTCCTAATGAATGGCTTGGAACAATATCAACAACGATGGAGCTAAGATTGATAAGCCATGCCAAAGATGCAAGTACAACTACCGAAGAAATAATTAATGACAAATTCAACCCTGTAACCATACTAATTAATGGAGCCATTGGCATAATACAAGCACAAATAAGCATTACCATCATTCTGCTATTAACTGGTAAACGGCCTTTTTTAATGAGCCTTCCAGAAATCCACCCACCAAACAAACTACCTACACCTGCTGCAGCATAAATAACCCATGTTATTTTTAAATCATCTTGCGATAAATTTCTTTCCGCAGATAAATATTTTGGAAACCAAAATTGAAAAAAATACCAAACCGGATCAGTAATTAAACGAGCAAACAACAATAGCCAGGTTCCTTTAAAAGTCAACACTTTTTTCCATGACCAGCTTTGAACTTTTTCGTGAGAAATATTTACTGTTACTTCTCCATTATCTTCAATATAGTCCAGCTCTTCTTTGGTAATAAGTTTGCTTTTTTGAGGTGTTCTATAAATCAACAGCCAAGGTATAACCCAAAGTAAGCCTACAAAACCTGTGAGTATAAATGCCAACCGCCAACCCGTACCTTGCCCTAGCCAGCCTGCAAGGGCTGGCAATTTATCTACATAGGCATAGGTAGCTAAGGGTATCACTACATAAGGGGCAACGGTGGCTCCAATGGTGGCGCCCATCGTATAAAGGCCTATTGCAAATGCTCTTTGCTTTGCTGGAAACCATTCTGATACTGCTTTTGAAGCTGCGGGCCATATGCCTGCTTCACCCAATCCAAGCAAAAAGCGATAAGACCCTAGAGATGACATTCCCCTGGCTGCAGCAGTGAGCATGTTAGCCACCGACCACCATATTACAAAAATTAATGTACCTGTCCTTGTTCCTAATTTATCAATAATTCTTCCCGAAATAATGTAACCGATTGTATAAGCAATCAGAAAAATATTTACAATGTTGGCATAATCACCATCATCCATACCCAAGTCTTTCTGAATGGTAGGAGCCAATGCTGAAAGCGTTTGCCTGTCTATATAGTTTAGCACGGCTGCTGTAAACAACAACCCCACTATCCACCAGCGCATTCCTTTAATTTTATTGGCCATACAGGGTAATTAAGATATTCAATGATTGTAAATCAATGTAGTTAAGTTAAGGAAGTTAAACTGTGGCGGGTGGGACACCCGCCACGGCTCTCCGCCGCTGTGGGTGTTCCACCCACAGCTTTAACTTAACGGCATTGAATTGTAAATGCTTCTATATATTTATATTTCATTTATAACAAACTGTCGTATATCATCATTCCGCCTTTATTTTCTATCACTATACGACTATTTGAAACTCCTTTTTTGATGTTTATCTCCACATTACTACCAGGCTTTATTTCAGGTATTGGATAACTCATACTCACTTTATCTCCCTGCATAATTTTTAAAATATGGTTGCTTATGGTATAAGAAGGAAATCCCGATTTTGCTGTTATGGTAATGATGTTTTTTTGTATAGCAACAGTAACCGGGGACAATTCTTTTTTGAAAGCTCCATACAATGCCCTTGGTTTACGATTAGCATCTACAATACCCCATGGCCTATACCCATTTTTATTGGTACCAGCATAACGGCTGAGGTAGTCATTAAAACTCCAATACGAAAACCCAATTACATAAGGATGCCTGTTAATCATTTCTATTACACCTTTCAAATGATCAATTCTCACTTGTTCATTCTTCACCTCATCAGACCGCATACCCGTTTCGCTGATGAAGATTGGTTTATTTGGATATTTAGCATGTAAAGCTTTGATGTTATTTTCTAACCCACCCAAAGCAGAATAGTTATTGAAATTTAAAAAATCGCAATACCTGAATGCATCGTGTGGCAAATTGAGATTCGCAGGATATACAGCCGATCCAATGGCTACAAATGTCAAAAGTCTGGTTGTATCAAGCAATCTGTATTGCTCCAACGCATCTCGTGTCCATTCATCGCCTTCAGGAGTCCAACTGTCATATTCATTACCTGTACTGTAAGCAACAATGGATGGGCTATTCCAAAAGGCTTCCACCATCTCTTTTAATTGAGATTCAAAATCGTCTTTCACTTGTTGGCTAGTCATTAATACCGGACTTATTTGCCAGTTGGGTGTTTCTGCAATGAGTAAATATCCATGCTCATCGGCCCATTTGTAAAAGTGCTTGCTTACCGGTGTGTGATTCATTCTTGCAAAAATCATGTTGCCATTCCGTTGCAATTCCATGTCAATTTTGGCAAGTTCGGCAGGTTCGGTTGAACCATATACTGGATGATCTGAATGACGGTTACTGCCTGCCAACCTTATTGGATTTCCATTTAAAAGCAATTGTGTACCCACTGCTTTAAACTCCCGTATTCCAAAATAAGTTTCATACGTATTTACTACTTTATTTGCAACCTCTATTGTGCTGGTAACATCGTATAGGTTGGGATTGTCAAAGTCCCACAACAATACTTCGCTTGCAGGCAAATCATATTGTTGAATAATTTTTTCAATAGTAAACGGTTTTAAATTGATTGATTTTGCTATTGTATTCTCACTAGCAATTTGTTTTGAAGTCGTTCTGCTTTTTATAAAAGGTTTTAAGGAAACAGCAGCGTCCACCAACGATCTGTTTTCGACCCAAGTAATAATTTTTACCTGCGCTTTACCAGTTTTTAAATCAGGAATTGCTTCTATTTTTTGATTTTTGATGTAAATTTTATCTGTAATCAATAAACTAACATCTCTGGTGATGCCTCCAAATTCGTACCAAGGGAAAAATTGTGCTGATGGATTGTCACCCATTCTTGCACCTGGCACTGTTAATTCAGTCCAGGAGTTATCCACTTCTACTGCAATAAAATTTACTTTGTTGTATTTTATATACTTGGTGATGTTTACTGTAAAAGGTGTGTATCCTCCAACATGAAAGGCAGCTAATTCACCATTGATGAAGATGCGGCATTTGTAAAAAACAGCTTCGAAACGCATTCTGACCAATTTGTCTTTTGCATCTTCAGCAAGTTTAAAGGCCTTTCTATACCATCCCTTGCCTACAAAATTGTAGCGTATATCTGTACTCCAACAATGAGGAACAGTTACTTTATCAAATTTATCAGGAGAAAAGCTGGTATCCTTTTCATTATATTTCCATGGCAGGTCCCATCCCATTGCCTCACCCCTAGATAGAGGGTCTAAAGCAAAACTCCATTCACCATTCATGGAAATTTCCTGTGACCTTGCAGTGAATGATAAAACAATCGTAATGATTAGTAATATGAGTTGATTCAGTTTCATGTTTATAATTAATAACATCTTACTTCAAACAACGACACAGGTGCCGTGCTATCTGAATTGGAAATGTTGATTTTTAATTCGGTTACTGTTGCTGGTTTGTCAAAATGAATAGTACGATGCGCTAGGTAGTTTCCTGAAATTTCACCAACCAGTTCATTGTTGCAGTTGTACACTTTCACTTCATCTGCACAAAAGGGCATTTTTACTTCTGGGTTAAATAACAATACAGATTCTAATGGATGGTCATCATCAGCATCAAAAAATAATTCCACTTTATTAATTGATTGTACTTCTTGCCAAACTATTTTTATCTGAGCATTGCTTTTGTCATAATCAGCCACCCAAGCATTGGTACTTTTCACAGGCCTTTGTACGCCATTTCTCAAGTTTTCTGGAGAAAATGCTTGCAATGCAGGTTCAATTTTCATGGCTATATTTTTGCCATTGGGCCTTCGTTGTGGGCACCAAAATTCAAAGGCTTCTACTCCAATATCTCCCGTAGGCTCTTGTTTTCCAAAGTTTGAAACAGCCACATTTACTGAATTGGAAACGGATAGCAAGCCAGTAATTCTTTTTTCACTTACTGCTAATTCTACCTCTTCATTACTCATAAAACATACAAATGCGTATTGCGTTTCATTAAAGGAATGATCAAATTCAATGGTATATTCATTTGAGCCAGAAGTTATAGCTACGTCTTTTTCAGCAATAGTTACATCGGGTGTATGGTTGAATGATTTACTACTAACCCTGAGTTGAATTTTAAGTGTTGTATTGTTTTGAGCTTTAGCCCAAAACTTTATTGTTGGCATTTTATGATTACCCACTGGCAGCATTTGTGCCGTTGAATATTGCAGTTTTTGCCATTCTCCCGATGGTGGAATTTCTGAAAGTGATAACGTTGAAGTTGCTTCAATACGGAGTGCTTTTTGCACAAGGTCATTGGGGTCGTTTAATTTCAAACCGGGAATGTGCTGACCCGTTTTCAACAGTTCTGTCTGCAATTGGTTGATGTATTGTTCACCAATAGTTTTGGGAAGTACATTGTATTTTTTACACAAGCTTGCTGCTATGGCAACAGCCTGGCCGCCATGTGCACAAGTTGCCATTACCCTTGTAGAACCAAAGGCAACATGAGAGGCGCTGATGATGCGCCCAGCAAGGAAAAGATTGCTGATGTTGCGGCTATAATAACAGCGATAAGGGATGCCATAAACGCCTTTCGAATGCCATTGATTGCATCCTTTCATTTCACTAAATACGCCATCGGCAGGGTGAAGATCTACACTCCATCCGCCAAATGCTACTGCATCTTCAAATGGGGTTTGTTCAATAACGTCTTGTTGTTTTATTATGTAATCTCCTTCAAATCTTCTACTCTCTCTTTTGCCGGGCACATGGCCAACCCACTCCAGTGTAAGGTTTTCGGCCTCTGGAAAATTACCAGAGTTTTTAATATAATCCCACACGCCATACACCACTTTCCACAATTGCCATTTTATGTTTTCCGTTTCATGCACGGTATCCAATCTGCCCCCATATTCTATCCACCATAATCGGCAGCCAATATCTTTTGTATTGAAACTTTTGTAACGGGGAATTTCTTTTGAAACGTCTATAGCAAAGGAGGGTGCAACGTATTTTACTTTTTTGCCAGTATCTTTTGAATAGAAGTAAATGGAATGCCCTAGCAATTCGCCATATTCACTGGAAGGGGCAAACTTTTCGCCAAACTCATCTTTTGATTCGGCCCCCATTCTGAAAGCTGCACCTGAAAGAAAACCAACAATTCCATCGCCAGATGCATCACAAAATAATGAGGCATGTAAAATATAAGAAATAGAGTTCTGAGAACAAAATGCTTTTACCGACTGTATCGTATCAGCATCTTTCTTTTCGATGTCGTATACTGCAGTGTTCAATAATAGCGTAATGTTTTTTTCCAATACCACTTTTTCTAATAGAATGGTATCAAAAATCAATGCATTTCCTTCTGGATTTCTGTATGCATTCTCCAATAAAATTTCATTTATAACGCCGCCTTCTCTAGCCCAGCGGTTATTATTTCCCATGTGAGAGGTGGCACCCAATACCCACAAACGTACTTCGCTGGAAGCATTGCCACCAAGAACCGGCCTGTCTTGTACCAATACAACTTTCATACCTGCTCTTGCCGAAGTTATTGCACAACAAGTGCCAGCAAGACCTCCCCCAATAACAATAAGGTCGGCTTGGATATTTTCAATTTTTAGTTCACGTTTTATTGCTGCTGATGCTGTAATCATTTTTAGAAACCAATTATATTGATGAATATATTTTTATTAAAAGTCAGGATTCTGGGTTACGTTAGGGTTATTGGCAATTTCCTGAATAGGAATTGGTAATACCTTGTGTTTACTAGGATTAAGACTATCTATAAAATTATAATCAGAGAGAGGCCTATTAAAATAATCTGCAAGAGAAGCTTTGATAGTAGGCACTAATATATCCCAACGCTTTAAGTCAAACCAACGCATGCATTCAAATGAAAATTCTCTGCGTCTTTCCTGTCTTAATTTTGTACGCAAATCTGCTTGATCTGTATAAGTAAGTGGAAGCAAGGAAATGCCCCCATGTGTTCTTCTTACATTGTTAATAATTGCTAATGCAGCATTTAGGTTGGGAGTGCCACCAATTTCTGTTAATGCCTCTGCGGTCATCATCAATACATCGGAATAGCGTAATAAAATTAGATCATCGCTTGCATCATTATTATCGGGAGAGTTGTATTTATTTACCAGTGAACTTGCTACACTAGATAAAGCAAAATTACTTACCGTAACATTTCTTCTACTATCTCCAGTTTCGTACACCCTACGAGCCAAATTTGCATCTGTAGCAAAATCTTTTGAAGGTCTAGAGTACGAAAAAGATCTAAAGGTCCATCCCATACGAGAGAAGGCTTGCAAACTGTTGGGCAAACCACTGGTGCCCCTGATAAAATATATGCGTTCTTTATCTACTTGCTTTGTACCAAGGGTTGGTGTAAATATATTTGCATACACCGGGTTGATGTCAATATTATACTTTGCTTTGTTATCAATAAGGTCTTTTAATTCATCTATTGCTAGTTGATAACCTGTAGGATCGTTCAATGGAAAGCCCGCCATGGTTAGATAAACTTTTCCCAGCAAGGCTTTAGCAGCGGCAGTAGTAACTCTTCCTCCATTGCTAGAATTATACCCATAACTGCTATCTAAATTTGCTTTGGCATACAGCAAATCATTAATTACAGAGTCATATACAACCCTTGTAGCTGTACGTATAGGATAAACGTTTCCTAAAGTTACATCTGCAGGTTGCATCATTAAAGGAATATTACCAAAAATTTGTACCAGCCTAAAATGATAAAAAGCCCTAAAGAACTTCGCCTGTGCTTGTGCCAATCTTATTGTTTTGGGGCTAGATTTTGAACTATCAATTGCAAATTTTATTACGTTATTTGCCCTGTTAATAACAGAATAAGATCTACTCCAAGCACCACCAATTACTGAGTTGGCAGAAGTAAAAGTCATTATATCTAGTTGTGAACGTTCCGCTACAAAGTTGGTATTTATAGAGTAAGAACCATCATCAGAAATTTGCTCTAGGGGAAACATAAGGGGTAAACCACTGCTTGCTTCAAACCTTGCAGCATTATAAATACCATCTACACTCGCCTCTATATCTGCTTCTGTAATATAGAAGGTTTCGTTGGTAACTTGGTCTTTAGGAACTTCTTCTAAAAACTTTTTGCAAGAACTAATGATGATTACCAGTATTAATAATAAAAAGATATTCTTTTTCATATGCTGTAATTTTTATGCTGTTATAATGTTACTGTAAAACCAAAACGATAAGATTTTGCCAATGGCGCTGCACCATTATCCATACCTCTTGCAAATCCACGACCAGAAGATGCACCGATTTCTGGATTAAAACCTGAGTATTTAGTAATTATAAAAAGATTTTGAACATTTCCATAAAATTGTATATCCTGTAATCTTAACTTTTTGCTGATTTTGTTTGGTATTTTGTAAGACAAACTAACATCTCGACAACGGAAAAAATCTGCATTTTCAATAAAATGATCGGTAGATTCTCTTTGATCGGCTGTAGTACCTGGAACTGGTGATGTTGCCGTTTTGTTTCTTTCACGAATTTCTTCGGCTGTTTTTGGATCGGTTCCTGGAAAAACATACCTGTATCGTTTTTCATAGGTATCTTTTCTTACATTATTTAATCCAGTCATTGTTCCCCAGTTTATTTCATATTGGTTAAAAATCTGGTGCCCATATGCGTAGCTAAAAAAAGCAGACAATTCAAAGTTTTTATAACCAACCGTTGTATTTACCCCACCAAAAAACTTTGGTAAAGCCGAGCCTAGCCATGTTCTGTCCAAATCATTGAGTAGACCATCTTCATTTAAATCTGCATATCTTCTTTCCCCTTCTCTGGCATTACCTCTTATACCCAAAGGAGCAGTTGCAATACCAATACTATCCCATAAACCAAGCGATTTTAAACCATAGAAAGCGCCAACAGCTCTACCTGCAGCTACTCTGAGTGTAGGTACATTATTAGTTAAGTTTCCGGCAGTATAAAATTCATTTGGGTTATCTGTACGAAGTCTTTCAACTAAATTTCTATTAAAGTTAATGTTACCTTCTACCCTCCATCTTATGTTTTTAGTATTAATAATTTTTACACCAACTGTCATTTCAAATCCTTCATTCAATAATGTACCTATATTATCAAAAATGGTTGAAAAGCCAGTTGAAGGTGCGGTTTGTACCTGGAATAAAAGATTTTTGGTTCTTCTTTTATAATACTCTACAGTAGTGGTAACCCTGTTCTTAAAAAAACCAAGGTCTACCGCTAGGTTAATACTATTTGTTGTTTCCCATGTTAGGTTGGGATTACCTAGCCTTGCAGGAGAAAAACCTATACTTTGAAAATTATTTCCCCATACTGAAAAATTAGGAGTTAGTGTTGATTGTGTTTCATAAGGAGAAATGGCTTGGTTACCTACTAATCCCCAACTAGCTCTTAACTTAGCTTCGCTTACAACTTTCTTTATTGGTTTGAACCATTTTTCCTGTTCCATTTTCCAAGCTACGCTGGCTGCAGGGAAAAGGCCAAATTGGTTGCCTTTTGCAAATTTAGAAACACCATCATAACGTGAGGATAGGTTTACCACTACACTCTTTTTATACAAATAATTGAACTGTAAAATACTTCCTACCAACTGGTTTCCTGAATAGTTTGATGTAATTGACTGTGGAATGGCAGCACCTAGATTATTAAACCCAGTAATATTGTTATTAAAATTTCCAACAACGGCTCTCTGAGAAGTTTGAACAAATTTTTCAGCAGAAAAAACCAACGCTGTATTAATAGAATGTGTAGCATTGAATTTTTTTCTATAATTAAAATTTACCTGATACAATACACTTCCGTTCTGTGAATTTCCAGCATTTGCCTCACCCCTATAATTGGTAAATGGCAATGGTATATTTATGGGAATAAAAGTTTGGAGTAATGATTTGAATTGTATGTAGCTGAATTTGCCCTGTACACTGAATTTGTCGTTAAACTTATAATTTAACCCAGCAGTTGCTGATATTTGAGAAGAGTTATTGGCATTGCGGACTCCTCTTTCTGAAGTTAGCAGCAATGGATTTAGTCTACCTTGACTCGCCTCTACATCAGCCAGTGCAGCGTTAATTTCTGATTGTGAAAACCTTGCATTATGAAATATTGTACCGTATCTTGGATCATTAAATCTTGCATCACCAATTCCAAATCTATAATCCCAAATGTTATTAAAATCACCATCTGGATTTATTAAAGGTGAAGTTGGCGACCAGTTTAATGCTCTTGATGTTAATGTTTGTGTGGGTGTGCCAAAACGATCAGTTGTTGTAACGCCTAAATTTACATTGAGTGTTAGTTTAGGAGTTATGGGCATTTCATAATTAATCCTGCCGCTGTAACGCTTTAAATAAGTACCGACAATAACCCCTTTTTGATCGAAATATTGACCTGACACAAAATATTTGGCACCACCAATGGCACCGCCACTAATGCTGAGTGCCGCATCTCTTGTTACGGATGAACCTTCGAGTGCTTTTTGGTGATTATAATTTTGCAAATTGGGTATTTCTCTTGCTAAAAAAGGTGTATCTACAGTAGCAATAGCCATTCCCCTTAATTTTCTTAATGCCCATGCTTCGTTTGCATATTCCGCAAACTCCTGCGCTTCTAATACATCTACTCTTTTTTGTGGCGTATTTACCGACTGGTTATAATTAAAAACAATTTTTGGCTTCCCCACTTTTCCTCTTTTGGTTGTAATTACTACTACACCGTTGGCTCCTCTTGAGCCATACAAAGAAGTGGCTGCGGCATCCTTTAGTATTTCTATGTTCTCAATATCGTTGGGGTTGAGCATTGATAAGGGATTCGCTGTAAGGTTGTTGCCAAATAAGGAACTTATCTGGTTACTGCCATTCAAATTCATATCCGGCTGCTCAATAGGTACACCATCAATAACATAAAGCGGTTGTGTAGAACCACTGATAGAACTCACACCTCTTACTTCAATGTTTATACCACCTCCAGGTTCTGAATTATTTTCCATTACGTTTACCCCAGCAGCCCTGCCTGCCAAAATCTGTTGAAAATTAGAATAACCCCCTTTATCTGCATTTTTGGGAGATATAGTAGAAATTGCTGTAGAAACATCTGGCCTTTTTTGTTGCAGATAACCTACTACTATTACTTCATCGCTTTCATTAATCTTAATCTCTAAAACTACATTAACAGGTTTATCATCCTTTATTATTATAGCAGCATCAGTATAACTAACAGAGGTTAAATTTAATGTTTGGCCGATATTTGCTTTAATAGTGAAGTTGCCTTTTCCGTCGGTTATTGCTTGCGTTTTTGTTTTTTTAACACTTACGGTTACACCCACAGCAGGCTCTCCATTTGTATTTTTTACATTTCCACTTACGGTGTTATTTTGTGCTTGTGCATTTGCAGTAAACAAAACAAAAGCAAGAATAGGCAATACGTAAGCTGGTTTGAGCACTAAAGAAGCATTTCTCTTCAATAACTTGGAAATGCATTGTATTAGCAGCCCTACATTGGCACTAAAATTCATGAGAAAGATTTTAAAAGTTATAAAAAGGAGGACAAATCTAGCAGTAGATAATAAGTACAGGAAGTAAAAATTTTCCAGTTTCATGCAATCTTTTTTTTCGTTTATAGCTAATAGCAATTATGTAACAATAATATTTGTATCCGTGTAGAAAGGATCAAAATTTTAAGAAACAAGCATGCAATTTAAAAATTCAATCGATTGAATAAAAATTCAAACGATTGAACAATATTAACACTATTTTTGCTAAATCGAACTTTTTTCAAAAATAATTATTTGATTTTTTATATAGCCATGTTTAAAAAAGCAACTTTAAAAGATATTGCAAAGGAGTTAAATATTACTGTTTCAGCCGTTTCAAAAGCTTTGAGCAATCATTCTGCCATGAGTGATACCACAAAAGAATTGGTAAAAAAAACAGCTACAAAACTCGGTTATCAGCAAAATAAGATTGCTCTATCTCTTAAAACTGGCAAAAGCCATATAATTGGCGTAATGATACCCAGTGCAGATAAATTGTTTTTTGGGTCGGTGGTGCATGGTATTGAAAAAATAATTAACCCATTGGATTTTAATCTACTGCTTTTTCAAACCAATGAATCACGTGAATATGAAATAAAAGGTATTGATACTTTTTTGCAGGCAAATGTAGATTGTATCATAGCCTCCATTGCAAAAGAAACCACGCACTATGAGCACTATGCAGAGGTAAAAAAACGAAATATTCCGCTCATTTTATTTGACCGTGTGGAAGATTCTTTGGGTGTACATTCTGTAAAAATTGATGATTATTGGGGAGGATTTAGAGCCACCGAACACTTAATAAAAAAAGGATACAAAAATATTGGTCATATAGCCGGCTTGCAGCATGTACAAATTTTTAAAGATCGCTTTAGAGGATATAAAGATGCGTTGCTGGCAAATAAGATGGATTATAATGACTCGATGCTGTATTATGGAAAAAACTCAATAGAAAGCGGTGGTGAAGGAATGAAATACTTACTTGAAAACAACAGTAAAATTGATGCTGTATTTTGTGTAGAAGATTTTACAGCGTTGGGTGCTATGCAAGTATTAAAAGAGCTGCACATAAAAATTCCCAAAGAAATGGGCGTAGTGGGCTTTGCTAACGAATCGTTTGGTAAATATATTTCGCCCAGCCTCACTACCATTGATCAACAAACCATACATATGGGCGAAGAAGCAGCTAAACTTTTTATAAAATTGATGGATAGAAATGATATTTACGCTAAAATTGAGTCTATTGTGCTACAGCCTATTATTGTTGAAAGGGAGTCTTCAAGAAAAAAATAAAAATCAGTCCATCACCACTATAAATACATTTATTTAATCTCATAAACCTACCGCAATACAAAATGATATTTACGCACAAAAACACCCATTTATTGTTGGTTCAAATTGTTATTAGTTTATCTTTTTCTTTTATTTCATTTAAAACCATTGCACAAAAACCGTTGCCCGAAAAAGCAAGTATTGAGCCAGCTAAAGAATGGCTAGACAATAAAGGAAAATCTATTAATGCGCATGGGGGTGGTGTTCTATATCACAATGGCATTTATTATTGGTATGGGGAGCATAAAATTGCGGGTAAATCGGAAGTAGATTTTGCTGATGGGGGTATTCATTGCTACACTTCAAAAGATTTAGTAAACTGGGTAGATGCTGGGTTGGTTTTAACTGTAGAACACAATAACCCTAATCATGATTTACAATACGGTTGTCTAATTGAGAGACCAAAAGTTGTGTATAATGCTAAGACTAGAAAATTTTTAGCATACTTTAAATTTTATCCTAAAGGCAATGGATACGAAGTTGCAAATGTTGGGGTAGCCATTTCTGAAAGCCCTGCTGGTCCATTTATATACAGTCACAAATTTTTAGCCGCTTCACCGAAAGGCTCTGGAGATTTTTCCATGTTTTTAGACGATAATGGTGATTTATTTCATTTGGCAGTAAGAAAGCCAGATAAGACTTTTATAATTGCAAAAATGAGAGATGATTATTTACTACCCGCAGAAGAATATAAGGAATGCGCAGGTATAGAAAAGCATACGGAAGCACCTGCTATCATAAAAATTAATGGAACATATCATTTGTTGGGCTCAGGTTCTTCAGGATGGAAACCTACTGTAGCAAGATATTATACCAGTGCCAATTTATATGGGCCTTGGACTGCACAAAGCAACCCTTGCACAGGTTACAATACAATAGATAGTTTGGGGGTTGAAAAAACGTTTGGTGGGCAATCTTCTTTTATAATTAAAATTAACGGATTAAAAGATGCTTACGTTGCCATGTTTGATATTTGGAAGCCTGATTTGCCAATAACAGGAAGATACATTTGGTTACCAGTAACATTTTATAGGGATAAAATTTCTATTAGATGGCTAGATAACTGGAACTTGAATTTTTTTAGTAAAGTAAATATCATTAAAAGTAAATAAGCATTTTTAAAAACTAAAGTATCGTTTGTAACAAAAAGTAAATTAAAAAAACTGACTTAATTTAATCAAAAGCTATCCTGTAATACTATATAACCAAAATATTACAGGCAATGATTTTTTTAAAGTTTCTATCAGAATTGATAGCAATAAAATTTAAGATGAAAAACGGTAATTTATTAAAAAATATATAGAAATTAATTCAATCGATTAACTAAATTAAACAGCATAAAACAAACTTAAAAACATGAAAAATAAAACCCTTACAAATCTTGCATTGTTGTTGGCAATAATAAGTTTTCAAAGTTGTTTTTCACAACAAAAAGCCGCCGCATTTAAAGATAATCAAAGCCCAAAAGAGGTTATACCTTTTATTATTAATGACTCTATTACAAAGGAATATTTAGAACAAAAATGGAGATTAGATTTTAGCGATGAGTTTAACGATAACGTTATTGACACAAATAAATGGAATGTGGAAACTGCCGTTAAAAAGCGTGTAGATGTTACCCTTTACGCTGACAAAGACCAATTGGAGGAAAAAAATGGCAATATTTATATTTACTATCGCAAGTCGAATATGAGCGATACAGCTTACAATGCAGGGAGATTTAATTCAAAAAATAAATACGCCCCCACTTATGGTTTTTTAGAATGTCGTATGCATGTTGTAAAACCTAATGGCCATCAAACAGCATTTTGGATGATGCCTGAAGGCAATGGCATGAAAACAAAAGAAGGGGTGGATAGCACTGCTAATGATGGTGCCGAAATTGATATTGTTGAGGCTACAAAAGCAAACGCTTTTTCGTTGGGCCTGCATTGGGATGGATATGCTAAGCCTGCGCATAAGTCGAATGGCAGGTTAATAAAGGCACCAAAAATGCACGATACGGAATATCATATTTATGGTTTTGAATGGACGCCAACGTTTCTTAAATTTTATTTTGATGGCAAGGTTGTAGCCACCATGACCGACCCCAAACTTATACCACATGTGGCTGAGTTTATCTATTTTTCTGGAAGTTGTTTTGGAGAAAATAATTGGGTAGATGGTGACATACGCAAAAATGAATTTATTCAAAAAGGAAATACTGATAAGGCTTATATTGATTACATAAGGGTTTATAAAAGCCGAAAGTAAACAGGAAAGACTTTTTGTAATTTGTAAAAAAAATTACACCGCTTACTCCATTTCGTAATCAAAAAATGGAAGATCAAATTTTGAAATTAGAAATAATTTACCAATGAATATTGCAGCTAAAGTTTTATTATCTCTCTTTTGCATTACTGGATTTTTTGCAAATGCTCAAAATGCATTGATAGAAGCCAGCCAGGCTGGTGCTATGCCTTTATTATTTAATGTTCAGCCAAGCTTTGCTGTAAAACAAGTTGATGAATTTACATCAGACAAAGAATTTTTTTTGCGTGATGGGCTGCCCAATTTTTTTAATAAAATAAACCAACAAAACCCAATAATACATATTGCTTTTTTGGGTGGCAGCATTACAAAAGCCGAAGACCAGTACCGCAATCAAACCATGGCTTTTATACAAAGCTTAAACCCCGGTGCAAAGTTAAAAGGAATTAATGCCGGCGTATCTGGCACAGGAACCGAGCTGGGGGCTTGCCGTGTAAAAGAGCAGGTTTTAAAATATAAACCCGACCTGGTTTTTGTAGAATTTGCCGTAAACGGAGGCAGCAACCAAGCCATAGAGGGCATTGTGAGGCAAATCATTCAAAACAATCCGCAAACTGATATTTGCTTTATTTACACAATTGCTGGCGAACAATATCAACAATATACCAAAAATGAAATACCTGCAAAAATTACGGGTTTTGAAAAAGTAGCCAATCATTATAAAATTCCTTCCATTCATCTAGGTTTATATCCATCATTGTTGGCTTCTCAGGGCAAACTAATTTGGAAAAGCAGTATAGCTATTGAAGGTAAAATTGTTTTTTCAAAAGATGGCACGCATCCTGCAAGAGCCGGTGGCGATTTATATGCACAAGCCATTGCAAGAGCATTTAATGAATTTAAAGCTGCAGCAGTAGTTCGTAACCACGAATTAATAAGCCCTTTGTATGAAGATAATTGGGAAGATGCTGGCATGTATTCCCCATTAGAAGTAGCAACCTTTAGTAAAGGTTGGGAAACAATCAATCCATTGAATGATGGAAATCTGAAAACATTTGCGCCCTGGTTTTCAACCGTATCAAAAACGGCAGAAGCCAATGCAACTTGTACGTTTACATTTAAAGGAACTGTTGTTGGTTTCTTTGATATTGGTGGCCCAGAAGTAGGCCAGGTATTGGTAGAAATAGATGGAAACTGCGTTGAACTTAAAAGAAAAGCTGGCAACGTATCTGTTAAAATTCCAAACGAAAGTGGCTATAAATGTCTGATGAATCGTTTTAATACCAATTGCAATAATCGATACAGAGGTCAGTTTGAAATGATGGAGGTACCAGATGGAATACATGAAGTGAAAATTACATTATCATCTATACAATCAAATAAGTTAGCCATTTTAGAAGGACAAGATTTATCAGATATAGAGCAAAACCCTGATAAATATAACCAGCAGGTTTTTTATTTGGGTAAAATACTGGTTAAAGGAAATTTGTTAAAATAATAAGCTCTATTGCTAAAGGTATTTATAGGGAAAAGCTTTAATTGAATCCTTTGTTTTGTGCTGCGCTTACTTAGCTAAACCAGTTCCCATTTCTTTCCAAAAAAAAATACAAAACTAATTTTGTTGATTTGCTTTTATAATTTGAAGGCCTTCTGTCATCGCTAGCTTTGGTTTTAAAAAAATAATTATTTTAATAGCCCACCCACCAACTTTCCCACCACTTCATACTCATATCCTTTTCCTACCAAATAATTTTCAGTTTGGTTTTTTTGCAAACACATTTACTTTTTTGCTTAGGGTTTTTAATTATTCTCCTGCCAATTTATGCAGCCTTTCTATCTTGGCGGGGTTTTCGCCAGCACATTATTCAAATTAAAAAACACTACCAGCCAAACCCCTACTTATAATGAAAGCTTGATTTTAATAAAGCTAAACTTATACCTGCTTTAAGTTTTACTATCTAATAATTTGAAGTTCTTTTACACGTTGGAGTTTTACTCAAAGTTTATAAAGCTCTGTACTGAATGTAGAGAAAAAAACACACAACGTAAAACGGCTGCTTCCTTTACAGAAACAGCCGTTTTTATTGGATAATGAAATATTATTTCACCACTACTATTTTAAAATTCTGAATTTCTTTTGCTTCATCTGTTACTTTAAAAGTATAAACGCCTTGTGTAAGGTTAGTTATTTTTACAAGGTTAGCACCATTTACTAAATTTTTTGTAAGAACAATTTGCCCTGCTGCATTTATCAAATCTCCTTTAACAGCACCAACAAAATTCGTAACATTTACATGCAAATCTTGTAAATTTTGAATTGGGTTTGGATAAATGAATACCTTCTTCTCATTACACTTTGTAGTAACATTTACAACTTTGCTATAAGTAACTCCACCAGTAGCAGCTCCAATTTTTAACCTGTAAAATCCTTTGCCATTTCCTTGGCTGTAGCTGTATTCGTAGTTTGCGCCTGTTGCAGAACGACCTGCTACTGTACCTACTTTTACAAAACGAGCACCATCAGGACTGTACTCAACATCAAACGTACTGCCTGCATCTTCTTTAGAAGTACTCCATGCAATTTTTGCAGAGCAATCAGAGGCTGTAGAAGTGATGTCTGTAAGGGAAACTGAGAGGACAGTTGCAACTTGCAAACCTGGAGACAATGAGTTGTTATTAGGATTATCAGTACTGGATACTCCGGCAGTTAAAGCTACTACATCTACAACTGATAATACAGGCCCAGCTGTAATAATTAGACCTCTGACTACAATTTGTAATTTTGAAACCTGTCCTACTCCTTGTGGAGCAGCCAAATCTGCGGTAAATACATTTACTCCATCAAAAGTAAAATTGTCGAATAAAGGACCACTTACATTTGACATTGCAGTTATGCTAAGCGGTTCTGATCTATACACTAGAGATGCAGGTAATGAAATTGAAACTTGATACCCTCCGGCAGGAATAGTATTAAAGAAGACGAAATCATTATTGGTAACATCTATATTAAGTATAGTTGTTTGACCCACTGCTACCGTTCCTGATGCGAAACCAACTGAATTAACTGTAGGGTCACCTTGAGCAGCTACTTTTAAACAAAATACCGTTGCAGCAATTGCAAAAATTATTAGTTTTTTCATTTTTATTTTTTTAATTTATTCTTATTACTCTAAAGTTTGTATTGTTACCTGTAGGATTTTCGCCACCACCTGTTCCTGCAGGAGCAATCGTTTGTAGGTTAGCAGATGTTCCTGTTACACCAGTAGCGGTTATTCCTATTTGAAATCTCCTTACTCCATTAACTGCTGGTATATATGGTGTTGGTCCGACAAAATTTGAAGTAAATCTTAAGAAAGTTCCAAAATCTTGCATTGACCATTCATTATTATTAATAGTGGTTCCACTTACAAACGTAGGATTGAATGAATAATTAAATCCAGTTATTTTAGGAATAATTATTTGAACAGGCGCTGTTGTAATACCTGCCCCGCTATTAAACACATTTATGTTTGCAACTGATGTTCCTGATACAATAAAAGTAGAAGATCCTCCAATTATAGCCAATGAGATATCCGGCGTACTGGCAACTACAGTAATTGTGTCTCTATTGTCAATTGGTAAAATTCCTGCACAACCAAATGCGTCTGTCACACTCACCAAAGTATAAATAAACTGTCCTGTTACTGCTGTTGATTGTGGTACAGTCGTTATATTATTACCGGCTGTAGTCGTTATAGTTTGGTTTGCACCTGCAGTACCACCATTTGTTCTCACATTATAAGTAAATGTGTATGGATTAGTACCACCTGTTCCAGTAAATGTAATATTGGCTGCTGTACTGTTATTCTGCTGCACAGTTGCGGTACCACTTATTGTTCCTCTCAATGTATTCACAACAGTTACCGTGTATGTACAAGTAGCTGTATTACCTGCTGCATCCATAGCTGTGTAAGTAACCGTTGTAATACCTACTGGGAAAGTGTAAGAACCAACATAATTAATACCCAATGCTGGTGAACTTGCAGTTACCGCTCCTGACATTGTCCAATTTAAATTTATTTGCGAAGCCCCTGTACAGTTATCCGTCACTGATGGGTCAAGCGTGTTAACCGTAGCTACACAACCTGCCGCATTAATAGCTGGTGTAATAGATGGAGGGCAACTTGTAAATATTGGTTGCGTATTGTCTGTAACATTTACAGTAAAGCTACATGTTGATACATTTCCGTTTCCGTCTGTTGCTGTGTAAGTAACTGTTGTAGTTCCTACAGGGAATGAAGCGCCAGGGTTATGCGTAGATGTGAATGTTGCTATACTACAATTATCAGTGGCTATTGGTGCTGTCCATGTTGCTACTTGAGTACATGTTGCAGCGTTACCGCCATTTGATGTTAAAACAATATTTGATGGGCAACCTGCAATGATTGGTAAAGTATTATCTGTAACATTTACAGTAAAGCTGCATGTTGATACATTTCCGTTTACGTCTGTTGCTGTGTAAGTAACTGTTGTAGTTCCTACAGGGAATGAAGCGCCA
>JANPCB010000111.1:0-5762 GCA_031430735.1 Ferruginibacter sp. | reverse complement strand
ACCATATTTAGTAGATTAAATACAGTATAAATATATAACAATCAATTATATATAACAAATTTATACCCCTCTTTTTATACACACAAAAAAATGTTTTGTGTATAAAAAGAGGCTGCCCTTTTGAGACAGCCTCATTTTTATTTGACTTTATTGAAGCATTTCTTTCATTTTATCTACCAATTCGGTTTTGGTAAATGGAATGCCCATTATTTTATTAAAAGCTACAGCATCCGTAAAATAAACATCTCTTATAATTTTTACCAATTGGCCATTGTTTAATTCGGGTATCAAAACCTTATCGAAGTTCTTAATAATATCTCCCAAGTTTTTAGGAAATGGCCTTATGTACCGTAAATGTGCATGCGAAATAGATGCTCCTTCTGCCTGCAACTGGGCACATGCACTCTTTAAAGATCCATAAGTACTTCCCCAACCTAATACCAACACTTTTCCTTTTTCTGGACCACTATCCAATTTTTGATCTGGAATATATTGAGCGATTTTATCTACTTTTTCTTGCCTAAGTTTCACCATTAATTGATGATTTTCTGGCTCGTAACTTATGTTTCCTGTAATGTTTTGCTTTTCTAACCCTCCAATTCTGTGCTCCAAACCTGGGGTGCCAGGTATTACCCATGGCCGAGCCAGTTTTTCATCTCTCAAATAAGGTTGAAATTTATCTTCATGATCTCCTAATTGTGTTTTGAAACTCATTTTTATTTCGGGCAAATCTGCACTTTGCGGAAATTTCCATGGCTCTGCGCCATTGGCAATATAACCATCGCTAAGGCATATAACGGGTGTCATATGTTGCACAGATATGCGCACTGCTTCATACACAGCATCAAAGCAATCGGTAGGTGTGCTAGCAGAAACAATAGGCATAGGGCATTCACCATTTCTACCATAGTATGCTTGCATCAAATCGCTCTGTTCTGTTTTGGTTGGCAATCCTGTACTTGGTCCGCCACGTTGCACATTTATTATTATTAATGGAATTTCTAACATTACTGCAAGCCCCATAGCTTCTGCTTTAAGCGCCATACCAGGACCACTAGTTGTTGTTACACCCAACGATCCTCCATAACTAGCTCCAATGGCAGATGTGATAGCTGCTATTTCATCTTCGGCCTGAAAAGTGCGCACGCCAAAAGACTTGTGGCGACTTAGTTCATGTAAAATATCTGATGCAGGTGTAATTGGATAGGATCCCAAAAATATAGGCAACCCACTTTTTTGTGAAGCTGCAATTAAACCATAAGAAAGTGCCTGGTTGCCCATCATAGAACGATAAGTACCGGACTCCATAATGGCTTTTTGCACGGTATAACGTGCCGAAAACGTTTCGGTGGTATCACCAAAATTATAACCACTTTGCAAAGCCTTTACATTACTTTCCAATATTTCTGGTTTTTTACCAAATTTCTCTGTAAGAAAATTAATGGTATTTTCCATATTGCGATTGTACATCCAATATAAAAAGCCCAATACAAACATATTTTTTGCACGGTCTTTTTCTTTGGTGCCCATGGTAATGTCTTTCAAAGCCTCACGGGTCATTTTGGTTACATCCATTTGTATAACCTCGTATCCATCAAGGCTATGATCTTCTAATGGATTTACCCCTTCTGGATAATTTGCTAGTCGTAGGTTTTTCATATCAAAACCATCGGTATTGGCAATAATTTTACCTCCCTTTTTCAAGCCCTTTAAATTTACTTTTAGGGCCGCGGCATTCATGGCAACTAGTACATCACAATCATCGCCAGGTGTAAAAATCCGATCGCTGCTAAATCGTAGTTGATAACCACTCACACCAGGCAAAGTGCCTATTGGAGCACGAATTTCTGCAGGAAAATCCGGAAAAGTTGCCAAGTCTAAACCTAACATGGCACTGTTGTTTGTAAATTGTGTACCTGTAAGCTGCATTCCATCGCCGCTATCGCCAGCAAATTTTATTACTACTTCCTGTAAAATTTCTTGTGTATCTGCCATCGTTAAAAAATTGGAGTTTTTTATATGTTACAAATGTAGGGTAAATTGTAATTCCTAAATATCTCTTCAATACAAGAATATAGGAATTCTATAAAATTTAAGGTTTCTACATTTTATTACAGGATATAAGGAAAGCTTTGGGCAAAAATCAAATCCCCTTTCCCTACATTTGTCAAAACTTTTTTTGATGCAGGAAATTCAAGATTTTTTAGACCCCATTTCGCTCAATATGATAAACGAAGATGAGGGTTATGTAGATGGACAATTAGGCAAACATGTATTAACACAACAAGAGGAAGCATTTGACATAGCACAGGCAGATATTATAATAGTTGGTGTAAACGAAACCCGTGGCAATGGCAATTTCGAAAAAGGAAACAATGCGGCAGATATAATTAGAAAGCAATTGTACAGATTGCATTACTGGCATACAGATATTAAAATTGCAGATGTAGGAAATATTAAAACAGGCGCTTCTTTAAACGATAGTTATGCAGCAATAAGAACGGTGCTGGAAGAATTGTATCGTACAAATAAGACAATTGTTATTATTGGTGGATCACATGATATTACCTTAGCGCAATATAATGCCTACAATGGTTTAAATAAAATAGTAGAAGCATCTTGTATTGATGCTTACATAAACCTTAGTGGTGAAAGTAGTGTGCCAGCAGAAAACTTTTTAATGGAAATGTTTACTGCTGTACCCAATATTTTAAAACATTATAACCATATTGGTTTTCAAAGCTATTTTGTGCACCCTCGTATGCTACAAACAATAGATAAACTTCGTTTTGATTGCTATCGATTGGGCAATGTATTGGATAATATTATAGAAATGGAGCCTGTATTGCGCAATAGCAATATGCTTAGCTTCGATATCAGTGCTATCAAATACAGCGATGCTCCCGTAAACAAAAATTGCCCTAATGGCTTTACTGGAGTAGAAGCTTGTACACTTATGCAATTTGCGGGTATGAGCTCAAACTTAAACAGTATGGGCATTTATGGCTATAGCCCTGCAAAGGATACCGATGAAGTAACAGCCAAACAAATTGCACAAATGCTTTGGTATTTTATAGATGGCAAGCATCGGATGAATTTGGAATCGTCTTTAAATGATAGAAGTAATTTTAATGAATACCATACTGTTTTTGCAGAAGTAGATACTACTTTTTTGCAAAGCAAAAGAACAAACCGTTGGTGGATGCAAATGCCCGATGGGAAATTTACAGCTTGCAGCCACAATGATTATTTAACTGCTGGAAAAAATGATTTTCCAGAAAGATGGTTGCGAGTGCAGGAGCGCTCGTAGCCGCTCGCCTTTGGCGAGCGGAAGATTATTTGGGCAAAAAGCCTGTGGCTCGCCTGTGGCCGTAGCCGCTCGCCTGTGGCGAGTGGATTAATCCTGTGGCGAGTGAATTAAGCCTGTGGCGAGCGGAAGAATATTCGGGCAAAAGCTTTTGGCTTGTGCCCAAACAATAATAACAATGGTCTTTCCCGAAACTTCGGGATGTCACCTGACTACCGTCAGGCAGGCTCACTTCATTGGCATACCTTTTCCTGTCTGCCGACAGGCAGGTTTAACTTTTATTATTCAATAGATTGCGTTTTATAAAACACCGTATGAAATACTTTTTAATTTTCCTGATTTCTTCAACCATTTACTCCTGCAAAAGCACTAGCAAAATAACAAAAAAGCAAATAAATAGTTTTTTAAAGGATGCAACGGTGCGTTCTGGCCATGCAGGCATAAGCATATACGAGCCAGCTACTGGCAAATATTTATACAATTATAACGAAGAGAAAAACTTCACACCCAGTAGCAATGTAAAATTGTTTACGCTATATGCTGGTTTGAAATATTTGGGGGATAGTTTGGTGGGGATGCGGTATTTCGAAGATTCGAATAATATTGAACTGATCTCAACAGGAGATCCTACATTATTACATCCTGATTTTAAGTCGCAACCCATAATTGATTTTTTATCAAAAACAAGCAAACAGGTTTTTGGGAAAAGTCCCGTCTTTAAAAGTAAAGCATATGGGTCTGGTTGGGCTTGGGACGATTACAGTGATTATTATATGGTTGAACGAAGTGCTTTCCCCGTTTTCGGAAATACTATTCTTTTTTATGGCTCACAAAATAACATTAAATATTACCCAAAAAACAGATTTATTGGAATAAATATGCCAACTATTTCTGCTACATCAAATTCAAATTTTTTATCCACAGTAAAAAGAGATTTTCATTCAAATACGTTTACAATTTATTTTGACGAGCAAAAAGATGAAAAAAAATTCGTTCCCTTTATTACTTCAGATACGCTTTCTTACAATTTATTATCCGATACCATTCATAAAAAAATTTACTACTCAACATTTGAAAGCCCAGTTTCAAATGGGACTTTTTGGAGAAAAAACATAATTCATTCACGCCCCACCGACTCCCTCCTACGGCCTATGATGCACAACAGCGACAACTTTTTTGCAGAGCAAACATTGTTGATGGTAAGCAATGAAAAACTCGGCTACATGAGTGATGAGGACATTATTGATACATTGCTAAAAACAGATTTAAAGGATATTCCCACAAAACCTCGTTGGGTAGATGGCTCTGGCCTTAGCAGGTACAATCTGTTTTCGCCAAAAGATTTTATTTATATCCTAAATAAGTTACAAAGCGAATTTGGTATTGATAGGATGAAAAGGATTTTACCAACTGGTGGAGAAGGGACATTGAAAAGCTATTACAAAGATGCAATAGGCTCTATTTATGCCAAAACAGGCTCTATGAGTAAAAATGTATCCCTTAGCGGCTATTTATTTACTAAAAAGAAAAAAATGCTTATATTTAGTGTCCAATTAAATAGTTTTAGTAGTACTGAAAGGTCTTGTAGGCGTGCTATAGAAAACCTACTACTACAAATCAGGGAAAATAATTAATGGTATTTGAGGCAACGTTTAAACATTTGCCAGTATCTAATATGGACACCCGATTACCAAATCTTTAAAATTTTTGTATGAAAAAGTTTATACTCTTTATTACAATGTTCCTTGCATTTTTTGCAAATCAAGGAAATGCTCAGATAGCCAACCCTTGTAACCCCTCTTTTAATGCGCAGTTTTTGAGCGGGAATACAGTAAAATTTACCCCAGCTATTGTTACTGATTCGCCTTTTGTGCAGCATTATTGGATTTTTGGAGATGCCTCTTCCCCAAGTTCGGTTATTAGGCCTACACATACTTATACAGCAAATGGTGTTTTTGTTGTAAAGCATTATGTTATAAGGCACAATCAAAATAATGTAACTATTTGTACAGATTCTGCTATGCAAACAATTACTATTCAACAGGCCACTTGTAATTTAGTAGCATCCTTTACTTCATCTGCAGTGGCTACAAATCCTTTATCACGCTTATACACAAATACATCTAGCGGTTTTGCTCCAGCAGATTCTATTCGTTGGACATTTAGTGATGGCAGCATTTCTACCGCTTCAAATCCTGTTCATACTTATGCAGCACCTGGAATATATACTGTTTGTTTACGTGTAAAAAAACCAAACAATGCAGCTACTCCTCCTTGCGTAAGTGATATTTGTCGTTTAGATACTGTTGTTGCGCCTTCTAGTACTTGCAATATTCAAGCATATTTTACATCCTTAGCAAGTGCCACTCAGCCAAACACAATCAGTTTTACAAACCAAAGCCCAGGCTATTTGCCAACTGATTCTATTTTATGGAACTTTGGTGATGGAAGTCCT
>JANPCB010000110.1:0-8823 GCA_031430735.1 Ferruginibacter sp. | reverse complement strand
TACCGCAACAGGTGGCACCGGTAGTGCAACAGCACCAACACCAACGACCTCTGTGGGTGGTACAACTACTTATTATGTAAGTCAAACTATTTTAAATTGTGAGGGACCAAGAGCCGCTATTGTGGTAAATGTAACGGCTACTCCAGCAGCACCAGGTGTAACGACGCCCGTAGTTTACTGTCAGGGAACAACTCCTGTGGCACTTACAGCAACAGGCTCCAATTTGTTGTGGTATTCAACAGCAACGGGAGGTACAGGAAGTACAACAGCGCCTACAGCTTCTACAGCAACAGTGGGATCTACAATTTACTATGTAAGTCAATCAACAGGTGTTTGCGAAGGGCCAAGGGCAGCAATAACTGTAACAGTAAATACCACTCCAGCAGCTCCAGTTGTTACTACACCTGTGGTTTATTGTCAAGGGACAACTGCTGTTGCATTAACCGCTACTGGTACAAATTTATTATGGTACACAACAGCAACAGGCGGTACAGGAAGTGTAACAGCACCTACACCTTCTACAATATCAGTTGGCAATACCATTTATTATGTGAGTCAAACAACAGGTATTTGTGAAGGCCCAAGGGCTGCTATAACAGTAACGATAAATACAACACCCCTTGCGCCAACAGCTACCTCACCAATTACTTATTGTGAAGGAGCAACGTCTACCGCATTAACAGCAACAGGTACAAATTTATTATGGTACACTACGGCAACAGGCGGTATAGGAAGTGCAACAGCACCAATACCATCTACAGTTACTGTTGGCTCTACTATATATTATGTAAGTTCTACTATAGGAATTTGTGAAGGTCCAAGGAGAGCCATTACTGTTACCATAGTTGCAATACCTGTGGCTCCAACAGTAACAACCCCTGTGGTATATTGTCAAGGAGTAACGCCTATTGCATTAACAGCGGGAGGAACAAGTTTGCTTTGGTACACAACAGCAACAGGTGGAATAGGAAGTGCAACTGCACCAACACCTTCTACTGCAACAGTAGGTTCTACCACTTATTATGTAAGCCAATCAACTGGAGCTTGCGAAGGACCAAGAGCTGCTATAACGGTAACCGTAAATATTACGCCTGCAGCACCAACAGTAACAAGCCCAGTTATATATTGTCAAAATACAGCTACCATTCCGCTGACAGCAACGGGTACCAATTTACTATGGTATACAACTGCTACTGGTGGTACAGGTAGTGCTACTGCACCAACACCATTGTCTACAACTGCTGGTAATACTATTTATTATGTAAGTCAAACCACGGGAATTTGCCAAGGACCAAGAACAGCTATTACAGTAACAATTAATGCTACACCTGCTTTGCCGGGAGTAGTTAGTCCTATTGATTATTGCCAAAATGCTGCGTCAACACAATTGTCTGCAGCTGGTACAAGTCTATTGTGGTATACAACAGCAACAGGAGGAACGGGCAGTGCTATTGCACCTACACCTTCAACAATTGCAGGAGGTAGTACCATTTATTATGTAAGTCAAACTATATTAAATTGTGAAGGGCCAAGAGCTCAAATAACAATAAATGTAACAGCCACTCCTTTGGCACCAACAGCTACTTCGCCAATTACTTATTGCCAAGGAGCAACGCCAACTGTGCTAACTGCCACAGGTACTAATTTGCTTTGGTATACTATTGCTACTGGTGGTACAGGTAGTAGTACTGCTCCAACACCTAGTACAAATGCCACAGGTAGCACAATTTATTATGTAAGCCAATCAACCGGAACTTGCGAGGGGCCAAGAACAGCAATAACTGTAATTGTAAATTCTACGCCACTTGCACCTATTACAAATAATTTAATTTATTGTCAAAATGCAACGGTAAGCCCCTTAACGGCAACAGGTACAAATTTGCTTTGGTATGCTGCTGCAACAGGCGGAGTTGGTAGTGCTGCAGCACCAATACCTTCTACACTTACTGCTGGAACAACCACTTATTATGTATCGCAAACAACAGGGATATGTGAAGGACCAAGAGCTTCTATGGATGTTACCATAACGGCAACACCAATAGCACCAACGGTTATAAGCCCTATAAATTATTGTCCAAATGACCCTACTGTTCAATTGACAGCAATAGGTACAAATCTACTTTGGTATACATCTGCAACGGGAGGTGTGGGTAGTTCTACTGCGCCAACACCATCATCGGCGGCTCCAGGGGTTTTAAATTACTATGTAAGTCAATCAACTTCTGCAGCTACAGGTGGTTGCGAAGGACCTAGAGCACAAATTATAGTGAACATAAATAACAACAATTTGACTGTAAATATTGGTGTTGATTCTACAATTTGTGAAGGAGAATCTGTGAAGTTTACACCATTGGTTAGTCCTACACCTCCAAGTATTGTTTATCAATGGAGAGCAATTGGGGTACCTTTAAATACAATAGATTCACTAAGAATAAAAGATGCAACAGTAAAACCTGTGGACAATGCCACCTATATCCTTAGTGCTACAATTGGAGGTTGTGCTACAGAAGATACGGTGAATGTAACTGTACGTTGGAAACCAATTTTAGATGCAGGCTTAAATAGGGCTATTTGTTTAAATGATGTTACTTTATTACAAGGGGTAGTATCACATTTTACCAGTAATTTAATGAGCTTTACATGGTCTCCTATTGATAGCCTTGCTGCGCCAGGATCTATACAAACAATTGCAAATCCTACTAGAAATACTTGGTATAAATTAACAGATAGTACCACAAAAGCTGGTTATGGATGCGATTTTGTTGTGACAGATTCTGTAAAAGTAATTGTACAACCAGTTGTAAAAGCTTTTGCAGGCAATGATACTATAGCTGTAAAAGGAGTTCCTCATCAGCTCTTCGGAAGAGGGGGTGCAAATTACACTTGGAGTTCGCCAACTCCTTCGGCCATTATCAGTAACCCTTTTAGCCAAAAAGCTTTTGCTACTTTAACTGAAGATGCGAATTTCTACCTAAAAGTAACTGATGCGGTAGGTTGTGCCGGATATGATTCTATTTTTGTAAAAGTGTACAACGGACCTACTTATTATGTTCCTAATTCGTTTACACCAAATGGAGACGGACTCAATGACATCTTTAGGGCAATACCAGTTGGAATGTCCAATACTACTTACTTTAGGGTATTTAATCGTTTTGGTGAATTAATGTTTGAAACAAACCAATGGCTTAAAGGATGGGATGGAACATTTAAAGGAAAACCTCAACCCAATGGTGCTTATGTATGGATAGTTAGTGGTACAGATAAGGATAATAAAAAAGTAGAAATGAAAGGTACAGTAATGATAATAAGATAAAATTTATTTAAAAAAAACGCAAAGCCTCCTATTAATAACGGGAGGCTTTGTAATTTTATACAATTATGAACGCAGCCGAAATTAGAGAACATGTTTTACAAAAGGTAAATGTAACAGAAGGATTTCCTTTTGGAGGAGATACATTGGTTTTTAAAGTAAATGGAAAAGTTTTTTTATTAATGGGGCTTGACAGCGAACCTTTACAATTTAATGTAAAATGCAATCCTGATAAGGCAATAGAATTGAGGGAAGAATATCCTGATGCTGTTTTGCCAGGATTTCATATGAATAAAAAGCATTGGAATACCGTCATTGCAGATAGTTTGAAAAATGATTTATTGAAAGAAATGATTGATGAGAGTTATAACTTGGTGAAGGGGGTGAAGAAGTGAGAAGTAAGTGGGCAGTGGGTCCCGCAATTCTGCGGGAGCAGTGGGCAGTAATGCGAATATTCATTTGCAATTTATTGCTAAAATTTAATTAACGAAAAAATAATAAGTGAAACAGACTGGGTTAATAATTTTCTTAGTGCTATTGGTAGCAGCGGCATTTTATTTTTTGGGTAAAAAGAATGGGCGCAATGATGCCACCACAACTATGATACAAAATGTGGAGGTAATAAAACAAATTGCCGAACTCGCTGCATTGAATGTAAATGGAACGATGAATATGAAAATAAGCAACAAGGGGGATGAAGAGGGAGCATGGGCAAAATTTAAAAATTATTTTGCAGAAAATACGTTGCAAGTAAATTTACCCTATGAAGCTAAGTTTGGCGTAGACATGAGCAACCAAAAAATGACCATCGATACAAAAGCAGCAACAGTAAAAATAATGCTACCTGCCTGCAAACTCATGAGTCTTCAGCTTAAAATGGATAAGATGGAAACAATGACCCAGACAGGACTTTTTGCAAGTGCTTCCATGAATGATTTGGTAAAAGCCCAAAAGCAATTGTATACACAGGCTTTGAAACAATTAGAAAATGATCCAAAATATTTGAAGTTATCCGAAGAACATATAACATCTATTCTTACCAATTATTATAAGCCACTAGGATACAAAGTAACTTGTGTTTTTGGAGTGAATAAAACCGTTGCTCCTTTGCAATAAGTTTACAAAGAATCCAATTTAAAATAACCAAGGTTAATTTTATCTTCTGGCAAATTATCTATTTTACTTGTAGATATATCGATAGAGAACTTTTCTTTGATTGCCTTCGGAAGAATATCATTTATTTGAAAAATATCATCTACATCTACTCCATATTTATCATCAATATGAGAATTGGCTACTTTACCAAAACCAGTATGCTGGAAAAAGGCTGTTTGTTTTGCTTTATAAATTGCATTGGCTTTGTCTGTGGCAACTGATAATATTTTATAATGAAACTCTTCAAATTCGTTTTCTTTGTACCCTCCAAGGTTTATAAAAAACAGGGCATTGCTATTCGTTTTTTCTGATTCTTTTTCTGTAATGCCAATTTGGTAGCCATCTACATTATGTACAACCCTCCATCCATCTAAGTGAATTTTACCTGCATCTTTCCAAAATTCATTTATTTGAGGAATTAAATCCTTCAATTCTTTTGCAATGCCAAAAAAGATATCGTGTTGTTCAATGTTTCTTCCTGCTGGTGTACAACCAATTAAAAGCATGAATAATTTATGTTCCATATTTTATTTTTAGACATTTTTTTTATCTACACAAGATAATTTCTTACATTGAGTTATTAAATTATTTTTATGGAAGAAGAAAAATTTTCTGAAGACCCAATAGAACATATTAAAATAGAAAACGAGTTTTTAAAAATAAAACTTCAAGCGCAATATGGAGATGGCTTTTTTATGCAAGGTGATGCTTCCTTACCCCCAGAAGTAGAAAACCAGTTTCTAAAAAATATGATTGCATTTGAAGAAAATAGCCAACATGCAGAATATACAACGGTGTATGAAAAAATAGGAAGCCCTATTTTTAAGAAAGTAGCGGAATTAACCGATACGGAAATGGCTGCAGCATTAGAAGCATTAATGCTGCAAATGGAGGAGCATGGAATTATGCTGGATATTAATGACGGGCCATACCCCGATGAACTTATTTATACATTTATTACAGATGAATTATTCGCTCATGAAATAGAAAAGGAATCTATGTTTGGGGGAGCTTGGCATTTTAGTTATGAAGAGTTTTACCCAAATGATAAAGCAGAGATAGAACGCAATACACATGAATTTTTGAAACATTGGTTCGAAAGAGATTTTAATGAATACAGTTCTGAATTGGCATATGATTTTATAACAGCAGATGGAAAGCAATTAGATAGGGAAGCTTTTTTTGTAAAACTAAATATGTTTTTTGAGTCTTTTGCAGCATTTAAAAATGATGGCTATACCATTGATGAAATAAAATTTGAATTGTATGATAAGGAAAGCGGTATGGGACATGCAGAGGGCATGCTGAAATACGATGCCGTAATAGAAAATGGAGAAATCATTCACTACGAAGGGCCTTATAAATTATATATGCAACGAGAAGATAAATATTGGAGCATTATGTATTTTGTAATGCCGGGGTTTGAGTGGTAGATTTATGATTAGGGCTTGCTCAAAAACTCAAGCAAAAATATTCTGGAATTTAGGTACTATTCATTAGAAACTTTATTCGATAAAATCTTCGCAAAAATCTACCAGCTACTGCATAAGCTGCCTTTTTTTGTTCGGTTTGCCAAAGGCAAATTTGAAAAAATGCGTTAGCATATTTTTTCAAAAGAAGAAAAAACAGCAGCGTTGCAGTAGAGATGCCTGCCGGCATGAGGCAAAAACGGCAATCGTAAAAAAAGTCTGGAAGGTTTTCGAACAATTTCATAAAAAACCAGTGCATCAATTAGCAAAATAATTAACCGAAATTCAATACAGATAGTAATTTATAGTTTTTGAGCAAGCCCTAATTAATGGATGTAAGTCTTTTGTGGTTTACATTTACTACTAAACAAATTATATCATTATTATTTTCCAAACGCATCACTTACAACCAACTCCTTGCTCCCTGCAGTATACACATAAAACCCTTCTCCCGATTTTACACCAAGCTTACCCGCCATTACCATGTTTACCAATAACGGGTTTGGTGAATACTTTGGATTACCAAATCCATCTTGTAATACTTTTAAAATAGAAAGACAGGTATCCAATCCAATAAAATCTGCAAGCTGTAATGGTCCCATAGGGTGTGCCATACCGAGTTTCATTACCGTATCTATCTCTGCTACTCCAGCTACTCCTTCAAATAAGGTGGAGATGGCTTCATTTATCATTGGCATTAAAATTCTGTTGGCTACAAAGCCAGGATAGTCATTTACTACGCAGGGTACTTTTCCCAATGTTTTACAAAGCTCAACAATCGTTTGGGTAACTTCTTTTTTGGTAGCATAGCCATTTATAATCTCTACCAATTTCATAACGGGTACAGGGTTCATAAAATGCATGCCAATTACATCCTGCGGTCGTTTGGTAGCCGCAGCTATTTTTGTAATTGAAATGGAGGAAGTATTGCTAGCTAAAATACAACCTGCGGGTGCAGCTTCATCTATGGACTTGAAAATTTTCAGCTTTAGGTCTATATTTTCTGTGGCAGCTTCTACTACAAGTTGAGCATCTTTTACGCCAATTACCAAATCGGTAGCAGTACTAATATTTTCTAATGCTCTTTTTTTATTATCTTCTGTGAGTGTTCCTTTTGCAATTTGCCTATCAAAATTTTTCCCAATTGTAGCAATGGCTTTAGCCAATTGCTCGGCACTTACATCTATCAATGTTACTTTAAAACCAGCTTGTGCAAACACATGTGCTATGCCGTTTCCCATTTGGCCAGCGCCTATAACACTTACAGCCCCCCGGCCCCCCAAGAGGAGGTTCTTAGTTTCGTTATTATTTGTAGATGTATTCATTTTTATATTGTCTAAATGTTAACTATTACTGCGTGTTTTCTTTATTTGCTTCGATCTAGTGCATAATAAAAGATGAGAAATGTGCTGCTGATGAAATGTGCGACGCCACTGAAGTTGCCCATGGCTGTGTTCTAGCTTGGACAAAAAAGCAAAGCTTTTTTGTCCAAAAATAATAACCTCACCCCGCCTCTCCGAAGATGAGGGCCTCGTTCGTAATACTTTTAATCATGTTTTGAAATCCATACCTAAACTCGATAGATACACTTTAAAGTACTATAAACTAAAAGTCCTCCGCCTGTCGGCGGAGATTTAGGGGGCCAGCTTACTTAAACGCATTTATCCCCGTCACATCCATACCCGTAATCAGTAAATGAATATCGTGCGTGCCTTCATATGTTATCACACTTTCCAAATTCATCATATGGCGCATAACTGGGTATTCGCCAGTAATGCCCATGCCACCTAGCATTTGGCGGGCATCTCTGCAAATATTTGTTGCCACTTCGCAAGCATTTCTTTTGGCCATACTTACTTGTTGTGGGGTTACTTTTCCTTCGTTCATTAATACACCCAAACGCCAATTTAGTAACTGAGCTTTGGTAATTTCAGTTACCATTTCTGCCAGTTTTTTTTGTTGCAATTGAAAACCTGCAATGGGTTTTCCAAATTGAATTCTTTCTTTACTATATTCCAAAGCAATGTGGTAACAATCCATTGCTGCACCAATAGCACCCCATGCAATTCCATAACGAGCTTTGGTTAAGCAACCCAATGGACCTTTCAATCCTTTTACATTTGGTAAAATATTTTCTTTGGGTACTTTTACATTGTCAAAAACAAGTTCGCCCGTTGCACTTGCACGTAGGCTCCATTTGCCATGCGTAGTAGGTGTAGTAAAACCTTCCATACCCCGCTCTACAATAATTCCTTTTATTTCTCCGGCATCATCTTTTGCCCATACAACCGCTACTTGAGAAAACGGTGCGTTGCTAATCCACATTTTTGCACCGTTTAATGTTACCGTATCATCGCCATTGTCTTTAAAATTGGTAAGCATTCCTGCAGGGTCGCTACCATGGTTGGGCTCGGTTAATCCAAAGCAACCTAGCCACTCGCCACTGGCCAGTTTTGGTAAATATTTATTGCGTTGCGCTTCACTGCCATATTGGTAAATTGGAAACATAACCAAACTACCTTGTACACTTGCTGTAGATCGTACACCACTATCTCCACGTTCCAATTCTTGCATCATCAATCCATAAGAAATATAATCAAGTCCGCCACCGCCATATTGTTCTGGTACGGTTGGGCCAAAGCAACCTAGATCGCCCAATTGTTTTACAATTTGTTGTGGAAATTCGGCACGCTGTGCGTAATCTTCAATGATTGGAGATATCTCTTTTTTTACATAACTGCGCACAGTTTCCCTAATAAGCTTATGCTCTTCTGTAAGTAATTCATCTACATTAAAATAATCGGGAGATTGAAAATTATCTGTTTTGGCAGCCATCGTCGTTGTTTATTAGTTTATCTGTTTATTAGTTTGTTTTTTGGGGACAAGCAT
>JANPCB010000109.1:0-16043 GCA_031430735.1 Ferruginibacter sp. | reverse complement strand
CTTCTGATAAGCTGTCTTAAATCCTGCCACATGGTCGCAGGCTTCCGAAATTAAATTACTTTTTTTTGATGCATAATGGTTAATTTTATTTTAATGAAACGCTAAGGTAGTTTACCCGTAGGGTTTTGTTCAACATCGGGTTTTGTGCAAGTGTGGCATGACGTTGACGCAATCATCGGCAGTGCATACCTGCCTAACGGCAGGCAGGTCCGGGCGATGGTTCGGGCGAGATAAGCGAAACTGGGCATTAGTTCTTAACATAATTTTTATATCTTTACCCAGCAGCTGTTGTGGGCAAACGAAATACTACGCTGATAGGAAGATTAAAACAAATAAGGATTATGAGAACAATTTTCATTTCACTTTTTAACCTTCACAACGGCGAAGATGATAGACAGAAAACATTACAAAGTGTTAAGGATAATATTTCCTTTACTGGTGCTAATCTTTGGATTTTAGCTTGCGCTATTTTGGTGGCTTCAGTTGGTCTAAATGTAAATTCAACAGCCGTAATTATTGGTGCTATGCTTATCTCACCATTAATGGGTCCCATTGTAGCATCGGGTTTTGCATTGGGTATGTATGACTTTGACCTGTTGAAAAAATCTTTAAGAAACCTGTTTATTGCCACCCTTGCAGGATTGCTTGTTTCGACTATCTATTTTTTTATTAGTCCTTTCAAAGAAGTTCAATCGGAAATCTTAGCAAGAACTTCACCCAATATTTACGACATTCTTATTGCATTCTTTGGCGGGCTTGTTGGGGTTATTTCAGTTACAAGAGTGCACAAAGGAAATCCAATTCCAGGTGTAGCCATTGCCACTGCATTAATGCCTCCACTTTGCACGGCAGGTTATGGATTGGCAACAGGTAATTTTAAATTCTTTTTTGGTGCTATTTTTCTTTATGCCATTAATTGTATTTTTATTTGCATTGCCACATATAGTATTGTAAAATTCTTAAAATATCCTGCCAAAGAAGAAGTTGATAAAAAGCATCAAAAGCAGGTAAGATACGGCATTAGCTTTGTTGTGTTACTCATGCTACTGCCAAGTATTTATTTTGCATACAAGCTATTTGCCGAACAAAAATACCAGCAATCAGTGAATAATTTTATTGAGCAGGAATTTACCAACAAAGGCAATACTATTGTCTACAAAAAAACAAATTACAACAGTAGCCCAAAAACAATTGAATTAGCATTTTTGTCAAAGCGGTTCACTAAAGAAGAAATTGACAGTTTAAATGCTAAGTTGTATGCTAAAAAAATTCCAATGACGAAACTGCTGATAAGGCAAGACAGTGCCGACAGAATCCAATTGTTAAGAAATAATATTTTAAATGAAATAAAAAGCAAGGATATAGTTGTTGCTGAAAAAGACAAAAAGATACTGGCGTTAGAAAGCGAGATTGCAAAAAACAGATTCGACGGCAATCAGATTTTACAAGAAACGAAAATAATTTTTCCAGTTATTCAGTCACTATCCATTTCCAATAATACATTTTATTATAGCAATGACAGCACCAACAGTTCTACTATATTTATTTATCAAGCACAAAACGAATTAACCAATGACGACAAAAAAAAGTTTGAGAATTGGTTAAAAAAACGCTTATCATTGGAAAAAGTAGAACTTATAAAAAAATAAATTTTGAGTATATATATTATTTTAACCTTTCTTATTGGCATTTCTGCAGCATTTGCATATATTAATTACAAATACCTTAAAATGCCCTTTGTAATCGGGCTATTTTTTCTTTCCACTATTGTTTCTCTGCTCGTTTTTATAAGTAAGTTTTGGTTTGCTCAACCTTACACTGATTTAAAAGCAATAGTTCAACAGACAGATATAAGCAAGTTTATTCTTGAAATAATGTTGGGATTTCTACTTTTTGCGGGTTCGTTACATACCGATTGGAGCAATGTAAAAAAGTATCTTAAACAAATTGCCTTGTTTGCAATCGGAGGCGTTATTCTTTCTACGCTTATTATTGCTTTTTTAATTTATGGTCTTTGTATTTTATTTGATATTGAGATTGGCTTCATCTATTGTTTATTATTTGGGGCTCTAATTTCACCAACCGACCCAATTGCAGTTTTGGGTATACTAACGAAAGCTAATGTTCCCAAAAAAATTGAATCCATAATAGTTGGAGAATCTTTATTTAATGACGGTATTGGTGTAGTAATTTTTATTGCTTTACTTGAGACACTTCATTCAGGAAGTTCAGAAATAAATTATTCACATTTTGGTTTACTTTTTTTACAAGAGGCAGTAGGAGGAATTATTTTTGGGCTTGTATTTGGCTTTGCACTTCATAAACTTTTAAAATCTATTGACCATTATGAAACAGAAGTACTGCTTACAATTGCTTTTGTAATGGTAGGTTACAGCCTTTGTTTGTTTTTACATCTTTCAGGAGCGTTGGCTATGGTGGTTATGGGATTATTAGTCGGCAACTATAAACAAGACAGAGCAATGAGCGACCAGACACAAGAGTACGTTCATAAGTTTTGGGAACTCATAGACGTAGTATTAAATGCAGTTTTGTTTATTATTATTGCTTTGGTTTTAATTGTCATAGACTTTAAAGTCAATTATTTTCTTTTAGGCTTATCATCAGTTTTTGTTGTGTTGCTTTCAAGAATTATTGTTGTTTATCTGCCAAAACTTTTACTTCCAAAAACAATTGACCTGAATAAAAAGGAATCAAAGATTATTGTATGGGGTGGACTTCGTGGAGGGCTTTCCATTGCATTAGTTTTATCATTGCCTGACAATGAGGCGAAAAATATTTTATTAATAGCAACATACATTTGTGTCTTGTTCAGTATCTTAGTTCAAGGCTTGACAATTGGAAAATTGGCAAAGTATTTAGGTTGACGAAAATGCCTGCCAACAACAATGAAAGGTTTTGTGCAATTGGGGCACGACGTTGAAGCAATCATCGGCAGTGCAAACCCCAGCTTCCTATTCGGCGAACGGAATTCTGTCGGGCTTTTGATGGTTAACTTCGGCTTTTAATCATACATTTAGCCCTGACTATCGGCAGGCAGCTTCAGTTTTCGGTAGACTGTTGATCAATTACCCAACTGCAGCAATAATCGGTCATTGGCAACAATGCAAAAAAATGCTACAACCGCATAGAAAACTTAATAGATTATGACAACCACAAAAGAATCTTCATTCATATTTTGGCAGAAATGGCTATTCTATACGAGTTTGGTTTTTGTAATGGCAGGTATCGCATTTGCATTCTTCGGAAATAACTTCCTTTTTCAACCCTACAACAAAATGCTTGCGAAACTATTTTGGCACAGTTCTACATTTCCGACGGAAGCAGAACAGTTTCGCAGCTTTATCTACGGACCCCTTGGAGGTACAATTGCTTGTTGTTATATTTTACTTGCTTTCATTGCCCGATATCCATTTAAAAATAAAGAACGCTGGGCCCGTAATGCTATTATGATAGCCTTTACTGTATGGGTTTTAATTGATAGTAGCGTTTGTATCTATTTTGGAGCGTATCCACAAGTCTATCTTATAAATATTTTTTCAATAACAATCAAGGCTCTTCCAATTATTTTTACCTGGAAACATTTTTCCTAGTAAGAGAAATTCATCAGACCTTATTCACGGCATTGAATAGCTAAATAATAGCCGGCTGTACACAACATGGGTAAGCCAATACTGGGGCTCGACGGAAGTATAATCAGTTGCAGTAAAAAAACAAACTTCAGTTAGGGCTAGACAAACAACACTGATCATTTAATCTTTACTTCATCAAAATATTTTCAATTTCAGTTGTTCCGGCGGACAGGAATTCTAACACCATATCTCCCACAAAGCCTTGTTGCCAATTATATAGCATTTTAGAGCGCATTATTCTCTAAAAATGAAAACGCCTAAAATAAACCATGTAAACCAACAGCACGATTTCGTTTCTAACAAAAGAGGCAACGATAAACGGGTAAAGTGTTGATATTTTTTTTAAACCAAGCAGGAAGTATTTTTAAAGAATGTATCATTATTTTATTAGTATACACAAACTTTAAACTATTTTTATAACAAAAAATGTTCAACCTATTTCAGGAAAAGATAACCCTCATAACAAATGAAAGCTCTTAAAATTTTACTTTTCTTTTTATTTATCACCGTTTCCTCTTACGGACAATTCAATATGCCATCTTTTAAGGAAGTGGTAACGACTTTTTTTTCTAGATATTCATTTGACAAATACGAGAGTTACTTGAAATTTCAGAGAAAAAAAGACGGGTGGTATGTTTCTGAAGACAATTATAACAATCCAGGGAATTATTTTAATACGAGACTGTTTTGGTCAAAAGGAAGTAATAATTACACCGCGTTAGATGATTATGCTGCGACAAATGATGATGCAAGTTTAATTCCCGAAACTGTAAGCAAATATTTGAATGAAATAAATTGGGATTATGAAGAATATCAGTACCAGCGGAATAAGTACTACGGATATCCGGGATGGGATTGGGATGTTATTAATGATGAAACAGATCAAAATATTACTTCAGACTCATTACTTGAAAGTAAAGCAAGAGCGAACTTTAATTATGCATCTGGATTTGTTACGGAACAATTCGGAGACCCCTTTGTGAACAATGACAACGATAGACTTCCTCTGAAAGCAAATGATAAAATTTCAAAATCAAGAATTGAAAAGTTTATTTTTTATGAATTAAAAGCCATTAATGCCTATTCGCAGATTCTTAAAATTAACCCAGACTATGTTACAAGAGTTGGAAACATCAAAATCAAAATAGCCAATGAATATATGTTCACATACTTGGAGTTTTTGATGGCTGGAGATTCCATTAAAGCCAAAGAGTATGCTAGTAAAGCAAATTATCCAGACAGTTTGCTTTCATTAAGCAAATCATATCTTGCTTCACTTCCGTTAAACAGCATCTTAATAACAAGCGGCGACAATGACACTTATCCGTTGTGGTACTTGCAAAAGGTAAAAAATTACCGACCCGACATATCTGTTCTCAATTATAGTTTGATTGGCTTAAGAAGGTATCTTTCATTAATCAATCATGAAAAAAAACAACCCCTTTTTTCTACAAAAGACACTACTTATTTAAAGGACAATTTCGACTATTTTTTATTTGGCAACCAAACTAAAAAAAGCATTCAAATAGATGTAAGAAAATTCCTGACCCATCTAGAAAAAGGCTATAATCCGTATGATACTTCTACCATTCCGTATAAAAGTGAGAAGCTAAGAAAATACTATACTAAAAACCTCTTTTTTGTAAACAATTTAAATAAGAAAAGCAAATCTTTTCAAATTGGAGACTATTTATTTATGAACGACTATATTTTACTTGATATCATAATTACTTCCAATAAGCGGAAAGTATTCTTTACTTATAGTATTGACCTAATATCGACATTATTGACGCAAAGAGACAATATTTATGAGCTTACATACAGTGACAAATAAGCATCCACTAACATTGGGTGCTGCAAGTGGGGCTGAACAAGCAAACTTCAACTAATGTGCAAAATTTCAACAATGATGTTTTAATTTAGAAACAGTAAGGGGCAGAAGAAATTCTTCTATCCCACTTGCAGCAATACCTGACCATTGGCGGCAATATTAAAAACTGCCGCGTACTAAGATAGGTTGGCAAAAAATAATTTTAGAACAATAAAAAAAGCGAATCCACACTATACATTTTTCTTACAAAGGAATATTGCCATGCTTTTTTCTAGATCTTTTTGCCACTTTGTTTTCCAGTATAGCAAAAACTTTTATCAGTTTCTTCCTCGTTTCTTTCGGTTCTATCACTTCGTCTATGAATCCTCTTTCGGCAGCAAGATAAGGAGTAGCAAATTTTTCTGCATATGCTGTTTCTTTTTCCAATAATTTTTTTGCCGGGTCTGCTGCTTCTGCAATTTCTTTTTTAAAAATAATTTCACTAGCACCTTTTGCTCCCATTACAGCTATTTCTGCTGTAGGCCAAGCAAAATTCATATCTGCGCCAATGTGTTTGGAGTTCATAACATCATAAGCACCGCCATATGCTTTTCTGGTAATAACCGTTACTCGAGGTACGGTAGCTTCGCTTAATGCATACAATAGTTTTGCACCATTGGTAATAATGCCATTCCATTCTTGGTCAGTACCTGGCAAAAAACCTGGTACATCTACCAACACCAACAATGGAATATTAAAGCAATCGCAAAATCGTGTAAACCTCGCTCCTTTTTTTGAACTATCAATATCTAAAACTCCTGCAAGGCGCATGGGTTGATTGGCCACTATTCCTATACTTCTTCCTGCAAGCCTTGCAAAACCCACTACAATATTCTCTGCATAATCTTTGTGTATTTCAAAAAATGTTTCTTCATCACAAATACCTTCAATAACATCCCTTATATCGTATGGTTGGTTGGTACTTTCGGGAATAATTTTTTCTAAAATTTCTCTTGTTTCGTCTTTAGGAGTATATGGATCTTTTGGGGTAATGTCTTCGCAATTCTGCGGCATATAACTCAATAGTTTTTTTATCTGGATTATGCACTCCATATCATTTGCAGCAGTTAAATGCGTAACACCCGATTTGGTAGAATGGGTAGATGCGCCTCCTAGTTCTTCGGAGGTTACTTCTTCATTTGTTACGGTTTTTACCACGCTTGGTCCTGTTACAAACATATAACTGGTATTTTCTACCATTAAAGTAAAATCTGTAATGGCTGGGGAATACACTGCGCCTCCAGCACAAGGCCCCATGATGGCAGATATCTGCGGAATAACACCCGATGACCAAACATTCCTATAAAAAATATCTGCATAACCGCCAAGCGATCTTACACCTTCTTGTATCCTTGCCCCACCAGAATCATTTAAGCCTATCATTGGAGCGCCAGTTTTCATGGCAAGGTCCATTATTTTACAAATTTTTTCTGCATGTGTTTCTGATAATGACCCACCAAAAACGGTAAAGTCTTGTGCAAAAGCATAGACAAGCCTACCATTTACAGAACCGTAACCCGTTATTACCCCATCGCCGTTAAACTGCTGGTCTTCCATCCCAAAATCTTTTGTACGATGCAGTACCAATGCGCCAATTTCTTCAAAAGAACCAGGATCCATCAATAAGGTTATGCGCTCTCTAGCAGTAAGCTTTCCTTTCTTATGTTGCGTATCATTTCTTTGTTTGCCGCCGCCCAATTTCCCTTCTTCTATTTTCTTTCTTAATATGTCAATTTTTGATGCCATCTGTTTTTTATTATAAAAAATGAATGCCTGGTTTATCTATGTTATTTGTTTATGCCAATCTACGTTTCCAACTCGTGGTCTTATGTAGCACAGGTATGGTTATCTTTTGTGCATCCATCCAAAGTTTTAACGCTACAAGTGCTGCTATCTCGGCATTGGCTTTTTGCTTTTCTATAATTTTATCTGCCGTATAATATTTTTTCACAAAATAGGTATCAAAATTTCCAGAGATAAAAGCATCGTGTTCCAAAACGAAACTGCCAAATGGAAGTGTAGTTGCTACACCTTCTATCTTGTAATCCTTTATTGCCAATAACATTTTCTTTATTGCTTCTGGCCTTGTGGCAGCATGCACTACCAATTTGGCTATTAGTGGGTCGTAATAGATTGGAATATCCATCCCCTGTTCGTATCCATCGTCTACTCGCACCTCTTCCCCTACTGGCCTTATATATTTTGTAAGGGTACCTATAGACGGTAAAAAATTATTAAAAGGGTCTTCTGCACATACACGAAGTTCAATGGCATGTCCATTAATTTCAAGATCTTTTTGCTCAAAGCTTAATTTTTCGCCCCTGGCTATTTTTATTTGTTCTTCTACCAAATCCAAGCCAGTTATCATTTCGGTAACGGTATGCTCTACTTGCAAGCGGGTGTTCATTTCAAGAAAATAAAAATTTAACTTGTCATCCATCAAAAACTCCACTGTACCAGTACTTGTATAATTACAAGATTTTGCAACCATCACTGCGGCTTCACATATTTTTTCTCTCAATGCAGGGGTAATGATTGCAGAAGGTGTTTCTTCCACCACTTTTTGATGCCTGCGTTGTATGCTACACTCTCTTTCGAAACAGTGTATTACATTACCAAATTTATCTGCCAACACTTGTACCTCTATGTGTCTTGGAGATGTTACATACTTTTCTATAAAAACAGACCCATCGCCAAAAGAAGCAATGGCCTCACTAATGGCTCTTTCCATTTGCTCTTTCATATCTTCTGCTTTGTCTACTACCCTCATGCCTTTTCCTCCACCTCCTGCAGATGCCTTAATTAAAATGGGGTAGCCAATCTTGTCTGCAATTTCTATTGCTAGATCTACGTCATCAATGGCTTTATCAATACCAGGAACCATTGGAATATTGTACTGTTTTACACATTCTTTTGCAGCAAGTTTAGACCCCATGATTCGCATTGCCGCAGGGCTTGGCCCAATGAAAGTGATTCCAGCATCTTCTACTTTTTGAGCAAACTCGGCATTCTCGCTTAAAAAACCATATCCCGGGTGTATGCCATCTACTTGTAACGTTTTGCAAAAGGCAATAATCTTATCTCCATTCAAATAAGATTGGTTTGAGGCTGCCTCGCCTAGGCATACTGCTTCGTCTGCATACATTACGTGTGGCGAATTTCTATCTGCTTCTGAATAAACGGCCACTGATTGAATTCCCATCTTACGGATAGATCGCATGATACGCAAAGCAATTTCGCCCCTATTGGCAACCAATATTTTTTTCATCATTATTTATTTGTGGTGCTGTAATACTTTTTTATATCAAACAATTTTTAATGCTTATTCCAATTCAAATAATATTTGCCCTTTATCAACTGCCTGCCCTGCAGTAACTGCTATTCCTTTTATAACAGCATCGTTTTCTATTACTATACTGTTCTCCATTTTCATTGCTACCAATATCAATAACTTTTGCCCCGCTACCACTTCTTGTCCTTCGGCAACATTGATTTCTAAAACTAGGCCCGGCATAGGCGCTTTTATTTCCTTAAGGTGCTTATGAGTAACCACTCCAAACCCCATATGATCAAGCATCATATCGAGTTCATCTTTTATTGTTATGGCAAAATTTTCTCCTGCCACTTCAATATTCATTTTTTTGTAAGTAGTTTCATCCACCTCCAACAGTATTGCATTTACAGAGCTATTTTTATGAATGATATTAAAAGATGTTGCCGATTGTCTGACCATATCCAAAGAAGCTACATCAGATTGAGTAAATGAAAATTCAAATTCATTTGCTTTTACTTTATACATTTTTTCTGTGTCGGACATTTGCTATTTTTTTAGATTGCTATTTTTTAATTTTTTGAGAATGATATGGTGCGTGTAGCAATTTATCTATAATACTTATTATTTTAATGCTAGTTACCATATATCATTAAAAAAACTTGCATGCAATTAACTGCTTAAAGTGAATTGGATGTATGACTATAATCACATCTAAAAATGACTATTAACATAAATCAACCTGCACAAATTTGTCATATTGTAGATAAATAAAGTTATTAAAACCCTTCTTACCATACACAATTTATACGTATGAAATCAGATTACGAAATTGCACAAGATGCTTCCATTCGTCCTATTACAACTATAGCAGCAGACTTGGGAATACCATCTAACCTTGTAATACCTTATGGTCACTACAAAGCCAAAATAAATATAAGCCATTTTGATGAAGAAAAAATTGCGCAAGCAAAATTAATATTAGTAACGGCCATCACACCCACAAAAGCAGGAATTGGCAAAACAACCACTTCTATTGGATTAGCTGACGGGTTGAAAAAATTGAAAAAAAATGTCGTATTAGCCCTGCGAGAGCCATCCTTGGGTCCATGTTTTGGTATGAAAGGTGGGGCAGCCGGAGGTGGCTATTCTCAAATGATACCAATGGAAGATATCAACTTGCATTTTACCGGGGACTTTCACGCCATTTCTGCTGCTAATAATACACTTGCCGCATTGATGGATAATTACCGATTTTTTAACCGTGGAAAACAGGAGGGAATTAAAACGGTATTATTAAATAGATGTATAGACGTAAACGATCGTGTATTGCGAAAAATTGTTACAGCATTGGATGTACCAAACAATGGCATACCATCCGAAACAGGATTTGTAATTACACCAGCGAGCGAATTGATGGCGGTACTTTGCCTATCAGAAGGATTAGCGGATTTGCGACAAAGAATAGATGACATGTTGCTAGGTTTTACTTTTGCTGGCGAGCCCTTTACTACAAAAGATTTGGGGGTTACTGGAGCAATAACTGCCTTACTAAAAGATGCTTTATTGCCCAATCTTGTACAAACCTTAGAAGGTTGCCCGGCCTTGGTACATGGAGGACCTTTTGCTAATATTGCTCACGGATGTAATTCTATTATGGCAACAAAAACTGCTATGCAATTTGGCGATTATGTAGTTACGGAAGCTGGATTTGCGAGCGACCTGGGGGCAGAAAAGTTCTTTAATATTAAATGCAGAAAAGCAGGATTGCAACCAGCCATGAGTATACTCGTAGCTACATCGCAAGCATTAAAATTAAACGGTGGCATTTCTGAAGAAAAAATGATGTTGCCGGATAATGAGGCGCTTTTAAAAGGCTTGGTAAATATGGATAAACATATTGGCATTTTAAAAACGTTTGAACAAAAGATATTGGTTGTTTTAAATAAATACCATTTTGATAATGATGAAGAAATTAATTTGATACGAAATTACTGTGTCGAAAAAGAAGTAAGCTTTGCCGTGAATGATGCTTTTGCAAAAGGTGGAGAAGGAGCAATAGAAATGGCAGAATCAGTAGTTCGAATATGCGAACAGCCATCACCTGCCTTGGCTTTCAGTTACCAAATGGAAGATGAAATAGAAACAAAGATGCGTAAAATTGTTACAAAAATTTATGGTGGCAAAGAGGTTGTTTTGTACAAAAAAACGCATGAGATGATAAAAAAAATTAATAAGCTTGGATTAAACGATTTGCCCATTTGTATGGCTAAAACGCAATACTCGTTTACAGACGATGCATTGGTAAGCGGATTGGACGGCGATTTTAAAATAGATGTGCAAAATCTGGTAATAAATCGTGGGGCAGGTTTTATTGTAGCAGTTTGTGGCGAAATAATGCGAATGCCTGGCCTACCAAGGGTACCACAAGCCAATTTTATTGATGTAATTAATGGAAAAATAGTAGGTGTAAGTTAATGTATAATTATAAATAAAATGTGTACTAAGCATTGAAACGAATAGATGCCATTGCAACATTTACCTAAAATGAATTACTGAATAACTGGATGCTTTCCCCAACTTTTCCACAGCTAAAAGTTAAGCAAATATTGTAATTGTATTAACGTAAATTTGCGGCGCAAACTATAGGCTACAAATAAGCGTATATGAGTGCTTTACAATTATCACAACATGTACTATCTTCTAAAAATTTGCAGCAATATTTTATAATGCTAAAAAGTTTTGAAACATAGAAACATTCATTGTAACCATTTTCTCAATTTGAACAAACCATTAAAAATATAAATCAAGATAGCCAGATGAATTTATTTGAACAACAACAAAACGAATTTGCTCAAAGGCACATTGGGCCAGATGCAAAAGAAACTACAGAAATGCTTGCTGCTATAGGCATGGTAAGCATAGAAGAATTGATTTCTAAAACAATACCTGCTGCTATACGTTCAAGCGAACCATTGCAAGTTGATGGTCCTGTAAGTGAATTTCAATACCTCACTGAGTTGAAGAAGGTAGCATCCATGAACAAGGTTTTTAAAACCTATATGGGACAAGGTTATTATGGCACAATTGTACCTTCGGTTATTTTGCGTACGGTTTTTGAAAACCCGGGTTGGTATACACAATACACACCTTACCAAGCAGAAATTGCACAAGGGCGCTTGCAGAGTTTGTTGAATTTTCAAACAATGGTTTCTGATTTGTGTGGTTTAACCGTTGCCAATGCTAGCCTGTTAGATGAGGGCACCGCTGCTGCAGAAGCAATGGCCATGTTGTTGAATCATAAAAATAAAAACACCGACAATATTACTTCTCCAAAGTTTTTTGTAGACAATGCCATTTTTGCTCAAACAAAAGATGTATTGGTTACCAGGGCTACACCCATTCATGTTGAACTGGTTTTTGGTGATTATAAAACGGCGGTATTAGATGAAAGTTATTTTGGAGCCATCGTACAATATCCGAATTCTGATGGAGCTGTAGAAGATTATAGAAATTTTATTGATGCTGCTCATGCTGTAAATGCCATGGTAATAATGGCTACCGATTTATTGTCGCTTACATTGCTCACTGCTCCTGGCGAGTTGGGTGCAGATGTAGCCATTGGTAGTGCACAACGCCTTGGTGTTCCTATGGGTTTTGGTGGACCACATGCCGCATTTTTTGCAACTAAAGATGAATTTAAGAGAAATATACCCGGCCGTATTATTGGTGTAACAATAGATGCCCAAGGCAATCGTTGTCTTCGCATGGCATTGCAAACACGAGAGCAACATATACGCAGGGAAAAAGCTACGAGCAATATTTGTACTGCGCAGGCTTTATTGAGCAATATGAGTGCGATGTATGCCATTTATCATGGTGCAGAAGGATTAAAAAATATAGCAAAGCGCACGAGCCTATTGGCAAAAACATTGAGCGATGAATTGGGTGTAATTGGTTTTGCAAATGAAAACAAATTTTTCTTTGATACGATAAAAATAAAAACTGATTTAGCAAATAAAATTAAAGAAATAGCCGAAGCATCGGAAGTAAATTTCTTTTATGCAAATGATTATATTATCATTAGCTTAGATGAAACTACCTCTCAAAATGATGTATTGGATATTGTTCACATTTTTGCAAAAGCAAAAGGAGATGACAATGCAGGCGTAATTTTTAGCAATGACGTACTACTAACAAATATTCCAACATCTCTAACGAGAACAAGCGAGTACCTCACCCACCCTATCTTTAATAGTTATAGGAGTGAACATGAAATGCTTCGTTACATCAAAAGCTTGGAGAACAAAGATTTGAGCTTAAATACGTCCATGATTTCGCTTGGTAGTTGTACCATGAAACTTAATGCAGCTACACAATTAATTCCGGTGAGTTGGCCAGAATTTAGCAACATACATCCGTTTGCACCTGCAAGCCAATGGAAAGGTTATCAACAAATATTAACCGAATTGGAAGCATGGTTGAGCAATATTACTGGATTTACCGCTACCTCTTTACAACCCAATAGTGGTGCACAAGGTGAATATACAGGTTTGCTTACCATACGTGCATACCATGAACATAGAAATGATTCGCATAGAAATATAATTTTAATTCCAATATCTGCACACGGCACAAATCCTGCAAGTGCAGTAATGGCTGGCTTTAAAGTAGTAGTTACCAAATGTGATGATGCTGGAAATATAGATATGGTAGATATGGCTGCACAGGTAGAAAAACACAAAAACAATCTTGCTGGGCTTATGATAACTTACCCAAGTACGCATGGTGTGTTTGAAGAAACCATTAAAGATTTGTGCCAACTCATACATGATAATGGCGGATTGGTGTATATGGATGGAGCAAATATGAATGCGCAAGTAGGATTAACGAGTCCAGGTTTAATAGGTGCAGATGTTTGCCATTTGAATTTGCATAAAACCTTTGCTATACCACACGGTGGCGGTGGTCCAGGTATGGGTCCAATTGGAGTTAATGATAAATTGAAACCATTTTTACCAGGGCATGTGAGAATGCACGACGGACAACAAAATGCAGACAACAGACAACGGACGACGGACAACGGCAGTGCAAACTCCGATGAAAGTGATGAGTCGTCTGTGGTCGGTGGTCTGTCGTCTATATCTGGTGGTCTGTCGTCCGCAATGAACTTTCCAATTCACGCAGTTTCAGCTGCTCCTTACGGTAGTGCAAGTATTTTGCTAATAAGTTATGCCTATATTAAAATGCTTGGCGCCACAGGTTTAAAAAGGAGTACGGAGTTTGCTATACTAAATGCAAACTATATGAAAACAAGATTGCAAAACGATTACAAAATTTTATATACCGGCAAAAACGGAACATGTGCTCATGAGTTTATTGTAGATTTGCGTCCTTTTAAAACCAGCGCAGGCATCGAAGCAGAAGATGTAGCAAAACGATTGATGGATTATAATTTTCATGCGCCCACTTTGAGTTTCCCAGTAGCTGGTACCATAATGATAGAGCCAACTGAAAGTGAAGATAAAGCAGAATTGGATCGCTTTTGCGATGCCTTGCTTAGCATTAGAAAAGAAATAGCAGCAATAGAGGATGGCAGCGCAGATAAATTGGACAATGTTCTAAAGCATGCTCCACATACACAATTTATTATTACTGCCGACGAATGGACCAGACCATATACTAGGCAGCAAGCAGCCTTTCCACTTGATTATGTAAAAGGGAATAAATTTTGGCCAAGCATAAGCAGGGTGAACAATACTTATGGCGATAGAAACCTTGTATGTACTTGTGAGCCAGTGGAGAGCTATATGGAAGAGGAAATTGCGCATAGCTAAGTATCTCTAAAGTATGTCATGCAAAAAAGATAACTGACTTACAATACCAATATTGGCTGTTTTGTATTCAAAATGAACTACAAAACAGCCAATTTTAATTTTATGTGAAGATTACTTAAAATTATGAAAATTTATTTCACCATTTCAAGATCTCAATACATTAATAGTTTAACACTGAGCTTCCAACATTGTAATATCAATTCAACAACCCAATTTATTTACCTCCATTATATAAACTGATTAGAAGCAATTTTAAAAAATGTCTTGTAATTTGCTTCTTAAAGACAGCTTGGAATTCAATCTTATGGTTTTGATGTATTTAGCAGATAAATAAAAATAAACTATGTCATTAATTAAAATACCCTACATTTGCACTTTATTAATACAATACAAATACAAAAAATGGACAAAAATCAAGGAACCGTAAAGTTTTTCAATTCTGAAAAAGGATTCGGATTTATTAAGCACGATGATTCTGACAAAGAAACTTTCGTACACGTAAGTGGTTTAATCAATGAGATTAAAGAAGGCGACAAAGTAGAATTTGAATTGCAAAATGGCAAAAAAGGAATGAATGCAGTTAATGTAACTGTTATCGGATAATAACATTCTAATGCAAAAAAGGCTGTCCTTCATTGGAGGGCACTGAAAAAGTCATTTAAGACTTATTAACAAAGGGGAGTAAAAAAACGAAAGTTTTTATACTCCCTTTTGTATTTTGTGTAAGATTCAAAAACTTAATGTAGATGCTGATACAACAAGTAGAACTTCAATTTAGTGCTTACAGCTCCCTTTATAATTTGATTGTACCAAAGGAAAATCTTCTCCGGAAAATCAATGATTTGATAGATTTTTCCTTTGTTTACAATGAACTGGTAACTAAGTATTGTCACAATAATGGACGTGCTGCAGAAAGTCCAATTCGCATGTTCAAGTATTTATTGCTAAAAACGATTTATGATATTTCTGATGTTGATGTAGTTGAGCGTTCACGTTTTGATATGTCGTTCAAGTATTTTTTGGATATGTCTCCTGAGGACGATGTGATTAATCCCAGCTCCCTTACAAAATTCAGAAAGCTAAGATTAAAGGATACCGATTTGTTGAACCTTCTCATCAATAAAACGGTGGCCCTTGCTATTGAGAAAGGAGTAATCCGATCTAAATCAATCATTGTTGATGCTACCCATACGTTGTCCAGATCAAACCCATTCTCATCCATCGAAGTTCTAAGAGAGCGCTCAAAGCAACTTCGAAAAACGATTTACATGTATGATGAAGACTGGAAGGATCGCATGCCGAAAAAGAATATTGATAATGATTTAGAAAAGGAGTTAGCGTACTGTAAAGAACTAAAAGAGATTGTAGAAAGAGAGCCATCCATTAGTTCAATTCCTGCGGTGCAGGAAAAATTA
>JANPCB010000108.1:0-16434 GCA_031430735.1 Ferruginibacter sp. | reverse complement strand
ATAGGACGATTAGGAGGATGGAAAGGATACGACTCTCAAGGTCCGCCAGGGGTTATATGTTTGAAAAAAGGACTCGATAGGTTTAATGCAATTATAGAAGGAATTAACATTGCTAAAGATATGTGTACAGGGTAGCTGCCGACAGGCAGGCTTTTGTGAGGCACGAACAAAAAATACCTGCCTTAGCCGGCAGGAAGGTTGTAACGGATAGCTCCCGCAGCATGTGCGGGAAAGGCCAAACCAATGCTGGATAAAGTTTAAATGTTTACAGCCCCAAATCTTTACCTCTTAAATCATAAAAAGCCAATTCCGGAACGCTGAAAGCTGAACGCTCAAAGCTAAACGCTTAACGCTGGATTCTATCTCTTCTTTTTATAATCTCCCCTTTTCCATGCCTTTATAAACTCGTTCCAAGCAAACGGATTAAATATATTTTGTGGAGCTATTTGCCCAGCATAGCCCAGTTTCTGAGAATATTGCCTCAAATATACGTTTGACGCTTCCCTTCCATCTGATGGTAAGGTAGCCATAAGTAAACGTCTGGTTGATGCATTTGTATTACGTTGGGCAATAGCTATTTGATCATCTGGAACGGGGTTGTTCACAAAATCTCTTTCAAATTGCTCTCTGGTTAGTCGGGGTTTTATTATAGTAGCAGGTAGAAAAATAGTATCTGTTATCATTAATTGTATGATACTATGTTGGGTGCCTTGTAAATCTTTGGGTATGGTAATGGTTATGGGTTTGTACCCAATGCTAGAAAACTCTACCCTGTCGCCTTTCAATACTACGATACTAAACACTCCCTCTGCATTGGAAACCGTTCCCCTGTTTTGTCCTTTTATTACAATGCTGGCCGCAGGTACTCCTTTTAAACTATCTGCCGTCATTACTACCCCATATAATTGTACCACGGAATCTTTAAAAGTTTCAAATTGTGCTTTTGCAGCTATTGGATTAAGAAAAATTAGTATGATTAGGTATCGTAAAAGTTTTTTCATATGCATAACAACGTTCGTTTTATTCTATAAGTTTTCTGCAAAACGAAAAGCAGCATTCTATTTTGATAAACAAAGTACGGGTATCATTGTTTAATTTTGCAAACGAAAATACTTTTTTAACAATAAATTTCGGTGTAGCAATAAATTATACAGTTGCCCAGCCCTAAATATACGCACCGATAAAGACTTTGAAAAAAATAAAATGACAAACGAAGAAATCTTAAAGGCACTCAGCAATGTACAAGAGCCAGACCTAGGCAAAGACCTTGTAACATTAAATATGATACAAAATTTGGTAGTAGATGGCAATAATGTATCCTTTACCATCGTACTTACCACACCAGCTTGCCCTATGAAGGAGCATATGCAAAATGCCTGCATGAATGCCATAAAAATATTGGTAAACAAAGATGCAATTGTAACCGTAAACTTTACCAGCAACACCAGTAGCAATCGTACCGACCCCAAAACAATATTAAAGGGTATAAAAAATATTATTGCGGTAGTAAGCGGAAAAGGTGGCGTGGGCAAAAGTACCGTAGCCGCTAATCTTGCCCTTGCACTAGCTGCCGATGGCACTACAAAAGTAGGTTTAATGGATGCCGATATTTATGGCCCAAGCCAACACATCATGTTTGGCATACGTGGCGAGCGACCAATGATGAAAGATGATGGCGGAAAGGGTTTGATAGTGCCCATAGAAAAATTTGGGATAAAAGTAATGAGCATTGGATTGCTTATAGATGAAAAACAAGCCGTGGTATGGCGTGGCCCTATGGTGAGCAGTGCTATAAAGCAATTTGTGAGCGAAGTAGATTGGGGCGAGCTAGATTACTTGGTGATAGACATGCCACCAGGTACTGGAGATATACACCTAACCATTGTGCAGACAGTGCCCGTAACTGGGGTAATTGTTGTAACCACGCCGCAGCTTATTGCACTAGCCGATGCCAAAAAAGGCATTGCCATGTTTAGCCAGGCACAACTAAAAGTGCCGGTAATAGGATTGGTAGAAAATATGGCTTACTTCACCCCCACAGAATTGCCAGAAAATAAATATTACCTTTTTGGAAAAGATGGTGGCAAGCACTTGGCAGATGAATTTGATATTCCTTTCCTTGGGCAAATACCCATTGTGCAAAGCATACGGGAGGGCGGCGATATAGGCGTACCGGCCATGCTAGGCGATGAACCAATCAGTAAAAAAGCATTTGAAGATTTTGCTGGAGTTGCTGTAAGAGGTATTGCCATGCGCAATGCGAATATGCCAGCAACGGAGATACAGGAGGTAATGAATAATTAATAATTTTAAAATGAATAATGTTTTTAGGGCGGGCTGCTTTTCTTATGTCTTATGTCTAAGATCTTGTGTCGAAATTTTTGGGAGCATGAACAGCAATATAAAATGAACATTGGTTTCTCCCGCCAAATGCGGGATCTGTAGTAGTCTTGCACGGAAGCAATTTTTAATTTGAGGTGTATTTGTGCAAGAGCTACTACTGCCCATGCGGGCTAGGCTGAGCGGTGAATCTTTCTTGAGCTTTTATTATGCAATAGATAAAGTAGTAGATTATGCAACCAACAAAAATAGAAACAGAAAAGCAGTATCAACAATATCTTGAATGGGCGGATAAAATGTTTGATTAAAAAGCAAAACCAAATAGCGAAGAAGGCAAAAAAGTCAAACAAGTTTTAGAATTTATAAAGGAATATGAGGATTTGAATTATCCAATCAAAAAACATTAGCTAAATGAAAAAACTATCATTCATTCTTTTTATTGCATTTTTATTTTCTTGTTCATCAAACAAAAAAATGAGTACAAATAATAACGCAGCTCAAAAGCCCCCTTCAAGAATTACGGAGGTTTTCGACCAACAAGGCCACCGTGGCTGCCGAGGCATAATGCCCGAAAATACGATACCTGCCATGGTAAATGCTTTAGGCTTGGGTGTTACTACTTTAGAAATGGACATCAGCATTAGCAAAGACAAAAAAGTTTTTCTTAGCCATGAGCCATTTTTTAACCACGAAATAACCACCAAACCCGATGGTAGTTTTATAGAAGAAAAAGACGAGAAGAATTACAATATGTATTTGATGAATTACAGCGATATCATCAAATACGATGTAGGCATGAAACCACACCCACGCTTTCCAAAACAACAAAAAATGAAAGCGGTAAAACCATTATTGTCGGATCTGTTTGCAACCATAAAGCAAGAAATGATGACGAGAAGAAGGCCTTACCCATTTTTTAATATTGAAACAAAAACACTACCTGCTGCAGATAATATTTACCATCCTGCACCTGCTGAGTTTGTAGAGTTGCTCATGAAAGTGATTAAAGAAAATGGGATGGAAGATTTTGTAATAATACAATCTTTCGATTTTAGAACCTTGCAATATTTGCATAAACAATATCCAACAATAAAAACGGCTTTGCTTATTGAAGCTACTGATAAAAATAGTTTTCGGAAGCAATTAAATGACCTTGGGTTTTATCCAACCATTTACAGCCCCGAGCAAACGCTTGTAAACCCTAATCTTGTTATAGAATGCCATGAAAGACAAATACAAATTATTCCTTGGACAGTAAATGATAAAACTAAAATGGCAGCATTAAAAACAATGGGTGTTGATGGAATAATAAGTGATTATCCGAATTTATTTAATGAATAATATTTCTTACATCCCCAACCAAGCCTGTGCATTCTTAAACAATAATTTTTCTTTTAATTCTTTTTCAAAATTCATTTCTTCAATCATTTTTCCTGGATGAAGCTCCCCCAATGGAAAAGGATAATCACTGCCCAAGCAAATTTTATCTTCGCCCATTACATCAATAATAAAATGCATGGCTTTGGTATCATGTACCAAACTATCTATCCAAAATTTACCAATATAATCTCGTGGGTTTATGGCATTGTCTATCGCAACCAAGTCGGGGCGTACATTGTAACCATGTTCTATTCTACCAATCGTTAATGGAAAGCTACCGCCACCATGCGCAAATGCAATACGCAATGTAGGAAAAGCTTGTAACACGCCACCAAAAATCATGGAACAAATAGCCCTACTCGTTTCAGCCGGCATACCTACCAACCAAGGCAACCAATACTTTTGCATTTGTGTTTCTCCCATCATTTCCCATGGATGAATAAATAAAGCGCAACCCAATTCTTCAGCACGTTTATAAAATGGGAAAAATGATTTGTCGTCTAAATTTTTACCATTAATATTACTACCAATTTGCAAGCCAGGCATTTTCAATTCTTCTATACAACGCTCCATTTCTTTAATGGCGAAATCTACATCTTGTAAAGGCACGGTACCAACTCCTAAAAACCTTTTGCTGTTTTTAGAAACAGTATCTGCAATATGATCATTAAAAAAACGACTTGTTTCCAAACCATCTTTTGCCTTTGCCCAATAATTAAACAATACAGGAATAGTTGATAATACTTGTACGTTTACACCTGTATCATCCATTTCTTTCAGGCGTACATTAGCATCAAAACAATTGTCTTCTACTTCTCTAAAAAGCTTATCGCCCTTCATCATACAGGCTTTACAATTGCGATGTTCTAGATGTATAAATTCTCCATAGCCAAATTTTTGTACCCAGTTGGGCATTTTATCGGGCATTATGTGGGTGTGGATGTCAATCTTCATATTTTTAATTTAATTGTCGTTTCTCGTTTAATTGTTTCTCGTTTTTCTAATTCAAACTCTTATTCAAATCTTTTAAGAGTTAAAAAAAAATAAAGAAAAATATAAAAAGTTCAAAACGAGAAACGTTTTAACGAGAAACGTTTTAACGAGAACCGTTTTAACGAGAAACGATTTAACGTGAAACGTTTTAACCAGAAACGGCTAAACGATTTAACCCTTCCTAACAGGCATTCCCATTATCGTTCCACATTTACTACAAGTCCGCTTATGCTCATCAGCATAAAAATTTTCCATTACAGGTGGCAGTTGGGTTACAATATCATTTATTACTTTATGTTCTTCATACAATTTATTTCCGCAATTTTCGCAATACCACAAAAATCCATCTTCTTCAGTTTCCCTTACTTTTTCAATAACCAATCCCACTGTATTTGGCCCTCTTTGTGGGGAATGAGGCGTTTTGGGTGGCAATAAGAAGATATCTCCTTCATTTATAGCAATATCTCTAGGCACACCATCTTCAATGATTTTCACTACAATATCGCCTTCTATTTGATAATACAATTCTTCCGATTCGTTGTAATGGTAATCTTTACGTGCATTTGGGCCGCCAACAATCATTACAATAAAGTTTTCGGCATTTAGATATATACACTTGTTACCTACTGGAGGCTTAAGTAAATCTCTGTTATCAGATATCCACTTTTTCAAATTAAAAGGAGCTAGGATGGCCATATAAGTAAGTTTTAAAATTCAAATAAAGCATATTGCTTTATTATTGAAATATTACAACCGAAAAGTACAACTTTTTAACTAAGTTTGAATCTCAAATTTCTTTATTACGATGAATCTTTCTCTCTCAGATAAATCTGCCCTCATATGTGGTAGTACGCAAGGCATTGGTTTGGCTACGGCTATTGAGCTTGCAGCACTAGGTGCCAATTGTATTTTAATGGCAAGAAACGAGACTGCCTTAAACGAAGCTCTAAAATTATTGCCAGCAAATACCAATCAACAACATACTATTTTAGTGGCAGATTTTAGCAAACCATCTGAAGTGAAATCCGTTATTGAAAAATTTATGAAAGGCCACAGCGTTCATATTTTGATAAATAATACCGGGGGGCCTGCAGGTGGACCCATTGTAGATGCAAAAGAAGAAGAATTCATCAATACATTTAACCAGCATTTAATTTGCAATCATATTTTAACGACAGCAGTTGTGCCATTTATGAAGCAATCAGGTTATGGTAGAATCATAAATATCATTTCTACTTCTGTAAAAATTCCATTAAAAAATTTAGGTGTGTCCAATACCATTCGTGGGGCAGTTGCATCGTGGGCAAAAACGATGGCAAACGAATTGGGTCAATTTAATATTACGGTGAATAATGTTTTACCCGGCGCAACCAATACAACAAGATTAAAAACTATTATTGAAAACAATGCAACAAAAAAGGCAACCACAATATCCGAAATAGAAAATGAATTGCAACAAGAAATACCGATGAAGCGATTTGCAGAAGCCAGTGAGATAGCAGCAGTCGTAGCATTTTTAGCATCGCCTGCTGCTAGTTATGTTAATGGTGTAAGCATACCAGTAGATGGTGGGCGAACAGGTTCTATATAAAAAACAAAACATGAATGTAGAAATACCATACCATTTAGAAAATTTTATTGGGGGAAATTTCATTGGACCATTGAGTGGAAAATTTTTGGATAATATAAATCCGGCAACTGCAGAAATAGTTGGACAAATACCAAATAGTAATGAAAAAGATATTGAAGTAGCGGTAAAGGCTGCTCAAAAAGCATTTGCAGCTTGGAGTATAACGAGTACAGAAAACAGATTTATTGTTCTGAATAAAATTGCAGAATTAATTGATGCAAATTTAGATGCATTGGCTTTAGCAGAGACCAATGATAATGGCAAACCATTGTGGCTGAGCAAGCAAGTAGATATACCAAGAGCTTCTTCCAACTTTCGTTTTTTTGCAACTGCCATTATGCATTTTGCTACGGAGAGTCATGCCATGGAAGATAAAGCCATTAATTATACATTACGACAACCCGTAGGTATTGTTGGCTGTATTTCACCCTGGAATTTACCCCTGTATTTATTTACTTGGAAGATTGCTCCAGCCTTGGCTGCAGGCAATTGTGTAATTGCAAAACCAAGTGAAGTAACACCTATCACCGCTTTTCTTTTAGCAAAAATTTGCAAAGAGGCGGGCTTACCAGATGGTGTTTTAAATATAGTACATGGTGATGGAAAAAACTGTGGTGAATCCATTGTAAAACATCCAGCAATAAAAGCCATTTCGTTTACGGGTAGTACAAAAGCGGGAGAACAAATTGCGAGCATAGCAGCGCCAATGTTTAAAAAATTATCGTTAGAGTTAGGAGGTAAAAATCCTACTATAATATTTGCAGATTGCAATTGGGAAAAAATGTTGACAGAAACCATTCAATCTTCTTTTGGAAACCAAGGGCAAATTTGCTTATGTGGCAGCAGGGTTTTAGTTGAGAAATCTGTTTATGAAAAATTTAAACAAACTTTTATTGAAAGAGTGAAACATTTAAATGTTGGTGACCCACTTTCGCCAAACTCAAAACAAGGAGCCATCGTAAGTAAAGTTCATTTTGAAAAAATTATCAACTGCATTGATATTGCAAAAAAAGAAGGTGGTAAAATATTAATAGGTGGCAATATTGTAAAATTGGAAGGTAGATGCGAGCATGGATATTTTATTGAACCAACAATAATTGAAGGGTTAAACCAACAATGCAAAACAAACCAAGAAGAAATTTTTGGGCCAGTGATAACCATACAGGCATTTGAAACAGAAGAAGAAGCATTACAATTGGCCAATGCTACGCAATACGGACTAGCCGCTACTTTGTGGACACAAGATATAAGTAGAGCAAATAGAATGGCAGCAAAAATTGAAAGCGGCATTGTATGGGTTAATTGTTGGTTGGTACGAGATTTAAGAACTGGTTTTGGTGGGGTAAAAAATAGTGGTGTAGGAAGAGAAGGAGGATGGGAAGCGTTGAAGTTTTTTACGGAGATGAAGAATGTGTGTTTGGAAATGTAGGAATTGTTTGGGGTTAATTTATTTGTTGTTTGGGGTTTGTTGTTTGGTGTTTGTTGTTCATTGTTTGGTGTTGATTATACTTTATAGTTTATTTTATATGGCTACGATTAAAAAATTTGAAGATTTAGAAATTTGGCAAATAGCAAGAGAATTGCATTTACAAGTTTACAATATTACAGAGACTAAGCCAACATTTGCAAGAGATTTTGAATTGAAAGATCAGATTAGAAGAAGTTCGGGATCAACAATGGATAATATAGCAGAAGGTTTTGGTAGGAGTAGTAGGTTAGAATTCATACAATTTTTGAGCATTGCAAAAGCTTCAGCATCAGAAGTTCAATCTCAATTAATAAGAAGTATCGATAGAAAACATTTAGACCATGACAGTTTTACTTTTTTGAATGAAATGGCCTTAAAAGTTGGAAATAAAATTGGTGCATTTATCAAATATTTAAATGAAACAGATATACGAGGACAAAAATTTAACAACAGGATATCAAATGCTGAAATTATAAAAGAAGCGAACACACAACAGAATAACTCCAAACAACAAACAACAAACATAATAAATACCGAAGGCGCAGCCAAGCCCTTGGGAGCTTATCCTCATGCAAGACGTGTTGGTGATCTTTTGTTTTTATCAGGTATTGGCAGTAGAAGTGCAATAGACAATTCCATTCCAGGGTTAGAATTAGATAGTGAAGGAAATATCCTGAAGTACGACATTGTTTTAGAAACGCATCAATGTTTTGCAAATGTAAAAGCAGTATTGGAAGCCAGTGGAAGCAGTTGGGAAAAAATTGTAGACGTTACCGTTTTTTTAACAAACATGAAAAAAGATTTTCCAGTTTATAATAAAATTTACGGTGAATATTTTACGGATGTACAAGCATGTAGAACAACGGTAGAAGTAAAAAGTTTACCAACGCCTATAGCGATAGAATTAAAAGTGATAGCGACAATATAAAAATCTGTTTGGTGTTTGTTGTTTGAAAAGTTGTTTGGTGTTTGTTGTTTGGTGTTATTGCCTAAAATAAATTGAGCCTCAAAAAATAGTCGCAAACCAAACACCAAACAAAATAACAACAAACCCCAGACAACAAACAAATAATTAAAAGATGACTTTCGAAAATAAATTGAGCCTCAAAAAATAGTCGCAAACCAAACACCAAACAAAATAACAACAAACCCCAAACAACAAACAAATAATTAAATAATGACCTTCGAAAACAACATAACCTTTGCAAGACAACTAGATGAAAACGATCCTTTAAAACAATTTAGAGATCAATTTTATATACCGGTTATCAATGGAAAAGAATCTATTTATTTTACGGGAAACTCTTTGGGCCTTCAACCAAAAACAACACAAGAATATGTATTAAATGAATTGGAAGACTGGGCAAATTTTGGTGTAGAGGGCCACTTTCATGCAACAAATCCTTGGTTGAGTTATCATGAAATTTTTCCAAATCAATTATCGAAAATTGTTGGAGCATTGCCAGAGGAAGTGGTAGTGATGAACCAGCTTACGGTGAATTTACATTTATTGATGACAAGTTTCTATCGCCCAACAAAAGATAGATTTAAAATTGTTTGCGAAGCAAAGGCATTCCCATCGGATCAATATGCATTGGAATCACAAGTGAAGTTACATGGCTTAAATCCTGATGAAGCAATCATTGAAGTATCGCCAAGAGAAGGAGAACATATTGTGAGAACAGCGGATATTTTAGATACAATAAGCAAACATAAAGACAGCATTGCAGTGGTAATGTTTGGAGGGGTAAATTATTATTCGGGTCAGGTTTTTGATATGGAAAAAATTACTTTAGCAGCACATAATGTTGGTGCCTATTGTGGTTTTGATTTAGCACATGCTGCAGGAAATGTTGAATTAAAAATGCATGATTGGAATGTTGATTTTGCTTGTTGGTGCAGCTACAAATATTTGAACAGTGGGCCAGGTGGCGTAGCCGGTGCATACATTCATCAAAAACATATTACAGATAAAACCTTGCCAAGGTTAGCAGGCTGGTGGGGACATGACAAAGAAAGTCGTTTTAAAATGGAGAAAGGATTTAACCCAATACAAACTGCAGAAGGATGGCAATTAAGTAATGCACCCGTGTTAAGCATGGCAGCACATAAAGCATCGCTCGATATTTTTGAAGATGCTGGAATGGAAAACTTGATTCCGAAAGGAAAAATGCTAAGTGATTATTTGTTATTTATTTTGAATGAAGTTAATACCGGGCTTGATAAAAAAATAATTGAAATTATTACACCTAGTGATGATAAAGGATGCCAAGTAAGTATATTAATGTTAGAAAAAGGTAAAGAAGTTTTTGAAGCATTAAAACAAAACGGCGTAATTGCAGATTGGAGAGAACCAAATGTAATTCGGGTAGCACCAGTACCTTTGTACAATAGTTTTGAGGATGTATATAGGTTTGGAGAAATATTAAAAACGTTTCTCGTTTGATTCGTTTCTCGTTTGATTCGTTTCTCGTTTGATTCGTTTCTCGTTTGATTCGTTTCTCGTTTGATTCGTTTCTCGTTTGATTCGTTTCTCGTTTGATTCGTTTCTCGTTTGATTCGTTTCCAATTTAAACCTCTGAATAATTAAATTAAGTTTTGAAATACTTACATAAAAATAATTTTGAAATAAATATGAAAACGAGAAACGAGAAACGAGAAACGGAAATTACTATAATAGGTGCAGGTTTAGTAGGTTCATTGCTTTCTATTTATTTAGCCAAAAGAGGTTACACTGTAAAAATATATGAACGCCGCAGCGATATGCGCAAAGAACAAATGATTGCTGGTCGATCTATCAATCTTGCCTTAAGTGACAGGGGCATAAAAGCTTTAGAAGAGATTGGCATTATGGAAGATATTAAAAAAATATCCATTCCAATGCATGGACGTTTTATGCATAATATTGATGGCTCTTATGCCCAACAAGCTTATGGCAATGAAGGGCAATTTATAAATTCAGTATCGAGAGGAGAATTGAATAAAAAATTGATGACTTTAGCAGAACAAAACGGCGTAGAAATTTTCTTTGATGAAAAGTGTGAAAATATAAATTGGAAGGAAAATAAAATTAATTTCGAAAATACACAAACCCAAGAAATTTCAACCCTCCACTTTCAACTTCTCTTTGGAAGTGATGGTGCATTTTCTGCAGCACGTCTTACCAATCAACTCCAATCTGATAGATTTGAATACCAGCAACATTATATAGAAGCGGGCTACAAAGAATTGACTATACCCGCAGGAGAAAATGGTGCTTTTCAAATAGAAAAAAATGTATTACACATATGGCCAAGGGGAAACTATATGTTGATTGCTTTGCCTAATATTGATGGTAGTTTCACTTGCACATTGTTTTTTCCTTTTGAAGGTGAACCATCCTTTGCATCGCTAAATACTAAAGAAAAAGTAAAAGATTTTTTTGAAAAAACATTTGTAGATATTGTTCCGCTTATTCCAACTTTAGTAGATGATTTTTTCAACAACCCCACAGCTTCACTTGTCACAGTAAAATGTTACCCATGGGTACGTGAAGATAAATTTGCGCTGATTGGTGATGCAGCACATGCCATTGTTCCATTTTTTGGACAAGGTATGAATTGTGGTTTTGAGGATTGTTTGGTTTTAAATTCTTTGATAGATAAACACAATGAAAATTGGGAACTGATTTTACAAGAATACCAACAATTAAGAAAACCTGATGCTGATGCCATTGCAGCATTGGCATTAAATAACTTTAAAGAAATGAGCGACAAAGCAGGGGATGCAACATTTTTATTACAGAAGAAAATAGAGGCCAACTTTAGTAAAAAATATCCTACAAAGTGGATACCTGCCTATTCGCAAGTAACATTTAGCCCACATATACGGTATAGCGAAGCATTAAAAAACAGTATAAAACAAGAGGAAATAATGAAGCAGGTAATGGCTTTGCCGAATATTGATGCTATTTGGGAAACTAATATTGTAGAAGAAAAAATATTGTCGTTTTTATCATAATTATTTTATATGTACAAAATCCCATACTACACAGAAGATGACACTAAAGTAGTAATTGATTTTATGAAAGAAAATTCATTTGCTATGATTACTGGCTTTGGAGAAATTTATCCTATTGCCACACAAATACCTTTAGAAGTTGAAGAAAAAAATGGTAAACTTTTATTAAGTGGACATTTAATGAAAAAGACAGACCACCATATTGCTTTTGAAAGAAATGAAAATGTGTTGGTATTATTTACTGGCCCACATTGCTATGTAAGTGCAAGTTGGTATGCCAACCCACAAACGGCCTCTACTTGGGATTACATGAGTGTACATGCAAAAGGAAAAATTAGATTTACCGATGAAGAAGGCACTTACGAAGCCATAAAAGCAGTCACCAATAAATATGAAGGCGTAGAAACAATTGCAGCTTTTAATAATATGCCTAAAGAATACAGCATGCAACATATTAAAGCGATTGTTGGTTTTACAATAGAAGTAGAAAGCCTTGAAAATGTATTTAAACTAAGTCAAAATAAAACCACAGCCGAAAAAAGAAATATTATTGCAAAGCTGAGAGAGCGAAATAGTAGTGCTGATCTACAAATTGCAAATGAAATAGAAAAAAGAATAAATAACTAATATGCACCGCAACATTTTAATAGAACAAATCAAACAAAAAAACTCATACCTCTGTGTAGGTTTAGATACAGACCTTGAAAAAATACCTACGCATTTGCAACAAAATAAAAATGCCATTGTAGATTTTAATAAAGCCATCATTGATGCTACAAAAGATCTGTGTGTAAGCTATAAAATAAACACCGCTTTTTATGAGTCTTTAGGTAGCAAAGGTTGGGATGCAATGGAAGAAACGGTGAATTACATTCCTTCTACTCACTTTAAAATAGCAGACGCAAAACGTGGTGATATAGGCAATACTTCATCGCAATATGCAAAAGCATTTTTTGAAACTTTGCAATTTGATGCTATTACTGTTGCACCTTACATGGGTGAAGATAGTATTCGCCCTTTTTTAGAATACGAAAATAAATGGACAATCGTATTGGGATTAACAAGTAATAAAGGTGCTGCAGATTTTGAATTAAAAAAATTGGATGATGGGAAAACAGTTTACGAAACAGTTTTAAACAAGGTAAACAGCTGGGGAACAAAAGACAATTTAATGTTTGTTGTAGGTGCTACACAGGCAAGTGAATTGGAAAATATTAGAAAAATTATTCCTGAAAATTTTTTACTCATACCTGGGGTAGGCTTTCAAGGTGGTAGTTTGGCTGAAACTAGTAAGTATGGTATGAACAAAGATTGTAGCATACTTGTAAATGCTAGTAGGGCCATCATATATGCAGGGCATGGCGAAAATTTTGCCGATGAAGCAAGAGAAATTGCGATGCAATACCAAAACGAAATGAAAGAATTTTTAGAAACCAATTTATCCCGTTAATTTAAACATAAGAATCAAATAGCTTTGTCACAAATTAAATCTCATGAAACAAATTATTCTATTTGCATTATTATTTTCAGCTTGTAGCTTAAAGGCACAAAAAGTGCCAACAGCCGAAACCATCTTAGCATCTGCATATAAACAAGCTGCCAAAGAAAAGAAAAATGTATTTGTAATTTTTCATGCGAGCTGGTGTGGTTGGTGCAAAAAATTAGATGCTTCCATGAATGATCTACAAACAAAAAGTTTTTTTGAGGAGCATTATGTAACTGTACATTTGACAGTACAAGAATCTGCCAATAATAAAAAATTAGAAAACCCGGGAGCAGCAGCATTTCTTGCAAAATATAAAGGAGAATCTGCGGGATTACCATTTTTCCTAATCTTGGATAAAAAAGGTAAACTTATTGGAGATAGTTTTGAAAAAGGCAGTAACATAGGCTGCCCTGCCAAAGAAACAGAAGTAGATTACTTTACAACACTACTGAAAAAATCATCTGCATTAAACGACGATGAGCTACAAATAATTTCGGCAAGGTTTAGGCAAAATGAAAGTCATTAATTTTATTGCTCAATTGAATAGCCCATTTTTTATATTCCAATGCAGATGGATGCAACCCATCTGGAGCAAGCATTGCAGGCTTACCTGCATCTGCTCTTTGTGAAGTAGTGATATCAATAAATATACAATTGTATTTATTTACCATATTTTTGCAGCTATCATTAAACTGATCAATTTTCGTAGCTATTGTTATCCCATCTCTATCAGCAGCAAATGGGGTAACGCCCCAATCTGGTATAGACAAAACAAAAACATTTTTGGCATTATTGCCAGCAAATACAATTGCTTTCTTCAATAAGTTTTCAAATTCTATTTCAAAATTTTCTATACTTCTACCTCTGTATTGATTGTTTACACCAATTAATAAACTTACGAAATCATATTGTTTTAAAAAAGTAGTTTGTTCAATAGCTGCCATTAATTCATCGGTTGTCCACCCTGTTTTTGCAATAATTTCGGGTGCAGTAATATGTATATTTTTATTACGAAGCAATTGTACGGTTTGGTAAGCAAAGCTTTCATGTAACATAACCTGTTCTCCTATTGTGTAACTATCGCCAATGGCTAAATATGTTTTCATGTATTAAATATAAAGAAAAAGCTGCTTCACAAGAAACAGCTTTACAAAAATTATTGTCTATTATTCTAATACCGCATTGCCAATTTCAACCTACCCCACAAATCATTATCAAAACTACTTGGCCCAAGTGCGGTATTTCCAGTAGCATTATCCCCAAGCCTTACAACTACAACATCCAAACTTGGTACGATGTATATTTTCTTATCGTCTTTACCCAAGGCCATATACATATCTGCTGGTGCATTTGGTACTAATGAGGTAGGAAACACTGTTTGCAACTGAGGAACCATTGTAGAAGCCTTACCGTTTAACCACCACAAATAACCATAACTCAAATTATAATTTTGAGATGTATTTGTCATTGCTGTAAAATAGGCATTATCGTTTAGCAAAGCTGTACCATTCCATTTACCTTTGTTCAATACAAGCGAGCCAAATCTTGATGCTTCTCTGGTTGTACAATACATTATATAATTCAGCCAAAATGCATTGGGCATTCCTATTTTATCAAATAATTTTTCTTTACAATAAGCATTAAAAGTTTTACCACTAGCTGTTGCCAATACATTTTGTAATAAATGATAGGGAGCATTGTGATAAGACCAACGAGTACCAGCATCAGATTTATAAATTAAACAAGCTGGCGTAGTACAATCCTGGTCGGGCACTCCATCATCCAAACCGGTTGTCATTGACAATTGGTTTTTTACTGTAATTAAATTTTCTTTTGCCAATGGAAGAGATGTCCATCCCGTTCCTACATATTGGGATGTTTTATTGTTGATATTTATTATTCCATCTTGCTGCGCTATACCAGTTACAAAAGCGGCAACACTTTTACCAGCAGATGCTATAAAATATACTTTATCTTTTGTCCAGCCATTCCAATATTGTTCTTTTACAATTTTACCACGATGCAATACAATAAGCCCATATGTTTGCTTTACGGCGGCAGAGTCAAATGCTTTTTGCAAAAGCGCTTCATCCCAACCAGCCGTTGCGGCTGTTTTTGTTTCCCAAGTATCGCCTGTTAATGGTGGGAAATAATAAGATTCAGGTATCGGTTCTATAATAAGTGGGGGCCCTACAGTAGAAGCTTTTTTACAACTACCCAAAACAACCAGCAAAATTAAAAAATGGAAATATCTCATACTTTTTTTCATTTAGACCATTAGAATACTAAAACGTTTAATTCAAGTTTTTATTTTGCTCAAGTTTACTAATCCATTTTCTACAAATTAGCAAAGGTATAATTCCTATAAACCCAAAACTGCAATCTATCAAAATATGAAACATCGGGATATGGCGAATTGGGCCTGCAATAAAAGCCAGAGGAAAAACGGCCACACAGGAAAGTATGGCCCAATCGATAATCCATTTATTCTTTATAGGGTCTTGTAAGGGCCCTAAGAAAGCCATGGCAATAACAATATGAGCAAATGCCAGCCAGTCGAACCCATACGCTAGCATTGGATATTTTCCATTGGTTTCTAGTAATGCATTATAAACATTCTGCAACCATTGTTGGGCAAAATTGGGTATTAGTGATGGATGATTCAACAGCCAACGCAATTCTGTTTCTACAGGAAAAGCAGTTACACCACTTAAAATGAGTGCTATCATGAAGAAAATAATGAGTAGGCGGATCTTTGATATTAATTTCATATAAATATTTGTAGTCAAATTATTTACCCTTATTCTAATGTATCAAATCTAACTTTAATTTAATAAACGAAACAGTCTAAATAAGCCAATTTTAAGTGCATTTTCAATCCCAATCATGCTATCTTTGCGTTCGTAAAAGTCAATCGTTTGCTGTGCTTTTTCGCTTCTATAAAAGTTGAGAAATGTTTTGCAGTTCAAATGTGCGACGCCACTGAAGATGCCCATAGCTGCTTCTTTGTTGGGCTAAAAAAATTTAAGACATAAGATTTAAGACATAAGATTTAAGATAAAAACAGTACAAATATTGAGTATCAATCTAAATACTCAATACTAAATACCCAATACTAAAAAAATGGCAGCAAAAACA
>JANPCB010000107.1:0-13587 GCA_031430735.1 Ferruginibacter sp. | reverse complement strand
CTACTTTTCAAAAAATACGCTCTGTATTTTTTTCTACCCCTTAGCCTTTATTTCAAATCCCCATAACAAATAGCCCGGGTTTCGTTCAACACAGGTTTAGCGTTGGGCATTGCATGCCACACTAAACCTTAATTGTTTCCTCCAGTTATTTTTAGTCGGGAATTGGAGTTTCCATATAAAAAGCTTCTAGCCATTTTTCACCTCGGTTAACGTAATTTACAGAAGCTCGCACTTTATTTTTAAGCTTATTATTACCACAATAACCATCTTGGTTTGCGATGTATGTTAATAGCACTGTCTTGTCGTTAAGTTTTACAAATTGAAAATTTTCTAGTAAAACAGATTTGACATTACAATCTGTTGAAGTAGATTTAATCATTTGAGCTTTATTATTAATTCCGTCTGAACTTACCCATAAACAATCTTCAGTCGTATTATTTTGAAACCAACTCGCATTCTTGTCTTTCCATGCTTCCCAACCTGCTTTTTCAAGTGCGATAATTTGCGCCTTTAGCTTTGCTTCTTTTGATATTTTTGCCTGACAAAAAGTTGAGGTGAATATATTTAAAGTTGCTATTAATATTATTAGTTTTTTCATTTTATAATTTTTAAAATAAGATTCTGTCAAAATATAAATACAGGAGACAAGATAATATTAATAATACATTCACTCCAATTATTGGGGAGTAACTTGAAAATTGCAGGCAACAACAGGTATAGCTGCATGCGGGATATTAGCATTCCTTCTGCTCCTTACTGTTTCTAAATTAAAACATCATTGTTGAAATTTTGCACATTAGTTGAAGTTTGCTTTTCCAGCCCCACTTGCCAGCGATACCCATGTTGGCTGCTGCCGTATTTCTCTGTCCTTATGAGGAATATCTATTTAATGGAACAGCTGCTGGTTTAAAGTCTATGTCCAAGTCTTTTTTCGCTAAGTCGTTACTGTAAACGATTTTGGGTTTTCCTAACGGACTTTGATTGTTAAGCATTAAAGTTACATCAGACACCCTGTAACTTTCACTTGACAAAAGATAATTCTTGCCGTGTATATTTTTTATTGTCGCTGCTTTATAAATGGCTTCGGCAACGTCTGCTACATCTACTACTGCCCAATAAATGTCATTGTCATAAAACATTTGTATAAATGGATTTGGGGCAATTTTATTTTTGAAAAGAAATTGAATTCCTGTTGATGTTGAGTCTTGTCTTGATGATAGTGATTTGCCCATAACACCAACTGGCGAAACCGAAGTGATTTCAAAACTTAGATTTGGATTGTCCAAAATGAATTTATTGACTGTTTGATTGGCAATAAATTTTGCTTGACCATATGGATGGCTTTGTTCACTCATAAATGGAACATCGCTTTCATTGATTTGGTCATCTTCAGTTTTATTTTCAGGCAACATTGGAAAGTTTGTGTTATAAGCGGCTACAGAGGCAATGAAAATCACTTTTTCAATTCCAGGCGTTTTTTGAATTGCTTCAAGGAAGTTTTCAGTTCCCTTAATCGTTGGGTCAAACAATTCTGTTTTTGGGTCTTTCACATCCAATTGAAACGGCGTGCCTCCGTGAATTACAATTTCACAGTCTCGCAAAAAGTCAGTAAGCTCTTGTTTATTTTCAACATCAAGCTGAACAATTTCCAAATGTTCAGCATTGTTCAACTTAAGCAAATGTTCGTACTTTTCCTTTTTGGAAATGTCAGTGGTAGATACTTTTACACTGTATCCTTCGTTCAAAAATTTTTGAGTGTTATAGCTTCCAATAAAGCCTGAACCTCCAATGATACCTACTTTTTTCATTTTATTTTGTTTTTATTTTTGTTGTTAAAATTGTTTCTGAATTTAAATTGTGTCGTGTCTTGAAGCGGTTGCAGCCAGCGAAGCGGCAAACCGCAAGCTGGTATTACCATCAAGCCGATTATCTATGCAGTGGCTGGCAGTAAGACCGGCCATAGTGGTGTTAGGTGCTTACTTAAAGGTAAGTGGATCGATGGGGCCGGCAGCAATGAAAGCGCTGATGAATCAGTAACAACCCGCCTTCGGGCGGGGAAGATTTAGTTTCATCAACAACCTGGTTCAACCAGAGCCATCCCCTGCAATTGCTGGCATTCGTCTCGAACTGACTAGCCAACATTGCTGAGGAGCCGTATGACGGGGGACTGTCAGGTACGGTTCCGAGAGGAGCATGGGGTGAAATTCACCTTGCTTACTCAATTACCCGCTTGTCTCGGTTCATTAGTCCTTTAGTTCCTTGCCTGATGCATCTATATAAGTATCCTTTTTTAAATTTTTGGATTTGTTGACCTCCGCCCTTCCTTTATAAAATGACTTTGCATATCGGTATTTAAATGGAATAACTACATTCCCCTTTATATCAATATATCCATATCTGTTATTATAAGACACCGCTGCCAATCCTTCACTAAAATGATCTACAGTAGTGTATATACAAGGAATTATTGTCTTAAGATTTAAGTCTATATATCCCCATTTCCCATCCTTCCCAGGCATCTTCACTTCCGCCAAACCATTGTTAAAATCAAAGTCTGCAGTTTCAGAAAATACACAAGATATCAATGTCTTTTCTTTTGGGTTGACATAACCATATCTATAATCGGTATACATACTGTAGATGTTTTCTGCTGGACCATCTAACTTTTTTAGCCTTTCATATTCAGCAGGAAGAATTAGCTCCCCTGTCAAGCTGATTAACCCTAACTTGGCCCCAAGCAAGACAATGTAAAAGCCGCTGTGCCTCCATGTATCTTTAATTTCTTCGTATATAAAAGGGGAGAGTAGTGTCCCGTTTGTATTTATTAGGCCCCACTTATTATCAAGCTTAGCTGCGTATGTTGTGTAATCTGCAAATGAGCCCAAATAATCCAGATCTTCGTATTTGGCAGGAATTACCAGCTTGCCGATTTTGCTAACCAATCCCCATTTACCATCTAATAAAACAGTGGAGAAACCTTTTTCGAACCCACTTATTTTATTGTATATTATTGGTATAACGACTGTGCCATTTTTATTTACAGCACCGTATTTTTGAACGTATTCAAAACCGTGTTTTTCACCAACACATACTATTGCTAGATCTCCATAGAATTGGTACACAATATCGTATACTATGGGGATAACTACTATGCCGTTCTTATCAACGGCACCATGTTTAGAATTCAACTCTACTTCTGCAAGGTCTTCTTTAAATGGGTAAACTTTACCGTATAAAAGAGGCACCATTATCTTTCCAACTGAATTTATAATTCCCTGCTTGCTTCCTTTTTCAACTATCATGTATCCATCATGTTTGTATGCATGATCGTACTTAACACCTGTGATTTTATACAATTTCCACATCTCATCATCATTTCTTCTATCTTCCTCATACATGCGTTCATAATATGCTACTTTTTCCTCCTTTACCTTGGCAATAGAATCATTTTTTAATTTTTCCAATTTTCTTTTTTCTTTCTCTCTTTCTGCTCTTTCTTCATTCTCTATTTCAATCAATGATTTGCCTGATGTGCTGGTTCTACTGCCACTATTGGTACCTGTCGATTTCTCAGCTCTGGGAGTTGGCGTATTATACTTTACTGGTGGCGGTTTATAGCGTTCTTCAGAAGTTGTTGGACGAAAAACTCCATTCTCAAACTTGTAGGTTTGAGCATTTGTTTTTATAGCAGTTATTGCAATAAATAAAAGAAATAGAAGCCGAAGTGAACTGTTCATAATTATTATTTTAGCTATTGGTTTAATTTTTAAATACAATGTTAGATAAAAAAGATATTTTAATTAAAAACGGGGAAGCTTAATTAGTAAAATTATTATTTGTTGTCTTGTCATTATGGAACGGTCTGTTACAATTGCTGGAATACCAATGTTGCCTGCCGTTTTTCTACGCTGTGGGTGCTAGAGCTATTTTCTGGTTCTAAACCCGTTTGTAATACTTGTTGCTTTATAAGCCATAATATAATTAATCTTCATCTATTGTTACCGAAATTCTTATTCATATAAACTTCTCCAGATACATACATGTATAAATTGAAGCGCTAATAAATGTAGTATAATAAATTGCTTCTACAACATGAATTTATTTTCTATATCATTCTATTGATGAAAATGGAACAGATATACAAGAGGACATTTATAAGCTTACTGATTTAGTAAAGCTTTATACTGTTTAGCATTTACATTATTAGGATCTACAGCTAATGCTTTATCCAAATAATTAGTAGCGGCCACTTTATCTTTTTTATGGTTGTATTGATAAGCAAACAAATATAAATATGCTTCTGGTAGTTGTTTGGATACTGATGCATCTTTTTCAGCAAGTAAAATAAATTTTTCATAATAAGGAACTGCTACCCAAGTGGTCATTGTTGAATCGATTGCAGCGTTTGACCTAGCCTCCCAAAATGGGCCTCTCCAGTCAGTTGGGTATTTATCAATATAAGTTTTGAAAATACTTATACTCGAATTATAATTTCCGGAGAGATAGTATGAACGGCCGCAATTATAATAATCAAGACTAGTTGGTTTTTCTTTAAAGTTAATTATTTTCTGGAACCAATCTGCTGTTTTTGTATAATTCTTCGTTTTTTCAAACAACTTTGCACAGATTAACATTGCGGTAAGTTTATTGGACTTTAGAGTGTCTTTATCAATATATTGTTGGTAATAATCAGCAGCTTTATTTTCCTGTCCGGAAAATTTTGATAAAATTTCACCAGCAAGCTTATAGTCGTTCGCCTGGATCTTCACCGCATTTACGGTACCTAAAAACTTTTCTATAGCAGACCTAGCAGAGGCACTATCTCCGGTTCCTAAATAGTTTAATGCAAATAATATTTTTATACGTGGTTCATCTTTACAAATACCTTGTTCCACCTGTTTAAGTTTGTCAATCGATTCTTTGTATTTACCGCTTCTACGGTAATAATCTGCCTGGAAAATAAAAACGTCACAGTCCTGATCTGTATTACGAATATACAAGTCGAGGTTTTTTTGAGCTTCGGCTCTATCACGTTGTTCATAATGAATAAAACGGCTCTGGTAAACAGGGGCAAATTTGTTATCTGCCTGTATAGCTTCGTCATACGATGAATTCATAATCTCTATATTGTTCTGGGACTGATAAATTCGTCCAATCCTGTAATAGGCTTTAGCATATAAAGGGTCAATAAGTAAAGCTTTTCTATATGCTTCAACCGCATCTCCACCTTTATCAGACCCCATTTTGAGATGACAAATACCCATTAAAATATAAAGTTCCGGATTCTTTGTATCTGTTTGTGCTGCAGCTTTAAGCACCTCAATACCATAGTTTGGGTCTCCCTGTCTACTATTGCCATCAGCACAAGCCCTGCCAATTGCTGCCTGTAGTATTTCTTTAGGCACTTTACCTGCCGATGTTAAAGCTTTAGTGAAATAATTCTTGGCTTCAGTTATATTATTCTCTAATACATATATATGCCCCATGGCTATTTGCAATAACGGGTGATTATTGGTTTTGGCAAGGCCATTTTTCACGGTCGTATTTGCTTCTTCTAACTTATTTAATCCAAGCTGCGACAGTGCAAGCCAGTACCAGGCTTCGGCATTTTTTGCATCCCCTTTTATAATTTTTTCGAAGACAGATTGAGCTGATTTGTAACGTTCATAATAAAAATATTTATTTCCTTCTGATATCGATTGACTGTAAGCTACAGGTATGGTCAGGAGCATGAAAAGTGTCAATAGAATTTTATTCATAAAAGTATTATTGGTAGCGGGTTAAAAAATAATCGGTGGCTCCGCCTTTGTTCGGGGCTCAAGAACCTCTCCTTAAATTCTTACCCTAAAATACGCTTTACCTTTTACTTACCAAATATTTACCAAGAAAATTATTAATTGGTATTTTTCCAACCGGCATAAGGCCTTCCGGCAAATAATACAAAAAAAAGTCACCATTTACACAAGAGTATTCTCAGTACGATTCACACCATCCATTACAGAAATGAACTTGGGCGCAAAATATCCCAACATTCCTCTATCAATTGTCATATTCCCTAAAATATATTCTTTATTTATACTGCCCTTGGATGAATTATTAAAAGATAAAAACGTTTGCATAAAAGGCACCATCATTGATTAAAAGGCAAACCCGATATCATTGTGGATGATCCTAAGGATATTTTTATTTTGTAGGGGATAAATAATTACTCCTTAGTTAAACCTTAAAAGTTTTTTTTCTTGGTTTTTACACAGTTCGTGTTTGCAGCTATGCTATTCCAAGATGATTTTTCATAAATTATTTTGGGATCATTCTTTGGCTTGAGAATAAGATTCTTAGCGGTGATACTAATTACTTTGATTTTACTTTCTCCTTTATCGCTTTTAAGAACTATGCTTTTCTCATTATCAAGATAAGACCGAATCCCTTCCACTTCTCTATTACTAAATAAAGCAGAATAGCTTTTGTCAAATTCTAAGTTCATTTTTAAGCCACCAAAAACGGCGAAAAGATGAAAATATTATTGGCAATATCTTTTAGAGAAAACTTTTCAACAAAATAAATAGATCTATTTTATCTTTATTTTTCCGTAATTCTGTATCCACCATTTTGCTTTCATTATTGGTGGTCGTGTGGCATAACAGGCAATATGTGTCCAACCCGCATCAAGCATATTATATCGATGACCGTAGTCACTAATACCAGCATCAATCAATAGTTGTAAAACAATTGTTTTAAAAGAACCACCACTATTGTAAGCAATATTTTCATTCCCTACAGACATTTTAGGAGAGAATTTTATAATTCTTTCCCAAGGCCAAGAACCATCAACTCCTTGATGATTAACTGTACCAGTTGGTGCTTGGTCTTTTGCGTGTTTTATGCAAGCTTTATAAATACCTTCATCTGGTTTTAAAATTGAAAGTGGCTTCAACTTCATCAGCGTATCATAGAGTGTTTGCAAGGCTTTTACTTCTTCTTCGTTTGCAAAATGCCAAATTGTATCTCTCTTACTTATTTTATTATCGGTGAAGCTTGTTATAATAGAATAATTGGAATTTCCTTTGCCATCTTTTTTTAAAATAAGCAAGGCATTTTGTAAAAGAGGTTCTATATAAATTTTTGCATATTTTGGAGGATTGGAACGCAAACGATTTATTTCATAAATCATTTCTTTTTCATCTTGCTGCATATATTTTGAAAACTTTGCAGTATGTAAAGAATCAACATCCCAAACAATTTCTTGGGCTTTTATCAATGAAAAACTAAAGAGAGAAATAAATAGAATAGTTGTTTTTAAAACACTCAAATTAATAATCATTTTTTAATGTTTTTAAAGAAAACGAGCAGGTGTCTGCGAAGGCTGGGAAATAGACTTTCGTCAGCCCGGCAACCTGAAGCTAAATTTATGCACAGCATCCTGCGGATAAATAAAAGTTGATGATTTGCACATAGCTAAATTAATATCGCCCTACCCGATATGAAGCCAAATTGATAAAATATCCGATTGTTATTCCGTCCGCCAGCCCTGCGGCAAACATTTTGTTGTGCGGTCGTGCAATTTCAATTGAGGTTATTTAAGAATAGACGGATAAACAAAATCCAGGTATACATCATACGATGTTTTCTCTAAATTCTTTTTGAAATAATTTCCCGCTGTAATTACCAGTATCAAATCTTCCTGCTTATTAATTTCAATTTTTTGTCCACCATTTCCTGTGGCTTCAACGGTTTTAATAATCCTGTTCTGTATCGTATCAACAAGTGTCCAAAACTGGTAGCCATAACCATATGGTTCTTCAGTATAAATGTGTTTCTTTAAAGATTCGTTCACCAGGTTTTCAGAAATTAATTGCTTTCCATTCCAATTGCCTTTATTATAGTAAAGCATGCCGAACTTCATTAAATCCCTTGATCGCATTCTTAACCCACCCCAGCCGCATGTAAGCCCATTCTTCTCTTTTGTCCATTGATAATTTGTGATGCCCATTGGTTCAAATAAATATCTTGTTGTAAACTCTTCAATGTTTAATCCGGTTACTTTTTCAACAATGGCAACAAGCAATTGTGTACACCCGGCACTATAATTAAAAGTTGTTCCGGGTGTGTCAACGAGTGGCTGTCGCAGGATAAAATCAATAGCATAAGAAGTGTTCTTTACTTTCAGTGAATCAGCATACCAGAATTTATCATCTTCTCTCCAAAACAAACCTGCGCTCATATTCAATAAGTGTTCTACTGTTATTTTTCTCTTCATGCCGGTATCGTACTTTGCAAATTCAGGAAAGAAGTCAAATAGACGCTGCTTCACATCCTTTAATTTTCCTTGGTCAATGGCAACCATCACAGCTGCACTTACTATACTTTTGGTAATGCTTCGTATATCATGCAAACTATCACGGCCTTGTTTTACTGTGCCAATAAAATCTGTTGTCCTGTTTTCATCATGACCAGACCAGTAGTTTTCATAAACCAATTTGTTATTACGTAGTATTAAAACGCTGTGAATGTTTGGATAGACACCAGCTGTAATGGAATCGTGCATTGATTTGATGATACTTTCATCTATCCCAACCTCCTTTAAATTGGCGGTTTGTATTCCATCATTTAATTGTTCTGGACTTTCAAAAAAATGATGCCCCTTATGGCTGCAGGAATTTAAAAGTATGAGGAGAATTATAATTAACGGCTTCATCAAAAATGTTTATGTTAAAATTACATTATTTTATAAAGGGTGCAAAGCAAAAGTTGAAAAACAAGTTCCGCCCGCCCAGCTTTTGCAAATACCCATTTTACCTGCTGGCATTCTTCATCTCAATTACTTTCCTGCATATTTTGCAATGGAAAGATAAGTTTATCAGTATAACGATTTATTACTTTTCCGATTTCTAAAAGTTTGAAATCTTCGTATCTTTTCCCTATAACCTGCACAGCAATTGGCAAAGATTCACTGGATAATGAAATAGGCATAGACAATACAGGGCTTTCTGTTAGCGTAAATGGAGTAGTATATGCCTGCGTAGCCATGTAATAGTGTATTTTTTCGTTATTCACTTGAAGGGGATTGTTATAGATGCTGAAATTTCCTAATGATTTACTTGGTTTATGATGTTCAAATGCTTTGACAGAACTAACAGGACAAATAAAAACATCATATTCATTCAAAAAATTTTCCATATTTGTTATCATAGTGTCTTGTACATTAAGGGCAATCATGTACTTTTCTACTGATGTAGGTTTAACAATGTTTTGATGCATAGGAACATTTTTCAATACCCCTTTTGTAAAAGGTAATCCCATCCATTTTACAAAATTAGAAGTATTATAACCGCCTTGCATTCCGAGAATACTACCCCATGTTTTCCAGGCCTGGTAAAAGTTTAATGCTGGAGTTGCCTTAACAACAGTAGCTCCAGCTCTTTCTAACTTATTCACATAATCTTTGATGGCTCTTTTAATTTCATCATCAACCATCACAGCACCGAATTCATCTGTCCATGCAATTTTCAAGTTTTTAATATCAAATGTTTCAGCGCATTTACTAAGTGGAACAAGTTTTTGGTCTGTAGTGGTGGTTTGCGAAATAATTTGCATGGCAAGTTCTAAATCGTCAGTATTTCTTGCCATAGGACCAGCAACTGCAAGTGACTTTAATCCGTTTGTTTTTTGTTTTGGGTCGGTTTGAATTCCTTTTAGTGAGACTACTCCATAGGTAGGTTTGAAACCATATACGCCACAGTAGGCAGACGGAAAACGAATTGAGCCAGCAACGTCATTTCCAAACGACAAAGGAGTCATTCCTGTTGCCAGGGCCGCAGCACATCCACCACTGCTACCACCACTTGTTCGGGTTATGTCCCATGGGTTATTGGTTTTGCCAAATATCGGGTTGTCAGCCTGCATATCCATTGCCAACACAGAAAGATTGGTTTTTCCAATAATGATAGCCCCTTCTGAAAGTAGCAGTTTTACGATTTCTGCATCTTCTTCAGGAACATTGTTTTTTAGAGGCAAATAGCCAGATGTAGTTACCATTCCTTTGGTTTTGTAATTGTCCTTAATGGTTATTGGGACACCATGAAGCTTCCCCCAAATTTTTCCTTTTGCAAGTGCCGAATCGGCTGTTTTGGCTCTTTCCAGTGCTTGCTCTTTATTGAGCAGTACGATGGCGTTGTACGTTTTATGCTGCTTTTCAATTTGTTCGATATATGCCGAAACAACTTGTAAGGAGGTGACTTTGCCTTCTTTAATTTCTTTTGCAAGATTGCTTGCTGATTCAAATAAGATATTATTTTGTGCCATTGACAAATTGATTAAAAAAATTAGTAAAATGAATAAAAAAGCTTGTTTTATCATGATTGCTTTTAATTGAACTGCAAAATTCATGAGCTTTTAACTAAAATTCATTCAACTAGTTTAATAAATCATCTTTTTTCGGATTTGGCTTAAATACTGTGGAGTGATATTTAAAAACGAAGCTATCAGATATTGTGGAACACGTTGTAAAATGTCAGGCCTTGTTTTTATAAGTTTCAGATACCTCTCTGATGGAGACAAAAAAATATTATCTCTGAGTTTAGATTCCCAACCAGTAAAAAGATTTTCTGCAATTAACCGTCCTGCTCTTTCGTATGCAGGATCTGATTTATATAAATTGTCCAATTCAATTTTTGAAATTGTAAGAAGCAGGGAATCTTCTATTGCTTTAAAGTTTTTCTTAGCCGTAGTGCTGTTTATAAAAGCAGGGTAGTCGGCAAGAAAGCAACCTTCTAAACAAAAGTCTTCTATAATATCAATTCCGTCCTTTTGGTAATAGGAATAAAATGCCCCTTTGGTTAATAACCCTATATTCTTGCATAATTTACCTTCAGATAAAAAATAATCCCCTTTACTTACAGACACTGGTTTAAATTTGGTAATAAACTGAGCCAATAAGTCTGAAGGAAGATTCAGTATTTTATTTATGCCATTAGCTATTTGTTCGTTCATCTTTTATGCTTGTAGGTAACGGGCAATTTATTGCGAAGGCAGGGAATTCATTGCTCGTCTGCCCGGTACAAATGCTCATTTGAAAATTTGTTATTGAAGTTATGAACTAAAGCTGAAAATTGAATGTCTAGCCCGGAACTGCTGCTTATGCTTGCATGATCATTGTTATTCCATCTGCCCAACTTGCACCCAATGTTATGCACAGTGCCTTTGCCAATCCAAATCAATTACTTCAAATACTTATTCAACCAATTCAACCATGCTTTAGACGTTTCCATTTGTGTTACTGGGTCGGTGGCATTGTGGGCAGGAATTGGCCAGCCCATAAATTTTGTAAGCGTGCCATTATCTATCAGCGTATGATATAATTTGTAGGATTGAGATACAGGAACTCTTGGATCTCCAGTATTTGCCAAAATAAGGGTAGGGGCTTTAATATTTTTCGCCTCGGTAATGGGTGATTGGGCAATATATTTTTTCATATTATCGCCTACATAGGGTGAACCGCCTAACCTAACTCCCCAAGCTACATTGCCATCGGCTAAATTATACTGGTCTACCCAATCTGTTACTGCAGCTCCTGCAACTGCTGCTTTCCAACCGCCATAATGCCCCGCTAACCAAACCGTCATAAAACCGCCATACGACCAACCGCTTACGCCAATTTTATCCTCATCAATCATACCAGTAGCTTTTAGTTTTTCTAAACCTGCAACTACATCACGTCCAGGCCCTGCACCAGCATCTTGTACAATAGATAATTTATATTCCTTACCCAAATTATCACTTCCTCTATAATTGGGTTCAAATACAAAGTATCCTTCGTTTGCTAATATTTGCGGAAATCTTGAAAACATCTCTACCGAAGCTGAATTTGGACCGCCATGAATTACTAAAACCAAAGGGTATTTTTTGCCTTTTTCATAGTTGGCAGGATAGGTAACAATGCCGCAATGTTTCAAACCGTCATTTTCCCATCTGATTGTTTCTGTTTTACCCAATGTCATCTTACTTATTTCACTATTGTAATCCGTCAATTGCACCAATTTTGAAGTGGTTGATGCCATAAAATACAATTCAACTGGTTTGTTGGGTTCAGTGCCTGTAAAAGCAATAGCACCAGTTTTGCTGACAGTTGCATCCAACCAAAAACCCCAAGACGGAGCAACATTTCCTATATCGAGTGGAGTAGTTTTGCCATCTAAACCCATGTACCACATAGATGTTTTATTGTCATTATGTCCGCCTACTAAAAAAGTTTTATTGTCGTGTATCCATGCAGACAAATAGAGGTCTCTATTTAATTGTGTAGAAATTGATTTGCCTTCGCTACCATTTGCATTTGCAACCCATAGTTCATTTATACTTTCATTAACAGCGCTATTTTTATACCAATAGGAAATTTTATTTCCATCGGGCGAAAAATTTGGATATCCTTCAAATTTTGTTCTTGCAGTTAATGGCTTAAAAGTGCCATCAGCAACGTTCAATAACTGGATGGTTCTATTTTGCCCATCACCTGAATAGGCAGTAGCTACTTTTACAAACAAAATAGTTTTCCCATCTGGAGACCACGAAAATGGAGAAGAAGGTGCACTAGGCGGAATTACCAGCGGTAAACTCCAATCGCCATCGGTCAATCTTTTGTTTTCAGCAGTGGTTGTGTTTACTAACCAAACATGAGAAGGCATAGGTCGGCTACCCACAAACATATCGTTGTTGGTTATTTCAAAAGCTGTAAAACCTTTTTCAATTTCGGCTTTGTTTTTGGGTTCATTCAATGATGCATAAGCTATATCAACGGAGTTTGGGCTCCATGCAAAATGTTGCACGCCTTTGGCTGCTTTGGTAATTTGCTTTGCTTCACCAGCTTTCATAGAAAGCAAAAAGATTTGATTGAGGGCATCTTTGCCTTGCCCAACTCTGGATATAAAAGCCAATTGTTCGCCATTTGGCGACCACCTTGGGCTTGAAACCGCAAACCTGTCTTGTGTGAGTACGCTCTTTTTACCCGAAACCACATCTACCAAAACCAATTCGGCATTAAAACGGTTTTGAACATAGTCGGGTCGTGCTACCACAATGACCACGCTTTTTCCATCTGGTGATATTTGCGGGTCTGTGATGTTTATAAATTTTGCATAGTCTGCTAATTCAAATTTCTTTTGTCCATAAACGGTGCTTTGTGAAAATGCAAGTAATAATGTTGCAAATAAAGTAAAAGCTATTCTCATGTTACTGTTTTTTAGTATTTTGATTGATTACGTTTAAACTTGCACTCAACGAACAGGGATTTATACAGGTTGGGAATTGGGATTCCGCCCGCCCGGGCCACTGTTTATTGAAAATATTTTGATGAAGTTAAGAACAAATGACCGACGATGTTTGTCCAGCCCGAACCAAAGCCTGGCTTTGTTTGTTTGTCAAGCCATCCCGATAATTATCGGGACACAAAACCCAATGTTGAACAAAACCCTACGGGTAAACTACCTTAGCGTTTCATTAAAATAAAATTAACCATTATGCATCAAAAAAAAGTAATTTAATTTCGGAAGCCTGCGACCATGTGGCAGGATTTAAGACAGCTTATCAGAAGCT